>CAYWXK010000057.1:0-21666 GCA_964462515.1 uncultured Pirellulales bacterium
TGGATTAGTATGAACCGAATTTTTGTAATTCTTTCAACGCAAAAAGGAGGTATTTATATGTCTATTACGCGTCGCAATTTTCTGAAAAGTTCGGTCGCTGCGGGTCTGGCCTTCGGATTTCCTAACATACTAACAGCCGAAATTGATAAAAAATACCGGACTGCTCTTATCGGCAGCGGCTGGTGGGGAATGAACATCGGACGTGTTGCAGCAAAGTCAGGCGAGTGCAAAATGGTCGCCTTGTGCGATGTTGACAGTAATTTCCTTGACCCTGCTGCTGATGAAATGGAAAAGCTCACCGGCGAAAAACCAAAAAAGTATAAAGACTATCGTGAGCTTCTCGAAAAAGAAAAGCCGGACATTGCAATTGTGGCCACGCCCGACCACTGGCATCCTCTGATTATGATTGCCGCGGTCAAGTCGGGTGCGCACGTCTATGTTGAGAAGCCCATAAGCCATACAATTATGGAAGGCCTGGCAATGGTCAATGCCGCTCGCGCCGCCAACCGTGTCGTTCAGGTTGGAACACATCGGCGTATTTCGCCTCACAATGTATCCGGACGAGAGTTTATCCGGTCAGGCAAGGCAGGGAAAATAGGAATGGTTCGTGCCTTTGTTCATTATGGCGGCGGGCCGGAAAGACCTCGCAAAAATGTCGAGCCGCCTGAGGGACTGAACTGGGATATGTGGTGTGGTCCCGGCCCTCTGCGTCCTTATAACGGCGACCCAAAAAGTCCGTGGGGCGGCGGTATTCACCCCAGAGGCTTCCGAAGCTATCTCGACTACGCCAACGGAACTCTCGGCGACTGGGGGGTCCACTGGATGGACCAAATACTCTGGATTATGGAGGAGAAATGGCCTCGCACAGTATATTCTACCGGCGGGCGACCAATCAGAGGACCGGCGATACTGACCAAAGAAGAGCAGACCTGTGACGCTCCCGACCATCAGGTTGCGGTGTTTGAATTTGAGGGCTTTACGGTTTCCTGGGAGCATCGACAGTTTGCAGGCAACAACGCTGAGAAGGGTGAAAGTGTCGGCTGCTATTTCTACGGCACTGAAGGCACGTTCCATATGGGCTGGATAGATGGCTGGACGTTCTATCCTGTTGATAGAAACAAGCCGGTCATTCACGAAGCCCCGAAACTGCATGAGCCGGACCAGCAGAATATACCTGAACTGTGGGCGGACTTTCTTAGCGCCATTAAGAGCGGCAAGCGTCCCGTATCCGACATCGAGGAAATACATCGTTCCACCAATATGAGTCTGCTTGGGATGCTTTCATATAAGCTTGGCCGAAGCGTTAAATGGGACGGCGAAAAGGAAGTTATCATCGGCGACCCTGAAGCTAACAAGTTGCTCCGCCGTGATTACCGCAAGCCCTGGGTCTATCCTGAGGTTTAGGATAAGCTAAAAATTCAATACTAAATCCACTGCACCCCGATATGTCGATAGACATCATCGAGTCCCAATACATTGGGACTCCTTACAATGACACTTTTTACACGTTTTCAACAGGGCACTATTGTGTTTGAAGGCGAATCGTGGTTATCCCTCGTGCGTTAATCGACACTACGACACTGTGCTCAGCAAAAGATAAGTCCCCGACATCTTTTTCAACCAAATTTGTCTTCTGAGCCTTTTTAATAACTAAATGAGGCAATGTCAACGTAGCCGTAACTTCTTTGCCTTCAGTTTCAATAAGTCGGGCGATTATTCCACTCCCATCTTCAGCCTTTTTTAGCGCCAACAGAAAGACGTTTGGCTTATCAATCTGACACAGACCCATACTTGAGCGGAGCGTTCCCTGCCTTTTGCCGTCTATGGATATGGGAATAAGCGGATTGCATATAGCCCAGCCAAAATCACGTGCGAGGTCTTGTTTCAGCCCTGCTTTGTGTGTGGTTAACGAATAGCGAAATAACATATCGCCCTGCTGGACCGGCTGAAAGTTCGTGCGGAAATTACTGTCTAAAACAAACGAGTAGATATGGCCTTTGATAAGTTCGTTTTGCTTAACAAACTCACGGCCGAAATCGGGCGGTGTTACGCCGTGATGTGCCTGCGAGACATAACAGGGCCAAAGTCCGCCAAACTCCAACAAATGCGACTCAATACAAGATAATGTTACGCCAAAATCGTCATCTGAAACATCTGCCCAGTGTTGCACCGAATAATAGTTGGAGTTCGAGCCTGGAAATTGGTCCCGCAACGGCTCAATCACCGAGTCAGAACCTTCAAACCGGAAATCAGGCTTATTTACCGCGAATGGAAATGCAAAATAAATCTCCAGAAGCGGCGTAGAATCCTTCAAAATCCGATTCTCAAAATCAATCCGTTTAATCTTGTCATACAAAATAATTTCTTGAACTAACTGCGGGCATCCAGCACCCGAACTTTTTGCCACAACGCTTCCATAGATAGGGCCATTCTGACCTTTCAGAATCTCCGCGCTCTTTGGCCCTTCCTGTCTACTGCTCTGCACCCACCGTGCGACAAACTGATTCAATTTATGCGGCGCATCTTTATCAACAAGCTCCCGTGAAATCTCCTTATCGTAGATACTCTCCACGCCGCCGGTTTGCGAATCCAGAGTAACTTTGAAAAAGCGCCCCTCCAAACTCGTCCCATCTACATTGACACTGCTTTCAAAGAAAGGTGCTTTCTCTTGCGGCATTAACCGATAGGTCTTGTAACCCACGGAGGGGACATCTTCCGCTACAAAAACCATCTCTAAAAGCTCCTGCTGCTCGAATTGCCCCCTTGCATACCGATACGCTGCGTATGGTGCGGCTGCCAGAGGCCCGCTTAGCTCAACAATTTGATACGGCACCTTTTGGCCCGTCTGTTGGTCGATAAGGTCAAAAGGCTCTTTGTGAGCAAAACGGCTTACCCGCACCACATCCGTCCTTTGAATCGAAAGCGGATTAAAGACAACAATGTGCGGCCCTTGCTCCGTAAGCTCAATCTTATCGGCAATCTTTTCAAGACTCTCGAACAAAATCGATTCTGCCAGGCCTGCTGCCTTATACGCATACAGACTTTTATCCGCCCAGCTCCAGTCCTGGACCTTTCCTGCCGGATAATCCTTCCCCCAGGTATGCTCATCGTAAAGCAGCATACTATCATACGCCTGCCGGATTTTCTCGGCTGGATAAGCGTAACCGCCAACCAACGAAGCAATGGTTGCAAATTTTTCTGCACAGAGCAATCTATCGTGTGTGATTCGATTTATGCCCGTTTCCTTGGCAGTCGAGGTGGCGCCAACAACATAATCCGTATCAGGCAGCTCGCCCCTAAAAGTCCGCACATCTTTGCATTGCTTTTCGAGCTGGTCAAAAAACATCGAGTTCGTGGCAACAAAAAGTTTAGGGTAGGCCCATCGGCTGTTCCACTCCTTGACGATATGACTTATCTTGACATCGGGCGGATAATTATCAACGCCGTTATGTATATACCGCACAACATCAAACGGGCAGCCTTGTTTCTGAAGCGTTTTGAGCATTCCGGGAAGATTATCCATCACCTCTTTGTAGGAATGTGGACCGGTTACATCGTGAAAAAATCCGTAGCTGCCCTGGTAATACACCAGCACCGATTCTCCATCCGGCCCCTGCCATCGGAATGCGTCCGGCCTGCCATATCGTAATATCGCGGACTCATCCCAGAAGGTATGTATGTCACTTCTGCCCCATTCAAAATAAGTCGGCAAGCCGGCAAAAAAATACTTCACGCCTGCCCCCGCAAGCACCGTAGGCAAACCCCAGCTTAAGCCGGGAATATCGACAATACAGCCCGTGCGAATCTGCCCGCCAAACATCCGTTTGAGGCGAAACGATGGATACATCAAACGAATAAGCTCCTCGTGGCCGCACAAGCAGCTTATCTCGTTGCCGAAAAGAGCGCTTACTTCAATCCTGCCTTTTTTGATATATTTGCCGAGCTTGTCAACGGTTTCTTTGGGTCTATTTTCGATAAAATGCTGGACCGACCAGGTTCCTTCAATTGTATATCTATATTTTGATTCGTCCGGCCAATCTTTTGTCTGGTCGCAGAAACGCAGAACATCATCATAGAAGCCGTCGTATCTGTGCAGAACGTTTTCAATTGAGTCCGTGTAGCCCAAATCGTGATGCGTAATAGGGACTATATATACTTTCCAATATCGACACCTCTGGTCGGCGGCAGGCCAGGTAACTTCAAGGCGGTCCTGCACCTTCTTATTTGCCTTGAGAACAAACTGAACTTGTGTCGGCTTATCTATATCCGGGTGGTTCGACAGGCTCACCATCCCGAGCAAAGTCGAGGGAATTGAGGGCCGCAAAGTATTCTTACCCTTTTCTATCCTACCCAGTGCAGTAGTTTTACTTGCAGAACCAAACTTTATCTCCAGGCTGGCTTTCATAGGCTCTGATTTATTTTCAATTACGACCTCTACTACTTGTTCAAGTGCCCCTTTGTCTTCAACAAAAAAGACTGTTGGCTCAATAGATATAAAACTCATCCGTCGAGGAGCGGCCTCGCCGCGACTGAATGATTCATTAGGCTCCTGGCCCCTTACATAATGGGAGCCACGAAGGCACAAAGACACAAAGAAAAATGTAATATATATAAGTTTAGTGCCTTGGTGTCTTAGTGGCTCCATTTTGCTAACAAAATTGTCCTCAAACATTTGGTCCTCCTTTTCAAATTTATCCAAAACATTTTCATTGTTGACCGACCGTCATAATAGCCGAATTTCCGGCACTGCACCAGCACCTTTTTGCAAATTTTGAAGTGGCCACAAAGGCACAAGGGCACAAAGAAAAATTAAAATTAAAAAATATAAGTTAGTTTTAGTGTCTTCGTGCCTTGGTGGCAGTGGAAAAAAGGCTTGAGAACCTGTTGAGTCTATTTTGCGGCTAAAACCTTTTTTGCTGGTTCTGAAACCAGCCCGCCAGACGTCCGGCAGGCCAGTGGTAAAAAGATAGTAAACGTCGTGCCACGGTTTAATTCGCTTTCCACTTCAATCCTGCCGTCGTGCAGAGCCACAATCTTTTTGACAATGGCAAGGCCCAGTCCGGTTCCTGGAATCTGCTTGCCGGAATGGGGAACGCGATAAAATCTCTCAAATATCTTCGAGAGAGCCTCCTTCGGTATCCCTATACCCGTGTCACTAACCGTTATTACCAGCTCGTCAGCTTTCTGTGGCACGGTCATCTTGCTCGTCGCGCTGCGCGGACGCAGCGGGGCCGTGTTTTCACGGGCTGGAAGCCCGTGCCACACGCGAATGCAGACTCGGCCTCCCTCAGGCGTGAACTTAATGGCGTTACCAACCAGATTCGTAATCGCGGATTGAATCTTACCATTGTCGCCGAGCAATCCCGGAAGTCCCTCATCCACATCTATACTCAGTTGAATACCCTTCTTATCTGCTAATGGCTGCAAGGCTGACGATATTTGCCGGACAAGAGTCCCTATATCCACCGGCTCTTGCAGAATCTTAACTGTTCCTGACTCAAGCCGGGATATCTCCAGAAGCTCTTCAATTAAATTCGCCAGGCGATTTGATTCCTCGTCAATGATGCCTAAGAATTGGTGCCTTGTCTGCTCAGACATATCAAAATCATGCAAAATTGTCTCCGTGTATGCTTTTATTGAGGTCAACGGTGTCCGCAGCTCGTGCGATACCGAAGAGATAAAATCGTCTTTCATCCTGTCGAGCTGGCGCTCTCTGGAGACATCGCGGAAAACCAGAACAATGCCAATTATGCTTCCATCACCTTTAAGGATAGGCGCTGCTATCGTAGAGATTGGATGCTCAGTGCCATCCATCGCAATAAGAACATCCAAGTCGGCTCCGACTTCAGTTTTTTCGGTTACGAGCACTTTATCAATGAGGCTCTCGGCAGCTTCTCTGGTATGTTCGTTGACAATATGAAAAAGCTCATCAATGGGTCTATCTTGAACCCGCTCGAATTCCCATCCCGCTAAAGTTTCAGCTACCGCATTGAACAGGATAATTCGTTTTTGGGGGTCCACTACAATAACTCCATCGCCCATACTCGAAAAAGTTACCGACAAAAGCTCCTTTTCCGCGTCAACTTCCTCGGTGCGTTCTTTTACCAGCTCTTTCAGGTTTTTACGATATTTCTTAAGTTTTTCTTCCGTTGCTTTACGTTTTGTGATATCTCGAAGAGATGCTAAATAAGCATCTTTGCCCTGCCAGCTTGTTTCGACAACCCGCATTTCTGCTACGGCTTTCCCTCCGCGATTGCGAACAATCTCAATCTCAGTCGGACCATCCAAAATAACAGGATAACCAAGAGGCTTGCCTAAAAGCTCTTCTGTATCCTGCCCGAAAAGGTTTCGCGCTGCCGGATTGGCAAAAAGCATAGTTCCATTTTTATCTATAACAACAATAGCATCGGCGCTTCTATTTATGAGGTTACGATAATTTCTCTCGCTAACCTGCAGCGCCTCCTCCTCACATTTGCGCTCTAAAGCATAAACAATGGTTCTAACAAGTATGTCTGAAAAAGAGTCCGCCCCTTTAACCAGATAGTCGCTGGCCCCCTTCTTTATGGCATCAATACTTACCTGCTGGTCCTCAAGACCTGTCAGCATGACAACCGGTATGCAAGGATAGAGCCTGTGAACCATTTCGAATGTCTCAAGGCCGCTGCTATCCGGCAGCCCGAGGTCAAGTAACACCAAGTCAAAGCTTTCATTCTTAAGACACTCCAATCCTGATGTCAGACTACCAGCCATCTCGACTGCAAATTTCACCGACCGTCTTGACTTCGATAAAGCCATTTTGACCAGTCGGCAATAGTCCGCATCATCATCCACCAGCAAAATTTTTATTTCCCTTACCCCCACTTTAACGCACCGCTAAAATATATATCAATTTCTTAACCGCTTGCCCCAGACCGCTGCTTCACACTATAGGATAAATAGGACATCTTCTTAGCCAGTTTTCACCTTTTTAGGTTCTTTTAGTTTTTTCCTGATAAGCTCGCCTAACTGCCTCGGATTAAAAGGTTTGGTAATATAATCATCAGCCCCCAAATCAAGAGCGCGATTTATGTCACTTGCCATTCCTTTGGCCGTCAGCATAAACACAGGGATGAGCTCTGTTGTTTTATCATTCTTAAGCTCAGTCAATACTTTCAGGCCATCCATCCCCGGCAGCATCCAATCTAACAATATCACATCAGGAATTATCTTGCGCGCAAGCTCAAGGCCGCTGGTTCCATCCTCAGCCAGATACACCTCAAAACCGTCCCGTTTCAGGTTGTATTCTACAACTATCCCTATATGCGTTTCATCCTCAATTACCAAAACAGTATTTCCTTCGCCCATAAATAGCCCCTTACAAGCTCTCTATAGACTCCGTTAGAAAACCCCTTCCCCTCGTTGTAACCCTCAGAAAGACGGCTTTGGTCGTTAGAAGGGAAACTTCTTGTTCTAAAAGGGTCAACTTTCTAACGGAGTAAACTTTTTTCTGAAACTCGTTATAAGACCATCGAATCTATTGGAGCACAATTCCGCCCCGCACCAATTGCTCTGTTTATCGGGACGATTCGTAAATTTCCGTCAAGTCGCGCACAAGCGTTCAATTAGTGCGGGATTGTACCAAATACATTAGCATCCAAATTCCACCCCATAGGCAGTTTGACGTAGTATATCTTTTTAAAAAATATCGGCATTTTTCGGCTACCAATTTCGTAATGAAACGCTCTTTCTTACAGGAATATTCAGGGTTCCCGTCTATAAGATGAGGCTGGCAGCGAACTTGCGTCCATACAAGCGAAAAACGTAAAGTCAAAACCCCACGTGAAATGTGGGGTTAAATATTTAGCCTGCCGTATTATGGCAGGTCGTAACTCCTGAACGCATTTGACATTAAACTTTTGAAATTCATCTTGCAGTTTTAGGACTCAAGAAGCACAATATCGTCAAGATGCCTGATGGCAAAGATATATGTCATAGAATAAGGCTCACGGTGATATAGCAAGGTTCTCGATACTCGTCCATTCTCCGTAGCAGCCTGACTTGTCGGGGCTACTGCGAAGGATGAAATTCTCGATGCTCGACGAGTATCTCCACTTGGGGACGCCTTACGGCGGAGTATCTGGTATCGAGCATCGAGATGAGGATACATAAATGGAAGTTCAAAAGATTTTAGAGAAGGTAGAAAAAGATAAAATAGAATTTATCACCCTGCAATTCACGGATTTGTTAGGCGTCATAAAGGAAGTCATCATACCGGTTGAAGACCTCGAGCACGCGTCACGCAACGGTGTCTGGTTCGATGGCTCGTCAATAGAAGGCTTCGCTCGAATTCAAGAAAGCGACCTCTTTCTAAAGCCTGATATGGCGACTTACGCTGTCGTGCCCTGGCTGACAGACGAGGGTAAAACCGCCAGATTTATATGCGACATCTACAATCCGGATGGCAAACCTTTTGATGGAGACCCTCGATTTATTCTTAAACAAGCCGCCGCCGATGCTGCAAAAGAAGGATTTATATACAATGTTGGCCCTGAGCCGGAATTTTATTTACTCCGGACCGATGACGAAAAAAAGACTTCACCCATCGACTATGGTCGATATTTTGACCTCTCTTCTCATGAAGGATATAAAGTCATCAAAAAGATAATAGCGGCACTTGAAAATTTCGGGATTAAGGTCGAGACGTCTCATCACGAGGTTGGATTAGGTCAATACGAAATAGATTTCCGCTATGGCAACTGCCTGGACATCGCAGACAAGGTTGTTACATTAAAGTATAGCGCAAAAAAAATCGCACAGATGTATAACTTACGCGCAACCTTTATGCCCAAGCCGATTATGGATGCCCCCGGCTCCGGAATGCATGTCCACCAGAGCCTGTTCGATATAAAGGCAAAGACAAACGCCTTTTTCGACAAAGACCATAAATATAATCTTTCGAAAATCGCCTTTAATTTCATTGCCGGCCAGATAAAACACATTGACTCAATGTGTGCAATCCTTTGCCCGACAGTGAACTCATATAAAAGACTTGTCTCCGGATTCGAAGCGCCGGTCTATGTAACCTGGGCCGCTATGAACCGCTCTGCTTTGATAAGAGTCCCCAAATGGTTCAAGCACAAAGCCGAGGCTGCGCGAATCGAACTAAGATGTCCCGACCCTGCCTGCAATCCATATCTGGCATTTGCCGTTATGCTAAAAGCGGGGCTGGACGGGATAAAGAATAACTTGACTCCGCCTGAGCCGGTCGAAGAAAACATCTACCAGCTCGATAGCGAAAGATTGCTTGAAAAAAATATTGAGCTTTTGCCTACATCATTGCGGGAAGCACTGGATGCACTGAAAAAAGACAAACTCCTGCAGGATGTCCTTGGGAAGCACCTATTTGAAAGATACATTGATGTAAAGACAAAAGAATGGGACGAGTTTAAGAAGCAAGTTACCAACTGGGAAATAGAGATGTATCTTGACATCTTCTAAGTCCCACGGTTCGTTTTTCAAAAAAATTGGATGTGCCTCTACATAAGACACATCCAATCTCTATAAGAAGGATCCACTCCCGATTTATCGGGGTGGTAAACTAAAAAACATCACAAATCACTTATTTACCGGCATTGACCACGTTAGTCCGCTTGGGGATGCCTTGCGGCAAAAAAACTTCCTTTCTAAGGGGGCTGGCAAATCAGGGCAATTCTTCCTCACGGGGCACAACCGGTCGCGGCTCATCAATATCGGGTGGCGGCATAACCGGGCGGCGCCTACTCATACCTTCAGGCATCTCGCCACGACCCCTTCCCTCAGGACCTCTGGGCAGCACAGGCAGCCTCGGCCTATCCAGCTCTTCAGGCTGAAAATCTCGTGGTTCCCTCTCTACCGGCGGACGAAATTCGCCAAGCGGTGGCTGTGGCTCCTCCACATCAGGTTGCCACCTGCCCCAACCGCGTCCCCGAATGCCTCTGCCGGGGGCTGGTCCTGCACCGGCTCGCCATCCCCGACCAGGCCCGACCGGCCCTGAGGCTTGCATTCTTTGCCTGGCCTGGTGCATCCTTCTGATTATCTGCCCCATCCTTTCCATATCTTTTTCCTCGTAAGCTTTCGTAAGCTCATCCAGACACCTGCCGAACATCGGGCCTGCAAAGGGCCTGTCCCAAAATGCCTTTATCGGCGGCCTATCCAACCACGGGCCAATTGGCCGAGGTTCATCGCGCATAGGTGGAGAAATCTCAGGCATAATCTCTCTGTCCTGCACTGCCGGGCGACGCCCAGGTCTTACTTGAGGGTCGCGCTGGAATTCTCTGACTTCCATTTCCTGCTCCCCTTCACGCACAGCTTCTCTACGTCGAACCTGTTCTGGCTCTCTTTGGCCTTCACGTTCCGCACGTCCCTCTTCTGCACGCACCCTGACCCTCGGCTGGTCTCTTATGACTTCTCTTTGCCTTTCTCCTTCTTTGGGTCTATCTTCTCTTTCCTCCTCCGTGAACGCCTGCACTCCTATCAGCAAAACTGCTGCCACTACCATTAACATAAGCTTTTTCATTGCTTGGTCCCTTTCAAAATGATGTTTTCAACGCATATAATCTATATTCTCTTACGGTTTTATCTACGATTTCTATTTCTGCCCGACAGATACGTCTTTTCGAACCTTCATTTTCTCCCGTTGCTGCTGCATTTGCTTAATTAGCTGGTCTATTTTTTCTCTATCATTTTCTTTATGGGCTTTAATCAGCTCCTCGAACCACCGGTCGAATATTTGAGCAAATCGACCTTGACCTGCTTGCTGGCCAACAGCGGCGCGTTTTGCCGCACGGGCCGGCTGATTCGACGCCAGCTCATCAACTGATACCTTACCTTCGGTAATTGCTTTCTTCTTAGCAGCCTGTTCATCCTTCGGCTTGGCATACTCCGACTCACGGCCTAACTTTACCTCGCCTCTCTCATACGGTTTTGTCAGCGGCACGCCATTGAGCGGCGGCTGTATCTTGGAGAGGTCCAGTCCAAACCGCTCCAGGATAGTTGGAGCAACATCCTGCCGCAGGCCGTTCCGCATTACCTTCTTATCATTGGTCGCCACGAAAACGGACGGCGCGTTGCTGTGCGAGGTTTTATCCTCATCAAAACCGTGGTCGGCTGTAACGTAAATCAGTGTCTTGTCATAAAGCCCCAAATCTTTGAGCTTCTGCACAATCTTTCCCGTCCACTGGTCATTTGAAATAAGAGCGCCATTGTATTCTTTTGAGTTCTCGCCATACTTATGACCCTGGTGGTCAACCGAAGCAAAATGAACAAAGAAAAAGAAGGGCTTATCCTTGTATTTTTCCAATAGCTCCAGCGCCCTCGTTCCAACCTTTTCATCTTCCATTAAACCAAAGTCCCAAACCTCCAGCGCCGTGTACATATTGTAGTAAGGTGAGCCGGGAACAAAACGATACTTAACGCCGTCCTCTTCTATAATCCAGCCTGCCGGCTTTTGCCCCGCGCCGGGCTGAACTTCCTTCTCGCTGCCTTTCTTGGCTGCGCCTTCCTTGCTCTCAACGTCAAGACGAATTTTCTGCGGCGGATTAATTTCTCCGACGTGTCCTTTTTTACCAATCACCGCAACGGTAACGAATTTGTCTGTCCCGAAATGCTTCTCCAGCCGCTCGAAAATACTTAGCCCCTTCGGAACCGGCTGATACCGCCCATTGCTATATACGCCTGTCACCGTAGGATAATAACCGCTAAGTATTTGAGACCAGCCGGCCTTTGTATCGGTTGTCCCTTCGATATCTATCTCGACAAAGGCCCCCTCTTCACTTAGCTTCTTGAGGGTTGCCAGTTCGTTTCGGCTCAAACACTCCTTGATGTGGTCTCGCTGCGCCCCATCCCAGCCAAATAAAATGATATTTCTCGGCTGCTCGCTGTTCTCTGCCCCTGTAGCCGATGGAATAGCCACCAGGCCCAAAATTATCAGAACAACAAGAAATCTTTTCAACATTTTTTGCTCCTTTACTGCATCAAGACGCTCTTTAACAGAGACAGCAGATTCCGGGTCTAAAGCTGTATATACTCTTTATTCCGAGTTTATTGAGCTACTGTCAAACACTTTAACTGGCTTTGATCTCGGATAAGGAGTTTGCCGTCAGAAAGTGCCATCGGCGCCCAGTTTGTTTCTCCAACTCTTCGATCGGAACCTACATCTGAAAGCAGTTGTACTGTTGCAATCTGCTTAAATTCAGATGAGTCAGGTTCTATCAGATATAAAGACCTGTAACCGTCGCTAGCCAGGATCAATCCATCGACCAGAATCATACTGCCTTTACTAAAAGCAGGCGAGCGTCCTGTTTTCCACATAATCTTGCCGTCCATGCTCATACATACCAGGCCGTCACTGCGTTCATTTGTTGTGTTTTGAACGTAGAAATAACCATCATGTAATATTGGCGGTTTTGTATGTGAACCAAATTCAATAGTTTTATATAGTTCTGTAACTCCGTAGCTACCGTCTGTTTTCTTTTCAATCTTTATCATCGCCGCCCCGGCGTTATAGGCGCCCGTGATGAGTAACCGCCCTTCACCGGCATCGACTGCACTTGGAACTGGTATCCAGCACGACCAGTTAGTATATTCCCACAGAGTTTTGCCGGTAAGCGGGTCGATTCCAACTACTTTACCGCCGCTGCCGCTTCTGCTAGGAAAACCAGCTGAAGCAGTTATCATAACCAAATGGTCCTGCCCGCTAACTTTTACTATTGACGGGCTCACATATCCGGTACCACCAAGAGACGGTGTTGACCATTTAACATTACCTGTCATTTTTTCATAAGCAACCACTCCTGCCTGAGGTGCCTGTGAGGCCAAAATAAGCAAATCACCGTAAATCAGCGGACACTGAGTAATAGCCCACATCGGAAGTCTATCACCGCCGAAATCTGTCCAAACGTTCTTATTCCATACAGGCTTGTGTGTGTTGATGTCTATGCAGTATAAATCACCGTTGTGACCGCACGAATAAACATTATTGCCGTCAACGGCAGGTACACTGCGCGAACCGGGAAACTCAACAGAGCCTGGAGCGTTATAAGCAAAATTCCAGAGCTCTTTACCACTGGAAAGGTCAAAACAACGCATATTATCGCCAACCTTATCGTCCCTGTCGAGCAAATAGACCTTGCCGTCTTTGACAACAGGTCCGCCAAAACCTCTGCCAAGAGTAACTGTCCACTCGACCTTGGGCCCATCCTTTGGCCAGGTGCGTAAAAGACCCTTCTGAGTAGATGTGCTGTTTCTGTTAGGACCAAGATACTGTGGCCAATCCGCGGCAAAGGTACTGGTTACGCATAATAAGACTATCACCGATATACACTTTACACTGGCTTTCATTGGTATTAATCCTTTCCATTGATGAATAGATATTATCTTCACCTGCAGAATCTCAACATAATACAGGATTTTTCTTGATAAATTCGAAAATTTCATTTTTGTTCATAACTTAACTCCTTTCAAAAATAGTTTCTTTTTTTACCCTATAATATGGGTTTCCTGCTATATAGACGAACTTACAAACACTCTTTATTGCAGCTTTCGGAGAAAATCATAAAAAAAGCCCAAAAAAGCCCATTTATAGGTCTTTTTATGGCGTGTCCATCATTTCAGGCAATCCCTCCAGGAAACTGCACCCGCCGAATGTGCCTCACTTCAGAAAGGCTCGACTTCTGCCCCGCACTTCTGTCAGCCAGTAGAGAAGCATCCCTGCTAAAAGAACAACGCACGCCGTGAGTGCAATCCAGGGTTTGTAATCCACAGCGCTATAAATCAAAAACGCGCATACCGCACAAAAGACAATTGTCGTGACAGGATAACCTGTTACACGGTAAGGCCGCTCGGTATCTTTCTCCTTGAAGCGCAGCACAATTATCGCCAGACTGGTTGCTAAATAAAATGAATAAACCGGCGCGGCAGTATAAAGAATGGTATTCACAAATGAACCTAAAACCGCAATGAGTCCGACTGCAATCGCGCCCTGCAGCAACAGCGCCCAGACGGGCGTGCCCCTTCGCTGGTCCCATCTGCCCAGAATTCCAAATGCCCGATGCTCCGCACCCAGTGCATAAGAAATACGTGCGCCTGTGAAAATCAAGCCGTTAGCAGCTCCCAGAGCGCTAATGCAGACTAAAGCGCTAATCAATCTGCCGCCAATTTTGGGAAAGACAGTTGAGACGCAATCTTTCGCAACCGCCTTTGAGCTTGCCAGTCCTGCATAACCCAGCGTATAGAGAAACGCCCCATTAACCAGTAAATACAACACTGTTACGGCAGTCGCTCCGAGCACCAGTGCGCGCACAATGTTGCGGCGGGGATTTTTCACCTCCGCCGCCACATAAGCCATTTCATTCCAACCGCCATAAGTGAAAAGCACAAATATCAAAGCCAGGGCCAGACTAACCGGAAATTGCCCTGCGGCTACTGTGGTAGGGACGCTTCTGGGTGCGAAAACCGCTACGCCAACGATTGCCAGCAGTCCCAGCGCCTTGACGACCGTAAGAATGTTCTGTGTCCACTTGCCTTCCTTGACGCCGAGGATGTTTATCGCTGTCAGAATGACGACCGCTCCTGCCGCGAACAATCGGAGGCTGTATCCCGGATAAGCCCCAAGGGGGTCGTAAATTGTCCGGGCATAAGTTGCAAATGCAAAGGCCATCACTGCGATGTCGCCAGGCCTGACAATAGCAAGCTGAATCCAGCCGAACAAAAAGCCCGCCCATCGGCCATACGCCCGGCTTAAATAAACGTAGTCCCCACCCTCTTGTGGATACGCCGTTGCAAGCTCAGCATAACCCAGTGCACCGAATAGCGACAGCAATCCGCCCACCAACCAAATTGCCAGAACACCCCACCAGGATTGCGCCCCTCTGGCAATGTCCGGAGCCATCTGGTAGATGCCGGCACCAATAATGATGCCGACAATGATGCAGGTCGAATCAAAAAGCGACAGTTCCTTCTTCGGGGCTACTTCCATACAGCTTCCGTCAAATCAGTTTCACTCCTCGATGCAACTTGACACAACTATTTTGCCTGCCGTTTCTTGAGAGTTACGCTAAGGTCCTGGCCCTGTCCCTGAAAAGCTGTCTCCAGTTCAGGATTGGTAGTAATGGCCTTAATGAAGTCCTGCATTTCCCCTCGCCTATTGACGTTATGGGCCAGAATCAGCCCACCCGGACGCATAAGCGGTAAGAGTTTATTAAGGTAGTCGAAGTAGCCTTCTTTGTCCGCATCAATGAAAAGAACATCAATCGGGTCTTTGAGATTTTTAACCATTTCGTGGGCGTCACCTTCGACAAGTGTAACGAGCTTATCGACGCCGGCTTTTTTGAAGCTCTCGCGTGCAAGTGCAGCTCTGTTGGCGTCAATTTCGTGAGTGGTCAGCTTGCCGCCGGTAGTCTGCAGGGCCAAACAAAACCAGATACCCGAATATCCGTTAGAAGTGCCTATCTCTACCACATTTTTTGCACCGTTCGTTTCAGTCAGCAATCGCAGCAGTCTGCCGTCTTCTCGCGGAACGTTCATCATCCCTCCGCGCTGGTTTCTGTCCATATCGTCAAGGACACTTAAAATTTTCTTCTCAGCCTCTGTCTTCGCTACCGGTGGATTTTCTGCAGTTGACCCGCCTTCTCCGCCTGGCATAGGCGGACCCTGACCCGGCCCCATACCTCTACCCGGCCCTCCACCTGCTCCCCTTTGAAACCTTTGCCTGCTCTGCTTTAACTCCCCAATTAATTGCCCCATTTTTTCTCTGTCGTTTTGCTCGTAAGCCTTTGTAAGCTGGTCCAACAAATTCTCAAACCTCTGGGGGCCTGCCGGCGGGCCCTGGGGGGGCTGCTCTCCGGCAGGCGGTTGTGCCGCCGCTGGCGCATCGGGCCTGTCCGTTCTTTCCTGGGCAATAAGATTTCCAACCCCTATCAGCGCAATTACAAGCACAATTGCCGTCAATCCAACTAAAACAGTCTTTACCATTTTCATTTTCTGCTCCTTTCTAAATTGTGGTTTCTTGTTATTCTGCCATACCTAATTTCCGAAATAGAGACGAATTTAGAAAGGAATCTATTGCATTTTTTTAGCAAGATTCACAATAATCGCAAAGATAATTCCCCATCGGACTTTTACGGTCTTAATTTTTATAGTCCAAAGTTCTCTTGTCCTGACTCAAATATAGCCCAGCTATTTTACCTGCCGCTTCTTAAGCGTTACGCCGATACCCTGGTCATGTGTGTGTATAAAATGCGTCTCGAGCTGCGGATTGGTTGTTACGGCCTTAATGTAATCCTGCATCGACGAAGCCACATTAGTCGTGTTATGAGCCAGAATCAGCCCGCCGGGACGCACAAGAGGAAGAAGCTTATTGAGATAATCAATATACCCCTCTTTGTCCGCATCAAGATGAAGGATATCAATCGGCTCATTGAGCTTTGTAACTTCCTTATGAGCATCTCCTTCGATAAGCGTCACGATATTATCCACGCCTGCTCGCTTGAAATTTTCACGTGCCTGTGCCGCCCGGCTGGCGTCGATTTCGTGAGTGGTCAGCTTGCCTCCCGTCGTTCGCAGCGCCAGACAAAACCAGATACCCGAGTATCCATTACTGGTGCCAATCTCGACAATATTCTTGGCTCCGACCGCCTCAGTCAATAGCCGTAATACCCTGCCATCCTCCGGCTGGACATTCATCATTCCTCTTCGCTGATTCAGGTACATATCTTCGAGCACCTTTAGTATTTTCTCTTCGGCATCAGTAGCAGCCAATGGCGGCGGCTCACGCCACGGTATCGCACCAGACTCTGCACTTTGCGACCCGCCACCCGGCCTCTGGGCCACTAAACTTCCTACTCCTGCTAACAAAATCACAGCAGCAATAACAAGTAAAATCTTTTTTGACATTTCTGCTCCTTTCCAAGCCATCTTTTCCTGTAATCTTGCAACGCCCGATTCAGACAAATAAAAGCGAATTCTAATACAAACTTTATTGCCTGCCAGAAAAATTCCGCAAAACAGGTAACTAATCTATCTGGCCGCACACCTTTTCAGTCTCTGTCTTCAATAAACCAAAGTCTTCCTTTTCACTCAAAACCACCCACGCCCGCCAGTCTCTTTTACATATCCGCACCGGCTCAATCGGTTTTACACCTTGTAGCCAGACAAGAAACCCAAATCCGCAATTCATTTTGCTGCGCCAATACCCGTCATCTGCACAAATATGCTGATTATATTGCTGCTTTAGCTGGGTTATTTTATCCGGCGTCAGGTTCTCAAAATTTTTTACCGCTGCCACAGTTGCCATAGCACAAACCGGCCCGGAGCTTAATTTCAGGAACAATTTATCATTTGGCAAAACTCGCCCAAAACCGTGATGTCTTGTCCTGGTGAAACGCGATTCGATTTTCTTTCGGCCTTCTAAAATCGCATCCAGATACAACTTTTTCAAAATTACTAAATGATAATTCATCAGTTAGTAATCCCTTCTAAGATAAGACCATTATCCTTTTCAACTGACAAGCCTATCATTGTAATAAACCTTGCTCGGCACCACATCTTGTATTTCTTTCATCATAAGTTAAGTTCAGCCACAAATTCACCATAAGAGGCAATGACTTCAAAGCCCAATTTCTTATAGCACTTCAGCGCCCCTTTGTTATCAGCCTTGACATTAAGCCCTATATGGTCAATTTCTTTCAGCAATGATTTGCATATCCGGGCAGTGACGGTCGCGGCATATCCTCTGTTTCTATATTCCGGGTCAGTAACGATATTACCCAGAGCGGCAACACGATATTCGTGGGAAAATATATGCACTCCACCCACGCTAATAAGTTTGTCCGATTGCCGAATTCCATAATACTGGTTTGTATCTAACATCCTCGGTTCAAAGTAATTACCGGGATAAGATTTTTGAAAAAGCTTGACAATTTCGCCGGCATCCGGGACCGACAGAGCTATGACCTCAGAGGTATCGATTTTATTTAGCTCTGATACATCAGCCAGGGCCATTTTATAATGCTCACCGAAAGGTTTTAGGGAATAATGCTTTGCTAAAATTGGCTCTAAACCCGGGCTCAGATGAGCATAAAAACGCCGTGGCAAAATTGAAATTAAACCAGACAAAAGCTCTTCTGCATAACGAATCTTTTCATTCTCGGCGATAGAATGAAGGCAGGGTAAATTTCCGCCGGTATATATCAAAGCGATGGATTGAATTTCTGCTCTATCAACCCACGCATACCAGGATGTGTATGGCCAGAAGAAATCGTCCAGGTCTCCGAGTGCGTAAATGTTTAGATATACGTTCCCGCGAAGAAACGTTTCAATTTTGCTTCTTTCGTGCAAACAAACTGCCTTCATTTTCCCCCCTCGTCAAATAAGCTGGCCACTGCCCGAATATGCTCCGGCGTCGTGCCGCAGCATCCGCCCACAAGTTTTGCGCCGGCTTTAATACATTCCTTAATACCCGCTGCAAACTCGCCTGGTGACATTTCAAAGACTGTTTCATTGTCAATTAACCTGGGCTTGCCGGCGTTGGGCTGTGCTAAAATTGGCAGTTTCGTCGCTGAACGAAGCAGCGACACGATAACAGCCATCTGGGCTGGGTCAACATCGCCGCAATTGGCCCCGATAACATCCGCTCCCGCATCGGTAAGCATCTTTGCACAGTCTTTTGCGGTGTTACCCATAATTGTCCTGCCGCCGTTCGCCTCGGTTTTAAACGCCATCGAAACAATCGCAGGCAGCGGGAAGTTGTCTTTGCAAGCGCCAAGGGCGCAGAGAGCTTCGTGCAAATCAAACATCGTCTCAATGATAAATCCATTCACTCCGGCCTCCGCCAGCACTTCTGCCTGTTCCTTGAATGTATCATAGAACTGCTCTTTTGTATAATCGCCATACGGCTCAAGCAGTTGGCCTGTAGAACTGATGTCGCCAAGCACATATAGCTTATCAACTGCGGCCTGCCTTGCCAATTCTGCCCCGGCCCGGTTCACCTCTTGCACCGACACGCCTACGTTGTGCGTCTCAATATAAATCCGATTCATTGTCAGAGTATTTGTAGTCAGGACATTACATCCGCAATTTGCATACTCTCGATGAATCTTTAGCACATCCTGCGGCGTATCAATGTTATTGCGGCCTCGGGACATCAAGCCTCTCTTATCGAGCTGCGTCCCCATTGCCCCATCGAGCAGGACAACTTCTTGCCTTTTCAAAAATTCCAGGAAATTCATATTGAAAAACCGTTAAATCTTTGCCCCAAAACGATACACTGCCCCACCCCACATAGCAAGATATATTTGTGCTTTGGCCTTTGACGAACTGCTCATAAAGCTCTATAATCCAGGCGGTCTTTTTTAAGGATAAAGAGGATGAACTCGATTCTAATTGCAATAGTAGTCGTTTTACTTATAGCAGTCCTGGGTCTTTTGGTCTGGCTTATCAGCACAAGTTTTGCCAGTAGAAAAGAGATTGCTGGCCAGGCTTCCGGTATCGGTCTTTTGCAGCAGCAGCTCGAAGCTCTAAAAGCAGCTCAGGACAAAACTTCACAAGATTTGCAAAGGTCTTTGCAAACAGGGCAAACTGCACTCACCCAGAGTTTGCAGGCAAGTCAGCAGACGCTAAGCAAGCTGCACACACAAATCGGTGAGCTTCAGGGAACAAGCACGCAAATGATGCGGGTCGGCGATGAAGTCCGCCGGCTGCAAGATATTTTGAGCAGCCCCAAGCTGCGTGGGCAGATGGGCGAATGGTCGCTGGAGAACCTGCTGGCGCAAATCTTGCCTAAAGGTAGTTATAACCTCCAGTACACTTTCAAAGATGGCAAAATGGTCGATGCACTAATACAGTTGGCTGACTTTTCCGTCCCCATCGACGCCAAGTTCCCGCTGCCTGCGTTTGAGAAGCTCGTAAAGGCTGAAACCGATGACGAAAAAACCAAACTTCGCAGGCAGTTTCTCAAGGATTGCACAACCCACATAGATACAATCGCTGCCAACTATATCAGGCCCGCCGAGGGCACGCTCGATTTTGCGATAATGTATATACCCGCCGAGAATGTCTATTACGAAACGATAGTCAAGTATGCCGGCGAAACGCAGGATATTTTGGCATACTCCTTAGATAAAAAGGTCATTCCTGTCTCGCCGAACCTTTTGTATGTATATCTTATGACGGTGGCGATGGGTCTGCACGGCTTGCAGATTGAAAAGCAGGCAGCCGAAATCCGACAGAACCTAAAAACACTCAACGCCTCCTTCGCTGATTATGTCTCACATTGGGATGTGCTTGGCAAACACCTGCGAAATGCTTACAGCCAGTATGATGAAGCCGATAAAAAACTCGACCGCTTCGGATTGCAACTGGAGCAGATACAAGGTGAAAAAACGCCAGAATCGCAAACATAATTGACAAAGATGACCACTCAAATAAAATGGCAACAATAAAAGAAGTGAAAAATAAGAACAAAACTATGATTTGTCGGACCTGTGGAGGTAAGTTAGAGAAGCTCATTACAAATCTGCCGTTCAAAATTAACGATAATTCCATCGTCATCATCAAAGGACTGCCCGTCCTGCAATGTCAAAATTGCAGCGAATATCTCATTGAAGATGCGGTGATGGAGAAGGTTGATGCTATATTAGGCAGAATCGAGAAAACAGCCGAACTCGAAGTCCTCAGCTACGCCGTATAGAAAAAACTCGACTGCTTCGCAATGCAACTGGAACAAATACAGGGCGAAATAGGGGGACCGGAGATAAAATCTTTACCACAGAAATACAGTAAAAAAATGACCACGATTTGATATTTAGCCTGCCGTTTTACGGCAGGTTTGGACACGCACCGAAAAAGAACCGCAAACATATTTGACACAAACCATTTTGCCCCTTAATATCTGGTTTTGATTCTTGTCCGCCTTTGGCGGATTGATTTTTGATACTCTTTGCTGTAAGGAGACGGCAATGGAAGAAGTAAAGCCAATCAACATTGGCGATGACCAGTTTGACAGTGAAGTTCTAAAGGCAGAAGTGCCGGTGCTTGTGGATTTCTGGGCGCCGTGGTGCGGCCCGTGCAGAATGGCAGGGCCGGTTTTAGAAAAAGTAGCCGAAGAATACAGCGGGAAAGTAAAGGTCTGTAAGGTCAACGTCGAAGACCAGCGTGAAACCGCTATCGCAAACGGCATTATGAGCATACCCACATTAAACTTTTATAAAAATGGCGAGCTTGTTGACCAGATGACCGGCGTAACCCCCAACTACGAATCCGACATCAAGAAAAAGTTAGATTCCCAGTTGGAATAAGAAAGTCTAACAAGGCGAGATTGCTTCGCTTCCGCCTTCGCCAAAGCTACGGCGGACAAGCCGCTCGCAATGACGTGGGGGTGTCATTGCGAGGAGCCCCGCACCAAGCTTTGGTGCGGGACGACGAAGCAATCACCTTGACGATGTAACGCATAAAGTTTTTCATCGTGTTAGAGGCACAAAATAATGCCTGAATCGAAAATGCCCGACATTTATGATGTCATTATTATTGGCGGAGGCGCGGCAGGGCTAACCGCCGCTATATACACCTCAAGAGAAAACCTCCGCACCCTGTTATTGGAGAAGATGCTGTGCGGCGGCCGTGCAGCATTGACTGCCCATATAGAAAACTGGCCCG
>CAYWXK010000058.1:0-19761 GCA_964462515.1 uncultured Pirellulales bacterium
GCCGAAAGAAGGGCAAAGCGTTGCAGCTTAAACGTCAATTAAATCAACAGACCCTAAATCGGGGGGCTAAACATAGTGGATGTATGGAGACAAAGGAAATGTCGGAAAAAAGATTGGCGGTTGTAACGGGTGCGGCGAGGGGAATAGGACGAGCGATTGTGCTGGAATTACTCAAGCAGGGGCGAATCGTTGCAGGCCTGGATATAAATGCCGAGCAGCTCGGTGAGCTTGAAAGGATTGTAAAAGAGGCGGGCTTTGCGGTAATAACAAGGTCCGTGGATATAACTGACACCACAAAATTCACAGAGATACTTGAGGGATTGGCGGCGGAATACAATGGGATAGGGATTTTAGTAAATAACGCAGGAATCACCCGCGACAAGCTGATAATACAAATGAACGAAGAGGACTTTGATAAGGTCATCAACGTGAATCTGCGTGCTGCCTTTATGGCGACAATAACCGCGTCCCGGTCTATGGTTCGCAATAAGTTCGGACGAATAATAAACATAAGTTCTGTTGCGGGGGTAATAGGGCAGGCAGGCTCAAGCAATTATGCGGCGAGCAAGGCGGGCATTATAGGGATGACAAAATCGGTGGCGAGGGAACTGGGCAAAAAGAATATCACAGCAAATTGCATTGCACCCGGCTTTATAATGACGGAAATGACAGAGGTGCTTCCGCAACCGGTCAAAGACGGTGCGATGCAGGTAATTCCCGTCAGACACTTTGGCACGGTTGAAGATGTAGCACGGGCGGTGGCGTTTCTGGCGAGTGACGAAGCCGGCTATATTACCGGCCAGGTGCTTTGTGTAGATGGCGGGATGGCGATGTAAAGGCCGTTAGAAAGCTCGGGGTATTTGTCCCCGTGTAGAAATGCGGGGTTTTCTAACGGGGTAAAAAATAAAAAAAACATTTGTAGATTGGGCCTTTAGCGGGTAATATACCCGCCGAAATAGAAGTATTATATAGCAGATTAGAAGTCGGTGGTTTACATAAGATGTTTTGATAAAATTAGTTATGTAATTGTCAAAAATTCCAACTATGAGGCGTTTTGGATTTTTTGATTTTGATGTTTGATGTGCTCTTGGAAATGGATTGTTTTGAAAATAAGGACCTAAATTAAATTAGGGAGGAAAACAAGTGAGTGCAAATGAGGTAGATGTTCAGGCGATTGAAAACAAGGTGATTGACATAATAAGTGAGCAAATGGGCGTTGATAAGCCAGAAATAACGCGAGAGACTTCGTTTATTAACGATTTAAATGCTGACTCGCTGGATACCGTTGAGCTGGTGATGGAGTTCGAGGACGAATTCGATATGAGCATACCGGACGAGGAGGCAGAGAAAATCCAGACGGTCGGGGCTGCTGTGGATTATATCGTCACCGCCATGCAGTCAAGAAACAAAGAGTAGCGAACAAGTCTGATGAATAAACGGCGAGTTGTTATTACCGGCCTGGGTTGCGTAACGGCCTTAGGTGAGTCTGTTGACGAGCTTTTTACCGCACTGTGCGAGGGAAAAAGCGGAGTTTCCACAATACAGTCGTTCGATACCGGTGCATATCCTGTGAAATTTGGGGGGGAGATAAAGAATTTTGACGTAACGAAATATGTTGAGCAGCGGGAAAGCAGGCGGATGGACCGGTTTTGCCAGTTTGCAATGGCGGCGGCGGCACAGGCGGTAGAGGACAGCGGGTTGGATTTTTCCAAAGAAGACGCTTATCGCGTGGGTTCAATCGTCGGGACGGGAATAGGCGGGATTAAGGAGATTGAGGAGCAGCACATAAGACTTTTAGATAAGGGGCCGTGCAAGGTGTCGCCTTTCGCTGTTCCGAGACTTATGTCGAATGCGGCCAGCGGTAATATTGCGATTCGCTACGGGCTTCGGGGGCCGAATTTTTGCGTTTCAAGTGCTTGCGCTACAGGTAATCACGCCATTGGTGAGGCATTTATTAACATCATAAGCGGGCGAAGCGATATTATGCTAACCGGCGGTTCTGAGGCGGCGCTTACGCCGATAGGATTGGCGTCATTTTGTGCTGCCAGGTCACTGAGCACACGAAATGATAATCCGCAGGCAGCATCGAGGCCGTTCGATAAGGATAGGGACGGATTTGTTTTAGCTGAGGGGGCGGGGATTGTGATTTTAGAGGAAAAAGAGCACGCCGAAAAACGCAGGGCAAGGATATATGCCGAGCTTTTAGGTTATAGTGCGACTGACGATGGTTATCATATTACAGCTCCCCTGCCAGATGGGAACGGTGCTGCAATAGCGATGAAGCTGGCATTGATGGATGCGGATGTTGAGCCGGAAAAGGTTGACTATATAAACGCACACGGGACAGGGACTGAGTTAAACGATATAGCGGAAAGCTATGCGATAAAGTCGGTGTTCGGCCAGCACGCATATAAGATACCCGTAAGCTCGACGAAGAGCTGTCTGGGACACATGCTTGGGGCGAGCGCTGCGGTTGAGCTTACAATATGCGTTAAGACGATTATCGAATCGGCTATCCCCCCTACTATCAATTTAGATAATCAAGATGAGCGGTGCGACCTGAAGATGGATTATGTGCCGAAGAAAACACGACAGGCGAAGGTCAATATCGCATTGAGCAATTCATTCGGCTTTGGGGGGCACAACTCGTGCTTAGTCGTGGGAAAATATAGCGGGTAGCTTACTTTCGCGCAATGAAGCGCACGCGATACTTCCAAGTGTTATTAGTCCTGTCCTGTCTTACGCAGGCACTTTGCGTCAAGTTTGTCCTTTTCTCTGCCTGTTGACTATATTTTTAATTGAGTTGTCTCTCGAATCTATTGTTTAAGGATTATAGGCACTACTTTCCAACGCTAACAGGTTGTTTTGAGGCATAAGCTGTCGTCTTTTCCTACGGCGGTTAATTGTCCGGCGCTCAAAGCGGGGAATCCTGTTCTCTTCTGAAGCTACGAGCAGGGCTTCCAAAGGAGTCGCAGCATATAGGTCGGCATCCATTTCCTCCCACAGTCCTTCAGCCCTGTTAAATAAGCCGCCCGACACCATTATTCGCATATTTGGCCAGGCGTTGACGCACTTTACAGTATCTATTAGCCGCCGTACCTCTGGCGCTTGCTTTGGCGTAGTGCCGTAGATTAGTAGAATGTCCGGTGCATACTCGTGCACAAAGGCAAGGATGTCATCATTGGTTAGGCCGCCGCCTAAGAACCTCACCTCCCAGCCATCGCTTTCAAATAAATCCGTCATCATTTGTGCACCGAGCTCTTGAAGCTCATTCGGTGCACAGCAGACAACTGCTTTTTTGCTCTTGGCTGGCCTGTGCGGCAGCTTATTCTGAAGCTGGTCAACGATAGTGCGGTTAATACGTGCCGCAAGGTGCTCTTGAACAGGGGTGATTTTGTCTGTGCGCAGCAAGCCTTCGATTTCGACTATTATTGGCCAGATTATGTGGACATAAACGGAATTGGCAGGTATGCCGCTCTGTAGAGCTTCTTCAATAACGGCCCTGCAGGCCTTTCTATCGCCACGCAGGAGGGACTCTAAATAGCGTTCAAGAATGTCTTGCTTTACCATAAATAGGTCTCCTTTGTAGATTTTCGATTCTATTTTTATCTATGTTATCAAAAGTATAAGTCTAATTATGTAAAACTGTTAATATAGGCAATATATAGCGTCGGTTTATATTAGTATCGGGGGAATATCTAAAAAATCTTGAGTTAAAATAGGTAATATTTCGTTAGATTGAAAGTATTTTTCTTCTTTTGAAAATGATATAAGTGTTGCATATTAAGAAGTTTGCGTATTATTATTGGAATTTAACACAAAAGGGTGAAGTTTAGCATGTTAAAAGCACAAGTGCGTAAATGAGTAAATGCGCAGATACGTGAATGAGCAAATGAATAGATGAGAGGAAGGGAGAAAAGAGTGGGTTTGCAACAGCGAAACAGCCGCGAAACTGTTGTGGTTAAAACCTGACAGACGATTGTGGACTTTTTGGAGAAAGATTTCCTGAATTTGCCGTATTTGTAAATGTCACATAATACCAATTGCAGTTAAAGATCGCCGAAAGAACCGAGTATAATAATTATGTTGTCAAATGCTAATTTTATCAATTCCTGTTTGAGATTTTAGTTTTGACGTTTTTGGGTTTGCAAAGTAAAATTTTCTAAAAGACAGACGACAGAGATTGCTGCGTCCCGCACCAATTGTTCACTCAAAAAGTGAACTATCGGGTCTGCTGCAAGAAACACTCTTGACAGTTCAAGTGGTGCGAGACTCGCAATGACGTTTCGTTAGATGCTTTTGGATGGAAGAGAAAAAAAGGAATATGACCAAAAGTTATGGAGGTCAGAAATGCAATCAACAAAGAAAAACAACCACTTTGATTGTCACAAGACAAACGAACTTGCAAAATTGAAAACCAAACATCGCCGGCTTCGTTATATATTTCCTGTTACAGGCTTAGTGGCGCTTGTATGGTTTGTGATACGAGTGCTGCCGAAGCCATCGCGAGCGACGTATCCGTGTCAGCGAGTGGCAATGCCGCTTGCCTCAGGGTTTGTCGTCTGGATTTTAGGTCTGGCTGCCTCAGCAACAGCGATTAAAAAAGCCAGGCTGAACTTTATTCGCAGGCGCTACCTGGTCGGCCTGGTTTGTATCGCTATGGGCATCGCTGCCATCTGGCTGGCTATAAGCGCCACCGCACAAAAACCGGCGATAGCAGAGCCTCAAACCGCGAATGAACCGATGGGAACAGCAAAAGGGATTTATCCGGGTCGAGTTGTGTGGGTGCACGACCCCGATGCGACAGACTGGAAAAGCCAGGGAGATGGACATCCCTGGGAAAGCAACCATACAAGCCAGCAGCTCGTGAACAAAATGCTGTCACAGGCAATACAAAAGCTCACCGGCGCAGATAGTGACGCACAGGCGTGGGACAAACTATTTCGTTACCATAATAAAATGCGAGGCAAGTCAGATACCGGCTATAAACAGGGCGAAAAAATTGTTGTCAAGCCGAACTTTGTCGGCTTTATCTGGACACACGGCGGAGTCAACGCGGAAAATTACAATCTGGAAAGCAAAAAGGACTATATGAACACCTCGCCGCAAATGCTTATAGCTTTATTGCGGCAGCTCGTTAATACCGTCGGCGTCAAGCAGTCGGATATCACCATCACCGATACTCTTGCGTATTTTGCAAACGAATACTACGAGATTTTCAAAAAAGAATTTCCGGACGTCCAGTATGTGGACTGCAAGGGCAAGTTCGGCAGAATTCAGGCAAAGCAATCTTCGGTGCCGCTATACTGGAGCTGTCGGCCAAAAGATGTCAAGCAGGATTATGTGCCGACCAGTTTCACCGATGCAGAATACGTAATCAATTTTGCAAATCTCAAGGCCCACACCGGAACCGGCGTAACATTGTGCGCAAAGAACCATTATGGCTCGCTGATTCGCTGGCCTGCCCAGGAAGGTTTCTACGACATACACAAAAATAGTTTTTCAAAAGAGGTCAAGATATACCAGCCTATGGTGGACCTGATGGGACATTCGCATCTCGGCGGTAAAACGGTGCTTTACCTGGTGGATGGCCTTTACTGCGGCATCCATCCTATCGATATGGATAAAGGCCCGAGAAGGTGGAAGTCAGCACCATTCAATGGCGACTGGACATCGAGCTTGCTTACATCGCAGGACCCTGTGGCAATCGACTCGGTCGGTTTCGATTTCCTCTATGCTGAATATGAAGACTATCCGCGCAGCAAAGGCGTCGATGATTATTTGCACGAGGCGGCCCTTGCGGACAATCCTCCTTCAGGGACATTTTACGACCCCGACCACCAAACCGGTGTCAAAAAACTTGCCAGCCTCGGCACACACGAGCACTGGAATAATCCTCAGGAAAAGAAATACTCTCGTAACTTGGACACCGGCAAGGGCATTGAACTTGTAGCAATAACACTAGGTGGCTCCGAAAAACCAAATGTTCGGTAATAAGATTGCACAATAAAATCGTGAGCTTTAGCGATTATGTATCGCAATTTAATTTTCTTGTTTATGTTTTTTGTGGCCCTGGCTCACCAGCCAATCGCCGCCACACCCATAACTGCTGAATTGGCCGGTGTCCGCAAGATCTGGGACCAGGCCCCTCACAATGCCTTCACAGACCTTGTCCGGTGGAACGACCGTTTCTACTGCGCTTTCCGTGAAGGACGCGGCCACGTCTCCACCGATGGCAAAATACGAATACTCGAATCAAAAGACGCAGACGAGTGGCAATCAACAGGATTAGTTGCGCTGGATGGCTATGACTTTCGCGATGCGCACCTTTCGGTCACGCCACAAGGCGAGCTGATGCTTCTTGGCGGGGCCGCCCCGAGAAAACAGGATAATCAAAGTGCTCCCACAGGGACATTCGTATCTTTTTCCAAAGATGGCAAGAGCTGGAGTCAGCCGCAAATTGTTATAAAACCCGGACGATGGCTGTGGTGCGTTACCTGGCACAAGGGAAAGGCATACGGTGTCTCTTATCCAGCCGATGACAATGTGCCTTGTCTTGAACTGCATACAAGCTCCGATGGCGTAAATTGGCAGTCTTATGTTGCCAAATTATTCGGTGAAGGTTATCCAAGTGAGGTTACGCTGCGTTTCGACGATGACCAAACTTGTTTCGCCCTTGTTCGCCGCGACCAGGTAGAGGGAAAACCAAGCAGCGCCTTTCTTGGAGTGAGCAAACCAGATTACACAAAATGGCAGTGGCACGACCTCGGAGCTCAGTTTAACGGTTTTGGCGGCCCAAATCTTATTAAGGTAAACGATGGCCACTGGATTGGCGCAGGCCGAATGCACGATGGCGGTTCCCACACCGCCCTGACTTATATCGACGTCCAAAATGGCACAATGACCAAACTATTGAAACTGCCGAGCGGCGGGGACACAAGCTATCCAGGCCTGGTCTGGTATGACGGCATACTTTACGTCAGCTTCTACTCAAGCCACGAAGGCAAGACAAGCATTTATCTCGCTAAAGTAATAACAGTTCAAACACCCACTGAAATACCAGCATTGTCCGCATCCGACGCAAACGTCGTCTTCAGTACACAAATAAATCCAACCAAAGAACCAATCGGCGGAGGCAAAGGATACAATAGATATGTTGCACGTAAAGATTATGTTGTCAAAACGTATGATGAGATGCTTACTGCTCTCAAACAGGCAACTGTCGGACAGGTTGTATATATAGCTAATGATGCCGAGCTGGACCTTACAGGCAAAGACAAACTCGTCATACCTGCTGGCGTAACACTTGCAAGCGGCAGAGGACAGGATAGCTCACAGGGCACACTTCTTTATACCAATGACCTTGCCGCGTCGCCAATGATTCAGGCAGACGGTAATAATGTGCGTGTTACCGGCCTTCGTTTGCGCGGTCCAGACCCACAACGCCGCACAGAACAGATGAGTCAGCTTCACGCACAGGGCCGCTATTATAGTATTCCTAACTCTGATGGGATAATCTGCGAACACCCCGGTCTTGAGGTGGACAACTGCGAGCTTTGGGGCTTCAGTCACGCGGCCGTGTTTCTTAAAACCGGCGCATCAAAAGCTCATATTCACCATAACTACATCCACCATAACCAGCGAAGCGGATTAGGTTATGGCGTCTGTCTCGACCAGGCAGATGCACTTATCGAGGCCAACTTATTCGACTGGTGCCGCCACCACATTGCCGGCACAGGCAGGCCCGGCACAAGTTACGAAGCACGATACAATCTTGTCCTCGAAAATGCCAACAGCCACAGCTTCGATATGCACGGAGGCGCCGACCGAAATGACGGCACCGACATCGCAGGCGACTCGATTCTCATTCACCACAATACTTTTCTGGCAAGCAGTGTCCCCGCAATCGTCCTCCGCGGACGCCCCACCAGAAGCGCCGAAATTCATCACAACTGGTTCGTCCATCAAACCATCCAGCAGGCAGTTATCCAAACCAATGCTACCGGTAATGTGAATATCTATGAAAACAAGTATGGACAAACCACCCCAGCCCAAAAGTAATATAGCTTAAAAGACTCGCTGCCAACCGGACTTGCAATATCTATGTGAATATTTATATAATGCAACCTGCGATTATAAGAAATTGTCGGTATTACAGTTGGTCTTTGCAGTGTGAAAGGAGTCTCAAATGAAAATTAAATTGTATGGCATAACGGCATCTCTACTTATTGCAGCGGTAACAACATTCGGACAAGAAGCTGGTCAAGGCAAGAAAATTGCTGAAGAACAAACAACCCAGAAGCGAAACGTTGTCGCAGATGGAGCGAAGGTGGAAAGGCTCGCCAGCGACTTTCAATTTACCGAAGGGCCGGCATCTGATGCCGAAGGTAACATATATTTTTCGGATATTCCGAATAATCGAATCCATAAATGGTCGCTCGATGGCAAGCTGTCAACGTTTCGTGAAAACTCAGGCGGAGCCAACGGCCTTTTCGTTGACAAAAAAGGTAATCTCTTAGTCTGCGAAGGAGGTGGACGTCGCCTCGTATCTATCGACCCAAAAGGTGATGTCACCATCCTCGCTGATAAATATCAGGGCAAGCGTTTCAATAGTCTAAACGACCTCTGGATTGACTCAAAAGGAGGCATCTATTTTACCGACCCCCGCTATGGTCCGAGAGATGATATGGAACAGGATGGCGAACACGTCTATTACCTCTCGCCCGACCGCAAAAATATTATCCGCGTGGTCAACGATATGGTCAGGCCCAACGGATTAGTTGGAACCGCCGACGGCAAACTGCTCTATATTGCAGACCACGGCGGAAACAAAACGTATGTGTATAACATCAATAAAGATGGAACGCTCTCAAATAAAAAACTCTTTGCTCCGGAAGGTTCTGACGGAATGACTATCGATAACGAAGGCAATGTTTATCTGACGACAAAGGTCGTGGCGGTTTACAACTCAAAGGGACAAAAAATTGAAACCATCGAGGTTCCGGAGGGACCTGCCAACGTCTGTTTTGGCGGCAAAGATAAGAAAACGCTGTTCATAACAGCAAGGACGTCACTATATTCTGTCCGGATGCGAGTTAAAGGCATCGGCAGCGGGTAAAAAAACAAATCAATCCAGAATGCTGTCACTTGATAACGCATCTGCCTAATACTACAATGTTGCAGCATGAGATAGACTGATGCTTATTTTCCTATCTAAAGGATAGGAGACTTGAAGTCAGAGGTTCGTCTATGCGTAACTCTGAGGAAAAGAATAATGTCCGGCCAGATAAGAATGAGTTGCCCTCCACGGTGAGCTTCGTCAGACCGGTAAGGGGGCCAGGCAGCCAGATTGGCCGATTTCGTATCGAGCAAGAGCTGGGCCGCGGGGGGATGGGAGTGGTCTATCTGGCTCAAGACACTAACCTTGGGCGTCCGGTCGCCATCAAGAGTCTGCCGCCGGAAATCGCTGGAAATACCGAACTATTATCACGCTTGAAACGCGAAGCCAAAATCCTGGCATCGCTGAATCATCCAAATATCGCCACGATTTATGAAGAGTTTCAGGAAGAGAGAATCAGTTATCTGGTGCTGGAATATATTGCCGGTGATACATTGGCGGACCGGCTGAGGCGGGGCCCACTTGCCCTCGAAGAAGCATTATCAGTCGGCTTACAAGTAGCTGAGGCGCTTTCAGCAGCGCACAACCAGAATGTGGTCCACCGGGATTTAAAGCCCGGCAATATCAAGATTACACCTGAAGGGAAGGTCAAGGTCCTCGATTTCGGGCTGGCCAAAGCAACAGGAAGCCAATACCCTGCCTTGCAAAGCACCACCACCGAACCCGGCAAGATTTTCGGCACGCCGCTCTATATGAGTCCGGAGCAGACTCGCGGCAATCCGGTTGACCACCGCAGCGATATCTGGTCGTTTGGCTGCGTGCTATATGAAATGCTTACAGGAAAGGTTCCCTTCAAGGGCGAGACATCTCCCGACACGCTGGCCAACATCCTCAACAAGGAACCGAACTGGCAGGTATTACCCCAAACCACGCCAGCGAACGTCCATGTTTTGCTGCGTCGCTGCCTTGAGAAGAACCCTCGCTCGCGGCTTCAGCACATCGGGGACGCAGTTATCGAAATCCGCGAAACAATAAGCCCACCATCCACCGCACCACCCATGACATGTCCCACTTTGGTTTCGCTTGAGCCAGATGTTGCTGCTAAGAAGAGGTTACGAAGAATAGCGATGATTATTGGTGCTACAATCATCGTAGCCGCGGCTGGTATTGCCGTATGGTTTATTAACAAGAAGCTGGCTCTACCTTCTTCGAAGGAAATCCGGCTGGTAGTTCTGCCGTTTGAGAATCTGGGACCTTCTGATGACGAGTATTTTGCCGTCGGCATTACTGATGCTATCACCGCTCGTTTGGCCACCATTCACGGGCTGGGTGTTATCTCACGACAAAGCGCAATGCAGTATAAGAAAAGAGAGAAAAGTGTACAGCAGATAGCTAATGAGCTGCGGGTTGATTATATTCTGGAAGGCACGGTCCAGCGTGAGCGGCCCGCCGACCCAAATAGCAGGATTAGAATTATACCTCAGCTTATCAAGGCTTCCAACGATACACACTTGTGGGCACAGGCCTACGATAATGATATGAGCGAGGTTTTCAGGATTCAGTCCGACCTGGCCGAACAGGTGGCACAGGCACTGGATATTACCCTGGTTGAACGTGAACGGCAGGCACTACAGTCCAGGCCAACAGAAAATATGGAGGCATACGACTATTATCTGCGCGGCAATGAATACGGGCGCCGAAGTGAGCTCGAAAATAACTTTAAGATAGCCATCCAGATGTATGAGAGAGCGGTCGAGCTGGACCCAAAGTTTGCTTTGGCCTACGCTCATCTCGCAAAGTCTCACGCAAATATGTATTGGTATTACTATGATCGAACTGAGCAGCGTCTTGCTATGGCAAAGAAGGCCGTGGATAAGGCCTTACAGCTTGCTTCTGACTCGCCGGAGACACATTTTGCTTTGGGACATTATTACTACCATGGCCAGTCTGATTGGGACCGTGCCCTGGAGGAGTTCGCTATCGCTCGGAAAAACCTGCCTAATGATAGCGATCTGCTGAGTTTTATCGGTTATGTTCAAAGGCGTCAGGGTAAATTCGAGGAGGCATTGGACAATATCAATAGAGCTTCCGAGCTTGACCCTCTATCTAACATAAAGGCCAGTGAGTTGGGTGAAACGTTTGAACTGATGCGTAACTATCCGGAAGCAATGCGCTATTATAACAGGGCTATCTCGCTGGCTCCCGATGTGATGGATGTGTATGATAGTAAGGCCGGGCTATATCTATTGTGGGAAGGTAACAAAGAAAAGGCGCGAATGGTCATTGAACAGGCAGCACAAAATATCGGCTCTTTTGGGGAGCAGCCTTTCCTTGTTCTAATGTCAGTTCGGCTTAATGTGTTCGATGGAAAATACCAGGAGGCGCTGGCTCAGCTTTCTTCGTGCAAGGTAGAGGCATTTAGTTCCCAATTTGTTTTTATTCCGAAGGCACAAGTATATGCCCAGATAAATGGCCTGATGGGAAACAAGGAGGTCGAACGGGCCCAGTATGAGTCCGCTGCGAGCATTCCGGAGACCAGGATCCAACAGGAGCCTAACGATGCGCGTTTCCACAGCGCCCTCGGTATCGCCTACGCGGGTTTAGGCCGCAAGCAGGATGCAATTCGGGAAGGCAGATTGGCAGTGAAGATACTGCCTGTGAACAAGGACGCCATGCGAGGATTCCATCGAGCTAAAGATTTAGCCCAGATATATGTGATGGTTGGCGAATTCGATGCGGCCATCGACCAGCTCGAATTTCTGCTGTCTATCCCTGGTGGACTATCGGTTCCCTTACTGAGAATTGAGCCGGTTTGGGCACCGCTGCGCGAGCATCCACGCTTCAAAAAACTCCTGGAGGCAAAAGAGTAATCCACAACATAGTCTGAGAACCCCAGGATGCCAAATGTGGCGAGCAAACTTACCTGCAGAGCATACGTCCGGCGGCAGGGATATTATCTACCGTGACAGAGATGCCGGGAATGTAATGGCGGGCAAAGCTAACGGGTGCAACGCAAAGAAAGGAACAGTGAATGGCACACCATACTAATCATTTGAACAGACGCGATGTTCTAAAAGGTCTCGGCTTAGGAGCGATGGGTTTTGCGCTCGGCGGGAAAATGCTTGCGCCTGCAAGAAGCCTTGCTGCTGTCGGCAATCCCTATCGCAGAGGAGGCAGACTATTCCAGAAGATAACCGGACCAGCGAAGGTAAGTTTAGTCAAGGGCAATGACCGTCGAGAAATTGTGCTCCAAGCATTAAAAAATATCGAAGATGAAGTTCTTGCCTCCATCGGCGGAAAGAAAATCCTCATTAAACCCAACTTTGTATCGTGCGATATTCCGCTCTGCGCTACACACGTGGATGCAATACGAGCTATTCTGGATTTTTTGACTCCGCATTATAAGCAGCAGATTATCATTGGCGAATCGACTGCTATGAAAAAACGGACGCCCGAAGGATTCAAGAATTACGGCTATCTTGCGCTGGAAAAAGAATACAACGTAAAACTCGTGGACCTAAATGAAAATCCATCCTACGAAAATCGCTACGTCTTTGGGGAAGGCCATAAGCCGCTGCCTGTTCGGATTATCTCAGCGTTTCTCGACCCCAACACCTACATTATATCGGCAGCACGGATGAAAACGCACGACCGTGTTCTCGTTACGCTGTCTCTTAAAAACGTCCTGCTCGGCGCGCCTCTTAACGATTACCAAACCAACGACAAATGGCTCTTCCACACAGGCGAAAACGTCAAAAATAACTTCTGCCATTTCAATATGTTCCACCTCGCCCAGGAAATTTATCCCGACCTGTCGGTTATCGATGGATTTGAGGGAATGGAAGGCAACGGTCCGACGAACGGAACACCGGTCGATTCAAGAGTTGCAATCGCCAGCCTCGACCCGCTTGCAGCGGATACGTTAGCCACCAAAGTAATGGGCTTCGACCCTAAGCAAGTTCTTTTCTTCTCTGCTATGAATGAAGCCGGTATGGGACAGGGAGATTTAGAAAAGATAAACATCTTCGGCACGCCTCTCGACCAGTGCCTGTATCATTTTAAGCCGCACGACTATATGGGCAAACTTTACGGACCCGGATAGAACCGCCGGCTAAGGCCAGAATGCAGCAATGGCCACGACAAACCAGATTACAATGCCGAGGGCGAAATTGCTGGTAATGCCGAAGAATTCGCCCAGGCCCGCTCCTACGCCGTAGCGAATAGAATCCCTTGTCTTTTTGCCTCGAGCAAATTCCAGTCCCCATACACACAGACCCGCACCGAGGCAGGCGCCAAGCAATGTCCCAAAGAAGGGAATGGGTATTAGAAACGTTCCGAGGACAGCGCCCGTTACAGCTCCCAAAAGTGCACCGATTGAGCCGGGCCAGCTTGCCCCCGATTTTTTAGCTCCTATCATACCGGCGAAAAACTCAAAAAGCTCACCCAGAATAGCCAGGGCCGCTATAGCAATCAGCGTATAGATAGAAAAAACTTTATCTTCCCACCGCCACCAGGCAAATAGATACGTGGTTATGACAATAAGCCAATTCCCCGGCAGCCCAAAAACCACAAGCGCCAGCCAGACTACATCAACCAGAACCAGCAAGACTAACCACAAATAAAGCATAAAATAATTTTACGCCAAAATGGAAAAAATAAAAGGGAAAAGAATTTGTGTTGATATTATGCCGGCTGTTCTTACAATTGCCAAGGTGTGGGTAAGTCTGACCAGTTTGGCTTATTAAGGTGAGTTTTCTGGAGGCAATGAAATGGATAATATACAAACGCAAGAAAAACTGAGGATGGAGGCCAGAACCTCTGGTCTGGCGATAGCGAGCCTGATTTTGGGTATTCTGGGTTTCTGCACTTTGGGCCTCGCAGGTATTGCCGGCTTGATTCTCGGCATCGTTGGGCTAATTGTTATAAGCAAAAGTGCCGGACAGCTAAAAGGAGGCGGACTGGCTATTGCAGGGATTATTGTTTCCGCCGTCAGTCTAATTACATTGTTTATATTGCTTTTAATGGCGATTCTTATGCCGGCACTTGCACAAGCACGAGATCAAGCCAGGGCTGTAGCATCAATGAGCAATGTAAAGCAGTTGTGCCTGGCAACTTTGCTTTATTGTGATGACAATGAACAAAGATTTCCGGCTTGTGACAATTGGCCTGATGCGTTGAAGCCTTACTATCGTGAACCTAAAATTCTCAGTTCACCCTATGCTTCAGATGCAGGCCGCTCTTACGCAATGAATGCCGGATTAAACGGACGGCGAATATCCGATATTAGTGAGCGAGGTCAAACAGTTCTGCTCTTTGAAGCACGCTCCGGCAGCACCCCTGCCGGTGGTCGTGAACTACTGCCCGACAGACCACGGGCACCAAAAGGTTATATAATCGGCTTTGTGGATGGCCACGTAGAGCGCGTCCCACCAGAACGATTGGATGAATTGATTTGGGAACCTTGATAAAAGTTTTTTGAACTTTGTGACGATGCGCAAAACAAAAGCCAGGCAGTTTTCAACGCTGTCCTTTATAAATTAGGGCACATTATTCCTCCCCCAGTGCTTCTAAATCTGCGAGGTCTCTTTTTCTTCCGACCGCCCTTTTATTTGCGACCAACTCCTCACGGCCAATATAGTCTGCCGGAACATTCCCGTAGTTTCCTTTTACCTTATTCGAATAAACTTGTTCCCACGTCACTCCGGTTAAAGACGTTATGATGTCTATTCGAACAGGAGCAATACCAAGTTGAATAACCATATCCGGTTGTTCAAAGTCATCTATAGATAGCTCAAGGCTTCCAAAACCAAAATCTTTCAGAGCTGCAAGAATACGCCTGGCGTTCTGCTTATGGTTCTTAACAAGTATATCCATATCGCCCGTATATCGTGGTGCACCATGCAACGCCAGAGCATAGCCTCCGACAATTACATACTCAACTTTGTGCTCGTTTAATAATGCGAGCAACTCTTTGAAGTCTCGTTGCACTTCCATAACTCTGAATCCTTAAAAATTCCACCGCAGACAAACGCTGCTCGGAAGTCCTGCTGAGCCAGCAGGCCAGTTCTTTTTTTATCGAGGTCGGGTCGTCCAACCTGTGCTTGGTAACAATCTTTTTTATCATCTTTTTCTCTCTGAAACTACTTCCAAACTATGAATCTCATCTCTGGTCTAACTACATTTTAGGCTATCCAAATTACACAATCAAGAAAAACAAAATGTCACACCAGGCCTTTATAAATCCTACCGAAGGTCCGCCGTTTTAGCGGAGAAATCCAACATAGGCAGACTCTCACTCAAAACTATCGCTATAATGGCCTCTTGAAGACCGCAGGCGTCTGATTTTGGCCAATAAGTCACTGCGTTTTATAGTTTTTAGAAAATCCGCTATGATTTTTTCATATCGCGGCTGATAGTATTGCAGCAGCGCTGCCTGAAGGCGTTTGTCCTTGCGGCCGCGAGGGACATAAAGCTTCTTGCCTTTTTGGTCTGCTCCGCAGACATACATAGCTGTCGATAACGTCAACGGAATCGGGACAAAGTCCTGAACCTGACGAGGACACCACGACCTCGACACTAAATACTCAGTCAAAGCCAGAGCATCCTGAGTTGTGCAGCCCGGATGAGAGCTTATAAAATACGGCACAAGATATTGCTCTTTTTCAGTCTTACGTGAGACTTCGTTGAAGCGGGCATCAAACTCTTCAAATAACTGGAACGTCGGCTTGCCCATAAGAGACAGCACTTTGTCGCAGTAATGCTCCGGCGCAACTTTCAGATGCCCACCGACAAACTGTCTCACCAAAAGGTTGATATATTCTTTACTTTGAAGAGCTAAATCGTGACGAATGCCGGAAGCCACATAGACGTTTATCCTTCTTCCGCCCCCCTGCCGCCAGCGAAGAAACGACTCCATCATTTTCAATAATGGCCTATGGTCGAGATTTAGATTTTTGCAGGGCGAAGGCAACAGGCAACTTGCCCGGCTGCACTGGTCTTTCTTGCCGCACTGCATTCCATACATATTTGCAGTCGGGCCGCCGACGTCAACAATGGTGCCGCGAAATTGATGGTGACATCGAATTGCATCGGCTTCGCTTAAAAGAGACTGAATCGAACGCGAGGTTATGTGCTTACCCTGATGAAAATTGATGGAGCAAAATGAGCAGCCTCCAAAGCAGCCGCGATGAGTGGTTATTGAAAACTGCACAGACTCAAGAGCAGGCACACCCCCCTTCTTATCGTATCCCGGATGCCAGCAGCGAGTAAAGGGGAGGTCATACAACTTGTCCATCTCTTCAGTAGTCAAAGGTCTCGCCGGCGGCATCACAACAATAGCACCCGGGTCCTGCTCCTGCACTACCGGGCGACCCTGTGGATGCGCCTCTTGTTGATATTGCAATTGTGCAGACATAACTAAGCTACTGTCGGCTTGCTGCTGCGATAGAGACGGCAGCGAGACTGCATTATCAGGAGCGCTGATGTTACCGACAACTCTATATGCTGTGCCGGGTATGTTCACGAGGTCGGCAACGCTGCTGCCGTCACTTAATCTTTTTGCGATTTCGATTATTGCAAGCTCGGCCATTCCGAAAACCAGCATATCTGCTTTGGCATCAATCAGGACGGAACGTTTGAGCTTATCTTCAATGTAATCATAATGCACCAATCGGCGAAGACTTGCTTCCAGGCCGCCGAGAATTATCGGGATACCTTTATAGGCCTCACGTGCCCTCGCTGAATAAACCAATAACGGCCTGTCCGGCCGCAATCCCAAAGCGCCGCCCGGACTATACACATCCTGCCTGCGTCGGTTGCCCAGCGAGGCGTAATCGTTAAGTCGTGAATCGACGCAGCCGCTGGTTATTCCCCAGAATAATCGCGGAGGTCCCAAAGAGCGGAAGACATCGACGCTACGCCAATCAGGCTGAGCAAGGATGGCAACACGGAAGCCCTGCTTTTCAAGCCATCTGCCAATCATCGCTACTCCGAATGAAGGATGGTCAACATACGCATCAGCAGTAACAAGTATGACATCTGCCTGTCCCCAGCCTCGACGTCTTATTTCTTCCAGCGTTGTCGGCAGGAACTGATATAAATCTATGTTTTTTGGACTCATAAGTTTATTTTACCACAAAATACGTTTTTGTTCGCCATTTAAGGAGCAATTCGACTCGCTTTTTGGCAGTCAAAATGATATTATGATGCTTTATAAACACAAAGGAATAGGTCACAATGCCTGATACAAACGAAAAAATTGTGCTGCCACTGCTGACCGAAGATTTGGCCGGCATCGGCGGAGTTATAAAAACGCGAGAAGAGGATTTTATCGTCGATGAGCTGCCCCTGTATGAGCCGTGCGGGGAGGGGACACATATTTATGCGCTCATTGAAAAAAAGGGTATCTCCACGATGGATGTTCTTGTGAAAATCGCAAAGGCGCTACATATAAAGCGCAAAGCTATTGGCTTCGCCGGCCTTAAAGATACTCAGGCTGTTACTCGCCAATGGATATCCATAGAGAATACCGAACCTGACATTTTAATGCGGTTAAATTTGTCCGGCATAAAAATTCTTCAACTTGCACGTCATAACAATAAAATCAGACTCGGACATCTATCAGGCAATCATTTTATCATCCGGATTAGAAATCTCACACTGCCGCTGCAGCAGTCAATCAAACAGACTGAAGCTATCTTAGCTGTTCTTACAAAAAGAGGAGCCCCCAACTATTTCGGGCCTCAGCGATTTGGCAGTCGTAACGATGGACATCTGTTGGGTAAGGCGATTATCTGCGGGCAAATCGATGAATTTATGGATATTTTTTTGGGCAGACCGAAAAAAGATAAATACACTGCCTATTCTGCCGCCAGGACCTTTTATGAACGAGGTGACTATGTAAAGGCATGCAATGCCTGGCCTAATACTTTCGTTGACCAGCACCGTGCTCTCAAGGAATTGCTCAAGACAAACGGCGATAAAAAAGCAGCATACAACAGGGTTGATAGGAATCTGGCACGGTTTTACGTTTCAGCGTATCAATCACACATTTTCAATAAGGTTCTGACTGCAAGAATGCCTCTGATAGATAAAGTCCTCGAAGGCGATATGGCTTATAAGCATGATAATGGTGCATGCTTCAGGGTTGAAAATCCGCAAGCCGAGCAGAACCGCTGCGACGCTTTTGAAATAAGCCCAACAGGGCCGCTATTTGGCCGAAGAATAACAGAACTCACAGGTCCAGCCGGCGAAATTGAAAATCCCATTTTACAGGAGGTCAGAGAACTGACGCCCAGCTTCAACCACCTTGATAAAGGTGCTGCGAGAGGCTGCAGACGGTCTCTGCGATTTCAGCCAAAAAATGTCCGTATTTCTTCAGGCCAGGATGACTTAGGTGATTATATTGAACTACAATTTCTGCTCGATTCCGGCTGCTACGCCACAACACTATTGCGTGAAATCACCAAATCAAGCGTATCATAAAAAATTAAAGAAAAACGAATTATTTCTTGAACGCCTGTATCACATCTTCTTTTCTCATAAATACCACCAACAGGATTGGATATATAAGCCCGACAATACCTCCACAAAATCCTCCGATTATTCCTGGCATCTGGTGGGACGAATATCCGTAACCGCCGCTTGATATAAAAATAATACTCAAAATCATTTCCAGAATCACCCAGCCGATTGCAAACAATCCATATCTAAGCGTCCAAACTCTTGCCCAGGGTTTCAGTTTTAACAATCCTATACCCAGGATGATTAATAGCACCGCGCATGCAAGCCCTATAACGCTACAAAACATAAGCCACGCCTTGTAACCCTCGGATAGAGTCATATTCCTTGGACGAAAAAACATCATAATTATCCCCAAGGGCGTTGCCAGAAGACGCATCGCTCCAAAAACGATGTTTAGTATTCCGAATACTGTAACGGATGTTGGTCTTATTTGAGCCAGCGGAACACCTGAAACTTCAGTAACCAAAGCCGGTGACAAAGAAGGTGAAATAAGACCTTCTACATCTTTGGCCCTTGTCCAGTTCTTTAATTCCGCCGTCCACACCTGAGTGTCCGGGCCGAGATGGCCTTTTTGAAACATAATAACCAGGTCTGCTTCCGCTATTGGGCCAACCTGCCGGCCGGCAGACACATAATACCATTGTCTCTCAGACATCTTAATTCTCCTTGCTCTAACTGCGCTTTATCCTGCTTCTACAACAACCAATTTGCTCTGCAGGAGATACTTTTACGAAAGAGCCATCTTCGCTATTCAACCTTATAAGTCTGGCGTGATTTCTGATTACCTTCATACCGTTGTCATTATAGCTGAAATACCTCCTTGACGCAAAGAAAAAGGCCGAAGTATCTGTAATACTCGGCCTTTATAAATTTTATCCCGAGCGTAGTCGAAGGGTGCTACCATCGGCTCACGCGGGATTAGATTCACAGTTCACGTCTAACACGCCTTCGTCTCATTACCTGGGCGAACGAAGGCGCATTGAGTACGTACGCATATTGACTGGCCCTCTATCGTGCCGTTAGTTCTGTAGCGAAAAAGGGCCTGCCGTGGGAAGGATAGATGACTCTTGCTCCGCGTTCTCGGAGCTTCCGCCAGCTTTCATACACGGTGTTGATGTCCT
>CAYWXK010000059.1:0-18928 GCA_964462515.1 uncultured Pirellulales bacterium
GCCAATCTCTCCTGCAGCTTCTCAATATCATAATCGCTGGTGGATTTCTCAATCTCGCTTTTAATCTGCTCAATCCTGCCCTTGATTGCGTCTGTGCTTCCGCCGCCTTCGATAATCGTGGTGGCGTCTTTGTCGATGGTAATTCGCTTTGCCCTGCCAAGCTGCCGCAGCTCAATATTCTCCAACTGAAGTCCAAGGTCCTCAAAAATGGCTTCGGCGCCGGTAAGAGTAGCAATGTCACTGAGTAGTGCCTTGCGCCTGTCACCAAAACCAGGGGCTTTAACCGCAGCACACTGCAACACACCTCGAAGCTTGTTAACTACCAGTGTAGCTAATGCTTCTCCTTCCACCTCCTCAGCGATAATCAATAGGGGCTTACCCTGCCTGGCAACCTTCTCGAGCAATGGAACCAAAGATTTTACAGAGCTTATCTTCTTTTCGTGGACAAGGATATATGGCTTCTCCAGCTCCACCGTCATATTCTCGATGTTGTTTATAAAGTGTGGGCTGAGGTATCCTCTGTCAAACTGCATACCTTCGACAAGCTCAACAACCGTTTCCAGCGACTGGCCTTCCTCGACAGTAATGACGCCGTCTTTACCGACCTTATCCATTGCCTCAGCCAGCTTTTTGCCAATCTCGACATCCTGGTTTGCCGAGCAGGTCGCCACCTGTTCAATCTGTTTGCCCGACTCAACGGGTATGCTCATCTTCTTTAGCTCTTCAACAATTGTCTCAACAGCCTTTTCTATGCCGCGTTTCACCTGCATTGCGTTGGCCCCGGCTGTGATGTTTCGCAGGCCTTCATCGAATATGCTTTCGGCCAGAATGGTCGCGGTCGTTGTTCCGTCGCCGGCCACAGTCGAGGTTTTTGAAGCCACCTCCTTGACCATCTGCGCCCCCATATTTTCGTATGAGTCTTCCAATTCAATTTCCTTGGCCACCGTAACCCCGTCTTTGGTTATGGTCGGTGAACCAAACGATTTTTCCAGAACTACGTTCCTGCCACAAGGGCCGAGGGTAATCTTCACCGCCTTTGCCAGCTTCTTTACTCCTTCCCGAATGGCTGCACGTGCATCAGTTCCATAAGCTATCTTTTTAGCTGCCATATCTTTCTTTCTCCTTTTTTAACGATTCTCAATTTGCAATTGTGTCGTAAATTCTTTTTTGAATAAACCTCCTGTTATTACTCAATGACCGCCATAATATCTGACTCACTCATAATCAGATATTCTTTGCCCTCTATCTTTATCTCCGTTCCAGCGTAGCTGGTGAAAAGCACAGTGTCGCCTTTTTTCACCTGCAATTTTCTCACCGTCCCGTCCTCCAGCACTTTGCCCTCGCCGACGCTGACAATCTTACCTTTTTGAGGCTTTTCTTTGGCGGTGTCCGGCAGAACTATCCCGCCTGCTGTTTTGTTTTCTGCCTCCAGACGTTGAACAAGTACTTTGTCTGCCAATGGTCGAATCTTCATTTTGTCCTTACTCCTTTCAAATCCCGTTACCATGCACCAGACGGTGCAGGGCTGCGGAACAAATCAAAAAACTCTCCACCTTTTCGATCTATTTATTCTGCAAAAACGCTACTATTATACCTCTTTATAAACAGCCTGTTCAACTGCTCACGCAGAACGCCCATATCAACAGGCTTATCAATCACACTAAATACACCAAGTTGCAGCGCCTTTTCAAGCAGCTCCTCACCAGCAACACTGGCCAATAAGATGCACGGCATCAGCGGATAATCTATCCGGATAATCTTGATGGTCGCCAGCCCATCTGATTCTTCCGAATCCATATCCACAATTGTTGTATGAATCCATCTCTTACGGATAACATTGACAAACTCATCTGTACTATCCGCAACCAGCAGGTTGACCCCCCTTGGCCGAAAGATATACCGGACAGCCTCCGGCCACGCCCAGCTCGCCCCGCTGGCCAGCACATTTACCTCATCAAGTTTTGATAGACCGCAGGCCATAGTCATATATACTTTAAGCCTGCAAATACTGTGCCAAATCTTATACTAATCCGGCCGGTTTCATAAGTGCCAGTCCAAAAAGACCTTGCAGTGACCTTTGCTGGTATCAGCCTCTACCAAAATCCTGCCAAAGTTTTTTTCTCTGTCAGCTTGGCAGCTTACCTGAGCTTAATAATCGCAGGAACCTTTTTACCGACCCTGACCAATATCTCTCATTTAGGGGTTGAAACAGCCCTTTTGGCTATGGCAGCTTCCAGTTGCTCTCTCGCTCTGGTTAAATTCGGGTCCAATTGCACAGCCCTTTGAAGCTCGCTGATGGCCTCATCAATACGCCCATCACGGACCAAAAGAACTCCCAGATTGCAATGCATCTCCGCATCATCAGGATGAATACGCAACACCTGACGGAACTGCTCTATCGCCTTACCAACTTCGTTACGCTCTGCAAAGATTATTCCCAGATTGTAATAAGCTTGCGCAAAATCCGGCTTTAACTGAATCGCCTTATTAAGATGCACAATCGCCTCATCATATTTTTTCTGTTCAGCAAAAACTACCCCAAGCCCGTAATATGCATCGATATTATCAGGGTTAAGCTGCAGAGATTTTTGGTAATACGCTTCAGCTTCACCGAACTGTCCCATTTGCCTAAGCGCATTGGCAAGATTATAACAACCTTCAGCAAAATTCGGGTTTAGACTCAAGGCCTTTTTGAATTGCGTAATGGCCTTTTCAAATTCCCGCCGCTCGAGAAAAGCATTGCCCAGATTGGTAAGCACTTCAACGGAATCCGGATTGATTGCCAGGGCCTTGTTGTAGTATTCAATGGCCTCGCTGGTTCTGCCTTTTTTGACCAGAGCCAGCGCAAAATTGTTATATACCTCAGTATCGTCCGGGTGAAGCCCAACAACCTTCTCGTAGTGACTTATAGCTTCATCAAACCGTCCCGCTTTTGCTAACGCATCCGCCAGACGAAATCGCGCCTTCCAGTAGTCTTCTTTGAGCCCCAACACTATTTTGTATTCTTCAATCGCCTCATCGGACTTTCCTTGCAATCCAAACGCTATACCCAGATTATAGTGGGCATCATCATAATCGCGGTGGTTTTCAATCGATTGCAGGTAATGTTGAATTGCTTCATCAACCTTTTTCTCTTGCAAAAAAACATTGCCAAGATTCAGGTGTGCTATGTAGTTGTCGCTTGTAACATCGAGAGCTCTGGTAAAAAGTGTCCGACTGTTACGCCAGTGCCCCACTTGCAACCAGGTGCTGGCCATCAAAGCTAATAAGCAAGCTCCGGCAGAAAAAACCATCATAGCCCTTCGCAGACGTCCCTTTTCTGCAATATCACCAACGCCCCAGACAGTAATGATAGCTATGCCGATTAAGGGCACATAAGCCCAGCGGTCTGCCATAGCCGGCCATAGCCCCGCCTGAACCAGCCCAATAACAGGTAACAATGTGCCAACATACCATAGCCACCCTACTCCCAAGTAAGGCTTTCTCCTGACCGGCAACAGCGCCACAATAGTTATACAGACGAGAATTACCAAGGCCCCTATGCTTTGCCAGTTGGTTACCTGGCCGGGATATGGATAAAAGACCGCCAGCTTGCGGGGCCAGATTATCTTTCCAATATAACTTAGGTATGAAACCAGAGCGTTTGCAATCCGCAACTTTATAGGCACAAATTCTGTCGATATCGTAATGCCGAGACGTTGAGCCGATAAATAAGACAAATAAACCGAAACCGCTGAAAGAACAAAAAATGGTATCTTTTCCCATACTAAGTGAGAAACCGGCACAGTCTCCCGACCACGTTCCTCGGAGGGCCGCCCAAACCGAAGCCTCCCCAGAGGCCAATAATCCAGAATAAACATAACAAATGGCAAAGTCACCAGCATCGGTTTAGCCAACAGCCCCATCGCAAAAAGAAATATCGTAAGCAAATATCGCCAAACTCCGCTACGCTGTGTATAGCCTGCGTATGCCCACATCGTCGATAGCCAGAACAGCGTGCTAAGGACACTTTTACGTTCCGCTATCCAGGCCACCGAATCTACATTGATAGGATGCACTGCAAATAGCGCCGCAACAAACGCACTCCTCCAAACCGCGCCGGTCATCCGCTTAAAAACCGCAAATAAGAGCATGCTATTTGCTATGTGAATAATAAGACTTGTCAGGTGATGCAGTCCCGGCCTTAATCCATATAACTGACAATCCAGTATATGAGACAGCCACGTCAATGGATGCCAGTAGGCGACCTTGCCCACAGTAAATGCCCATTGGATATTCTCTTTGGTGAATCCTGTGTTGACATACCGGTTCTCGGTAACATATATCGTGTCATCAAAGTTGGTAAAATCGCTGTAAAGAACTCGCCAGTAAACCGCCAATGTTGCCCCAATCAAAAATATGTAAATCAAAATGACCTTATATTTGGAAACCATCTCAAAACCGATGTCCTGAATCGGCTGAGTCTGTAAATGTGCGGTATGGTCAAATCGCCGTTTCGTATTTTGAGATAATTTCTTATTGAAAGTCTTGCTCATAATGAAAAATTTAACCTTCAAAACCCTTTTTGTCTCTACATTTTCTACACTTTCTATCGCTCCGCCCCGCACCCTTAAAACACAACACGGCGTAATCCGTCAGTTATAGGTGGGAGGGGGTAAATTAGGATGAATCCAAATCGAAAAGGACTTTAGATGGGTCGGCTTTGGGCTGATCGGTGAGTTTATCAAGCGCAGACTTAAAGGCAGCCATCGCATCGGGTGTTCTTTTCTTCAGTGTGTGCAAGACCGTCATAAGAATCTCACGGGTTCCGGCTCACTTTTCAGATTGAGAGCCGAAACTTTTCTTGCGAGCAATAACCAGTGGGCGTAGTGGTCCGTAACAGATAAGCCCGAACGAGAAATTGCTTGGGTCCTCCCTCAACCCACCCGTAACTGACCCATTACGTCCTTAATCATTTTCTGCTTCCCCTTTATACTTTATCCGCTATGCTCTATCTTTCGTGGAGCCAATTGTCTGCAAAGATAGAAAGATCGTTACAATCAACGATTTTGTTTCTGTCGAGGTCTTCGCGTAAAAGAGGCTGCTGCGTTTCCCACTCGGTAGCGAATTGGGCAAGATCCTGGAAATCAACAGTGCCGTTGTTGTCAAGGTCGCCTATATTGCCGGCATTTGAGGGAGACATACTTGCTTCCGGAGTGCCGCCATAGGCGCCCATATTTATGCGTTTGCCGTGCGGCCATAGTTCTGCGGTCCAGTCTGAATTAGGGTCGCCAGAGTCGATGCAGGGGCTATGTACAAGGTCCGGGACCCAAATCAGGCTGGTTGGGTCCCATCTACCCACCTGCGACTTCAGGTGATAATCACCGCCACTCAGGTTAGCGAATTGAGGGTCGGCATTGATATTCCCATCTCCCCACGTAACGGTCGAATAAGTCCCGGACACGGTTACGCTATTCCTGCCGCCTTTAACATCGCAGTAACTGACCGTTACGTGAGAGCCGCGGTCTTTGGCCTGTGTATTTGGACTGTCTTCCAGCCTGATAGATGGCGAACAATCCCAGATGATACAGTTAATTACCGTGGCCGTTCCGCCGCCCGGAGTCAGGTAATACGGAAAACCCGCCCTGCCCAGGTCAAAACAGTGAATGCCCTTCGCGCAATTGACAATCGTGTTGTTCACCAGTATGGCCGTGCACGCGTTTTCCACCGCGATGCCGCCGTTAGGACAGTTGGAGATGACGTTGTTAGTCACGATGGGAGTGCACTTGTCTCGCAGAACGATGCCGTGGTCGGAGGAACTTCCTTTGATGACATTTTCGGTGATGATTGCCGAACACTTCGTCGGGTGGACCCTGTCATCCTCACAGGGCATATCAAACAGGTTGCGCCGCACGAGGGGCGGAGGTGTGCTCTCCCCATATAGGTCAACATCGTCGTTGTCGCCCCTCTTGCCCACAAAGTAGCAGTCCTCCACCAGAACGTAGGAGTATCTGGTGTGTATGCCCTGTCCGATTGAGAGAAACCGGCAGGACCGGAAATTCGCTGATGCATTTCCGGGGTGATTCGGGTCATCCGAAAAAATGGCTATGGCATCTCCTTCTCCCCCCGCAGAGGGCAAATTCTGAAAGACGCACTTTTCGAAATCGACGTGAGATGCCACGAGAACGACCGCTTCGTGGTACTGGTACCTCTTCGGCCCCGGATTATAGTAGTCCTTGTGGTCGCCTACGCAGTCAGCATACTCGAAAATGCAATTCACAAAACGGCTGTCTGCCGCATCAATGAACAATATCTGCTTCCACCTGTTCCCGCTCGGGTAGCGAGTGAAGAGAATCGGCTGGGTTTCGTTACCGTCGGCCAGGAGCTGTCCATAGACTCTTATCGTCACCCCATTACTCATTCTAACCGTTGTCCCCTGCTCAATAGTCAAAACTATACCGGTCGTAACGACAACATTGCTATCAAGAGTGATCGTTCCGGACCAGGTGGTGTCCTCGGTCAGTTCGACAGCGCCGGCGAGATTTGTTGTCGATGCGATACAAATTGCCAGAATAATCGCCGCAAAAAAGTTTTTTAGCCACATACTCTTATCCTTTCGTATAATGTTGCAATTAGCGACAAACAAATTATTGGTCATTCGAGATTCGACGTTCGACATTTCTTATACTCTAATGCTCCTGAAGCCAATGTAAGGCCATAAAAGCGAAATCTTTGAAATTTACGGTGCAGTCGCCGTTGATGTCGCCTGCGACAATGGTTTCACATACTGACTCTCCGACGTATGATTTACTGGCCTCAGCCGTACCACCATAACGTAATATTATCCGCATATTCAACTACTCAATATCTGCCAACCAGTTTTCGACAAATACATTAAGGTCCAGCATATCGACAGAATTATCAGCAGGAATGCTAATATCGCAAGTAGGATTCCATCGCGCATCTCCAGGCTCAGTCAACCAGGCTAATGCAAACATGGCAAAGTCGCTGAAATCTATCTCGCAGTTATAATCAAAGTCGCCCATATAAGCATAGTTGAACTCATAGACGCCCATGTCCACGATGTCGGTGCCGTTACAATCTCCATCTATAATCCTCCGGTGACCGGCCAAGTCGGTCTGCGCCTCGGCGGGTACCGCAGCATTATCGCCATTGTCAATACACGGCGAACCTTCCGTCAGCCGTAGGTTGTCGTCCGATGTGCCGGGGATATCGTCGGCTCCATCAGCATCTAAAAACAATGGGTCATCTCCATGGTTACTGGTTCCACCTAAAGCCCCGGTCCAACCCTGGATACAGGTATGGTTGATAACAGGGGCTGACTGGTAGTTGTGAATCTGTGCCGATTCATCTGTTCCGCCGGCGTCTGTGTTGTGCCAGAGAATCGAGTTTGTCAGCATCGGGGCGCAGTAGAATCCGTTATAGATTCCGCCGCCCTCATCTGCCGCCGAGTTGGCGCTGAACGAGCAATTGGTCAAGGTCGGGCTGCAGAACTCCATGTTGAACATACCGCCTCCGCCTGCGGCTGAATTACCGGTGAAAATGCAGTTTGTTAGGATAGGATTACTGCCCGCATTGCCCATCCCGCCACCGACATAGTGAGAGTAATTGCCGCCAAAGGTACAGTTGGTCACCACCGAATGGCCCTCCCAACTGGACATTGCGCCACCTTCGAGACCCGACGCATTGCGGATGAACGTGCAGTTTGTTAATATCGGGTTGCATTCGCCGTCACCGTGTTCATAGTTGAACATTCCACCACCAGACTGTGCAGCCGAGTTACCAATAAACATGCATCCGGTCACTGTTGGGCTGCACGGGTTATCGTGCCCATTGTTGAACATCCCACCGCCACGATCGCGTTCGAATTCCGGTGGTCCGTTGGCATTCCCGGCGGTGACAGTGAAACCATCCAGCACCGCTGTCTGGTCGATATTGCTGCCGGTAACGACATGGTAGCTGTTTTCTGACCGGGTTGGCTCGGTTAATAAATCACAAGGGTCATCTACATCCACGTCATTGCCATCGAGGTCACCGCTAAGGATGGTTTCGTACGTCTCGATATCTCGTTTATCAGGGTCTGGTTCACCATAGCCGGCGTAGCCACCCTTGACGGCAACACCATTCTTTAGTTGAAACGTTGCTTCGCGGTTGCCCGTTCCATTTGGATTGTCAGCATCCTCATCAGGTTTATAAATGCCTTCAGCTACCCAGATTTCATCGCCGAGCCTTGCCGCAGATAAGGCGTCCTGCAGGTAATTGAAGGCATCTTCCCAGGTTGAGCCGTCATTCTCACCTGCTGCATCGGCATCAACATATTTGATTTCCCTTACCACGACAATCGCCAGTGCCCACGGGCCGTCCAATCCCGTAACGAGGTCCTCGACCGAACCACTGCCTTCAGTGTTTCCCCGGTGGATTGCGCTGGTTATCGTGTCAGTCCAGTATATTATGTCCTCATCGGCATCAAGCAGCAGACCGTGCGGACGACCCAGACCATCTTCCGGACCGAACAGGTCTTCAATTCCGCCTGTCCCATCGAGATTGGCACGTTGAATCTTCGAGCTGCCTCGGTCGCCCCAGTAAATCCTACCGGCAGGCAAATCCAGCACGATATCGCGGACATAATTCAGGCCGGTAATAAAATCCTCACTGCCGCTGCCATCCAGATTGGCCCGATGAATGACAGAATTCTGAACATCGCTCCAGTAAATCCTGCTATTTGTCAAATCAAGCTCTATGTAATACGGCTGGCCCAGACCGCTAACAACATCTTCAATCGGTCCTGAGCCGTCAATATTGGCACGTCGAATCCTGCTTAAGCCGCTCTCGGCGAAGTAAATCTTGCCGTTGTCCGCATCAAGTGCAATATCAGCCGGCAATGACAGTCCTGTTACAATCTGCTCATCAACAGAACCATCGAGGCTGGACCGATGAATTACCCCAGTAACACTGTCGGCCCAGTACATCTTTTCACCTGCAACATCGATTGCCAGCCCGCGAGGTTCAACCAGCCCATCTGCCGAAGTGAGTATGTCCTCGACACATCCACTCTCGAGATTCACTCGCTGGATCTTGGCGCTATCCTTATCAGTCCAGTACATCATCCTGCCGGAGCTGCTGCAGGGTTCACTCTGTACCGCATAGCCCGGCGAAGCAACATCGGGAATGAGGTTCGTGGACTGATAGGCACCGTTTTCGCCGACAATGCTAAGACCGAGAAATGTTCCGTTCATCGCCCACTCACTGGAAAATCCTGCTGTACGGCTTGGATACTCGACGAAAGTAATAAGGGCATTATTGGGCTCATAGAGGAACACTCCATCGGCGCTGCCAAGACTGGAGAAACTGCCGGAAAAGTAGCTGGGGTCATATACGTTCACCTCTGCACCGAGGCCCCAATCTTCCTTCCAGGTGTCCCCGGGTGCAGCGACCGTATCACGAATTATGATAGATTCGCCCGCAACAATTGTGATGCTTCCGAATACATTCTGACCAGCTCGCTTGTGGTCATCGTCCCACGAATAGCCCGTCAAATCAACAGCCGAAGGGCCGGTATTGGTCAATTCCCACCAGTCACAATTTGTTGGCGGCTCGTGAACGCTTTGGCTCATTATTTCAGTAATCGCCAGTTCCGCATCGGCCGTGGCAGTGAAGCAAAAACCCACCAGAATCAATAAAATCACCACCCCTTTTATTTTTCTCATTTTTCACCTATCTAAGATACATAGCAACAGGATTTATACCACCGATATAATAGATATTGCTGATAAGATTCTAAAACATATTGTCCACATTTATACTCCCTTCAAAAACTCGTTAGGGTCTATTATCTTCCAGCCAGTGGAAAGCGATAAGCGCAAAGTCTTTGAGATTAACGATGCAGTCGCCGTTGATGTCGCCGGCAATAATGGTTCCGCAAGGCGGCTTACCAAAATATGATTTGCTTGCTTCTACCGTGCCGCCGTAAGCGCCGATGTTAATAATTCCACCATTAGGAAATGGCTCAAGGCCGATGGGACTTGCAGGGTCGCCGGCGTCAATACACAAACTCGTCACATCATCCTTCGTCCATCGTCCTTCGTTTGCATCCCATCTGCCTGCCTGGGATTTCAAATGGTAATCATCATTGTTTGCATCTGCAAAGCAGGGGTCGGCATTGATATTGCCGGTGCCACCCAGAGAGCCGGTCCAGCCCTGGAGCAGGCAATAATTGATAATTGGCGTTCCATCCTGAAAACTTATCTGTCCGGGCTGTCCGGTTCCGCTGATGTCAGTGTTATTCCAAAAGATACAGTTAAGGAGTATTGGTCTGAAGTTGTAGTTATTTGTGATACACATCCCACCGCCGGTCTGAGCGGCTAAATTTTTACAGAAGGTGCAGTTGACCAGCTCTGGAGCGCTACCTGTGGTGTTGTAAAATCCTGCACCGATTTGTGCCGAGTTTTCGCTGAATATGCAGTTGTTTAGTATTGGGTCGCTGTATCCGTCATTGGCGATTCCGCCGCCGAAAAAGGCTGAATTTCTGATGAACCGGCAGCCTGTCAAAATGGTATCTGTATCGCCTTGATATATTCCGCCGCCGTAGCGGGATGAGTTGGCGGTGAAAGTGCAGTCTGTTATAATCAGGTCGCCTTCATAATTGGATAGTCCTCCACCGTGGTCGCCGGCCGTGTTCTCGATAAATACACAATTGTTCAGTATGGGAGCAGAGCAGTCGTTATCTATTCCTCCTCCTTTGTAGCCGGCAGAGTTCTTGATAAAAGTGCAGTCGGTCAGTATTGCATAGTTGCATATTGTTCCACCGCCGGACGTAGCCGCAAAATTCCTGATGAATGCGCAATTGGTGAGAGTAATATTGCTGCCGCCGTTGAGCATTCCGCCTGCGTGTATAGCGGCGTTATTGCTGAATGTGCAGTTGATAAAAATGGGGCTGCCTGAGTGGATGACCAGAGCACCGCCTTGAGAAGCGGTATTTCTGATTAAGGTGCAGTTAAGTATGGTTGGTCGGCCTGATTGAATGAGGATTCCGCCGCCATAGTAGATAGGCCACTCACGATATGCGTTGCCGCCGGTGATGGTGAAGCCATCGAGAATGGTGTTAGCGTCATTGTCGCCGGCGGTTACTATGTGATAGCAATTGTCGGAGCGGGTGGGTTCGGAGAGCAAATCGCAGGGGTCGCTTACATTTACATCGTTTCCAGCAAGGTCGCCGCTCAGGATAGCTTTGTATGCGTCAATGTTTCTGGCATTCGGGTCTGGTGCGCCTAAGCTGGCGTAGCCGCCATTGAGGGTTACGCCGTTTTTGAGCTGGAATGTTTCCGCCTTCCCGAGATTGGGTCTGTCGCTTAGAACAAATAGGTCGGGTTTGTAAATACCCTGGGCTACGCGGAGCTCATCGCCATAATCAGCCATCATCAAGGCATCCTGAAGGAACTTATAGGCATTTCGCCACGATGAGCCGTCATTTAGGCCGTTGGCATCGTCATCGACGCAGATTATTTTAGCCTGGCAGGGTAGGGCCAGCATTAGTGAAACTAAAGACACGGCTAACCGGGTTTTTACGTTTGCTCCAATAGCCAATGTGTTTGCTCCTCAAAAGGACTATCTTTTCTCGTATTATACCATAAAAGGAGAGGCGAAGGCAAGCTCGATTTGCGATTGTGGCACGGCCATCCTGGCCGTGTCTGGTCTTCACGGGCTGGAAGCCCGTGCCACATGTGGAATTTAGGAAAAATTGTTGCAATTTTAGGTGGATGTGGTTAGGATTTAAGCCCCCTTTACGGTTTCAATAAGGGGCTGAGGCTGATAGTAAGATGGAACAGATGAATGAAAAAGGCGGTAAAGAGGGGGAAACGGCTGTAAGCCAGCTCGTAAGGGATTATGTTGCCAGGCTTAGCAATGAGCATAAAATGCTGGTGATTTTGAAGGCACAGTTGTATGGCGGGAGCTGGGAGCCGATGCTTGATGACCTGCGGAACCGACTGACAGGTAAGCCATATATATTTAAGCTGGTGAATCGAATAAAAGACGATATACAGCGGATTGAGGAGATGAAGAAATTTGAAGATGAACATCAGGTTGATATGGCGGACTATGTGGAAATGCCGTAAAAGAAAGGAAGAAGGCAAAAGTAAAAAATTGGATAGGCGATGTTCAAAATGACAGGATATAAATTGGTTTTAGCGGCGGCTGTTTTGGCTCTGTGTGGTGCATCGAGCGGATTTGATTCAGAAGATAGTGAACGCTGGCTGGTTCTGCCGAAGCTGCTTAAAAGCGCGAAGTTGGAGGTATTGTGGGATAATGAGCTGCCGATTAAGAAGGGTGAAAGTCTAAAAAAGCTGTTTATCTTAGGGGAGCGAGTTTATGCACTTTCGGACCGCAATTATTTGATTTCGTTAGATAGAGAGAAAGGCCAGATACTATTTAGTAAGACTGTTGCAGCGGGAGCGGCGGTGGATGAGCTGAGACTTTATGAAGATGGGCTTATGTTTGTGCTGGGCAGCACTCTGGTTGAGTTAGATATCAAGAACGGGACGGAGCGGAAAGCAAGGCGGATAGAGTTTGGTATAAAATGTCCTGCGGCTCGCAACAGTGAGTATTTTTACATAAGCGGGGTTGACAGGCGGCTGCACGTTTTGAATGCGGAGGATGGGGTTGAAATTTTTGAGGTGGCGGCGGAAAATAATTCGATGATTACATCGATAGCTGCTGGTGAGGATTTTGTGGTTTTTGGGACGGATGCCGGCAATGTGATAAGTATGGCGCCAAACAGGAGGCCGATGCGGCTGTGGCAATTTGATGCAGGCGATGGGATTGTCGGGCAGATTGTAAGGAACGGCACGTCATTATTTTTTGCAAGCAAGGATATGCAAGTCTATAGGGTTGATGCCGCTGGGCGAACCAATATGAGGCTTGTGTGGAAGTATCAGATGCCCGGTGTTCTCCAGAGCGCTCCAACTGTGGCGGATAATACGGTATATCAGTATGCTCGCGGCAAAGGTTTGACGGCGATAGACAGGGAGAAGAGCCGGGCTATATGGTCATTGGCAGACGGTGTGGATTTGCTGGCGGAGGCGGCAGGCAAGGCGTATGTGATTACAAAAGATAGAAAACTTGTAGTAATGGATAATGCAGCGGGAAAGCAGCTTTATTCGGTTAATTTTGCGAGTGTTTCGCGATACGTGGTCAACGCGACGGACCCGCGAATTTACATTGGCGATGAGAATGGGCGGGTTGCTTGTTTGCGGCCGGCCCAGGATAGTGGACGGGCAACAGTCGTTGGTCGTTAGTAAGTAGTCGATAATCAATAACATTTAGATTCCGGTAAGGAGAAGGAGTTCCTATGGATGTGAAAATTAAGACGGCGTTGATTAGTGTTTCTGACAAGAGCGGTGCGGTTGAATTTGCCAAGGCGCTGGCCAAGATGGGGGTGAAGATAATCAGCACGGGAGGGACGGCCAAGACGATGAGTGCGGCAGGGGTGAATGTCGTTAGTATTGAGTCTGTGACGGGATTTCCGGAGATGATGGATGGGCGGGTGAAGACGCTGCATCCGAAGATTCACGGGGCGCTATTGGGGCTGCGTGACAAAAGCGAACATACGGAGGCGATGAAGAAGCACGGCATTGAGCCGATTGATTTGGTTTGCGTGAATCTGTACCCGTTTGAGCAGACGATTGCAAAGAGCGGCTGCACGCTGGAAGAGGCGATTGAGAATATTGATATTGGTGGGCCGAGCATGATTCGCTCGGCTGCGAAGAACCATAAGTTTGTTACAGTGGTGACGCAGCCGGAGCAATACAGCAGGGTAATCGAAGAGATGCAGAAAAAGGGCGGGGCGGTCAGTGAGGAGCTGCGAAGCGACTGTGCGAGGGCTGCTTTTGGGGTAACGTCCTGCTACGATGCTGCGATAGCAAAGTATCTTAACGGCAGGGCGGGCGTGGAATATCCAGAGAGGATTGCTATTGCACTTCGGAAAGAAACAGGGCTGCGATATGGGGAGAATCCACATCAAAGCGCAGCATTTTATAAGCTGGCGGCGAACGGGGAACCATCGGTGAGCAGCGGCAGACTGCTGGGGGGTGGGACGGAGATTAGCTTCAATAATCTTTTGGATGCGAATGCGGCATTTGAGCTTGCAAAGGAGTTTAGTAAACCTGCGGCGGTGGTTGTTAAGCATCTTAATCCGTGCGGGTGCGCGGTTGATGAGGACATTTGCGTGGCATACCGCAAGGCATACGAAGGCGACGTGGTCAGTGCGTTCGGCGGAATTATTGCTCTTAACAGGAAAGTCGATGTCGAGCTGGCCAGAATGATAATGGAATCTTACAGTTTGTTTGGTAAGGCGAGGGGAGCGAACGGCTTTTTTGCTGAGGTGGTTGTTGCACCAGAATTTGATGAGGAGGCGGTTGGGATAATCCGGACGCTAAAGAGCTGGGGCAGCAGGGTTCGGCTTATTGAGACCGGGCCGATTGACAGGGCAAAAATAGATAGCAATGAGTTTGATGTCCGGTGCGTTGTGGGGGGGCTGCTGCTGCAAAAGAGGGATTTGGCTGGTTGGGAGCCTGATGTGTTGACTTATCCAACCAAGGCCAAGCCGACAAGCAGTCAGCTTGAAGATTTAAGAATTGCCTGGCTGGTTGCCAAGCACACCAAGAGTAATACGATTGTGCTTGTTAAGAACGAAAGGGTGCTGGGAGTGGGAGCGGGGCAGATGAACCGGGTTGAGTCGGGTCAGCTTGCGATAAAGCACGCGGGCGATGAGGTAAAAGGATGTGCGATGGCCTCCGATGCGTTTTTCCCGTTCCCGGATAACGTTGAAAATGCCGGCAAGGCGGGCGTAGCTTGCATAGTCCAGCCCGGCGGCTCGCAAAAGGACGATGAGGTCATTGCCTGCGCCGACAAATACGGCATCGCAATGGTCTTTACCGGTAAAAGGCACTTCAAGCATTAACATAACGATGTTTGGAAGAATCGAGGTTACAAACTATGCGGTATAGAATTTTGATTGAGCAGGATGAAGATGGGACGTTTGTGGCAGAATGCCCTTCTTTGCCTGGGTGTATTTCCCAGGGGAAAAGTCGAAAAGAAGCGCTGGAGAACATTCAAGATGCTATTAAAGGATACTTGGAGAGCTTAAAGAAACATAACGAGCCTATTCCGCCAACGATCGAGGAAGAAATTGTTGAGGTGACAATGTGAGCAAATTGCCGGTTTTGTCAGGGAAGCAATTGTGCAAAGTGCTCGGCAAAATTGGTTATTTTGTGGATCATCAGACCGGCAGCCATATTATTCTCAGGCAGGAAAGCCAGCCTCATCGCAGATTAACTGTGCCCAATCACAAAGAAATTGCAAAGGGAACCTTAAGAGCAATAATACGGGAGAGTGGACTAACCCTGGATGAGTTCAGAGGATTGTTGTAACATATCGAGCATTGCAATTGTCTTCACGGGCAAGAGGCATTTCAAATATTAGCAGACAGTCGGCAGGTTGATATTAAGATGCTAACAACAAGAAAAATGTTTGTTTATCTTGGACTATCACTGCAGCTGCTCCAGATGGGCTGCAAGGACCATAACAAGCCCACAGAAGCCAAACAGGATTCTGCAACCAAACAGGAGGCATCCGGAATTGCCGACAATACCATTTGGCATTTCGGCCACAGCGCGAACCTGCTGAAAATCGGCGGGCGTGTTCTTGTCTTCGATTATCCGTATGGCAGCGAGGCGAACTCAGAATGGGTTTATTACCTCGACCCCAACCAGTTGAAGAATGAAAAGGTTTATGTCTTTGCCTCACATCCTCACGGAGACCACTACAACTCCGCCATCTTAACCTGGAAAAACTGTATTCCCCGCATCAAATACATCCTCTCTTCGGACTTCAAACGCTATCCCGAGGGCGCTACGCTGATTTCACCGGGCCAAGTCGTAGAGGTGGACGATATAAAGATTCGTGCATACCCTTCAACCGATGCCGGCGTCGCCTATTCAGTTTATGTTGACGGCAAGCATATCTACTTTGCGGGCGATAACGGGTTTTGGAACTGGGACGGGAAAAAATCCGAAAACCAGTATGTCAGCAAAGACCTGGCGAGCGTGGATAGAACGGTGCCTGTGGATATCGCTTTCCAGGTGTGCGACCCAAAGGCCGCCGGCGTTGGTGACGGCGGAGTGGGCATTTTCGCCGTAACATTCCAGCCGAAATTGCTGGTGCCAATCCACCTGCGAGGCGAGTATGAATTTCTCAAAAACATTGACCTTCAATTGAAAGCCCGTGGATTTAAGAACAGCTTCTGGGTCATAAGAAAAATAAACGACACCACGTCCTTCTAAAAGCGCACGTAAAGCGTGGGGATTAATACAATTTTAGACTCCCTGTCTGGTGCCCGACATAAGAGCATCTGGTGGATTGTTTCTGAAGATAGTTTTGCACAAAGGATTATTGTCCGCCGAGGACTGATACGAGCGGCTCCTGGAGCATACGGATTTGCCTGCTTATTGCATCACGCCAGACCAGGGCCTGCTGAAGATTTTGCCTTTCGAGATTGGCTTTGAGCGACAATAGCTCATAAGTATCGGCCTTTGTAAGAATTTCTTCGGCCTCGCTAAGCTGCTGGTCGAATCTTCCACGCTGTGCATCCGCCTGGGTTAGTCTCAGAGAAAGGTCGGCGAGCCTATTATTAAGAGAGCTTATTTTATCTCCGCCGGCGGCCTTGCTCAATTGCTCGCGTCTCTGGGCCAGTTCTATTCTGGCTCTTGTAACCTTCTCAAGAGCATCCGCAACCTCAGCAGAGGAAGCGGTGGATAGGGCGTGGAGCTGCTCCGCAGCGGCATACCGGTCGGTCTGTATCTTAAGTATCCTCTTCAATTCATCGGTGACGGAGTCTTCTTTAATCTGGGCCTCCAGTTTATCCTTGGTTTGGGCTATCTGGTCGGAAATAGATTTTAACATTAGCTCGTTGGAGGCCATCTCCATTTGTGTCGCTTCCAGTTTGTCTCTCAGTAAGTCACAACGGCTTACAATCACCGTGCGCGAAAGGTTGCGTGAACCGGCTAATTTTCTAAGCTCCTGCTGGTAATCGGCCAGTTTTCGTTCGGCACCCTCGGCTTCCTCATTTACTGTGCTCGCCTGTCTGTCGAGTCTCTCTCTCTGCTCATCCCAGACCCTTTTGAGATTATCACGAAGGTTGGTTACAAGGGCATTCATAAATTCTTCGGCTGCGGGCATGGCCTGGCTGTCCTTAATATCAACCTTGAGGTGAAAGAAAAATTCGTCAGCAGCGACTGGCTCTTCAGAGCTGGTTGGTGCCAGTCCTCTCGGTCTGGTGCTAAACGCATACCCACCGTATCCGCCACCACCGTATCCGCCACCACCGTAATCACCACCATAGCCACCATAACCACCTCCGCCATAACCCACAAGGCGACCATAACCGCCGCGGGGGATTGGAACACCAGTCGTTGGTACTGACATCAGGGGAGCTACGGGGGGGTTGTCGCTAGGGGGTTCATCCACGGCAGGTTGTTCCGGTTCGGATACGCTCTCGGGTGGGGCGGGCGGCTCATCGGAGGGTGATTCAAAATTACTATAGTCGCCAAAACCAGGTCCGACCGGCGGCGTTTGTCCTGGAGGATATAGCGGCATTGAGACAGCCGGCGCAGAGTACAATTCCTCGATTGTGAAAAGATCGGAAGCTGCGTCTGGCGGCAGGCCAAGTGTATCACGGGCAGCTTTTCCAAGGACACCGGAGCTATGTAACAGATACTGAATAGTATCGAAAGTGAGTGGCAGCACTGCTGGGTGGGCGGTAATTCTTACTACGCAGCTTGCGGTGCGAGTGTCTGAGATTGAGGCTGCTGTCGGTGGTGCGGCAGCTTTGGTTTCTGCCGGTTTTTCGGCTGATTGAGCTGTTCCGATTGTCAGAAGCACTACAACTAACAGGATAGTTATACGCTTTGCAGTTTCCATATTTTGTCTCCTTTGCAATCTGGTTTGTTGAGTTTTCTATTTTCGATTTCGGTTAGTCGCTGACGGGCGACCTCCGCCCATCTGGTTTGCGGGAAAAGTTTTATGACCCGATTATATGCCTGGACAGCGGAATCCGTCTGGTTCGACTGGCGATACAAACGGTCGGCCTGATAAACGAGGATAAAGGCGGTTTTGTCAACCTGTCTTTGGGTTTCTTCGATGGGGTCAGGAATGCTTGTGAGGGTGGCCTGAAGGTCATTAAGCCGTTCAGTTTGCCGCTCCTCTTCGAGCACCTGCTGAATTAAGCTCAAGACCGCATCGGTCTTGGCCTGAAGATGCTTTAGCTCCTGCTGCAATGAGACGATTTGCTTTTGCTCGGATGGCTTAGGGGGTCTGGCCGCTTGTATCACAATTATACCAGCAAAAAAGAGTGTCGCAGCTATGGCGGCGGGTGCAGCTATATTTATTATAAGTCGCCTGCGCTCGGCTCGGCGGCGAATGAGTGCAAGGTCAAGATGGACAGGCCGAACATCCGCTGTTAATTGGTCGGCTTTCTGGAGCAGAATTTTTATTTTGTCTTCCATAAATTATTCTATTAAATCCTTTAATTTTCCCTGTAAATGTTTTCTGGCGCGATGAAGTCTGACCTGCAAGGCATTTTCTGAAAGGCCGAGGATTCGACATATCTGGTCATTAGGAAGCTCCTGCAAGTATGTCAGAACGAGCGGCTCACGATATTTAGGCGGCAAAGCCCTGACAGCCTGCCGGATGCGTGAGAAGGTTTCACGTTCTGATAGTATCTGGTCGGCGCTATGGGCTGTAAAAGAGGTTTTATCAGGCAACTCTTGTTGGACTGAAAATCGCCTAAATGGGAGCCTGTGCCGTAGGCTTCGGCATTTGTTTATTGTAAGCGTTCAGGCAGATTTTGCTAAATTGCCTGCTGTTTTTATTAATG
>CAYWXK010000060.1:0-18467 GCA_964462515.1 uncultured Pirellulales bacterium
AAAAATGGCTGGGGGGTCTGCCTTTATCCGGAAGGCACGCGGACAAGCGATGGAAGGATTGCGCCTTTTAAGGCAGGCTTCGGCCTTTTATGCAGGCGAGGCAACGCACCGCTTGTGCCGATGGTTATTGATGGCGCTTTTGAATGCTGGCCAAGACACAAGAAAATCTTTTCAGCAGGCCAGGTTACGGTCTGCTATGGCAAGCCGATACCTGTCGAGCAGGTAAAAGATATGGACAATAAAAAACTTGCCGAGGTTGTAACCCATACGCTTCGGCGGATGCAAAACGACTGCCGGCTAAGACAAGGTAAGAAGCCATACGATTATTAACCCGTGACTCGTCCGCTCGTGACTCGTCCCTCATCTTTCGTCCATCGTCCATCGCCTCTCGTCCATCATCCGTCGTCCCTCGTATTTTGCCCGCCTACGGCGGAAAATTTCTTAATTCTAACTTCGCACTTCTAATTTCTGACTTCTTACTTCCCATCCTCCAGCCAGTGCGAGGCAAGAATCGCAAGGTCAAAAAAGTCAACCTTTTTGTCATAGTTAAAATCACCAGCCGGTGCAAACCGCAGGAATGGATATGTCTGTTTCTCACCGATACCCCAGATTTCGACAAAGTCCCAGCCGGCCTCGGTAAAGGTGCTTTTTGTTTTCATTTCTGATGTGGTTTTTGGTTCCCCGCCGGCACTGGTAGTCCATCCGGAAGTGTTGACATCCCAGAAACAGGCGGTGACGATTTCGTAATCACTGTCTCCCACCAGTCCACCGACATAGTCGTTCCCATTAACGCTGCCCGTGGCATAACAGTCGCTGAGTGTGCCTTCATTAAAGCCGCACAGGCCGCCGACATCCAACCCACCGATTACACTGCCTATGGCGTAACAGGCGCTAATCGTACCGAAAATATTATACCCGCACAGGCCACCGAGATACTGTGAATTATCCCCGCCGGTTACTGTGCCCGTGGCGTAACAGGCACTAATCATACCGCCTAACCAAGGGTAAAACTCATTATACCCGCACAAGCCACCGAGATACTGTGAATTATATACACCGGTTACGCTGCCCGTAGCATAACTGTCGCTGAGTGTGCCTCCATTACCATTAAATCCACAAAGGCCTCCGAGAAAATCACTGCCGGTTACACTGCCTGTGGCGTAACAAGCGCTAATCGTGCCGTCATTCACCCCACACAGGCCGCCGAGAAACTGTGAATTATAACCGCTTGTTACACTGCTCGTGGCATAACAGGCGCTAATCGTGCCGGAATTCACCCCGCACAGGCCGCCGAGACTATCAGAGTAAATCCCGCCAGATACATTGCCCATGGAATAACAGTCTGTGAGAGTTCCTACATTACCTCCGCATAGGACGCCGAGATATGACTCGCCGCTTACACTGCCGGCGGCATAACAGGTGCTAATCGTGCCATACTCGTTCGACCCGCATAGGCCGCCGACAGAGACATAGCCGCTGGCAGAGACGCCTTCAATTCCGAGGTTGCTGACTTGGCCATCTACTCCAATACAGCCGAACAGCCCCACAAAGCTGTTACCAGTCCCGGCGCCATCTATGGTCAAGTTTGTTATCTTATGGTCGTTTCCGTCAAAGACACCGGTCAAGGAAGTGCCTTGAAATCCCCAACGGGCATTATTAACATCCGGGGCGATAACGGCGGTGATATATGTTCGCCCGGCCAGATTGACATCGGTCTCAAGGCGGGTGAATCCAGACCAGTAATTCGGGTCAGCCGCAAACTCGTCGAAATCCGCCAGCGACTCTATCCGCCAGGGGTCTTGCTGGGTGCCGGAGCCATCTAAAGCCGCAGCAGTATGAACGCATAAGACCATTAGCATAAAAACAATCACTATCCGCCACATAATTTCACCTCCTGAAAAGTTTGCCTTTTTAACCACATATTTCCCGGCGCGGCCGGTGGCCGCAACCAAAATCCTAATCTCTAAATCCTAAATCCTAAACAAATTCAAATGACCAAAAACTCAAAATTCCAAACTAACTGCAATTTTTTATTATCAAAGCGGTTATGACCATCCTCCTTGATAAAACGAATATCTCTTGCTGTAGTCATAAGTTATCAAATCCATCGTGAAAATGCAAGGATTTTTTAAGAAGAATTGGTGGGGTGAAGACCCCACCCTACCAAAATGGATTCCCGCTAACGACATGCGGGAATGACCCTTCTCCGCTGGCGCTTCCGACTTCGCTAAAGCTACGCCGGACAAGACGAAGGGCAGGCATTGCGTCGCCGTTCCGGCGACGGCTAAACCAACGAAAATCCCTTCGACTCGCTTCGCTTGCTCACTTCGATGGTTCGACAGGCTCACCATAAATTGGGTTTGATTGGGTTTGTTTTTATTGGTTCATTGTTCATAGTTATTTGTTCATAATACTTTGTTAATAAGAAGGTTGTGTTCTTTTTGTTGCTGCGGAAATTGGGTTTGTTTTGCATAATTGACTCATCGCCACAAAGGCACCAAGGCACAAAGAAAAAATGTAAGGGATAACTAAGAATTACCTCATAGCCACAAAGACACCGAGTCACAAAGTAAAAATATAAGGAATAAGCACGAATCCATTCGACTCCCTCGACCCTGCTCGGGACGAGTGCGCTCAGGACAGGTTCACACGAATATTCACCAAATAGATTAAGTTCAGCATTTTAGAACCACGAATTACACAGATTTCACGGGATTAGTGTCATTCTCTGCTTTTTTTGTCTATCTTTGGAACTGCTGTTCCTTTGCGTGCGGGGGTCCGCGTGCTTGCCGCTCCTGGCGGGCCTATCGTGAGCTACCCGAGCTCACGTTTATATTATACCAAATTCTGAATATTTTTCAATAAAATTTTGACAGAAGGAAGCATAAAAAATTAGCCACGAAGGCACAAAAATGTGAAAAATCCGGGTCAAGGGATTGCGCTTGACCGGCGGGGTGATTAGAGATACGCTTATAAAGCAGTAGAACGATGGAATTTGAGACTTTGCTATCGAAAGGAAACATTATGGAAGTAAAAACAGGTGCAAAGAATGGCAAGTTATCTCGCAGAGGTCTTATGAAGACTTCTGCAGCGATTGCGGCAGCTTTAGCGGTCGGGACGGAGCGGATATTTGCGGCAGGCTCGGACAGGATACGTGTCGGACTTATCGGCTGCGGCGGACGGGGCGAAGGAGCGGTGAAAGATTGTATCAACGCCGATAAGGGCGTTGAGCTTGTTGCGATGGGCGACCTTTTCAAGGACCGTATGGAAAAAGCGCTGGAGGGACTAAAAAAAGATTTTGCGGCGAACATAAAGGTCACAAATGAGACGTTTTTTGTCGGCTTTGATGCATATAAGAAGGTCATTGCCTCCGGCGTGGATATGGTGATTCTTGCTGGTCCGCCGCATTTTCGGTCTCTACATCTTAAAGCGGCGATTGAGGCGGGCAAGCACGTTTTTATGGAAAAGCCGGCGGGGGTGGACCCGGCGGGGATTCGTTCGATAATAGCAACATCACAGTTAGCAGAGCAAAAGAAACTGGCGGTTGTGGTCGGCACGCAGCGGCGGCATCAGGCGCACTATATCGAGATTATGAAGCGGATTAAAAATGGCGACATCGGCGAGATTGTTTCGGCCCAGTGCTACTGGAACGGAGGCGATATGCTCGGCTACTGGAAGTGGTATGAGCGCGAGCCGGGGATGTCCAGTATGGAGTGGCAGTGCCGCAACTGGCCGTGGTGGACCTGGCTTTCGGGCGACCATATTGTCGAGCAGCATTGCCACAACATAGATATTATTAACTGGGCAATCGGGTCTCATCCGGTCCAGGCAATGGGGATGGGCGGCCGGCAGGTCCGCACGCTCGGCAATATATACGACCATTTCGCAGTTGAATTTGAATACCCCAACGGCGTGCGGGTGTCGAGCATGTGCCGGCAGATAACAGGGTGCACTGATAGTGTATCTGAAAGACTCGTGGGGACAAAAGGTTCATCATATACAGACAGCTCCATTGGTTACATCCAAGGACCCAAAGCATATAAGTATGATGGTCCAAATCCCAATCCATACGTGCAGGAGCATGCCGACCTTATCAAGAGTATTCGTGACAGCAAACCGCTGAATGAAGGCCGCAACGTGGCCGAAAGCACAATGGGGGCAATTATGGGCCGAATGAGCGCATATACAGGGCGCGCACTAAAGTGGGACTGGGCAATGAACGCCTCAAAACTGGACCTTACGCCTCCAAAATATGAGTTTGGTGATTTGCCGATTCCTGAAGTGGCTGTTCCCGGCAAGACACAACTTGTATGAAAGGTAAGGATAACCTAATGAAAAAGAAATTGAACAAAAAAAGACAGCGATTGTCACGCAGAGATTTTATCAAGGTCTCAGGGGTGCTTGGCGCGGCGGCAATATTGTCAAGCACAGGCCGAATCTTTGCAGCAGGTTCAGATAAGATACGTATCGGGTTAATCGGCTGTGGCGGTCGAGGTACGTACGATACGACAAATTGCCTGAACTCCGCGGAGAACGTGGAACTTGTGGCGATGGGCGACCTCTTCAAAGACCGTGTTGATGGTGCATTGCAGGGCCTGAAAAATAATCTCGGCGACAAGGTAAAGGTGACCGAAGATACCTGCTTTGCCGGCTGGGACGCTTACAAGAAGGTAATTGCCCGTGATGATGTAGATATGGTGATACTGACGGAGGCGCCGCACTTTCGGTCTGAGCACCTCAAGGCGGCGATTGAAGGAGGAAAGCACGTCTTTATGGAAAAGCCGGTTGCGGTTGATCCGGTTGGCGTGCGGTCGGTGATAGAGTCATCTAAGCTGGCAGACGAAAAGAAGCTGACGATTGTGGCAGGAACGCAGATGAGGCGGATAGCGCATCTGGTGGCAATTATGGAGAGAATCCATAATGGCGACCTCGGCGAAATCCTAGGCGGCCAGTGCGTCAGAATCGGCGGCGGTATGCTCGACTGGGGGGCAAGGCAGCGTCAGAGCAATTGGTCGGATATGGAATGGCAAATTCGCCGGTGGCTTTTCTTCACCTGGCTGTCCGGCGATTTTATCTGCGAGATGCACGTGCACAATCTCGACGTTGTCAACTGGTCGCTTGGCGCACATCCGGTCCAGTGTATCGGTATGGGCGGTCGGCAGGTGCGGACGGCCCCGGAGTATGGCGACAGCTACGACCATTTCGCGGTTGAGTATGAGTATCCAAATGGATTGCGGATTGAATATATGGGCGCTCAGATTGACGGCGCAACAGACCGCAACGACCAGAGACTTGTCGGCACAAAAGGCTCGGCGTATATGGACTTCGCCAATGCCATAATCAAAGGCGAAAAGCCGTTCCAGTATGATGGCCCTTCGCCCGACCCGTGCATAAAACAGCACGCCGACCAGATTGCGGCGATTCGCGAAGGTAAGCCGCTGAATGAAGGCAAGCGAATCGCTGAAAGCACGCTGACCACGATAATGGGCAGGATGAGCGCTTATACCGGCAGGGCCCTTAAATGGGACTGGATTATGAATGCGTCGAAACTGGACCTGCGGCCTCCAAAATATGAATTTGGCGATTTGCCGATGCCGCCTGTGGCAATTCCCGGCAAGACGCCGCTGGTCTGAAAGAAAAACATTTTATAAAAGTGAAAGGAGTTTTTATGAAGCGTTTTAGTATTGTGATAGTTGCAATGGGACTTCTGGTTGTTGCTGCAATCTCGCAGGAAGGCCAAAAAGGCCCCATTACGCCAAAAGAGAAAATCGTTTTGTGGAACGGCAAGGATTTTGCCGGCTGGAAGCTCTTTGTGCCCGACCCGGCGCACGATGTTACCAAGACCTGGTCAATCAATGAGGCAGTTATTCGCTGCGAAGGCCGTCCGGCAGGCTATATGCGAACCGAGGACGATTATGCCAATTACCTGTTTCATGTGGAGTGGCGATGGCCCGAAAGAGGCGGCAACAGCGGCGTCCTCGTCCACACCAGTGGTCCCGATGTTGTCTGGCCAAAAAGTCTGGAATGCCAGTTAGCATCTGATAACGCCGGCGACTTCTGGGTCATCGGAGGCGTGGAAACAAAGGAACATTCCACAGGGGGCAAACGCGTTAGTGACCGCAGAACAATGAAATTGAAAAAGAGCAGCGAAAAGCCCCTCGGCCAGTGGAACTCTTACGATATTATCTGCAAGGACGATTGGGTAGTAGTGCTTGCGAACGGCGTGTTGCAAAATGTCGCGACCAGGTGTTCGGTGACATCCGGCAAAATTTGCCTTCAGAGCGAAGGTGCACAAATTGAATTCCGCAACATTTATATCGAGCCGCTCGAGTAACCTGTAGCACGAGTATCTGTTTATGGAAGTTTTAGTAGCCCAAAAGTGCGGATTCTGTCCCGGCGTTAGAAGCGCAATCAGTATCGCTGAGAAAATCCTGGCACAGGAAAAGAACGTTTATAGTCTCGGGCCAATTATTCATAACAAGGATGAGGTAGAACGGCTGGCAAAAGCCGGGCTGAAAACCGTTGAAAAGGTTGAGCAGATTAAGTCAGGAACGGTTATCATCCGCTCTCACGGTGCCGCACCCGAACAGATAAGAAAACTGGAAGAAAAAGGGCTTAATGTCGTTGACGCTACCTGTGTGCTGGTTAAAAGGGTGCAGCGGATAGTGGCCCAGCTCGCAGAGGAAGGCTACAAAGTAGTGATTATCGGCGAGCCAAATCACCCAGAGGTCCAGGCAGTTGTAGGCTGCGCAAGAGATGTTATTGTCGTTGCTAACGAGGCGGATTTGGGTAAGCTGCCCCAAAACGGCAAACTGGGTATTGTCTGTCAGACTACCCAGGACCCTGAGCACTTTAGCAAAATGCTCGGTTCTATAGGACGGTGCAGCTTTAGTGAGCTGAAAGTAGTCAATACTCTATGCCGGGAGGCGATAAAAAGGCAGCAATCCGCCGTAGAGTTATGCAAAAAGGTGGATGTAATGTTTGTGCTGGGCAGCCTGGAGAGCGCCAACACGCGAAGACTGGCGGAGCTTTGCAAAAAATACAATAATCAAACGTTTCACTTGCAAAATTGGAAAGAACTTGATATAAATATAATTTCTGGTAAAAATTTAGCAGGCGTTACAGCAGGAGCCTCGACTCCTGACTGGATAATAAATGAATTTGTAGAAAATCTGAAGGCCTTCGGCGGATAGCAAAGCCCGGGGCATAAAAGCTGGACTCTTTGCGTATATTGCATTTGCTGCGTGGGCGAATGCGTTTTTTTATTATTAACCTTAAAATGTCCGTGCATCGCTGCACGGGGGCTTATCAGCGTAAGTGTGGGGCGCTGGCAGCCAAGCATTATAGACTCCACAGAGGAACTTAAATCTATGGTTGATAGGAATTTGGTTAACAAGTTAGGTTTGTCGGAGGAGCAGCTTGACCAGCAGGTCAGCGAGATGTTCGGTGAAGAAGAAGGCAAATTTTTAGAAGCAGTTTTACAGAAGAAAGTAGATTCGCGGCTGCCAGGCACTATTTTGAAAGGAACAATTGTATCGCAGATAGGCAACGACGTTATAGTAGAGGTCGGGCTCAAAAGCGAAGGGGTTATCGAAGCAAGCGAATTTGACAGCCCCGACCAGATAGTGCCTGGAAAAGAGGTCGAGGTTCTTCTCGAGGATACCGACTCTGAAGGTGGGCTTATCCTGCTGAGCAAACGCAAGGCTGACACCATCAGAGGCTGGGAAACGATTATCAATACTAAAAAGGAGGAAGATGTAGTTAAGGGCAGGGTAATAAGGCGCATCAAAGGCGGATTGCTCGTTGATATTGGGGTGCCTGTATTTTTGCCGGCCTCACAGGTCGATATCAGAAAACCGGGGGACATCAGCAGACTTATAGGCAAGGAGATAGACTGTAAGATTCTCAAGATAGATGCTGAGGGCCGAAACATCGTTGTTTCGAGGCGAAAACTCATCGAGGAAGAACGCCATGCCAGTAAGGAAAAACTTCTGGCAGAAATCGAAGTTGGTCAATTGCGAAAAGGCATTGTGAAAAACATCGCCGACTTCGGCGTGTTCGTGGATTTGGGCGGCATCGATGGCCTTCTGCACATTTCTGATTTGAGCTGGGGCAGAATATCACACCCGTCGGAAGTTGTTCAGATCGACCAGGAAATCGAATGTGCTGTCATCGGCGTTGATAAGGCAAATGAGAAGATTTCATTAGGTTTGAAGCAGAAGACACCCAGCCCGTGGGAAAATGTCGAACATCGCTACCTGGTGGGAGCCAGGGTAAAAGGCAAGGTCGTAAATGTGATGAATTATGGCGTTTTTGTCCGGCTCGAAGATGGGATTGAAGGGCTGGTACACATCAGCGAGATGAGCTGGACCAAACGTCTGGCACATCCGAGCGAGATGGTTAACTTAGGAGATGAGATAGAAGTAGCCGTCTTGAGCGTCAGCAAGGAAAAGCAGGAAATCTCGCTGGGTCTAAAGCAGACCGAGGTCAATCCCTGGACAATAGCTTCTAAAAAATATCCCCAGGGCACCGTTGTTACCACTAAGGTGCGCAACGTGACCAATTTTGGGGCTTTTGTAGAGATAGAATCAGGCATCGATGGTATGATACATATTTCAGATTTAAGCTGGACGAGGAAGTATAACCACCCCAGTGAGGCGCTTCAGAGGGGCCAGGAGATAAAATGTTTGGTTATGGATGTCAATGAGGAGAAACGCAGGATTTCGCTGGGAATAAAGCAGATGACCGAGGACCCGTGGATTAGTGCTATCCCGGAAAAATACATTCCGGGACATATTATTAAGGGCAAAGTAGTAAAACTTACTAACTTTGGCGCATTTGTTGAGCTTGAGCCGGAGTTAGAGGGACTTTTGCATATTTCCGAGCTTGCAGACCACAAGATTGATAAGCCTCAGGATGTCGTTAAGGTAGGCGACGAGATTGAGGTTAAGATTTTGAAAGTTGACACTGAGTCTCGCAAAATTGGTTTGAGTCTGCGAAGAGTTCGCTGGGCTGCCGAAGAACATGCCTCTGATTCAGGTAAGTGGCGAAAACGCGCACCTGTGCAAAGCGCTGCTGCCGAGACCGAACAATCTGTTATGCCTGCTGAGCAGGCAAGCTCAGGCCAGGCAACGGGACAAGCAATTAGTCACCAGCCAGGCGAGCCAAGCAAGCAAGAGGTCGAACCGGCCAAGCACGAGAGCGAATCGGCTGGACAAGGCGCTGGCGATGTTGCTCAATCTGCCGAAAGCTGATTGTTTGCATTCGCAGTTCCTGCCAGCCTGCCTTTGGTGGGCTAAAATTAACCGGAGGACGGTCAAAGAGGACAAAGGAGTTGACCTGTGGGTGGAACCTCTCAATTTGGGATGAATGGAAAACATATTCTATAAAAAAACAAAAAAATCAGGTGGTGAAAAAGAATTTTTTATCAATTCATGCCCATAGAATAGCCGTAAGTTCTTGTAAATACAGAGATTAGGTGTTTCGTAAAATTTTAGTAAAAAATTTTGCCAAATTTTGTAAAAATTCTCTTGACGAGAGTATAGCTAATTTGGTATAAATAGGTAATTGGTGATGGTGAAGAGGGTGAGTTTCCTCCATAGGAGGAGGAAGACAAGCCCACAAAAAAAGTTGATAAGCACAGGTTAAGGTGAAGGTCCTTGTTGCTTTGTGTTGTGAAGGTTTTTTGAGTTAAGTGCAAGGACGAAGGTTAATTTCTGTCTCTTTAATTTTGAAAGAGGGTAAAAGGCTTTGTGTCACATAGATTGTGAAGATTGCTGAAATACCTACAAAGCCCAAAAAAAGCTCTTTGACAAGCACAGGTTAGGTGAAGATTCTTGTAGCTTGTTAGAGTAAAGGTTTAAGACAAACATAACGCTCAATTTGTGTAGTGTTTGTCGAAAACAATTAAATGTTGTTTCGTTTTGTTTTTAGTATGAATTTTTAGGAGGAGTACGATGTTTAAGAAATCGTTAGTATGTTTAATTGTTATGTTGCTGGTTTCAGCCACAGGCTTTGCTGCCGTTGGTCAGTTTGATGCCAGTGAAAACATTGGCTATCCAGATGGTATGGACCCCGGTTGGACAACCTATGACAACACGACTGGTTCCTATATGATAACGGGCGGCGGTGGAGACCTCTGGGATAATTATGACCAGTTCACCTACGCCTACAAGAGTGTTACCGGCAATATGCGTATGACAGCCTACTATCAGTGGATGCCTGATATGGACCCATTCTTCGGTGACTGGGGCAAGATGGGAACTATGTTAAGGTACACCACAGACCCCCGTTCCCAGCATATCACGCCTGTAATGCGTAGAGGCGGTAATGGAGATTATGTTGGCGTGCAATACCGCAGTGACTATGACGGCGGCAGCGGCGATTATGGAAATGTAGGTTGGCAGGCACAGCCGATTGGTCTGGGCATTCAGAGAATTCAATATGGTGTTCTGGACATCATTACGCCCCTTTACAACAAGGGTAGTGGCTGGCAGTCTTTCGGCGGCCAAGTCAGAACAGGTGTGCCGAATACTGTGCTGTTTGGCTCTATGGTCATGTCAGGGGAGCAATGGAGATGGGGCTATGCAAATGCAAAGGTTACGGATGTGACTTTTAGTGACCCAGTGCAATACCTTCCGAACGTTGATAATCCCGATGGAATATGCCCACAGGAACCTGGCTTCAAGATTCGCACCGTGAAAAAGGCAGACGGCAACTGGGGCTCTGGCGATGACGCAGTGTACCAGACGATGAATGACCTGCTCGATAATAAGCTTCCGAAGGGCATTGGTCGCACTGAGTTTGACCCTGAATCAGGCGAGTTTTATGACATCTACGAAGAAAGTCGAATTTCGCCGTATGTTAACCTGCACGATAGTGATGGCACAGGTAATTTCGGCAATGACGAGTCATATCCGTGCGTGGACCCATTTGAGCAGCCGACCGCAAACCCAGCCGCTGGTGATAACGACGATCACTTCGCGACTGAGGCCATTGCTTGCATCCATCTGACAGCAGGTCTGCATATCATTGGCGTCAACAGCGATGACGGTGCAATCGTTAAGATTGGCGGCGTCGAAATTGGCAGGACTGAAGCTTGGAAGGGTTCTTCTAATAGAGACTTCCTGTTCAATGTCGTAACAGAAGGCCTCTATTCATTCCAGGCGAGAAATCTCGAAGGTGGTGGTGGAGCGTCCTTTGAACTGTACTACTTTCTGAAGGACGGCACCAGGATTCTGCTCGGCGACCCTCGTGGTCCGGCAGTCTATGTTCCTGAGCCGGCCACAATTGCATTACTTAGCCTTGGCGGATTACTGCTTGGCATTCGGAGAAAACGCTAATCCGAATATTTAAAGTGGCCGATTGATTTATTTGCATCATTACGGGGCCTATCCCGACAGTTCGGGATAGGCCCCGGTTGTTTTTTGCGCCTGGATAGTTGGACGATTGGACAACAATTCATATTTAGCCCGCCGCTTGTCCGCCGAAGGTGTGGTTTTACGGCGGGTTGTCCTTGATGCAAGCCCTACGACTAATCATGATGTTGTCATTGCGAGCGACTTGTCCGCCGTCCTGTCCGGCGTAGCGCAAGCGAAGTTCGGAAGCTTTGGCGAAGGCGGAAGCGAAGCAATCTCTGACGCTTGATATTTTGATATTAGGAGGATTGCCACGCCCCGCACCCTATGGTGCAGGGCTCGCAATGACGCTTATATAGTCGATATATTTATGAAACGGGGTAATAATGCCAAAATTTAATGGATTTCTATCCCAAAAGTGATAGGTTTATTTGACAAATCCTCGGGCTATGATACCTTAAATAAAGCACCTCGCACCAAAAGTTCGGCTGAGCAAAAGCTATCAGGCAAAGGCCGTCAATAACTTTTATCAACGGTTCTTTTGGTGCGGGGCTGAAAATCTGCAATTTCACGTTACAAGTTTACCTGAAGGCAGGATATAATAGTAAGAGTCCGGGGCTGGTTAATTATCCCTGATGCCTGATGCGTGCTCCCTCTTGTGGGGAGAATTTATAATTATATAAACTTAAACTGTGTCATAATTTGGAGGTTTATAACTATGTTGCTATGGGTTTTCAGAGTCATCTTTCTTATCGTTGTCGTTGGTGTGCTTCTGGTCAGCGCAACTTCTGATGTGATGACCGATCCAAGAAATGCCACCAGTTGGTGGGCGATGGTAATAAGCGGTACAGGGATGATGATATTTGTTTTTTTCCTGGATTTTCTAACTCCCAAGAAAAACAAGAAAAAACTCAGTGCTCTGGCCGGCGTTTTCATCGGCCTGCTTGTTGGTATGCTTATTAGTAAAGCACTGGCGCCGGCGGTGGATATGATAGATGAGACGTATAGGATTGAGCTAATAACACAGTCGATTGGAGCAATTAAATGGATGCTGGGTATATGTATATGTTTTCTTACTATCAGTATTGGAGTAAAGATTTTTTCATATTTTCCCTTTTATCACGAATAGTGCCAAAATTCGATAGCTTTCTACTCCAAAAGGGGTAGGTTGGTTTGACAAATCCTCGGGCTATGATACCTTAAAATAGAGCACCTGTGTCTGAAAATCTGCAATTTCACGTTACAAGTCTACCTGAAGGCAGGGTATAATAGTAAGAGGCCAGGGCTGGTTAACTATCTCTGATGCCTGATGCGTGCTCCCTCTTGGTAGGGAGAATTTATAATTATATAAACTGAAACTGTGTCATAATTTGGAGGTTTATAACTATGTTGCTATGGGTTTTCAGAGCCATCTTTCTTATCGTTGTCGTTGGAGTGCTTCTAACCACCGCAACTTCTGAGGAGATAACAAAACCGCAGAATACCACCAGCTGGTGGGCGATGGTAATAAGCGGGACAGGGATGATGATATTTGTCTTTTTCCTGGATTTTCTAACTCCTAAGAAAAAACTTAGCGCTCTGGCCGGCGTTTTCTTCGGCCTGCTTGTTGGTATGCTTATTAGCGGAGCTCTGGCGCCGGCGGTGGATATGATAGCTGAGATATATAAGATTGAGCTAATACCACAGTCGATTGGGGCAATTAAATATATGCTGGGTATATGTATATGTTTTCTTACCATCAGTATTGTGATAAGGACCAAGGACGATGTGCGTTTTGTAATTCCTTATGTTGAGTTTGCAAAGCAAACCAAAGGCGCCAGGCCCCTGGTTCTGGATACCTCAGCAATCATCGATGGGCGTGTTGCGGATTTGTGTCAGAGTAAATTGTTCGATGCCCCGGTGGTTGTCCCGCGTTTTGTGCTCACGGAGCTGCAGATGTTGGCGGATTCTTCTGATAAGCTAAAACGCAACCGCGGCAGGCGCGGACTTGACATCCTTCGCAAGATGCAGTCCAGTTCCGCAATCGATGTAGAGATTGACGACACAATGATGGCGGAGATCGAGGAGACCAGAGGCGTTGACCAGAAGCTGATGATATTCACCAAGAGCCGCAACGGCAGGCTCGCAACGACAGACTACAACCTCAGCAAGGTTGCACAACTGCGCGAGGTCGATGTGGTCAATATAAATGATATGGCCAATTCGCTTAAAGTTATTGTCCTGCCGGGTGAGCCTATGGAAGTTAAAATTATAAAGCCCGGCGAAGAGGCCGAGCAGGGAATCGGTTATCTTGATGATGGGACAATGGTTGTTGTTGAAGGCGGTCGAAATAAAATCGGACGCCAGGTGGTTATCGGTGTAACCAGCTCGCTTCAGACCTCTGCAGGTAAGATGATTTTCGGCAAATTTGATAGCTTTGCGTCCGAGAGTGGCGGGGAAAGTCGGCGAGCAATAAACAAAAGGCCCGCCGAAACAGGCGCAAGAGAATAAAAGCTAAAAGCTTAAAGCTAAAAGCGAAAAACTGTGGAATTCATCAGTTTTACATTTTTAACTTTACGTTTTTCGTTCTCGCAGGAGGCATTTGAGAAAAAAAGCAATAGCGATTATGTGGCCTGCTGCAAATAACGGCCAGTAGAAATGCGATTGGAAGTCTGGCTTGGTGATGTGCCGACCCGCAATGCAAAAGGAGCTGACCACGATAAGGCTGGATAGACAGAAAACCAGCCAATCGGTTGGGGTGGCTTTGATGGGTTTAGCGTTGTAGCCAGGATATAGAATGGCTATTGCGAAAACAAGCAGCGTAACCGAGATAAGGAGAGGCGCCAGGATCGGTGAGGCCCAGGTGAGCGGTATCAAAAATAAGATGTCCCAGTCCATAATTGATTCTGGCCACCCCAGAAGGATTTTGAGCCAGACGTAATAGAATATGTCCCAGACTGCGAAAATGGTCAGAAAGTAGGCAAATCGCTCCTGCAAATTCCGGCCAAAAAGCCAGGCAGCGGTGAGAATTAAAACTATCGTCGCGGCCTCCCTGCCGATTTCAGTAAATAATAGCGGCTTCCACAGCGGGCTGATTCCAAAATTAGTCAGTGGAAAACCAAAGCCATCGGGATGAAAGATTGTTCGTAGATACACAACCACGGCCGCCTCAATGTATCCAAAAGCGATGCCGAATACGACAACAATGCAGAATCTTTTGAGCATCGGTTTGGGTGGCTCGGAGCACATATCATAAAAGTCCTAATGGTTCCAATATATCTTTTCAACGGCGGGCGGATAGTAGATTCTGCAATTCTTGCAGTAATGCCGGGATAATTTTGCTTTCCGGCACTACCGAGATTTTTTTGCCATTACGATACAGAAAGGCCTTGTTTTTTGCGGCGCAGATGGCCAGGTCGGCATCGGCGGCTTCGCCGGGGCCGTTGACCACGCAGCCCATTACTGCGACCCGTAAAGGCTTATCGATATTATGGATGGCCTTTTCGACCCGTCGTGCCAGTTTAACTATGTCAATCTCGGCCCTTGCGCAAGTCGGGCAGACTATTAGCTCGGGAGTAGAGCGTTCATAAAGACCAAGAGAAATCAGAATCTCCTTTGCAATTTTGACTTCCTCGATAGGGTCGCCGGCAGCGCTTACTCTTACAGTGTCACCAATACCTTCTGCCAAAAGTGTCCCGATTGTCAAAGCTGAAGGTATCCGTGCATCTTCGCTCAGTCCTGCGTGAGTAAGGCCAAGATGGATTGGATAGTCGAAGGTTTCCGCAATGGCGCGGTTTATCTCGATGGTTCTTAGCGGGTCGCTGCTTTTTGCGCTCAGGACCAATTGAGTGAACTTGCAATTTTCAAAAAGCCGGACGTATCTTTTCATCTCCTTTAGCATCAAACTGGTTCGCTGCTTGAGTGGAACCGGCTGTTTTTTGAGGTCTCTGATGCTTGCTTCGTTGACGCCGATGCGAATTGCAATTCTGTGCATTTTGGCTGCGTCAATTATCCGCAGGATGTCTTTGGGGTTCTTTATGTTGCCGGGATTTAATCTTATTTTTGCAGCCCCGGCCTCTATGGCTTCGATTGCTCTGTCGAAGCTGAAATGAATATCGGCAATCAGCGGGACATTTACTTTTTGAACAATCTTTGCAAAAGCAGCGGTATCGGCTCTGGTGGGGACAGCGATTCTTACCAGTTTGCAGCCGGCCTGGACAAGCTGATTTATCTGCTTAACGCAGCGGTCGATATCAACCGTCGCCGCCTTTGTCATCGACTGGACGACAATGGGGGCGCAGGAGCCGATTTTAACTGAGCCAACCTTGACTGTCTTTGTTTTTCTTCTTTTAATCATATTTAATTTTTTGCCACTGGTTCGAGTCTGCTCACCATCCTGAGCAAAGTCGAAGGAAAAGGCACCAGGACACCAAGCCACAGTAAGATACCCCACGTGGTACCCTAATCTTTTTAATTTATAAATTCTTTTGTGACTTTGTCCGTCCTCAGTATAAGTTCTACTTCGGAGGATGGATGTCTTCGTGGACAATCCTTTTTCTTTACAAAATTGTAACTTGCAGAGTCCTTTGAGGCAAATTAAAATATAACTTTGCTATATTATGTATGGTAGCATAAGGACCGGATCCGTGGGCGAACTACTGATATATATTCTTGGAGTGTTGTTTGTCGTTTATGTAGGCTGGGGGCTGATGCTTTACATCTTGCAGCCCAGGCTATTGTATGTCCCTATGCGAGAGGTACTCTATACCCCCGCAGAGGTAAATCTGGAGTTTGAAAATGTAATTTTCAAAACTGCCGATGGTCTGCGATTGAATGGCTGGTTTGTCCCAGCCCCGTTAGAAGCCTGCACTAAAGCCGCGTCAGCCCCGTCAGAGACCCAAGGGGGAAAGTCTCTAACGGGGCAATTTACGATTTTGTTCTGTCACGGCAACGGCGGCAATATGACGCATTGTCTGGACAGCGTCGATATCTTTCATAACTTAGGACTGAACTGCTTTATTTTTGATTATCGAGGTTACGGCGAAAGCGGCGGCAAACCGAGCGAAGAGGGGACATATCTTGATGCCCAGGCCGCATATAAATGGCTGACCGAAGAAAAAAAAGTGCCGCCCGGTGACATTATTGTCTTTGGCATATCACTGGGTGGGAGTATTGCAGCATACCTTGCAAGTAAAAGCAAAGCAGCGGCTTTGGTTATCGAGAGCACTTTTACATCATACGTTGACGTTGGCAGAAGATTTTACCCTTATATGCCCGTGAAATTGTTTGCAAGGTTCGGCTACAGGACAATTCAGTATATTCAGGATGTGCGTTGTCCGGTAATGCTTATTTACAGCAGAGACGATGAAGTTATTCCGTTTGAATTTGGTATGGACATGTTCGAGGCTGCCGGTGAGCCTAAGGAATTTGTTGAAATTTTTGGCGGTCATAACGACTGTTTTCTTGTATCAGGTGAGCTTTATAAGAATGCCTGGATAAAGTGGCTAAAGTTCTTGGAGGAACGCAGGGAACAGTCTATGTCCCAGCCGGCCCTTTAGGCATATAGGTTTTCCGACCTCGCTTTCTCGTATCGCGATGAATAAAAAATTCACGCCGAAGGAACCTCTGATTGGACTAATCAAATGATACAACATATTAGGCCCGTTTTCTAAGGAATTATAGGGCAATTTTTAACTGGTTTGTTAAAGGATTACTCTAAACCTCTTATTTTAGAGAACTTATATGAGCTGCCTTAAACCAGGTCAAATAGGTTGGTTAAATAGTGTCCGAAGAAGGTGCTCAATAATATCCCTAATTTGCTGCAAAATTTTGCGATTTTTTTGGGAATTTTTTGAGTTTTTCTTGACATAGGGTGGGTAAATTGGTATAAATGATTAGTGGTAAAATTTGTAGATTCTGGGACTATAGTTGGCTGGTTTTCTGGTGGTTTTGGGTAAAATAGTTGAGAGTTAGTGAATAGGCAATCATAGTATGTAGTAACTTTTCTATTTGTCGTAGTTTTCTCATTTCAAATGGAATGGCTTTTTGAAGAAGGAATAAATTTAAAGTCCTGTAAAAGTTAAATTGACAACACAGAAAGAAAGGAGGACATCGGTATTTAGTATTTTACTGGTTGTTAAATGGCAGTTGTCGCCGGCTGGTGTGCAATAAAAAATTGAAAAATTCAAAGCAAAAAATCTCACATGCTTGCCGATGACAACAACAACAAGAAGTGTTTTGGTGTGTGGCCAAAACGCAATTCTTAAAACTTTTTTTGTAGGAGGCTTATTATGTGTAAAAAGCTTATTTATCTAACCTTCTTTTTTGCATTTTGCACGACAGCTATGTCTTACGACATAGCGTTCTACGTCGGAGCACCTAACCCCGGCTGGTATGAAGTTGCTAACCAGAACGCCGATGTTGCAACGATAATTGCAAGAACTGGACATATGTTCAACGATATCCAGCAGTTCGACGATGGCGAGCTTGCCGCATTCGGAACATGGGTAGATAACAATACGAATGATGGTGAAATGGACATTATCTGGCTTAACGGATGCATGCCGAGTTGCCTGTATCAATTCCCAAACGTCAATCCGGATGGCTCGCGTGCTGAAAATTGGCTCGACGGCGGAAACATGATTATAAACGTCGGCGACTGGTTCGCATACTGCTCGTATGAAGGTGGATCTCGACAACCTGATAACGGCCCGAGTGGTGCGGCGAACATCCTTGACCTGGATGCCAGTATCATCTCAGGCGGTGGGCAAGGAGTGATGACGGTGACACCGACAGGTACGGCATATCTACCCAGTCTCAACTCCGTCACATCTGATAGACCAGTTCTCCTCAGTGCTGTTGTAGCCCCCTGGGAAGTTGCTGCGATATTCGCACAGAATGCGGCTGGCACGTATGCTGATCCTGTTGTTCTTGTCAACGCAAACACTTTTGGTTTCGTTGCTTTTATAAACCAAGCTGTGACTGCTAACTGGATAAGCGACAGAGGCTTGACCTGTGCTGAGTTCATCAGTAACTGGGTAAGCATGGCCAGCATATGGCGCCGTAAGGCTCGCAATCCCGGTCCGGCTGACGGTAGCATAATCGACCCGAATTCTTTACTCCTTACCTGGA
>CAYWXK010000061.1:0-17973 GCA_964462515.1 uncultured Pirellulales bacterium
ACGAGGAATTGCTTGGGTCATCCCTCAACCCACCCGTAACTGACCCATTACTTTTCGAGCTTGTATTCACTTGCGTTTTAATTTATACGCCATTATTTAAAAAAATATTTCAAACATCAAGTCTCGGATGGAAAGAATGGGGAGTATTGTTTGTATTTATGATTATCATATTCTTTCTGGAGGAATTGAGAAAAGCCATATCAAGAAAAAGTGCGATTTCTTAATGAAGAACCCAGCGATTATGATGTGCTACTGAGCACCCGTTAAAGCCTTTTACAACGTCATACTGCCCAGCAAAAGGACAGCCGCATCTGCCGAAACCATCGACCTCGGCCACTCATAAATATATCTTCCCTTTATATCCATTTAGTAGTCTTTGAACTTTTTCATCCATTGCGGCCAGTTGCTTGGCCGGGCGCCCCCGGCTTTTGTCCAGGTCCCTGCAGTGTTAAATTCTCGATGCCATTTTAAGGTCCATAGTTCTTTTAGCCCGATTTTCCTGACAGAGCCATCCATAAAAAGGGCGTTTACAGACCCGTTATGTCGATTTATACAGAATATACTCATACCACCGTTTCCAAAGTTGTCAGGAAATAACGGAGGTCGGTCTTCGGAATCTGGAAACGACGCATAAAGAGCACAATCTAATACCACAGGCACATTGCTGCCGCCTTTTTGATAGACATTATCCCAGAGTCTCGATGACCTCCCGGAGACAGACTGGCTCAAATAGTAAGCTGGTCCCCAGCCATTGAGGCCGTAGCTGCCGGCGCGGTAGGGATGCACCGGGCAGAACCACGCTTCAAATGTGGTGCCTACACCGCCGGTCCCTGTCCGCCGCGTTGCCATCGGGCAAAATAATTGCTGGTCAAATTTATCAATGTAGTAGGCGAACTGCTGAGTCCGGCAGATATCGCATTTGGCACTGTCAGCCGGGTCTATGAGCATCCCTTCGTGCGTGTAAGCAAGTGTAGAAAATAAAAGTCCCCATTGGTGCAGGTTCGCCTGACAGGTAACCGCCTTCGCTTGTTTGTTGACCCTTTGCAGAGACGGAAGCAATATCGCCATAAGTAGTGCAATGATGGCTATCACCACTAAAAGCTCTATCAGGGTAAATCCCTTTTGCCTGCACATTCCAAATCTCTACTTCTTTTTGTGAGAAGGTTTTACAAGCTGCTAATTCATCATTTAGATAAGTTGAGCTTACCATTGAGCTTGCCTGCAGTAAATTATAACGCAATCCATCAACGCAGTGCAAGCCTTTCGGGTAAAATTTATATGCATCGAGTAAACTCTGTTCGAAAGGGGCTTTTCCGGCTCATCCCATAAAAAGGTTGCCTTCCGGAGATGGTAAAAATAACTGTTGTCAGAAAAAAATTTGACGCTGGTTAGAATGTTCTTGTGTTTTTTTGAATAATGTCTTAAGATATCAGGCATATTTAGCTAAAAGGGCAAACAATGAAGACACTTGCAAAAAACCTGACCCTGGCAGTATTCTTTTGGCTGTCGGTGCTTTTTGCCGGTTGCTGTATCAACGTGGGTGAATTGTTCAGGGCCAAATATCGGACAACAGAACACCTTTCAATTCCCATTGAAGGTGTCACCGATTTGGATGTCCAGACACATATCGGCTCGATAACTGTTACCGGCAGCAACGTAACTGACTGCAATATCGTTGCTGAAATTACCGTAAAAGCTGCCACAAGGGACAATGCCCGTAAGCTTGCTGAGCAGGTCAAAATAGAACTGGCCGCCTCAGACAATAAACTTGCTGTAACAAATCGAAAGCCTGATTCTCTTTCCGATAAGCGCCTTACTGTAAATCTAAAGGTCACTGTTCCTGCATCAATAAATCTTACCTGCGCAGCTCATGTTGGAACAATCAAGGTTTCTGACATCCGGGGCCGAATCCTGGCATCCACAAATGTTGGTTCTATTATTTGCAGCAAGGTCTTCTCCAACCTTGCTCTGACAGCAAACGTCGGCTCTATCGAAGTAAAATGTGACGATGATGCCCCACCCGCCTGCAACGCCGAGATTATAACCAACGTCGGCAGTATAAACTTTGTCGGTCCGTCACACCTGTCGGCGAAAGTTAATGCCTCGACAAACGTAGGCTCAATAAAAACTCGCAGGCCGATGACAATTACGGGCAACCTCAAAAAGTCCATAACAGGCACCATAGGTGTCGGCGAAGGCCAAATCCGCCTCAAGACAAATGTTGGTTCAATAAAGATAGAATAGCCTTTAACACCTTTTTCTTCTGTTTGCCTTCTATTACCTGAATATATGCGTAGCGAAACATTTGGCGACATATCTTCTTCTCTCCAGCCGCGATATATTTGAAGAGAATAGTGCCATCGCTCTCGTGACAGACCTTGAAACGTTACCAGTTCGTGTATGTTCGAGTATCCCGCTTGATTAGCCGTTTATATTTCCGGGACAATGTGTTATAAATAGCAGCGTGATGGTTCCAAAGAGGTCTATCTTAGCTGTTTTTTTGGTTGGGTTGTCAATAGCTGTGTGTGGGCTTCGCGGTCGGTCCTGCGCTGCACAGCCATTGCGGACGGTTGGCTCGAATCAGATAAAATCTGTGCAGAGAATTAAGCTTCCTATTGAGATACACATCGTCATTGTCAAATATTTCCCGCTCGATGGCGACAGGATAGACGTCAGGGTTACGGGGGACTGGGGTGACTTGCTATCGGCAACGCGCGAAAAGACCGAGCGGATAACACGGCAGACTATCACTTCGCTGGAGGAGGGCTCACGCTACCATGGCTACAAGGATAGGAACGCCAAACCGAGTCTTAAATACAAGATTTTGGATGTCAGGGAATTTTTGCAGCCCTTACCCCTTCGGACCAAACGGCCGGGCGACAAGGTGCCGATGACCGACTACGCCAAAATTATGGCCGACATAGACATCAAAACATTTGTCGAGCAAAAGGGTGTCAAAGAGGTCTGGTTATTCGCTTATCACGGCGATGTCGTAGGACTGTGGGAATCGAATATGTCCAGCCCTTATGGTGACGTGAGCAATTCCGACTGTGACACCAACGACCTGCCGGTCCTCAAACACACATATACGGTGTATCATTACAACTATCAACGGGACGTAGGCGAGGCGGTCGAGGACCATACACATCAGATTGAATATCTGCTCAACTACGTCGATGGCAGGGATACTACACCAACAGACAAATGGCCGGACCTGCTGTTTTGGGGCAAGTTTGTCGGAAGCGATGTCTCAGACAAAATGGTTCCGGTCAAAACGCAGGATGGCAGGCAAGTTTATCGCTGCGGCTGGACACATTATGCACCCAATAGTGAAAGTGACTATGATTGGTCAAATCCGAGGACCATCGAAACAGACATCGAGGATTGGCAGCCGGAAGGAGTGGGTAAAACACAGAAGATTAACTGCAACCGCTGGCAGGGCAACGACCTCAAGTGGAAGATATACTGGATGCAAAACATACCTGGAGCGAATAACGGCCTGGCGTTTAAGGGGAAACGCCTGACCAACTGGTGGATTTTTAAGGGTGACTGGGATTATGTTGCGACCAATAAGGTTCGCTTAGTCGAACGTTAGGCCAAAGAATGGATAGTCTTTTTATCTGCGCTTTCCAGAAGACAGATTATCAGGTAGCCGGTTTCATTAGCTTATAAAGCTGCCGTGCGATTTTGCTTTTTACACTTTTTTCCCGGTGACTTATAGGTGTCTGACAAACTTGCTTACCATGTCATACTGCCCAGCAAAATGACGGCTGAAATTGCCGCAAATACAATGCCTGCAATGGCAAAACCTGCCTGACCAAACTGGTCTCGGTAATTCTTGACATTTTTTATCGCCATCACGCCAAAAAGGATAGCAAGAAAAGTCGTTGTGAATCCGAACGAAAACCGTGTCGCAAAACCCCTGCTGACAGTTACAACGAATATACTCACCAGCCCCAATACAAAAGAAGCAATTGCCATACCGAGTCTTGTGCCCGCTGTCTCTGTGCCGGCTTGCTGTTCAGCCGGATTTTTCTCGCTTCTAAGCTTACTAAACTCCGCTTTTTCACGACTGACCGCAGACTTGACCTCTTCTACCGCCGATACTACAAACTCTCTGATTTTCGGCGGTATGGAAACACCTATCCCGACAAGTCGGGATTGGCCAAATGCCGCCTTTATCTCCTTTTTCATTAAAAGCACTAACGCCCAGATTCCCATCGGTAGTCCGATTATAGCACCTGGGAGAAATGGCAAAACCGCCGCGGCGCTCCCTGCCACAGCCATACGATGGGAACGCAATCGCATCATATTGTATGCGCCAACGACTACAAGGATGCCGGGTGCAGCCAAGAAACCTATGACAAGAAATTCAGCCGCTCCGGGTAAAAACCCGAAGGTGTTGCCACTGATGGCAAATCCTCGCTGAACCAGTCTGACAAGTGCTCCTATCACGGCTCCTACAACGACCAAGCAGTTGATAAGCCCGGACACCATTAAACCCGCTGCTGGAATCCACACACGATGCCGTATGGTCTCGATACTATCACTGCTTACCGCAGCGATTGGATGCCCCGTGCCAGCCTGACCCTCCGTAAAGCGAATTGTCTCAACATCGGTCTTCACTTGTGAAGCATACTGATAGCGGCGCTCCGGCTCCTTCTCTAATGTTTTGAGCACAACTTCATCCAGCCGAACATCGACGCAAACCTTTTGCGAGGGAGGTAGAAACCGCCCTAATGGCAGCTCACCGGTCAGCATCTCGTAGAAAACCACGCCTAACGAGTAAATGTCGGCACGATGGTCAACCTCGTGTGGATGTTCAATCTGCTCCGGTGCCATATAGTGAGGTGTGCCCATCTTCTGCGACGGGCCTGTCAATGTATATGTCGTTGCCGGCTTGTCTAACAGCTTTGCCAGTCCGAAGTCAGCGATTTTAACTCGGCCTTTTTTGTCCAGCAGAATGTTCTCCGGCTTGATGTCACGATGCACGATTCCTTCTTCGTGTGCATACTGTAAGGCCTCGCAGATTTGGGGGACAATCGCAAGCGCATCCTGCGGCTTAAGCTGGCCGCCCTGCAGAACGTGACGTAAATTGGCGCCATCCACAAACTCCATTATGAAATAATATAGTCCTTTATCCGTCTGGCCAAAATCGTGCACCGTAATAATGTTGGGATGATTTAAGAGGGCCATTGAGCGGGCTTCTCGCCCAAATCGCTCTGCAAAAAAAGATTCCTGGCCTACCTCCGGCGGCAAAATTTTTAGCGCCACAAGCCGGTCAAGCTGCTTTTGCCTGGCCTTATAAACAGCGCCCATCCCACCCTGGCCCAGAAGTTCTAAAATTTCTAATTGAGGAAATTGCTTTGCCAGCTCCGCCGGTTCTGGCGGGATAAAACCGCCTTGCGGTTTTTCACTGGCCGAAGGTACACCTTCTTTATCGGAGTTGCTGTATTTTTCAGTTTGTTCGCCGGTTCGCAGGCCAATCTTCATAAGGCATTGCGGACACAGACCTTGCGGCGCATCAGCCGGCAATTCGCCTCCACATTCAGAACAGTGTCTTTCATTGGCCATAATAGCTCCTTTCTGCTGTTTTCTGTTTCCACCTATTACTAAAGCAAACCAGCCGAAAGGTTACAAGTCATCCGATATTTTTTTCAATTATCAGGATAAATGACTCAATTAGATAATGCAGCAAAAAGTTCGCGAATCTCTTCAGAAATCTCTTCTTCGGTAGTAACGGTTTGAGCAATTTCATTTCGTAGTAGTTCCCGGTAGCGTTTGCGCAGGCGATGAACCGCAACCTTTACCGCTGCCTCGCTTATATTTAATTGAGTCGCTGCATCCCTGTAAGATATCGGGCTTTTCTTTGCAGTTAAATAGACCTTCAGGTTCTCAAAAAGCTCCTGTTTATTTTTGCCGGCGAACTCATCCTGCAGCGCAGCCATTGTTCGATTAAGAACAGTCATTGCCCAGGAACGTTCAAATAACTTTTCTGCTGTTAATTCGTGAATTGCTTCAAGGCCGTATTGATGTTCTGCACTATCAATATCTAAAGAAAGAATTTTCTCACCACCGCCTCGTTTTTTGGAACGTATGCGGTCAAGCTCATTAGCGACAAAGTTTTTCAGAGAAGCCAAAAGAAACGAACGGAATTTACCCTGTTTTGGGTCAGCCAGCCGCAGACCCCGTTTTTCCAATAGATGGGCAAAAAACGCCTGAGTATAGTCCTCTGCCTGGTGACAATTATGGCCCTGGCGGCGTAAATACGCATAAAGCGGGAACCAGTATGTCTGGCAGAGCGTCTCCAGTGCCTGCCGATATTTAGTTGACTCAGGCTTGCCCGCAGCGCTGACTACGCTCCAGTGTGTAGTCGCAAATCGCGCACTGCCCGTTGAGGTGCGATGATTTCGATTTCTATTTGACATTTTATTTTAAACCTTACCTTTTGCATTTTAATATGTGATTTTGCTTTTTGCATTATGATTTTTTGAATTAAGAGCTGCCGATTGCTAAAAGTCCGTATTTTGCTTACAATTACTCCGCTATGCCGTCAACCATCGAAAACATTTTGATAATAAAGCCGAGCTCTCTTGGCGACATCGTCCTCGCTTTGCCGGCCCTTACGGCTTTACGCAAAAGTTTCCCCGATGCTAAAATTAGCTGGCTTATCCGCCCCGAGTTTGCTGGGCTTCTCGAAAACCACCCTCACTTGACGCAAGTTATCCCATTCGACCGCAAGTTCCTTGCAAAAGCCTGGTTCAATCCCTATGCTTTCTTTTCTCTTTTGTCGCTTATCCGGAAGATTCGCCGTAATAAATTCGATGTTATCTTTGACTTTCAGGGTCTTTTCCGAACCGCCTCTTTAGCCTGGCTATCCGGCTGTAAAAAACGCTATGGCCTCTTCGACTCCAGAGAATTCGCCCATCTTTTTTACACCGATATTATTGAGCAAACCCAAGCCTGCATCCATCTTGTTGATTATTACTTAAAAGTCGTTAAAGCAGCCGGCGCCACTGATACCGCCGTCCAGTTTGTATTACCTGATGACCGTCCTGCCGCCGATTCCATAAAAAATTTACTTAAAAGTAACCACATCGAACCAGATAATTATGCCGTCCTTATACCAGGCTCCGCCCAGCCTGACAAACACTGGCCTATCGAACGCTTCGCCGAATTAGCCGATAGAATCTCATCGGATTTTAATTTTTCAATCGTCGCTGTTGGAACCGCCTCCGAAGCAGACATTATTGAGAAGCTCAAGACCTTTTCCAAAACCCAAATAGCAAACCTTGCTGGCCGGACAACTCTAAAGCAACTGACATCTTTACTACGGGCTGCCAGGCTGGTAGTAACCAACGACACCGGCCCAGGCCACATCACAGCAGCATTAAGTGTGCCTTTGGTTATGATATTTGGCTGGTCCAATCCCCTCCGGCTCGGCCCATACAAAAGAAAAGACTGTGTTGTTGCAATCGAACCCGACAAAAGAGGCACCACTCGCCGTAGCACTAATCCAACCCACGACATCAAAGCTATAACCGTAGATGATGTGTATAAAAGAGTTTGCCAGCAGTTGAAAAGTGACTCATCAAGATAGTAGGGGGGGCAAACCTATTTCGCTAACTCTTTCAATACGCCGGCGCAGCGAGCGCATACATCAGGATACTGGGTATCTGTTCCAACGCTCCGCCAATAATTCCAGCACCGCTGGCATTTATTGTAACTGCTCTTTTGCGCCACCACTTTCCTCTCGCCCGTTCCTTTTTCCAGTTTCACTTCACTTACAATGCACATCGCTGCAAACTGCTTGGCCCCGAGCTCGTTGAGGAGTTTCGCATCTTCGTCATCACACCAGATTGTGACGTTCGTCTCCTGGTTGCTCCCGATGGTTTTATCCTGCCTCAAGCCCTCCAGAACCCGCAAAACCTCATCACGCAAGGCCATTAACTTCTGCCACTTCTGCTCATCCTTGCGAAGGTCAATTGCCTCATCGACCTTTGGCATCTCTGCCAGATGCACGCTTTCTACATCCTGCGATTTGAATTTCATCGCCGCCCATGTCTCTTCCGCAGTGTGCGCTAAAATAGGCGCCAGTAGCCGAACCAGACAATCTAATATTCTATACATCGCCGTTTGCCCACTTCGCCGCGACGGACTATCCGCCGCATCGCAATACATCCTGTCCTTGAGCACATCCATATAAATGTTGCTCATCTCGACCGTGCAGAAATTGTAAATGAGCGAAAACACCCTGTGGAAAGCAAATGTTTCGTATGCCTCCCTAACCTCGATAATCAATTTTTGCAACTGCTGTAGCGCCCATTTATCAATCGCAAACATTTTCTCGTAAGCAACGCCATCTTTATTCGGGTCAAAATCATCAACGTTACCCAGCAGGTATCTTATCGTATTTCTGATTTTCCTGTAGGCATCCTGCGTTCGTCCGATTAACTCGTCGTTGCAGCGTATATCTTCCTGGTAATTTACGCTTGCCACCCACAGCCGCAGAATGTCCGCGCCATATTTTGCCACTTCCTTCTGTGCATTAACGTAGTTACCCAGCGATTTCGACTGCTTTATTCCCTTCTCATCGACCGTAAATCCGTGCGTCAAAACGCTCCTAAAAGGTGCCTTGCCCACCGCCCCCAGCGCAGGCAGTAACGACAACTGAAACCACCCTCGATGCTGGTCAGAACCTTCCAAATACAAATCCACCGGAATTGGCCAGCCCGCATCTTTTGCACAAACATTATACCAGCTACAGCCCGATTCGAACCACACATCTATGATGTTCTCTTCCTTTTGCAATTCATCGAGGATAAATCCCTCCGGCGGTTGAAAATCATCGCCAAGTATCTGCCTCGGCGAATCCGTGAACCAGCTATCCGAGCCATTTTTTGCAACATACCTGGCCACCGCTAACACGGATTCTTTAGTCAGCAGCACTTGCCCGTGAGGATTTACAAAAACCGGTAAAGGCAGTCCCCAGCTTCTCTGCCTGCTGATGCACCAGTCAGGCCGCGATTCAAGCATCCCCTCAATCCTCTTCTGACCCCACTCAGGAATCCATCTGACATTCCGGACACTCTCCATCGCCAAATCCCGCAGACTCTTTCCCACGCCGGGCAGCTCCTTATCAACACTGATAAACCACTGCTCCGTTGCCCGAAAGATGACCGGCCCTTTGCTACGCCAGCAATGTGGATAGCTGTGCACAACTTCACCCTGCGCAAAAAGCAGACTGTCATCTTTTAGGCGGTTATTTACGATGCTATCAACCTCTAAAACGTTTCGTCCCCGCAGCCAGTCCGGCACCGTCTCATCATACCGCCCATCATCCTGCACAGGTGAATAAGTTGCCAGCCCATACTTCTGCCCCGATACATAATCCTCAATCCCGTGTCCCGGCGCAGTATGCACAAGCCCCGTCCCATCTTCTGTGGTAACATACTCCGCAAGTATAATCATATAGGCGTTTTTATCCGTTGGATTTTTCTCCACGAACGGATGCAAATAACGCAGCCCTTCTAATGCACTGCCTCTGACCGTCTTTTCACTTATATGATATTCGCCTTTCTTCAGGCCGCCTGCAGAAACAACTGCTCCAATCCGTTCCGTCGTTACTATCGAGATAAACTTCTGTCCATCTTTTTCGTAGCTTATCGCCGTATAATCTAAATGTGGATGCACCGCTATCGCCAGATTCGCTGCCAGCGTCCACGGCGTCGTCGTCCATATCATAAAGCAAATCTTCGCACCCTCGGCCTCGCCTTGCTTAACAAGTCCAAGCTCAATCAGCCGACCAATGCTCTCTTTGGCGACAGGGAAATTCACATATATACTCGGCGAAGAAATATCCTTATATTCAAGTTCCGCCTCCGCCAGCGCCGTCTCGCATCCAATCGACCAGTGAATCGGCTTCAACTGCTTATAAACCAATCCCTTATCAACTAACTCTGCAAACACCTCTAAAATCCCCGCCTCATACGAGGGCTTAAACGTCAGATATGGATGCTCAAAGTCGCCAAATATGCCCAGCTCCTGAAATTGCTCGCTTTGTATCTTGACGTATTTACTCGCATACTTCATACACGCCCGCCTGACCTCTAATTTACTCATCTGGTGCACCTTGTCCCCGATGTCCGCAACCACTTTCGACTCAATTGGCAGACCATGACAATCCCAGCCCGGCACGTATGGCGCATCGTAGCCCGTCATAGTCTTGTATTTGACAACAAAATCCTTGAGGACCTTATTTATGACGGTGCCCATGTGAATGTCACCGTTGGCATACGGCGGCCCATCGTGCAGAATATATAATGGTGCCCCTTTACGGGCCTCACGTATTTTGCCGTAGATATTCTTCTTCGCCCATTCTTTGCGCAGTTGCGGCTCACGCTGCACTAAATTCGCCTTCATCGCAAAGCCGGTCTTTGGCAGATTCAACGTATCGCTATAACTTTTACTACTCTTATCCGACATCTAAAAATCCTCAAAATTGCTAAAAGATAAGCTTTGAATAATAAAATCGTCATAAACGTCTGTCAATCTTGTAAAAACTGGGTTTTTCTTACGGTCTCAAGAATATCATATTTGGGGCGGGAAAACAAACCAGCAAAGCCACCCTTTTTGAGTAATTTTTAATTTCCTTTTGGAAAGATATCTGTTATAATACTTTTAGCTTGAGTTTGCTGACTTTCCTCTCTGTCATTCGTGCTCCGTATCGTTGTATGGGATAAACTCCGGCAATAACCCACAGGTATTTGGGCGTGGAATATCTGATTTGGCAAATTCGTAATTAAGATGAGCAAAGAAGAGGCAAAAAGCAAAAAGTCGCGAGATAAAGATGAATTGGCTTCGACCGTAAGTATTTCCGGCTCAGCCATAGGGCCTGGCAGCCAGATAGGTCGTTTTCGGATTGAGCAGGAATTGGGCCGTGGCGGAATGGGCATCGTTTACTTGGCCCACGATAAGAAGCTCGACCGTCCAGTTGCCATCAAAATTCTGCCAGCCCAGATGCTGGATAATCCCATGGTGCGTAAGCGATGGAAGCGTGAGGCCCAACTGTTGGCCTCCTTGAACCATCCGAACATCGCAACAATTTACGAGGAGCTCGAAACGCCGGAGAGGACAACCTATCTGGTCCTGGAATATGTTGCCGGCAAAACGCTGGCGGAGCGGGTCGCAGAGGAGCGGCTTAAGCTGGAAGAGGCGTTATCAATCGCGCTTCAGATTGCCGAGGCCGTCGCGACAGCCCACAATAATGGTATCATACACCGCGACCTGAAGCCTGGTAATATCAAGATTACACCTGAGGGGAAGGTCAAGGTCCTGGATTTCGGCTTGGCCAAAGCAATAAAAAGTCAATACTCTGGTCTGCAAAGCACCACAACTGAGCCCGGCAAGATTTTTGGGACGCCGGCCTATATGAGTCCGGAGCAGGCTCGGGGCAACCCAGTTGATCACCGCAGCGACATCTGGTCGTTTGGCTGTGTGCTCTATGAAATGCTTACAGGAAAGGTTCCCTTCAAGGGCGAGACGTCTTCCGACACGCTGGCCAACATTCTCGGTAAAGACCCCGACTGGCAGGTGCTGCCCCAAACAACGCCGGCGAACATCCAGGTTTTACTCCGCCGCTGTCTCGAGAAGGACTTGCATTCACGGCTTCAGCACATAGGGGACGCAGTTATTGAAATCCGCGAAACACTGAGCCTGCCGGCGACGGCGCCACCAGTGACTACCCCTTTCATTTCACCTATGCCAGAAACCGCTGCCAAAGCGAAGTCACGAAGAATAGCGATGGTTATTGGTGCGACAATCATCGTGGTCGCGGCTGGAATTGCCGCGTGGCTCGTTAACAAGAAGCCGGCTTTGCCTCTTTCGAAGGAAATCCGACTGGTGGTTCTGCCGTTTGAGAATCTGGGACCTGCTGAGGACGAGTATTTTGCCGCCGGCATTACTGATGCTATCACCGCTCGTTTGGCCACCATTCATGGGCTGGGTGTCATCTCACGCCAAAGTGCAATGCAGTATAAGAAAAGAGAGAAAAGTGCACAGCAGATAGCTAATGAGCTGCGGGTTGATTATATTCTGGAAGGAACGGTCCAGCGTGAGCGGCCCTCCGACCCAAACAGCAGGGTCAGAATTATACCTCAGCTTATCAAGGCTTCCAACGACACACACGTGTGGGCACAAGCCTACGATAATGATATGAGCGAAGTTTTCAGGGTTCAGTCCGACTTGGCTGAGCGGGTGGCCCAGGCACTTGATATTACTCTGGTTGAACGTGAACGGCGGGCACTTCGGTCTATGCCAACAGAAAATATGGAGGCCTATGACTATTTTCTGCGCGGCAACGAATACCGGCACCGAAGTGAGGGCGAAAATGACTGCAAGATAGCCATCCAGATGTATGAGAGGGCGGTCGAGCTGGATCCAAAGTTTGCGTTGGCCTACGCTCAGCTCTCAAGGTCTCACGCAATTATGTATTGGCATTACTATGATCGAACCGGAGAGCGCCTTGGGATGGCAAAGAAGGCCGTGGATAGAGCCTTACAGCTTGCTCCTGACTCGCCGGAGACACATTTTGCTTTGGGACATTATTACTACCATTGCCAGTCGGATTGGGACCGTGCTCTGGAGGAGTTCGCTATCGTCCGGAAAAGCCAGCCAAATAACAGCGATCTGCTGTTATATATCGGTTGTGTTCAAAGGCGGCAGGGAAAATTCGAGGAGGCGCTGGCCAATATCAAAAGAGCTTCCGAGCTTGACCCTCTTTCTAACTATCTAACCGATGAGCTTGGGAATACTTTTATGTTGATGCGCAACTATCCGGAAGCAATGCGCTATTATAACAGGTCTATCTCGCTGGCTCCCGATTTGCCTGATCCGTATGAAGGGAAGGCCTCGCTATACCTGCGCTGGGAAGGCAGCACTGAGAAGGCACGGGCAGTCGTGGAGGAGGCGTTGAAGAACATCAGGTCATCAGAAGAATCTTCGATTGTCAATTTGCTGATCACTCTCGATGTGTACGAGGGGAACTATCAGAAGGCTTTGGACCGGCTCTCTTTGAAATCAAAGGATATTGATACCCAGTTTCTCTTTATCCCCGGGGCTATACGATATGCAACAATCTACGGATATATGAACGAAAATGAATTGGCGAAGAAATATTACGACGAGGGTCGAAACATCCTCGAAGCCAAAATTCAACAACAGCCCGAAGATGCGCGTTTTCACAGCGCCCTCGGCATCGCTTATGCGGGTTTAGGCCGCAGAGAAGATGCGATCCGAGAAGGAAAGATAGGGGTTAACTTACTTCCTATAACCAAGGAGGCCATGCGAGGCTTCCATCGAGCTAAAGATTTAGCCCAGATATATGTGATTGTTGGCGAATTTGATGCAGCCATCGACCAGATTGAATTTCTGCTGTCTATACCTGGTGGACTATCGATTCCCTTACTGCGACTCGACCCGGTTTGGGCCCCGCTGCGCGAGCATCCACGCTTCAAAAAACTCCTGGAGACAACAGAGTAGTCCAACATGGTCACAGAACCCGAAGAACTTCACAAACTTACCTGCAGAGCATGCGTCCGGCGGCAGCGAGGGGAGTGGCAATCTCGTCCTTTTTGTCCGTGAGGTGTTATTCCCGCGGAAGCGGGAATCCAAATTTTCCCCTGCATTCGAAAATCTTTTTATCTAAAAACTCATATTCAAACTGATATGGTAAAATCACTTTGTTTCTTTGTCAATAATACCGCCGCCACGATTTTTACCTTGCCTCTTCCGACAATCTCGGACATAATATAATCAGTTTTTTGACTTTGCTTCTTTGTGCCTTTGAGTCTTTGTGGCTCAAAAAATTCGCAGTGTCAATCTGTGTAAATCCGTGTCAAAAGTTGTTATGAATTGAGGATAAATATGGGTATTTTATGGGAAATTGTTCAAACCGGCCTGATGTATGGTCAGCATCGCAAATCCGGTTCAATTGAGGACCGCGTCCAGTATCTTGAAGACCAGCTTCAATCGACCCAGAACACCTTGCGTGCCCTCGTCAAGAAGCTCGAAGAAATGCTCGGCAAAGACATCAACGAAGACGGCCAAATCGGTTAGCCATCCTCGCTGAATCGCAGCAGCAGTCCGGCACAAAATGACGGTTCCAACCGTTTCACTTTATCTTTTTGCCTTATGCTGTTGTGCACTTCTGTTCTTTGTAGTTTTTTAGTTGATATAAAATCCGTTGAATCCGTGAAACCTGTGGTTATAATATCCTGTTATGAAGCTGCCGAAATTACAAAAGCCTGATAGATACGTCGGCCTGTATGTCTTCGACTTTGACGACCACGCCGGTGTGGGTTTTACCGCTGAAGAAGTGGTGGAATTGTTGGAGAGTGAAAGATATAAGGATGGCAAGGTCTATAAAATCTACAGGGCTTATCCAGATGGCCGGCTGGAGCTAAAAGGCGTCAGAGCTGAGGAATTTCAGCTCGAGGCTGGGATGTTCTTTTATTCAGCCGACCTGGAAACAGCTAAAGGCGATTTCAAGCGGCTTACCAATCTGGCGATTAAGACCGCGCCGCCATGTCGGGCTAAAGTGCACCTTGCCAAATTCGCTGACGAAAAATTTGTGGTCGCACTTATCTATCCTGCTGAATACGATGATGAGGTGAGTGCCTGGCTTTTAGATGGCGATTACAAAACCACTGGCGAAGTTCTCGGCGGTGTTGGTGCGGTCCAGAGATATTATAATTATAAGCCCGAGATTCTTGACCGACACCAGTTGTTTGGGAAATCCGAAATTAACAGCCGCACCGGCGAAGAGCTGCTCGCATCGCTGAAATTCGCTGTCCAGAGGTAATATCAGGGAATATCGAATTTCGAATTATGAATCACGATTTATGATTCACGAACCCTAAGTCATGAATATGTCTGCTCGCAGTAGAGTAAATTCGTTTCTCAGTTTGCTTGCGGCTGGATTATTGTCGCTGTTCAGCAAATCGCCTGCTAAACCGACCGCAGAGGATTTAAGCCGAATGGAGTTCAAAACCAGCACGCAACGGCTGGGCGTCCGATTCACCGAGCGAATCCGAGACGTATTTCGGTTCAGGTGGATTCGCAGAACATAAGGTTATAGATGAATAATCAATCATCAATCATCAATAATCAATCGTTTGCGCCGCCCATCCTAACCAAAAATGCCTTGCGGATTTTGCGGAACAGGTATTTAATCAAAGACGAGGGGGGTAAGTGCATCGAGACGCCGGCCCAGCTTTTCAGCCGCGTGGCTTCGCTGGTAGCTAAAGCTGAGATTAAATACGGCGCTACGGCTGCGCAAGTCAAAGAATGGCACAAAAGATATTATGATTTAATGGCGTCTCTGCAGTTTCTGCCTAATTCGCCTGCGCTTATGAATGCGCAGCGCAGCGGAATGCTCAGCGCCTGTTTCGTGCTGCCGATTGAAGACAGCATCGAGGGCATATTTGAGGCGATTAAGCAAACTGCTTTGATTCAGAAAGCGGGCGGCGGCACAGGTTTTTCTTTTGATAGATTAAGGCCGACAGGCGACCGCGTTGCCTCCAGCGGCGGCACAACCTCCGGGCCAATTAGCTTCTGGCGAGTCTTTTCAGAGACTACCAACGCAATTCAGCAGGGCGCCTTTCGCCGTGGTGCGAATATGGGGATGATGAGCGTTGAGCACCCGGACATCCTGAAATTTTTATACGCCAAGCAGAATCTGGCGGCCTTTACAAATTTTAATATCTCGGTTAAAGTTACCGATAAGTGGATGAAGAATATCCTTAAATCCGGGAAGGATTTGCACGTTGTCCGAAATCCGCGCACGCAGGAAAGGTATCTATTGCCGCGCCGAATCGACATCGCTGGCTACACAATAAAAGATTTACACAAACTTTCCGGCAGAGAGAAACCGCCCTCTGGTTTGGCAGGCCGGTTCTATACGGTTGGTGATATATGGAAAATGATTGTCCGCTGTGCTCATAAGACAGGCGAGCCGGGCGTTGCTTTTATCGACCGAATCAATAAAAATAATCCTACTCCATCACTGGGCCTGATTGAAGCAACTAATCCCTGCGGTGAACAGCCCCTATTGCCTTTTGAGGCCTGCACGCTGGGCAGCATTAATCTTACTAAATTTGTAACCTTCGCCGATGGCAGGGCGCGAATGGATTGGTCTTCACTGGCACAGGCCGTTAAATTATCTGTTCGGTTTCTGGATAATATCATCGACGTATGCAGCTATCCGGTTGAAAAGACTAAACAACTCGCACAGTCAAATCGCAAAATTGGCCTTGGAGTTATGGGCTTTGCGGATTGTCTGTTTCTGCTTGGCATTCCTTATGATTCCTCGCAGGGTGTTAAGTTCGGCTCACAGGTTATGAAATTTATAAACGATACCGCTCACAAGGCAAGTGGGGAGCTTGCCGGATTGCGAGGGCCATTTCCAAACTGGGAAAACAGCATCTGGCAAAAAAAGAAAATCAGGATACGTAATGCTGCCATCACCTGTATAGCTCCTACCGGCACAATAAGTATTATCGCTGATTGTTCTGCGGGGGTTGAGCCGCTTTACTCTTTAGTGTTCCTTCGCCAGGTTCTGGAGACAGAGAAAATGATGCAAATAAATACGATTTTCAAAAGAGAAGCTCAGACAGGCGGTTTCTATAATAAAAAATTGGTAGAAAGAATAGCCCGGGCCGGCAGTATCCGGAGAATGACGCAAACCCCAGCCAGGATTCGCAGCGTTTTTAAGTGCGCTTATGATATCAGACCCCAGTGGCATATCCGGATGCAGGCGGCTTTTCAAAAGCATTGTGACGCAGCGGTCAGTAAAACAATAAATTTCCCACAAAAAGCTACGGTAGCTGATATTGATAGGGCCTATAGACTGGCGTATCGACTTGGCTGCAAAGGTATAACCGTTTATCGTCAGCACAGCCGGGCACACGAGCCGATGACGCTCGATTAGAATGGGTATTATTATCTTCGTTAGAAGGATTGTATTATGACGGCAGAAACAGGATTGAAATGGCTGTTGCGTTTTATCGGCATCACAACAATACCCGCTTTCATTGCGACTGTGATGCCTCAATCGTGGCTTATCTTCCTTATCCATAAGGCAGAACCCGGCTTGTCAGCAGGGATTCTGGTGACGTATTTGGCACGAATACTGACGCTTATGTATGCTTTTGTAGGATTGCAGTGTTTTATCTTTGCTTCCGACATAAGACGCTACCGCCCCCTGATTTGGATCCTGGGTGTTGGCACTGTAGTCGTTACTCTCGTTGGTATAATTGTCCTCTTCGCTGGTGTAGCACCGGAGCATCGTGTCGGCTTTTTCTGGGTTGTCTTTGGTGATTTTGCAGAAGGTTTTGCCCAGGCAGTCCTGCTCGTAATCCTTCTTTTACGTATCCCGCACTGCGAATCTTATTATTGAGGTATTGGAGTTATTTGTCCGCCTGAGGCAGATAAACCCGCCAGACGTATGGCGGGTAAATTTTTAATCAGTTCGCTATTTTAGACGGGCACTTCGACAGGTTCACGATAGTTGGTTGGACGGCAAAATTAGGGTATGTTGCTAAAGCGGCAGGGATTTGCAGCCGATAGAAGAGAAGGAAATATTTTCTCCCCTCCGGAAAACATCGAGTAGCACCATGTTGCTCGATGTTTTCTTTTTTTCACCTGATAACCTGACTCTCTGATTCCCTGCTCCCTGTTATCCTGGTAACCTGATATACTCATTTTATATATTTTTGCCACAGCATTTTTTGTATTTTTTTCCGCTGCCACAGGGGCAGGGGTCGTTTCTTCCGACCTTTGGTTTTTCTAATACTATTTGCTTTACTTTTTGCTCGCCTTGCGGGGCCTGCGCGGCTGCCCGCTGCCGTTCGGTCATTGCAAATTGTCCCACCTCATCGTGGGCGGTTTGAGTTACGTTCCAGACACTTCTTGCCC
>CAYWXK010000062.1:0-16931 GCA_964462515.1 uncultured Pirellulales bacterium
GAACGCCGTAAAGATAGTTGTTGACGAATTTGTTATCCAGCGGGCGGGCAATGCTATAAATGTTGAAGCCGAATAGCCCCATCAAGTAGCCTATAATTTCGAAGTTGCCATAATGGCCGGTAACCAATAAAAGGCCTTTTCCCTCCTTCATCAGCCATTTGGCGTGTTCGGCGTTTTTGTATCGTGAATAGGCACGCCAGTTATATTTTTTCACCAGACGAGGCGCAAAAATTATCCCCAACTGTCTCTGTTTAAGGCTCCGGGCAGCCAGTGTCCTTTGCACAATGAATTGATTAAGTCCGCAATAGTAAAAATTCGGAATCCACAGCCCAACGACAAGCACCGTCCACGGCATTTCCGGATGATCGGCGGCAAAGCACCATATGGAGTCTGTCTTTGTTGGCTTCAAAAAAAGGCTGGACTCCGCCTATCGCAACAAAACCGAGAACCATAGTAAGTAGTCCGCCAATCAAAAGAGTCGAACCCTGAAACAAGTCAGCCCACACGACGGCTTTCAATCCGCCCCAGGTAGTTATAGACCGGCGATGACTCCGATAAGCCACACTGCTGCTGTAATATCCATATCAAAAATGGTATGTAGTGCTAATCCTCCGGAGTAGAGAACAGCGGTGATTGTAACCGCAACATATATAACCATAGTATAAAATGCCATAATCCCGCGCGCAACAGAATTGTAACGATACTCAAGGTATTCAGGCATTGTGTAGATGCCGGCCCGCAGAAACCTGGGCAGAAAAAATATGGCTACAAAAATTATTGCAACCGCACCAAGAAGTTGATAGCCCGACACTGACAGCCCAGTGTTACCGGCGCTGCTGCCGGCCATACCCACGAATTGCTCGGTGGAGATATTGGCCGCTACAATCGAAAAGCCTATCAGCCACCACTTTAACCCTCGTCCTGCTAAAAAATAATCCTCGCTGGTTTCCTCCTTGCGGCTTTTAAACAGGCTCAGTCCAACAACGACTGCGAAAAATGCCAGGAAAACACCAATGTCAAAACCACTCAACGCCATAACCAATTTCTCCAGATGGCAAATTAAGCCCGAATAAATCGCTGGATAAAAAACATAGGTTCCGATCCTCTAAATGAAATCTGCCTTATTGTCCCGGCCCAGCCTTTGGTAGATATTGATACCAGGTGTATTTCAGTGCTACTATGGCCGCGACGGCCAGGCCACACCATACCGCTGATGCAACATACCAATGGCCGACTAAATACATCGGGAATAGATACAGCCCACTTATAGCTATCATTGCGATTATGACATTAACGATTGCCAGAGACACGTTTTCGGATTTCGAAGATAACTCTTCAGCAGACAATCCGCACTCGTTCTTGATGGGCTTCCACAGGCCAAACGGCCGAACTGAACGATAGAAATCAATCAGAACAGCTTTCTCAACCGGACTTGTTGCCAGCGATACTATAATACTGATGAATAACGAGACCGCACATATTAGAGGAAAAATATAGTAAACCGGTATATTCGGAAAGAACAAAGCTGCCAGCGATAAGAGTGTCCCGCCGAGCGTCCCAAGCGAATAGCCCCAGCCGTTCATCCGCCACCAGTACCATCGAAGCACATTCGGTATAATTACCCCAGCGCCCAGCGCCATCATCATCCAGTTCCATATCTGGGCGATGGACCTGGCTTGGAAACCAATGGCGATGCCAACCAGAACAAGCAATCCTGTTGCCAGATAGCTGAATCTTACTGCCTGCTTATCGGTTGCCTGCGGACGAAAAAACGGCTGCCACAAATCACGAACAATAAATGATGCACCGGTATTGACTGTTGCGCTGAACGTTGACATAAACGCCGATAGTAATCCGGCAATTACAACCCCCTTGGCACCGACAGGCAAAAATTTCTGCAATACTAATGGCATCGCCTTCTCGGAATCTGTCACGCCGGCAACGCCGGTAAGGGCAACCAGGGCAATGCCGCACGCCATCGCCCATCGAACAATCAGAAAAACGCTCCACGCCGCCCCCACCTTTGCAGCATCGCGTGTATCTCGCGCAGCCAGAAACCTCTGGAAATCATACATTTGTGCCGGGCCTCCGGCATTTAGCAAAAAACCCTTTAAGACCCAGACAATCACAAGTGCTCCGAAAAGCTCAAAATGTGCGTTGCTTGTGCCAGAAAACTCTCCGATACGCCACGGCACACCCAGCGACGTCCATTTTTCCGGCAAGCTGGAAAGTGCCCCCGGCGTTAGTTTGTCCCAGGCTATGTAAGCTATGAATATACTTGCCAGAGTCAGGATGACCGTCTGGATGATGTCTGTTACCACAACGCTGTAAAGGCCGCCAAGAATTACATACAGAGTTGTTATGCCGATAACCAGAACGGCTAAAATGTCAGGCTCATGTTCGGTAAGCAAATGTTGCAGCCAGCCATTGGAAGTATATTGGGCCAGGTCTTCAATCCGCACATATACCGAGGCAAACTTGCCAATCCCCTGATAATCGTAGCCGATGAAACTGGCTAATGTAAGCACCGCCATCAGCGCATAAACAGTTCTTGATAGCTTACCACCAGAGCTGGTGCCAAAGCGTGTCTTCATCCACTCCGCCGCTGTCATTGCATTCGAGCGGCGCACCCATTTGCCCATAAAACCAAGAAAGAAAGCCCCCATCAAAAACCCCCACATCCAGTGATGCCACATCGACTTCATACCCAGGACATAAAGGATAGAAATTATCCACATTGTCCCCGTGATGTCGAAATTGGACACTGCCCCGCTCATAGATAGCGCCAGCCAGTGAAAGCTTTTGCCGGCCAAAAAGTATTCCCCAAGATTCTTCGATGCCTGTTTCTGGTACCAGAAGCCAAGTCCAATCACGACCAGAAAGTAGAGGACAATTATCCCAATATCAATTAAGTTCACCTGTCGTTTCTCCCTGACTTTTTATCTTTCATTGACTGCATCAAACATCGCTACAATATTTTCCGCTGACACATTCGCTAAGATATTGTGCACCTGCTGGAATACAAAGCCGCCGCCTGGCCTGAGTATCTTGACCAGTTTTTTAACCTGCTCGGCGACCTGTCTGGGTGTTCCATTTGGCAGAACATCTCTGGTATCGCAGCCGCCTCCCCAGAAAGTAATGTCCTTTCCAAATTCTGCTTTGAGCTTCGCTGCATCCATACCAGCGCAACTGATTTGAACGGGATTAATGGCATCTGCCCCGGCCTCGATTATATGGGGCATAAGCTCTCGGACCCCGCCGCAGCAGTGAAGCATCACCTTCACATCGGCCAGCTCTTTTGCGCGATTCCACAGCAGCTTATGGTGCTCCTTGAAAAATTCACAATACATCTTCGGCGACATCATTGGCCCGGTTTGCATACCAAGGTCATCGCCAAATAGAATAATGTCGATGTATTTACCCACGGCTGCCAGAAACTGCTCGAGATTTGCAAGATGAATCTCGACAATTTTGTCTAAGAAACGGTGCGCTCTCTCTGGTTCGCCCGCCAGCAGCATCATAAAGTTGTCGTTGCGATAGAAAAATTGTCCCATTTCAAATAAATTTCCACCAAATAGACCAATAATGGCTCGGTTTGTTTTCTCCCGCAGTTTTTTTGCTCCTTCTGCTAACACCTTATTGTCAACCGGGCCCGGCGGGCTGGTAACAGTTGTCCACATACACTCATCGAACGCTCTTGCAATTTCATCCGGCGCATCTGGATTGTCCATAAGATGAAAATAAGTCTGCTCGAAATATAATGCCCCATCTGGCATTTGCGATAATACCCTGCCTGTTTTTGAGCGAATCACCCATCGTCCTTTTTCTCTCTCAATTCGTATCCACTCAGGCACAAAGCACGGCGTCCCATCAGGCAGTGTCCACTCAGACCACGACCTGTCATCAAGAGAAAAACCTCGACCTAACTCAATAGTGTCAACGCCAAATCGCTCCAGCACATCCTCATCAACTATCGCTATTTGCTGGATTACATCGTAAATGCGAACCGGTCGCGGCGACAGTCCCAGGTGCTTTCGCAGCTTCGAGTATGCCATCGCTGCAATTCCGGATGAACGGTGTCCTGAAAAATCAACCGGCACCCGGTCGGCTTCACGATGGTTTAGTGCTGCTAAAATTCGTTCTCTTGGCGTCATATATGCCTCCTATTTTTTGGATATAGGAATTCGCAGCGTAACAATTTCGTATGCTGCCATTTTTATTGACCCCATTAGTTCTGAAATCTCCTCTTCGGCAAAGTTACTCAGCCATACCGTTTCAGGCGCCGGTTTTGCCCACACAAGTGTTGCTCGTTCAGGCCGCCCACTTACGTTAAACAGACGCAGAATTCTCGCTTGACCATCCTCACTCGGTTTAAGTGCTGTAACAATAACTCCTGCAGCTTTCACATTTAACAGGGGTATTTGAATGGGCGAGCCGCTCTCAACCGGCACGGCCACGAGCGGCTGGCTTTGTTCTATGCCAAACTTTGAAGCGTGCACAGAATCAAATCGCTTGTGTGGCATAACAGAATATCGAAATGTTGTCCGCCCTTCCTGATAGGCCCGGTAGTTTGTGAACCAGTAATTATTCATCACGTAAGAATAAATCGTCTGGCTCGGGTCAATGACCTTTATCCACGGCGTCTCGGCGGTAATTGCTCCGACCTCGACCAGAGGCGCATCGACTGTCACCCACGTAACGCCGTAATTATTGTTTGATACATCCACCCATCTCTGTATGGTGAACCAGTTCTTGCAGGCACCCGCAAGCTGGTCGGTTTCAGGCCTGACAACAGCCCACGGAATATCCATTCGCATCACACCATTAGGAACGTTGAACGGAAAACAGAAGTGCACCCCTTCCTTTTCGTAAATCTTTTTCTTATCCACAACATTGATTATATCGATTCGGTCAAGACCATCGACAATCCTGACCTCCCGCGTAAGCTTATTGCAGCCCGGTGCATCGGATTCTATAGATAGCGATGCTACCAACGGCCCGCTTTCCTTCACACCGATTTTTACCTGCCCGTTACGTTTAGCATCTTTTGGATTGGCTCCCGGCACATAGAAATAGTCATTGACCCTCAGACCCGTCTTGTTATCGACTATGTCATTTTTTACTTCCTTCCATTTAATGCTTTTAATTGCGCCGCTAATTTCATCGACCGCAACCTTAATTTCGCTGTTGCTTAGTTTTGCTCCTTCAGCTTTGGCCTTGCCCGTTGCTTGTCCTTTACCGTGACTGAAATTGAAGCGTTTTGCTCCAAACGCAGGCACATCCTCTGCCACAAACGCAAGCTCACCGCTCGACAGTCGCTGTGCACCAATTTTTCTACCGTTGTTATCCTTAATAACATCACCGGCCAGCTTAACGTCCCCTGAGACTACAACAATATCTGTCCTTGCCCACGAGCAGGTATTGAACACATCGATAGCGGTAACTTCTTTTTCCTTGCTTTTGTATCCGGTCAATGCGTCATTGAACAGTTTCCGAGACTGGCTATCAGCATCGAGCGCAAATGCCTTTTTAATATTCCACTGTGCATTGGTGAACTCGCTGTTGGGTTCGCTGATGCTGCAATGCGCTCCCCAGGTGTGCTCATCATAAAGAATAACGTTCCTCCACGCAGTGTAAAATTCCTTGGCCGGGTAGCCCCTTAGGTTCAGCATTGCCCATAGCGCCTCGCTTTGCACGAGCCGTTCAGCGGCGGCTCGATTCAAACCTGTTTCTAATGCCGATGATGCTGCCCCGTCTTCCCAGTATGGCGTAAAATCCCCGCTAAACATTGGGACATTTGTTGCATATTGTCGCTCAAACTCGTGAAACATTTCGCTTGTGGTGGCGATGATTAGCTTTGGCCACGCATACCTCGCATTCCAGCTTTTGACAAAATCAGCTAAACACGGGTCGGGAGGCCCATTGTCGCCGCCGATTGTATATCGCACCTGAACGATGTCATACGGATAACCTGTTTTTTCAATGTCCTTCAAATAGTTAAAAATCTTTCTGTCTTGAAACCCTGGCTCCGCCAGAAACCACGAATAACCCTGACCCGCCACCCAACACAGAACCTTATGTTGCTTACACGGTGACATCCAGTAAAATGGCTTGTCTGCCCACGCCGATAACGTGAACCCGATGCGTGCGTCGCGATTCGGCCCTACTGAAAAGTATTTTACCCCGCTCTGTGACAGCGCCGGCACAATTCCCCACGTATAACCGGGGACATCACTTATCATCGCTGAATCTATCGTAACATTATGACGCCGGCTCAGTTTGCGGGAGTAATCCAGCAGCCGCACAAGCTCTTCCTGCCGGCACAGCGCCGTCAACTCGTTACCATACAGAGCATCAAGCCCAATCTGGCCTTTCTTAACGGCCTCGATGAATTGTTGCCGTTTTTGTTCTGAGGCCTGTTTGAGGTAGCTGTCAACCGCCCATAGCACTTCGACGTTCCACTTAAATTGTGACCCGGCTGGATAATCCGCACTTCTTTCCGATAGTTCCATTGCCTGCTCAAGATATTTCCAGTGCAGTTGCTCAACCTCTGTCTGCACCCGCGTATAACCGATATCGACATGCGAGTGTGGCAGCATATACACCTTCCACTTACGAACCGGCTCGATAGGCAATGTGCGTTTTTCTATTGATTTGCCTTCTACCTTTACATCGACCTCAATAGATGTCCTGTCGGCAACCGCACCAACCAGCGCCTCAACGACCTGCATACCTGCCTTGAGCGGTCGTTTTATCGTTTCGACTCCGTTGATACTTATAGTTGCCTCAACTTCGTTACCAACGTGCAGAATAGAAATGTTCACCGGCTGATATAGTTTTTTATCATTTTGCTTTACCAGAATCGGCTGACTGCTTACCTCCAGGACATTGGTCGTTTGCTCAACCGCCCCTGCCTCAACATTGTCCGATACCTTCAGTGATACCTGGTCATAAAGAACCCAGCTCCCGTTGAGAGTCGTAATTGTAATCGTGTTATTGCCCCTCTTAAGTATCTGGGATGGAAACCGTATGGATAGCTTATGTTCTCGTCCTTTGGCCAGCTCACCAAAAACTGATGCATCCCCGGCACCCTTCGGCAATTCATAAACAAATGCTGTATCATTTACCTTTACCTGCACTTTTGGTGGTGCCGCAGCGTGAGTATCTACAAAGTCCAGCTCAAGTTCTGTCTCGCCGGAACCTGCCTTGTTAATGCCGAACAAAATGGTAAAAGTGTGGCTTTTGCTGCCAGCCCACGCATCAACAGGACCAGGTTGCACGTATGGCCAGTCCTGTTTCGAGTCAGATTGACCCACAATGAATAGCACGTCTGAGGGAAACTTCGTCAAATACTGGTTATATCCTCCCGGCCCTAATGCAAACTCGCCGTTATCATTGTCGGCCTTGCCTATCTCCCACGCCACCTTTGTCTGGCCGACCGCCAATCCCGGTGCAAAAATAAAAAATAGTAACGCTGATATTGCTACTTTTGACCCAAACACTTTCATTTTTTGTCTCCTTTATGCCCATTTCGTTTGACAAGAAAATCATAAAATTTTGCCTATTCTTCTATTCTTTATAACAGTTTATCAGTCCCCGCACGGCGACGCAAAAAATATTTATCCCAACGTCTTACGTGGGGTCGTTTAGCCGTCGCCGGAACGGCGACGCAAAAAAAATGATTAGCCCTCATCTTTATGCTGGGGGGCTTATCTGAATAAATGGTAAAATAACCTCAAACTTGGAGATTTGAAACTATTAGATAGAAAGTGAAAAATTTTTCGCAGGAGATAGTTTATGAAAACCGACTCCGGTAATGCCAGAAGCCTAACCGGCAGAGAACGAGTGTTGAGAGCGCTAAATTATCAGCCAACAGACCGTGTCCCTGTGGATTTAGGTGGCACTGCTTGCAGCGGCGCCCACGTCAGCGTTATTGCCAAGCTGCGTCAGGTACTTGGGCTGGATAAGCCGGGTGAGCCCGTTAAAGTTGTCGAGCCATATCAGATGTTAGGTGAGGTGGCGGCTGATTTGCGACAGGCTCTCGGGATTGATGTCGTGAACCTACCCGGACCAAAGAACTTTTTCGGTTTTGAGAACAGCGACTGGAAGCCGTGGCAGACGTTTGACGGGACAGATGTCCTTGTGCCGGGCAAATTCAACACCGAGCCACAATCCAATGGGGACATCCTGCAGTACCCGCAGGGTGACAAATCGGTGCCAGCATCGGCCAGAATGCCAAAAGGGGGGTTCTACTTTGACTCAATCATCCGGCAAAAACCCATTGATGATACAAAGCTAAATCCTGCTGATAATCTGGAGGAGTTTAGTCTTGTTAGTGAGGAAGATTTGAAATATTATGAACGCAAAGCTGAAGAGCTGTATGAGACTACCGACCTTGCGATTGCTACACATCTACCGGGGACTGCTTTCGGTGACATCGCTCTTGTGCCGGCGCCCTGGCTAAAAGACCCCAAAGGGATTCGCGACATCGAAGAGTGGTACATCAGCACGGTCACGAGAAGGAGATATATTAAGGAGGTTTTTGCGGCACAAACTGAAATTGCAATTAAGAATCTCAATCGCATCTATCAGGCGGTCGGTGATAGACTGCACATAGTTTTTCTTGACGGCACCGACCTTGCGGCTCAAAATACTCTTTTCTGTGGGCCGGATACATACAAAGAGCTTTACCTGCCCTTCAGCAAGAAAATTAACGATTGGATTCACACCAATACCAAGTGGAAGACGATGAAGCACTGTTGCGGCGGTTGTGAGCCGCTTATTGAAGGTTTTATCGAAGCGGGCTTTGATGTCCTCAATCCCGTTCAAACCTCCGCTAAAGGTATGGACCCAAAGCACCTGGTCAAAAAGTTCGGCGGCAAAATTATTTTCTGGGGTGGGGGCGTCGATACACAGCAGACATTGTCCTTTGGCGCTCCCGAAGAAGTCCGCAGTCAGGTCAAAGAACGGGTGATGATTTTCGGAAAGACTAATGGCTTTGTCTTTAATCCAATCCACAATATACAGTGCAACACGCCGGTTGAAAACGTCCTGGCTATGTTCGAGGCGCTGGGCAGAAAATTCAGGTGAAAAATTTTACGGACGAATGTAATCAGACCGGCCCCGTATATACACATTCTGTTCCGGCTTGCTTTTTTAGAATAGGTTTAAGTTGTGAAAGGAATCCTCAAATGAATGGCAGCGGCGAATTAAAATCATCAGATGATTCGGGAAGTTTGGTTTATATATATCTGGTTTGTCTTGTGGCTGCCATTGGGGGATTTTTGTTCGGCTACGATACTGCGGTGATTTCCGGAGCTATTGGTTTTCTGCAAAAGTTCTACAATCTTGACCCGCAGTGGTGGACGGGCTGGGCTGCTGCCTGCACATTACTGGGCTGCGCACTTGGTGTTGCGGTCGCAGGTATTTTCAGCGATTGGCTCGGACGCAAGAGGGTTTTAATTGTCGCCGCTATTTTTTATCTGGTCTCAGCCATCGGAACCGCCATACCCAGGAATTTGGCCGAGTTCATCATTTATAGAATTGTAGGCGGCATCGGTGTCGGAGCCGCCTCTATTACAAGCCCGATGTATATCGCCGAGATTTCGCCCGCCCGCATAAGAGGCCGAATGGTCTCGGTTAATCAATTTGCAATAATAGCAGGTATGCTGGTTGTGTATTTTGTCAACTATTTCATAGCCGGCTTGAACACAGAAGCTTGGAGTATCAACTTCGGCTGGCGATGGATGTTCGGTTCTGAAGCATTGCCTGCGTTTCTCTTTCTCGTTTTCTTGTTCTTTGTCCCCGAAAGTCCGAGGTATCTTGCCAAACAGGGTCGCCTCGAGCATGCACTTGCCGTTTTGCGTCGCTTCGTCGGAAACCGTTATGCACAGGATGAGCTTGCTTCAATCCAGGATGCAATCCAGCACGAAAACGGCTCAATATCGCAACTGTTTCAGCCCGGTATGAAAATTGCCCTGTTGATTGGTATTGTGCTGGCAGTCCTGCAGCAGGTTACAGGCATCAACGTGTTCCTTTACTATGCGCCGGAAATCTTCAAATCGGCAGGCACCGGGACAAGCGTCGCACTCCTTCAAACGATTGTTGTTGGTGCGGTTAACCTCGGCTTTACGATTATCGCTATATGGACGGTTGATAAGCTCGGACGAAAACCTCTTATGATTATCGGCTCAGCAGGAATGGGAATATCGCTCTTGTCTATGGGATTGGCGGCATTTTATCAAAGTACTGCCGGCTGGCTTCTGATTTTTATTCTCGGCTATATCGCCTGTTTTGCTTTTGCGGTAGGCCCAGTAACGTGGGTCATCCTATCGGAAATCTTTCCGACTCGAATTCGCGGCAGAGCAATGGCCGTCGCCGCCTTTTGTCTCTGGCTGGCAAACTACGTCGTTACTCAGACCTTCACCGTGATGGATAAAGACCCATACCTTGTTGAAAAATTCCACCACGCCTTTCCATTCTGGATATATGGCATCCTGTGCGCTGTTGAAGTGATTTTTGTCTGGCTGCTCGTGCCGGAAACCAAAGGCAAAACCCTCGAACAGATAGAACAACACTGGCTTCAACTTATTTAGCACTGCAATTTATTGCGGGGTTATTTATTCCTTATTTTTATTCACTGCCCCTCATTATTACAACCGTCTGATTTCTATAAGGCGCAGTAGCAGGAAATGTAACAGTCCTGTTGTCTGCCTCTGCTGTAATGTAATATTCCAGGTCTATTTCTTCAATTTCACTGGCAGGAATCTTGACCGAATAAACCGAACGTGCAACGTGCGCAATTGGAATCTTTCTAAATTCGCCATTACCCATCGGCCTCCAGTAAAGAGAGGCATCTTTGACGGGATTTTGGGACAGGAAGATTACCTTCAGTTTCAGGTCTTCATCCACCATTATGCTCGTGCGGACCGTCGGCACAATTATTCTCGGGCTGCCGTTGTATCGGTTCGTCGGCCTTGCATCGGCAGGCAGCTCTTCACCAAGAATCTTGGCAAGCTCTCTGCCGGGTTCGCTCAATAGTGTAGGTAACAAATGCTGCTGCCAGTTTGCAACTGTCCCCATTTCGCCGTTCGTCGAGACCGTCTCTAAAAGATAGCGATGAACCTCTGAAACCTGTTCGATTAGCTCTTGTCTTACCGGCAAGGCGGTTTCCCGTGCAATCTGCTTACCTTTGTTTGGGTCGTTTTCCGCCTTGACCTTTTGCATCGCTGCGTTGAATTTTGCCCACGTGCAGTTGACCAGCCCCACCGCACGCAGGTATCTGAAATTATTCAGCCAGTAATCAAATCTTTCAAGATTGCCGGCCCCCTTGACCTGTGGCCTCATACCGGCAAGCTCATCTACAAATGCGTATTCTCCTTTCACCTGCTCCCACGGTCTCTGGTCTGGATTGATACCGCCCGGGCCATTGACCCACGTTGAAGGACGGGGCAGCCGAGTACCCTCTTGGCCGTTGCTGACCGTAGTTTTCGTCCCGTCCAGACTAACAAATATCTTAGCTGCCAGCTCAGCTACCTCACAGCCGAACTCTGTTAAAGCCCAATCGGCATAAAAATCAGAAGCCGATAAATCACGCAGTCTGCCGTCGGCGGTTACATCCTGCAAATCCGCTTCATAATCTTTATGTGCAGCACCTCCGCAGTTAATTTTACGCGTGATGTGCTGACCTTCCGCAACAATAGCTGCTATGCAGGGAAACTCCACTATCTTCACGAACTCAATCTCCAATAGTCCTCCGGATACCTGAACATCTTTGTATGTAAAGTCTAATGCTTTGTTTTTGCCGACCTGCTCGAATATGTCGAGCTTGTCGATAACTTGTTTATTCTGCAGCTTGACTCCAAAGACCCGCTTGCCTGCCCTATCGTAGTGTGGCTCGCAGAACTTCAATGTCATGGTGTATGTTCCGTTTGGCACTTTCAGCCGGTAAGCGCACACATCCCAGATAACCGTTTGGTAAATCTCATCCTCTTCGGTATCAGCGATAGCATTATTGGGAAAGTTTGCTGCGTTGCCCCCTTCGCGTCCCTCCAAAAGTTTTGTGTCGGGTAGTTCAACATTTTTCCCAAAGTCAGGATTCCATCCTTTTTGGTCCCACGCCGCTTGCGCCAGCGCCGAGACATTCGGCCCTAAAATTCGTGTCCGCCAGTGGATGCCCAACAATCCTGTACAGCCGTAGGCCAGCGCATCCGCCGCATCGCGGCGCATCCGGCCTGCCCACAGTTGCGGTATTATCAAAGCGGGGTCATCTTCCAACCACGGTATAGCCCATTTGCCTCTCCCCTTTGCCTTTGCAAAACCACGCTCAACAGGCGCAAAGCCGACGTTGCGATTGATACAGCTTATCGGCATTTCCTTTGGCAGGGCATTATCGAATAGCGCCCTGTCCTTCGGCGGCCCAAGAACCCATCCGCATGTCGCAAGCGTAAATGGTGCATCAACTTTTTTTGCCGCTGCAATCGCTGCGCGGAAATCGGCAAGCGTAGCTTCCACCTGCTCATCCTTCGGGTCCCCCCACGTCCAATCTTCGGGTGTCCAGAACCAGTAGTAATCCAGCGGATATGTATTCATAATTCGCTTAAAAGTTCCCTCATAAACCTCCTTCACGATAGCCGCATCGGTTGGATTTTTGCCGGTACTTTTGATGCGCTCTTTTACAGCATCGGGTATAATAAGCGGCGTTTCTGTTCCCACACAGGTTTTTACCCCAAGAGTGTGAGCATACTCAAAGGCCTCTTTCAGCATTACTCCAACACGATTAAATACCTCGTTTCTTTCTTCATCAGTATCAGGCCAGGGTATAGCACCGAACATAACTTCAGGGCCGTAATCATCCCGTTCAAAAAGCTGTGCGCTGCCGAATATGAAATCACTTGTGTCCTTCGCCGAATATCCCCAGTTGCCGCGAAGGGTGTTTTGATAACTGGAGGGCGAGCTGAATTTGACCGTGCCGTCCTCTTTTATATCCTCTGGCAGGCCAATCCATACCGTCGGTTCAGGTCCTGCCCCGCCCTGAGGATATGTGTGCAATCCTATAAAGTTCATTCGCATTTTAGGTAGTTGTGCAATGATTGCTTTGTAGTCGTCTGTATTCCACCAGTCTGGCCCCTCCGGGAAATCGTGAAACGGCTGAATCCCCCGCATACCGAATAACGGTTTGCCGATTTCGTCCAGCTCGGGCATTTTTAGAGTGATTTGCTCATCGGGTATCGTGTCCCCGTGCAGGTAAAATCGCACGCCCAGATGTTCCGCAAACCGATAAGTGCCATAAAGTGTCCCGATTGAATCCCCGCCGGTAATTACTATGGCCTGTCCTTTTTTGTAGTTGACAGTTTTGAGAAGGTATTGCTGTGGTTCCAATGAAGCTACAAGCAATGCAAATTTTTCATCTGCGTCTCTCAACGTCTTGATTGCAGGTCGGCCCTTTTGCCCGACAACAATTAAAGTGGTTTTTGAGGGTAACTTGCTATCGCTGGAGATTATCGGCAGCAATTTACCTGTCCTCAGATAAAGATACCGGCGGACCTCTTTTGCAGCCAAACGCTCTGGTGTTGTTGCGTCCAATGGACTAACTATGGCTATGCTGCTGACTGTATCGAACTGCGGTGTGCGACAGCTACTCAAGGTTAAAAACAAAAGAATCTGAACCAGCCTCAAGAATAACATACCTTTTCTCATTGTTACGACCTCCCTAATCTATTGTCGTTTTGTGGTTAATCTTAATGCATGTTCGGCGTTGACGCAACTTTAGTCTGACTTTGGGACAGTCACACCAGGTAAAGCAACTTGCTATCGGCAGAAAGACGAATTTGTCCCTCTTGTCGTTGAAATTCCGTCTGCGGTCAGGTAACGACCAGCCAACTTTACGCAACAACCTCCTTTTTGTCAATACCCTTGGATAACACCTCGATAAGCATCGGCATCTGACGGTAAGCTCTAATCCTGTGAAATCTCTTCTCAGCTTCCAGCAATACCGTCCCAGCCCATCGCCAGGCCATATTAGCATTACGCCAACGCTTCATATTGCGGCACAAATCACCAGCCAACGAAAAGCAACTCTCAATTATATTCGTGCTGCCGAAGAGCTGACGGTGCTCCGGCGACAACCCTAGCTTGTTCACCATCAGCGTCTGGTCAAATCCTTCATCCAGGCTCCTCGCCGCTGCCGGTGCCAATCTCCAGAACCTCGCAATCGCAATTGACCCGCAGCTCCTGGGTCATTAAGGCCACGATATATGGCTGAGAAATGGTCTGGTCCAGGCCGATAGGCACCGGGCCGTCGGCATACGCCTGCGATTTGTATGTATCCGGTATAAATTCTTCTCTGGGAATCTCACTCATCACCTTCAGGACCCGCAGGTTGGTTATATCACGTCCCATCAGGTCCTGTTCGAGCATTCGTTCCCGAACCTTGGCAAACCTATCCTTATTCTCGCGGCTACGCATAACTGTAATAATCGCTTTTGGCCGGCGATTTTGCAAATCAATTTTGCTCTACCATCCGGGAGGCACCTGTGTTGCGGTAAGTTCAAAGGTGATGTTTCAAATTCTGTGATTGGGGTGTAAAAAATAGGTCTTCTTGCTGGATAGTTTCGAGAACGCGATTATTGACGGTGAGCACGTGATCTGTTACATTAAAAAGGACATAATCAAGATTTAGATGGAAATGTTGTCATAATGGAAAGGATAAGACAATGAAATCACAAAAAACTTTCTTGATTGGTTGGGGTGTTATTTTCTTGGTAGTTTTGCCCACAGTTCTACAGGTCGAAGTTTGCGCTGATAGCCAGCAAAAGCAATGGGTTGTTTTTCAGGAACGAATACCGGAAAACGCCGTGCGTTACAGTGTTGCCTTGAAGTATTTACCATCGGAAGCAACTCTCTACAGCGTTTCCCAAGGTAACATTAAATCGGCTGCTTTGCCCGAGGGTGAGCAAACAGACGGTTACAAGGAACGAATTAATTTTGGCTCTGCGATAAACGGCTACCAGTACTCGGTATTGCTGCGTGGTGCAGACGAGCTTGCTTTGCTCAATTCCGACGGAAGGCAGATTCGCAAGGCTCGAATACTCCGCTCGAAACAAGATGTCGAGCCGGAAGTACTGAAGGAAGGATATCTATTCCTTGGAAGTCAGCTTGACATCCCCTTTGAGCTTCCCGGGCAACAGTTCGACCTGGCCACAAATGAGTCAGTACCAGGAACATTTTCGTTCAATATCTATGGCGGCGACCCATATTCGTCCCAGGGTTCTTTTTCCACTGTCCTTAGGGGTGCACTAACAGGCTCTGCCTTCATAGAGGGCGCCAATTTAGGGGTGTCAGTATCATATAAAGAATCGCTTCGACCCGATGATAGGTACGTAAGCTTGACTGTGCAACCTCTTGATGAGAAGGTCCCTTATGATTCTACCAGCGGCAAAATCACGGATGTTCTGAAGCTTCGTGCAGCAAAGCTCGTTGTGGAAAAGATTGCATCAGATAGTTCTGAGATAGTATTAGCGGTAATACACGGCGATATCAAGCAGACTCCAAAGGAGGAACCGTATCTGAGTGTTAGCAAGCCGGTTCCTGCCTTTGCCCGAGTGGAGTTGATACGGCGGAAGCTCTTGACATTAGAGGAATTGTGCAAGAAGGCAGGGCCCAAACGGCACGTTGTTTTGATATTTGGAGACCTCAAGCGAAAACCTGCTGTTCCTGATTATTACTACCGAGGTCAAGTAACTGGCGAACTTACGCTGGATGAAACAATGGTTTTGGAGATACTCCAAAGGGATTTAAAGTATCCGCCAGTTGTGGTTTTTGTATGCCGTCGGTTCTTTATATCTGACCTGTACGAAAAGTGGCTGGGCCAGGAGCCTGAGTTTTACATTGTCGCAGATTATAGCAATCCGATGAACGTTCAACTTTGGTCCCCTTTCCGTGATTCCCCTCCCTATTCCCCTCCCTACTCCAGGCCATCTGTGAAGGAGGAGACGCTTCGGGAGCAATTTGTGCTTCCCGAAAGCAAGGTGTCCATTCTTCTTGTAAATGGTGAAGGTAAATTAGCATACATCAACGTTGATGTAGGTCAGCAATTGGCGGAGAGTCTGACAGAAATAAACAAACTGATATCTTCAAAGAAATAAATCTACAAGACAGTTGCTGGGTAAAAAAGGAAACGCATCGTGTCTGGCTCAATGCGTAGCGCAGATACCATCGTTTTGTTAGTTGATAGGGGGAGTAAAAACCAGATGATGTGAATCAACTGTTGAACCCACGTGGAACAGTTTTCTCGCGTTGGCGTACCCAGCATCACAGCAGTAAACGCTCGGCTTGAGTTGCAATTAAAACAAAAGTTTGATGGCTGCGGCGGCGGCCAGAAGCTGCACAACGGCGCTGAAGGCTTTTTGCGGAATTCGCTTTAGAAAAAATATCCCCATAACCGACCCGACGGCAATAAATGGCAGCATCAGCAAATTAAGTTCCACTGACTTTTTGGTCATCACATCCAGACTTACGCTGAAGGGGACTTTTAGCCAGTTAATAACGAAAAAGAACCACGCAGCCGTCCCCACGAATTCAATTTTAGGCAGCCTCATCGCTAATAGATAAATGGTTGTAATCGGCCCGGCGGCATTAGCCATCATCGTTGTAAGACCGGCCAAGAACCCCAGCCCGCCTGCAAACCACCACTGGGTTGGAACCGGCGCATCTTTGCCTTTGGTCGCTGTCCGCCAGTAATTGACCGCTAACATTACCAGCACTATCCCGCCAATAATCGGCTTAAGCTGCCGGTCGCTTATGACCTTCATCCCGAAATACCCCGCCACGATGCCGACCAAAGAAGGCACAAGTAAACGCAGCACATACTCCCACTTGGCATTGTGCCGGTGGTAAGTAACGGCGAATAAATCTGCAAGTATTAAAATGCC
>CAYWXK010000063.1:0-16797 GCA_964462515.1 uncultured Pirellulales bacterium
AAACCCGTAGCCAATTATCCCGACATTCAGTTTCTTTTTCATAACAATTACTCCTAATAATTAAAAGCGCAAAACCCCATCCGCTTCACAATCCCTGTTTTGCGTTCTGTCAAAACAGTATCAACTACCCATACTTTTTATTGAGCTTATCCACCGCCTTTTTACTTTCAGCGGTAACGGCCCAGGCATCAGGCCAAAAGCACAAATCAATCGTCCACCAATCCACGTCATTTTTCGCAAGCTCCGGCAGCAGCTCATCGAAGTTTATCTTGCCCTTGCCAAATGGCGCATGCGTTGATGTCTCGCCACCGTGCAGCGTGCCATCGGAGTCAATCAGGTGAATGTGATTGATTTTCCCCCGCAGCTTCCTCGCTAATTCCACAACGCCGCCCGGCAAGCTCTCTTTTTTACCCGGCTGCCTCGCACCTGTAACTGACACCATATAGCCGTGACAGGTATCAAACAATACTCCAAAATTGTCATCGCTGACCTCATCCACAATTCGCAGAACATCGGATGGCTTATTGAATGCAAAACCCGGCTCAAACTCCCACGTTACTCGCACCCCCTTATCAGCCGCCTCGGTAGCACAGACCTTCCAGGTCTTCACGGCTCGCTTGTGTGCGGTTTCAGCGTCAACCTTGTCAAAAATTGTCGGCGGCGAAATACTATCCACCCGGATAGCAGGTATCCCAAGGTCAACACAAAACTGCAGGTTCTTGCGGAAACAGTCCAGATACGCCGAATTGTCATCGGTGTCCAGAAGGTGCTGTTTCCACAAATCTGCCGCCAGACCCGACCACCCAAGTCCTAATTTCGCCAGTTGCTTTTTGCACGCCTCACGTTGCTCTTTCTTCGGCAAATTGTCGGGATTTGGGTGCGGCGGAAAACCGCCTAATTCTACACCATCAAAACCAATCTCCTTAAGTTTCTTGATGACCTCCTCCCAGGGCACGGGATTGCTCGCATAAGGACCAATCGTATATGCCCACGACCCAATCGATATCTTCTTCATAGCTCACTCCTTTAATCTAAAATTGACTTCCTGCCAGATTTTTGACATTATTCAAATCAATCTTTCCATTAAAAGACTTTCTTAACAGAATACTATAACATTTTGCAGTTATTTGGGAAGAATACAAGAGGATTTTTGAACAATTCCTTACAGGTAAGACAGCCAGCCCGACCTACAATCTAAATCCCCAATTGTGTTGCCAAGAATCCTGTTTTGAACTTTGTGCTTTGATTATTGGGATTTGTTTCGGATCCCCGTTTTCACGGGAACAAGTTTACCCCTGCAAAAGCAGGGGTGCTTCGGATTTCAAACTGCCGCCAGCCCTCGGCCCTGGCCGGTTGTATCCAGAACGGTCTGCCATAAATGGCCGTTCGTGTCAACCTTTTTGCGTTTGAGAATCGCAAGTGATATTGGGATATGAACAAAGTATTGGTTCCAGTAGCCAATCACCATATTTGTTCGGCCGGACATTCCGGCGTGCACCGCATTTTGGCCAAGCATAAGGCAAAATGCAGAATCGTTCGAATCGGCAGGCAGGCTGCGAATCATATAACTTGGGTCGATGTATTTTAGCGAAATCGTCTTGCCTTTTTCTTTGAAATACTGCGTAATCCTATCCTTCAAAAAAATGCCAATATCCTCCCTCATAATGTTGCCGGAAGCATCTGTTACGTGCTCTTTGCCATTTTCAAGCGTCTCTCCTACGCCTTCTGCCACCACAATCACCGCGTGATGTTTTTTGTCCAGCCGCCGCTCAAGTGCACGTAAAAATCCGTTTTCCCCTTCTAAAACAAGCGGCGCCTCCGGAATAAAACAGAAATTTACGTCGCTATTTGCAAGTGTCGCATAAGCGGCAATAAAACCAGATTCTCTGCCCATCAGTTGAACTAATCCCACTCCGTTCCAGGCACCTTTTGCCTCTGCGTGCGCGCTAAGAATCGCCAAACGCGATGCTTCGACAGCCGTCGAAAATCCGAAAGACCTTTCTATCCCGCAGATGTCATTATCGATTGTTTTTGGAATTCCAATTACCGATATATTTAGTCCTCTTTTCTTTATTATCTTGATTATCTGGCACGCCCCCTTTAGTGTCCCATCGCCGCCAATTACAAACAATATCCCAATTTCTCTTTTTTGCAAATTGTCAACTATATCTTCGGGTTCCTGCGGCCCGCGGGAGGATGACAAAATGTCCCCTCCTTTAAGATGGATTTCATCCACCTCCTCCGGTGACAACACCGCAGGCGGTGCTGGAGCTTTCGATGATAAGCCCGCATATCCATACCGAAATCCCAGAACAATTCTGACGCCATACTGCCAGATAAGACTTAGGGTAATTGTCCGTATCACATCATTCAGGCCGGGACATAGCCCCCCGCACGTTACTATCCCGCAGTTCAGGTTCCTTGGCTCGAAAAATATCTTCCGCCGTGGCCCAGCCACCTCCAGCATCGGGGGCTCCTTGCCGGAGTTATCGTGGTCCTTCAGGTCTTCGGTATGCGAATACAAGAGAATTTTCTCGCTATCATCAATAAAACGACTCCCCCTTTGCAACAAAGGAGAATCTATCGCCGCAGGCCCGAGTTTTTCTATGTTCAAATCAGGCAGGTCTTGCGGTCTTATGCAACAAGCATCCATAAAAATCCCCGTTATAACTATCAGGCTAAAACAGATTCGTTATATCCATACAGGTTCGCATTCCGCATATCAACTACAAAGACCTATATCAATATATCGGCATATTGGCCGCTGTAAAATAGCGCCAATTACAATTCAGCCATTTCTAATCCGCAATTAGTATATCCAGAATTGACACAAGAGTTAATCAAGCGTAAATTATCAACCGTATTGGCCGCAACATTGTGTATCGCTTTTGAGTGATGCTGAAAAATAGTCCATATAAAAGGCATTTTTTTTAAAGGAGACTTTATGCAAAACTTAAGCCTAAAAACATCCATCCTGCTGCTTTCTGTAGCGATGGCAATTGCCGCCTCTCAAGCCCAACAAGGCCCAACAGAAAGATTTCAGAATGTAATTAACAAAATGGTCGAAGCTATCAATGAAAAAGATTACGCAGACACTGGAAAAGATTTCGCTCAAAGCATGGAAGATTTCTTTCCATCGGAGAAGAGAAAGCCATTCTTTGAAAACCTATCAGCTCAATACGGCAAAATCCAAAGGATTGGTGAGCCGCGTATGACTCCACCCAGCCAAGCAATTTTCGTTGCGCACTGCGAGCGTGGGAAATTGGATATAACGGTTTGGCTGGATGACGATGACAAGGTCATCGGCCTCTTGTTTCTGCCGCATAAGGCAGATATACCAGTTCCAGATAAACACCAAACACAGCTTTCACTTCCCTTTCGGGGACAGTGGCTGGTATTTTGGGGTGGTGACACTAAGGAACTCAATCAGCATCACGATGCCCCAAACCAAAGATTTGCGTTCGATTTTCTTGGTGCCGATGAAAAGGGAAATACCCGCAAAGGCGAAGGCAAACTAAACGAAGACTACTTCGCATTCGGCAGGGAAATACTTGCCCCCGCAGATGGAATAGTAACCGATGTCATTAACGGGGTCAGGGACAATGTCCCCGGCTCTATGAATCCATATTCAGCGCTGGGCAACGCCGTATTTATTGAGCACCACGAATACGAGGTTTCGGTCCTCGCCCACCTGAAACTTGACAGCATAAAAGTAAAGGTCGGCGACAAAGTCAAGAGAGGGCAGATAATCGGACTTTGCGGAAACTCAGGAAACTCTTCAGAGCCGCATCTGCATTACCATTCGCAGAATACGCCCATAATCCAGGATGGCACAGGAATTAAGTGCAACTTTCAGAATGTAACTTTAATAAAGAATGGCAAAAAAGAGCCAAAGACAAACTACTCACCGACAAAAGGCGAAATAATCTTTGCACAGTAGCTATCTTCAGTATGCCGCAAGTCATTGCGAACCCCCGCGTCTTCCTGTCGGAAGACAGGAGCGGGGGCGTGGCAATCGCTATATTTAGCCCTGCAATTTATTGCAGGATTTATCTAATCTTCTTGAAGCTCTTCTTTGAGACCTTCCATTGTGTTTTTCAATTGCTCCTGCACGTCTTTTAGCAATTCCTTTGGCCGTTCAATCTCCTCTTTCGTCTCCGGAAGCATATTGTTCGGCTCATCTATTACATACGGCGTAATAAATACAATCATCTCGTTGTTCGATTCTATTGTTTCATTATGACGGAACAAACCGCCAATCAAAGGCGCATCACCGAACAACGGAATTTTTCGCTCGATAACGCTGTCTTTTTGGAACAATATCCCACTGAGCATAATCGTCTGCCCGTCCTGAATTATCATATTGCTTTCAGTGTTCATCCGGCTTCTTACCGGCTGGTTATTTACAAGCTCCGATGTAATCTGCGAGAGAACCACCCTTACTCTCATATCCACATTCTTTTCAGGAGTTATGCTCGGCCGGGCCTGCAATGTCATACCTACATCCTGAAAATCGACATTCTGTGTGACCCCAACCGACGCCGCAGCTGTTGAACCAGCAAGGAATGCAACTGTCTGACCCTTGAAGAACATCGCCTCTTCGTTGTCTTTCGTCCAAAGTGTCTGTTGATTAAGAATCTTTGCATTAGTCTTCTTGACCAGGAAATCGATCATTGCATATATATCTGTTCCTGTTCCGATGACCGTTCCTTCACCTGTTCCCACTACTCCTGGCCCAAGTCCTGTTGTTTGGCTTCGATTAGCTGTTGCAGAGCGGCCGGTTTCAAGATATGTGAGCTGGCTAAGAGCTTTTATCGCATTTTCCCCCAGAGTACCAAACGAAGTTGGGTCCGAAGATAATTGCAGACCAAGAGAGGTCATGTTGCTGTGGTCAACTTCCACGATGACTGCTTTTATCAACACCTGCTTGCCAGGTACATCAAGTTCATTTATCATTTTTTCAATACTTGCAATAAACTCCGGAGGAGCGAGGGTTAGAATGGATTTACTGCGAGGGTCGGGAACAAAGCGAATCTTGCCTATGACGTTACTTATCGGCATTTCTGTGCTAACATTTGACCGGGCACCTGAACCTGCCCACCACGGCGTGTACTGGTTACTGGTGCTTGTGCTGCTTGTGTTACTTCCGCTGGAGCTGCTGCTACCGCTGCTGCCACTCGTCTGCGTCTCCCCCGTTGAAAACTCACTGAGTCCACGCGAACTGAGCCGAATCCTGGCGGCGCTGCCCGGCTCATTAAACATCGCATTGAGCCGTTCGCTGAGGTCCTCCGGGTCGGCGTATTTGAGCGTTATAACCTTGGGCACTTCCGCCATCTCCTCCTTATCAAGGTCGCGAATCAGGGCCTCAACAACATCGTATGCCTCTGCAATCTTGCTTATTACGATTATCTTCTTTGTCCCGGGCACCTCTTCAAACGTTAACTGCCCGTAAAGCGCCCCAACAATCTTCTGTTGGCTCTGGCCGCCACCGAACATCATCTCAAAAAATGACATCCTGCCGCTTGTTGTACTCTCGCTGAAAAGCGTTTTAAGCAAATCAGCCATTTCAACCGGGTCGGAATTGCGAAGCGTAATTATTCGAGGCCTTACCTCATTGACATCGATGGGTTTATCCCATTCTGCTATCTGAAGTTTTATTTTTGCCATATTCTCCGGTGAAGCAATTACCGTAACCTGCTTGAGTGAAATGTATGAAATCACCTTCACCTTGTTCATATCTGTGGTCTGCGAACTTCTGCGACCGCCGTAGGGATTATACCCACCAAATCCATAACCATACCTGCTGCTGCTGCTCATAGTCTCATCGCTATACAGATCTTCGATATTTGTTTTTATCTGGTCAGGGTCGGCATATTTTAGCCTGATATGCTCTGTCTGGAATAGCCCCGGCGGAACATCTATTTCCTCAATAAGTTTTTTGACCATATCGCGCAGGTCCTTCCTGCCGGCAATGAGAACCTGCTTCTCCATCGGCTCAACAATAACGCTCGGCATCAGCTCCATCCCGGGCATATCCCTCATCGCCTGCCCAATGCTCTCCCCCACCTCCTCGGGGTTGGCATACATAAGCGGAATTACCTCGTATTCCGACTCTACCGGCTCTTTCACATCGAGCCGCTTTATCCATTCATCGATCTGCTTTATGGCCTCCGCTGACGCCCTTGCGATTATCCATTTGCGTCTTGGTTCAGGAATAAGCACAATCAGCCCCTGTGCTTTCCCTATAACAACCGATGTTGCCATGCCGCTGCCTGAATCAGGCCTCTTTTGTGCTCCCTCACTGGAAGCCGGCCGTACCATTTCAGGCGACCCCATAGACCTACCATCCTGCCCACCCCCTCTACCGCCACTACTACCTCTACTGCTCCGCGTCTCAGTAAGACCTAATAATATCCTCAATAACTGCACAATCTCCACAGGGTCGCCATTTTCAACTGTGAAAACCCTCGTTACGGTTTGTTCTGCCTCAGGCACATCAAACTCTGATATAATCCGCTCGATGCGCATTAGATTGGAAACAGTATCAATCACCAGTAGAGTGCTGGTAGTCTCGTCGGCGCTAACGTAGCCGTGCTCACCAACCAGCGGGCGGACAACTTCGCTCATCTGAGTGGGCTTATAGTTCTCCATCTTGAAAAATTTCTGGACTATCTGGTCCTTGTTTTCAAGCAGTGCAAGCGGCTGACCAGCCTGTATAGTCGGCACAAAGCCCAGCTTCGCATCCTTCATCGGCGTAATATAAATAGCATTGTCGGCATGTTCAGCAACGTAGCCCTTCATTCGCAGCGCACTATAAATATGGGCAAGGGCCTGGCTTCTTGGCAGCTTCTGGGCAGAATAAATGGTTACCTTCTGATTCATCGCCTCTGAGCTCGGAATAATCACCTTGCCTGTCCACTCAGCAATCTTCTGAATAATACTTTTCATCTCCACGTCTTTGAGGTTCAACGCTTCCATCGGCTCATTCGGACCGGCTGGTTTGTTCGGCTCAAATGCCCCCCGCATCTGGTCCATCATAGCCATCTCAGGCATCGCATTTGGCTCACCAGGCATCTGACCAAACGGCGGTTGAAATCCCTCCGCAAAACCCGGCCCGGGCCTATTTGGGTCAAAGCGCATACCCGGTCTATTGGGGTCGAAACGCATACCGAGCCTATTGGGGTCAAAAGGCATACCGCGTCCAGAAGACCTGTCGCGCCCAAAAGACCTGTCGCGTCCAAAAGGCCTGTTCGGATCATCCGGCCCCCTTGCTCGCCGTGGCTCGTTCGCATCACGTGCTGCCGGCTCAAGACCAGGAGTTGTCGGCTGATTTTCTGCTGCCAGCTTTTGCACACCTGTAGGTTTGTTCGGCTCTGAAACTGATTTCTTTGTTTCAGCAATTTTTCTGGTTGGTTTTGCAGCCGGCTTATTAAAGCCGACCTTCCAGACTACGAAAACCGCCACAATACCTATAATTACCGCTATTGTTAATTTTGACCGATTCACTTTAGCTCACCTCACTTTAATTATTTCTATCGAACAATATTAGGTTCCTGTCTCGCAGCATTCGTCTCCTGCTGCACAATATTGGGTTCCTGTCCAACAACGTTAACTCCTGCACGAATTTTGGCCTTAAACTCTTCTCTCTCCTGCTCAGACATAGTCTGCCATTTCTGAGCTAACTTGGCCTTTTCCTCCGGCGTCATAATCCGCGTTTTTTCCATTTCCCCCCGCCGTCTGGCATTAAACTTCTCACGAAGTTGCGCCCTAAACTGCTGTTTCTCCTCCCCCGACATACTCTTCCACTTTTCAACAGCTTGCTTTCTTTCCTCCACCAGTCCGGTTCTTTCTTCCTCAGAAAAATTGCGAACCCTTCCTCTGTCCACTCTGCCAGCAATCAGACTCCTCTGACCGCCTGCGACATTGGAATCAGCGATGGTTTTAGACTCAACTGCTCTGTTTCTATGTCTGGCTTCTCCGACATAGAACCCAATCCCCAAAGCAGTAACAAGCACCGCGGCGCCGACTGCTACTAATACTATTATCTGCGAGTGTTTCATTCGGGCACCTCTAACTAATCTCCACCCCGCCGTCTGCCGCCGCCAGGCCCGCCACCAGGTCCACCACCGGGCGGCCGATTCCGCATTCGTTCTCTAAACGCCTGCCTTTCCTCCTCAGACATATTCTCAAATCTTGCCCTCATACCCTCAAAATCTCCTCTCATCCCTTCCGGCGAGAATCCCCCAAAACCGCCGGGTTGAGTTATGTTAATATTAACAACCGGCGTAGCCCCTGGCGTAACCCCTTCAGGTCCGCCTTTGGCCATCTCTCTCATATCCGGCCTGCCTCGCCCAGGTCCTCCCTGGCCGCCGGAACCGCTCGAACTAATCGGGGCAAAGACCTGCGTGTTGCCTTCCCATTCAATCTTGACCTGCGCCGGTTCAATCGCAACAATCTTCGCATCTCCAATCCTGTCCCCAAGTTTGTACCAGTTCTCTCCTATCAGCACCTCATTACCCATTATGCCCAATACTTCACGAACAGGGTGCTGCTTCGGCGGCGTAGGCGCAAATAGATTGTTTTTCTTCAACCCATCAGCAATTGCCACTGCCCCCGCAAAAACCTTCTGCATATCGTTGGCATCCAGCTTTTGCTGGGCAACAGCTTTCTTAACGACGTTTTCTGCCCTTGCGACCGTTACGAAAAAACCCACAACCTTATATGAAACCACAAGTCCTGAAAACACCGAAACCCCAAGCAGCACAACCGAAACTAACCCCTTTTTATTTTTTAGATAATCGAGTTTCATAAATGGCCTTTCTTATTTGATAAATGTTGACACAGTTAAATCCATCTCCATATCCTCACGGTTTTTCGCATCGCATCTTATCCGCAGCTCTTCTACGCCAACCAGATAAGGATTCTCATTCAATTTTGCGAGGAAATCGAGCAATTGTCCGAACTTGCACTTGGCGTTACATTTCAAACGTAAAACACCATAGCCATCCTTCCGGACCTTTCCGGCAGGAAGAACCTGCAAAGGCTTGCTATTTATGCCCGCCTTTTTTAATTGCTCGTTAAGTCTATTTCTAAACAAAAACTTCTGCGTTTCTTCCTTCTGCGGCATTTCAAATACAGGCACTATTGACGCCACAGCCGACACCTTGTCCCCGCCGATAGCTTCCACTTTAGCCTTCACCTCGGCAAGCGACCGTCTTGCCTGCACCCAGTGCCCAAGCCACTTTGACCCGAATATAACCGCCACGACACCAAGCGCACAAATAGCGCCAATCTTAAGCGCCCGTTTATCTCTTTGACTCAGTCTCTCAAGCATATCTTTCCTGCATCGCCTCTATGTGCCAATCGCCTTTTTAGTAAAATTCTTGTAATGAAAAGTTACTGTAAATTTGAACTTATCGCCTTTGGGGTCTTTGGACGCATTTTGTATCTCAACATTCTTGATGTCCTTTTTGGTCAGTAAACTTTCCTGGAACTTGTATAAGAGGTCAGGATTATCCGCCTGCCCGCTTATGCTGACCGGCTGGCCTTTCTTAAAATGGAAAGTATCCAGCAAAATCCCTCTGCCGGCGCTTGAGTTAATATATTCTAAAAGTTCCAGCAAATTCGCCCTTTCTGACGCCACAGTTCTGAGTAATTTCTGCCGCTGCACAAGCATACTTATATCCGTATCCGAGCTTGATGCCTTCAAACGCTTTTCTATCGCACCGGGACTGGCCACATCAATCGCATAAGAGACGATAACCAACACCACCAACATCACCGCTGCAATGGCATACACAACCTTTGGCGAATACAGCCAGTGCTTTTTCTTTTCATCCATGAGCGGCTGATATAAACGTTCAAAAAGATTCAGCTCTTCTGCTCGCTCTTCAAGCCCTGCTAACGCAAGACCTATCGGAACACGGTAATTGTAAAACTCCTCAGCGCTAATCTCTGACGTCGTTCTTAATTCTTTGAGATCAGGCAGAGCTATGCTCGCATCCAGCCCGGACGATTTAAGCAAAGAAACGATACTCTCTACTACAATGCCGCCGTCCGACAGCACAAAAACCGGCAGCTCCGCCGGTTCGGCATAACCAAATAGCTCCAGCACACTTCTTATGTCCTGGGCAAATCCTCCGGCAGCTTCCGTTTGCTCATCTTCCAGCCCTTCCTGGAAATCCTCCATCCCCATATCCAAAATTGCCGCATTGCTCAACCGCCCATCTTCAGCCAGACATGCCTGAGTGCTTCGTGCTCCTATACTTACCACTGCGGCACTGCCAGCATCACCGCCAAAGAACCTTCTCCAAACCTCCACGATTCCTTCAGAGTCCAGCAAAATCTTCGCTGGTTTAACACTACGCACACCTTCTACGAACTCTTGCAGGCGCTGCCTTTTTGCAGCCGCTACGGTAACAGCCACCTCTTCATCTCTGGTCCGTCCCTTTCGCCAGGCCAATTCCACCTCTTCAGCCCGCAGCGGCAGTCGAGTCTCAGTCTGTAATTTCACCATTGCTGCAAGCTCTTTTTCTTTTACTACAGGCATCCAGATGCGATAAAAAGCCACGCCTGCGCAGTTAAAGCCAACTATACCTATCCTGTTGCTATCTGTTTCTGCCTGCTCGATAGACAATCCGGACCTGGCAGCAAAAACATCCAACTGCCTATCATCGTCTTCGCTGCTCTTTGCCCAGAGAAGTTCAAAACGCCCATCTTGCTTGCGAAGCTCCACAGCTTTGAACCTATCATTCTCTTGCGATATGGCAATCGCCGACAAAACTTTATCTTTTTTGACAACACTATCACTCATCAATTACTTGTCCCTTCATACCAGTAAAGTATCTGACAAGGCATTGTAGTTCTATCCACCACTGCATCCGTCCTCAGCGTTGCTCCTTGATTGCCGTTTCTATCGGCTGTGGCAAAACAACTGATAGTGAAGACGTCGGAGCGCGTCGTTATAGAATTGGCAATCCTCTTAAATGTATCAAGGTTCACCGTCCCGCTACTCAACAGCTCTGCAATGCTTTCCATCCCGTAAATCGATCTGTTTCTATAAGTGATTATTTCTTCTGCAATCCGCTCAGCTTCATCGCCTCCGCCTAACAAAGCCGTCAATACTTCTTCTGGTGCTGTATTGATGTTTACTTTGCCCTGTGTCTGTCCACCGGATACTGTTATTTTATCCGCAATCTGATAGAACGTCTGCAAATCCAACTGCTCGGTTGCATTCGGGTCAGACTGGGAACCTTGCGATGGCTCTTTAGGACTGTTGTCACTTATCAAATCGCCGATACTCTGGTACTGCCTGCTGCTGCGATTCTGCACAATCCATCTGGCCTGAGACCTTTTTATCCCCAGAGAACTTTCCAGCTCATTTTGATTGGCCGAATTAACATTTATCCTTTGATTCCCGCTGGCATCCACGTTTCTGTCGAACGAGTAGCAGGTAAGGTATTCGACCCACCCTTTATCGAGATAGTCGTCACCGTCGTCAAGTGGAGGGCTTTCACTGCCGTCCCTTTCGTTATAATCCAGCTCGCCGTTGAAGTTAGTATCCTCTCCATAAAAAAGCTCTTCCGTAACACCTTTAACCAGCAATAACTCACGTATCGTCCGGAAAGAGCCATTGCGAATCTTATACCCATAAGGTAGATTCTCATAATAGCCGCCTTCAACACCGCTGCCGCTCGCCGTGTCGTCGTTATCACGCCAGTCGATTATCGCATCGGCAATATCCTCGACCATATTAGGCAGCCATAAAAGCTGCTCCTTCGTAGCGGCGTTTATGTTCAATTTGCTTGCCTCATCAATAACCCGAACACTAAAATAGCACCCCTCCAATGCAATGTCGTTAAGGTCTTCATCGTTGTCGGACCACAAATCAGTCAGACCGTCGCTTTCTCTGGTGTCCTCGTTTAGAATCCCGATTGCCTTTTCTATTCCTGCACGACACGCCCATTTGCACCGGCTACTTTCCACGCGCGCAAAACTAACCTTCATATCCAGCCTGGCCTTGCGACCAAGAACCGCAATAAGCGCCATAAGCACAACCACTACCCACAGCACCGCTACAATGACAAGCCCGCCATACCTCCTCAATTTTACATTTTGCATTTTAATTTTTGATTTTTCTTCACGCATCTTATAACCAAATCCAAAATCAAATATCAAAAATCAAAATTGTGGAACTTCCTCAATTTTACATTTTGCATTTTAATTTTTGATTTTTCTTCATTTGCTCACCGCGGCTGTTCTGAGCCACCACCGCCACCGCCGCCACCACTGCCACCACTGCCACCACCGCCACCTTCACTGCCACCGCTCTCGCTACCACCTGCTCCGCTGCCACTTTCACCGCCGCCTCCCGCTGTCCCTTCACCTCCCGAACTACCTTCTGAAGTACCTGTTCCTGTGCCGGCAAACCTGGCAAAATTTACAATAAAAGATTCCATAATCGGCGTTTCTCTGGCACGCGGCTGAGCTACAATATTTACCTCAATCAATTGCGGCAGAGTTTGCATCTCTTCCGGCCACTCATTTGACCACTCCTCGCCGTCAAAATATCTGACCTCAAAAACGTCAATGCCCTCTGCAATTGCGGTCAGGATTCCGCGAGGTTCATAATCCACATTGGGATTTGGCCAGAATCGCCTCATCAAAACGGACCTGTCTTCTTCTTTCACCAGGTAATACTCAACTTCGTATATATCCCCTTCCGGCTGGTTGGCCCGGGCTTTTACGCCGCTGATAGTGTATAAAACCAAATAACTCAAATCGACCTGTCCCGACTGCACAACCATTCCGACCAACCTGGTATTTCCTTTATTCTTATCACGGTATAGATGTATAAGGTCTCTTGAAATCATATTCGCCGCAAATCTAACCTCTGCCGTAGCTGAGATGTTATTTTCAACTATCTCGTTGCTGGCAATAACAGCCCGCAGCGTCCCAACCGCCACCAGCGCAACAAATGCCCCGATGGTCGAAGCTACTAAAACCTCCACCAGAGTAAATCCGCCTCTTGCCAGGTGCTCTGGGCTGCGCTGGGCTTCGCCCCAGCGAGTCTGTTCGCAATCACTGGGTTGTGCTGGTAGTAGCATACACACTTATCCCATCAAACATTGTCTGAACCGAAATACTGTGCGGACGATTGTTTTCTACCCACCTAACTGTTATAGTTACCAGGTACAAACTGTCAATATCCTGATATTCGGTAGTAACCTCCCAGTAATAACCGGACCCAAACTCTTCAAATACTCCCTCCGTCTGTCCTAATTCGATGAATTCATCTATACCGATATAGTCAATCATTCTAAGCTGCCTGTCGGCTAATATTGCTGCCATTTCATATTGCCTGTTAAGTCTTGTGCCGGTCACAGCCCGCGTGCTGATTGCTCCTACCACCAGAACAGTCCCGCAAAGTATAATGCTCGCAACAACTGTCTCAACCAGAGTAAAACCCTTTTTTCTGTTTGACTTCATTACTCTGCATCCAAATCAACACTATTGACTTTAATGTCCTTAGCTGTGCCGAAATACAATGTTGCCTTTCCGGTAGCTGCATCAATACTTATCGCGTAATGAGTTTTGCCATCGCCAATCTGGACAACCGCTGTCTGGGCTGTGCCGTTCGGCAAAAAAGCTATTGCATCTTCTTCGTCGCCTGCTTCCTGCGATTCCATACTCATCGAAGTAATTTGGATATCCTCGAAGCCGACTTCATCGGTCATTTCCACCGGCTTGCAATAGAAATCTTGCACCTCCACCTCTGCGGTCTGCCCGGTTTCTGCGTCCAATTGCCCGGTAGTCAGCCAGAATCTTTTATTTGCTGCATCCAGTTGCATCGTGTAACGGCTTTGCTGCTCAATGGCCATTATTCTCGCATATTGAGCTGTAAGCAGAAAGTCACGCGCTGCCCTGTCAACCTGCAATCTTTTAAATGTGCTTACGTAAAGCCCACCGCCCGCACCCCCTACCAGCGCAATAATAAGCACCACAAGCAGCACTTCCGTCAGCGTAAAGCCTCCTCTCGATTCTCGCAGCTCGATTCTCGATGCTCGTTTCGAGTTTCGAGTATCCAGTATCGAGTATCGAGCATCGAGAGGGAACTTTGATGTTAGATATTCAATATTCAATATTCGATTCACTACAATATCTGCCACAATCCACACCCACATCTATACGCTATACGCTGCACGCTCTACGCTAATCATTGACTATATCTGCGTTGTCGCCTTCCCCGCCTTCGATGCCGTCGGCCCCAAAGCTTATCAAATCATAACTGCTCGGATTGACTGTCCCCTGCTCAATATAGACATAGGGATTATCCCAGGGGTCGAGCAGCTCACTTCGCTTCAAATAAGGCCCGTCCCACTTGCCCTCAACGTCTGCAGGCGAAACAAGTAACGCCTCAAGTCCTTCCGATTCAGCCGGATACCGCCCGCAGTGAATGTAGAACCTCGCAACCGCATCTTCGATAATCGCCATTTTCGCCCTGGCTATGTCTCTCTTGGCCTTGCCAAGTCCACTGAACATCCGCGGCGCAACAAATGCGGCAAGCATAGATATAATCAGAATTACTACGAGCAATTCTACAAGCGTAAACGCCTTTCTTTTTTGCCTTGTCCGCTCCATTTAGCTACCTTTCCAAATAGTTAATTAGTTGATGGCTCATTCGCTAATTCACTAATTCGCTAACTCAAAACGTTCCTGCCCCAAGTTCCATCACAACAATTGGCAGCAGCGTCGCTGCAATTATAAAACCTATAATCAAAGCCAATAGCAGTATCAAAATCGCAGGGAATATCGCCATAAATCTGCTTATCGCCGCATCTGCATCGGCATCAAAAGTATCAGCAGCATTCAACAATAACTCATCGAGCTTACCGGTTTGTTCACCTATCGAGACAATCTGGACAAGCAAGGGCGGAAAATAACCCGACTCGCCCAGAGGTCCTCCCAGTGATTCGCCGTGCTTGACCTTTTCAGCCACACTGTCAATTTCTCTGCCCAACAATTCATTACCGAGCGTATCACGAACAACACCAAGCGCCTCTAAGATAGTAACGCCTCCTTTGGTCAATGCTCCGAGCGTCCGTGCAAATCTGCCAACCGCTATCGTTCGCAGAACCGAACCTAATATAGGCACTCTCAGCTTAAGAGCATCTCTCTTCAGTCTGCCTTTGGTTTTCGTCCACTTGAGCAGGTAATACAAACCAGCTACGAGCAAAACAATAATAATCCATCCATAGAATCGCGTGAACAGCATTCTCATAAAGCCGCTCACTGCCAGCAAAACTCTTGTCGGCCACGGCAGCATCGCAAGGCCGCCGCTTATCGTAGCCAATATCTTCGGCAGTATCCACGTTAGCACAATAACCACTGACACCAGCCCCAGACACAAAACAAAGATAGGATACGCGGATGCATTTTTCATATTTGTTTTTATCTTCTCATCTCTGCTCAGTATAGATGCCAGTTGAGTCGAGGTATGTTCGAGAATCCCACCTGTTTCTCCCACTCTAATCATCGATAGATACAAAGGGCTGAAAACCTTCGGGTGCTTGCTCATAGCTTCCGAAAGCGACTGTCCTGAGCTTACTGCTTTGACAAGGTCGTCAAGCAATTCTTTCCCCCCGGCCTTGACCTGCTGGTCCCGAATAAGCTGGAGCGCATTAAGCAGCGGCAGGCCCGCCCGCAAAGCCGTGCTTAACTGCATTGTTATTCCCAGAATCTCTTTGCTGCTAATCCTTCGTGAACCCAATCTTATAAGCCCGCTCAAATCCAGCGCAGCCGCTTTTGCACCCCCCGCACCCGCGGCTTCAGCCAGATGTATTACGAACTGTCCCTTATCCGTCAAAGCTACAACAGCACTTTTGCGGTCAGGTGCCTCTATTGTCCCGCTGACGTGACCGCCGCCTTTATCAACCGCTTTGTAAGAAAACCAGCCCAAAAATCAAGCCCCAAAAAACCAAAAATCATAAGTTAAAAATAAAAAATAAAAATTATGGAATCCTAAATTTTGCATTTTGATTTTTGCTTTTTGAATTTTAACTACCACTCTCATTATTCGTCACCTATGCTCTTGGCTACTCTAAAGATTTCTTCAGGAGTCGTTATGCCCTCTAATGCCTTTTGCATCCCATCATGTACCATGCTTATATGGTCTGCCGGCGCCATTTTTATTATCTGCTCAGTCGTCGGTTTAGCCGCTATCAACTCCCGCAGTGTCCCGGTTATCCTCAGCAGCTCAAATATCCCTATCCTTCCCCTCATTCCGGTATGATTACACTCATTGCAGCCGGCACCGTGATACAGGGTAGCGTTTCGCTTAATTTCTATGGAGCCGTTAAGGATCTTTATAAGATTTTCATCCGGCTTATATGTCTCCTTGCACTTAGGGCAAATCTGACGCACTAGCCTTTCGGCTAAAACCGCTTCCAGCGAGCTTGCCAGCAGGAACGGCTCAACACCCATATCAATCAATCTTGTAACTGCTCCTGCCGCATCGTTTGTATGAAGTGTCGAGAAAACAAGGTGTCCTGTCAACGCTGCACGAATCGCTATATCAGCCGTCTCCTTATCTCGAATTTCTCCAACCATTATAATGTCCGGGTCCTGCCTTAATATGTGTCGCAATCCCGTTGCAAAAGTCAGTCCTCTTTTCGGATTAACAGGTATTTGGTTGACACCTTCAAGCTGATACTCTACGGGGTCCTCAATTGTTATCATTTTCACAGCCGGTGAGTATATCTTATTCAATGATGCATAAAGTGTCGTTGTCTTGCCGCA
>CAYWXK010000064.1:0-7392 GCA_964462515.1 uncultured Pirellulales bacterium
ATAGAAACAAACATGCTCAGAAAAAGTAACAGTCATTTATTAGAAACGGCACTAGGTACTGTAGCTTTGGAAGACAATCAACATTTGTACTATATTGAACCATTAGGAAAATTCTCGAGAGGTTATGAAATAAACTATGTGGGGCAAGGTATGTACTACAATCATGCGCTTTTGTGGACTAAGGCTAACTGCTATGGAACACCCTACGCGTGGAAAGGTGCGTTGATGAGCATTGAAAAGTTGACCGGCATGCGACTTGGGAGCAGACCTTACGATTGGCCAACCAGAGATGAAAAGTTCTTTACCAAATATGGTTTTGAACATTACAACAAAGATTGATATTATATGGAAGTTTGTTTTACGAGATGAGGTTATAAAAATGCCTGTGTTTAAAAAGTGCTTCAACGCCAGACCGCTTTACTGGATTCTTGCGTCGATAATCTCTGCTTGTCTTGGAGTGATATGTCATATAAGTGGCTGGGAATTTCTGGTAGCACAGCAACAAATGCGCAGCTACGCAGAGCCATATGACTCAGGACTATATGATATGCTTACTTCTGGCTACGAGTTATTCACGATAACTGCTCTGGTTCTGGGTGTAATAGCTATCGTGAAAATTGTTGTGCAAATTACCAAGAACTGGAAAGCAAAGATAATCCCCGGCATAGTAGAATTCCTTATCTTTATTTTTGTGGGTTTTTTCCTGTTTTGCTTTACTTTGGTTACTAACGAATTTTATAGAATGCGCCGGGCAATATCGCAAAATATGTTGTTTCAAATCAGAGATATTGGTAATTCGATAAATCAATATTTAAAGAAATACAATCACATGCCTGACGCTTTTTGGTGGTGCGACTCATTAATCAATGAACCCGACATCGGAGTTAGTAAACATGACTTCCACATAGGGCAGTTTCCGGATATAGAGTGTGATTTTGCCTACAACAAAAATCTCGACAAATTACCACGAGGGGATATAGCTGGTAATGTTGTTTTGCTTTTCGAAGCAGATGGTGATTTGAACCTATCAGGCGGGCCTGAATTAATTAGCAAGGAAAGAACCAAGGACAAATATTTCCTATTCAAAAGACAAATATTCATTTATGTCTTATTTGTTGATGGCACAATAGTCAAATACAGATTACACGATGGTGCTATTTCTAAATACGACCCGGAGAAAAACGAATTTACGCCCTATCTTAAAAAAGGCCAAACGCCTTATAGTCCTCTCAGATGGAAGCCATAGTATAGTCACAGAACCCTCCATAGAATAATACATATTATCTTGATGTTCTTTATGCTCTTTGAAAAGTGAAAGGTTCTCGATGCTCGATTCTGGATTCTCGATACTAGATTCTCGATACTCATAAATGCGTGGATGAGTTAATGGCGGCACATTTGGCAATTTCAAAAAACGGTAGCTGTCCCTATTATTCCTCTATTATTCCTCGATGCTTTTGTTCTGGGAAATAGTTATTTATAATGATTTGGATGATTAATGTGGCTTTTAACCAAGCTTAATTAACTTAGAACATGGCTATGGGAAGGTAGAGCAAGATGTTAAAACGAATATTAGTCATCGTCGCTATAGTAGTCATTTCCATTCCCGTCTTGTATTTTGCATAGTGTTTCGGTGTGATATATTGGACAACCCGATCTGCAGCAAAAGACGCAAAGGAAAGCACTATACAATTGCTATATAAGACAGATCATGAAGCTTTGCTGAAAGCTTGCAGGGAAGTTCTGAAAGAAGGGAAATGGGAGAAAAAGCGATATAACTTCCCCGTAGTTCCAGACCCCAATACTCCAAGCTTTCCTAAGGCGATTTTGAAGCTCAATCCTAGTTACATTGTGATATACGATGAAGGTTTTCTTTCCATTGAAATGATGGGAGGAATGAGCCAGTTTGGTATTCTGGCATATCCTGAAGGTTTTGTACCGCCATCCAAAAGTTTTTATTATGGAGATAAAAAACTGATTGAAGGTCTTTGGTATTACGATGATGGATACCGGGAGGACCCGAACTATGAGCAGTACCTCGAATCTCTGAGGTCTAAGAAGAAATGAAAATATGGGCTTTGGAACTGGTGAAAAAATTTAGCTCTTTGAAAACTGAATAATCTGATTTAAGTTCACCGACCCGTCCGGCCACGGCTGGTTCAGCGACTTTATCAAAAAGTTTATCGGCACAATTATCACCGTAGCGTTGTGTTTTATAGCCCCATGGGGCAGCGGGTTTTGGTCAACCTTGTCGTATGCTGCCATCGGCTCAGGAGTCAGCACGGCTGTTAATGGCGGCACATTTGGCAATTTCGCGATAGGAATGGGTATTGGCCTTGCTGCGGGGTATATATCTAATGCGATGGGTGTCTCTCTCTTCGGCAAGACGAACTGGGAGGCTTTCATCAAAGACCCTATTGGCATGTTTGCCGCTGGTGCACTGCAACATCAGCTATATATTAGCAAAACATCCGCAAAGCTATGTCAGAGGAGACTTATAATGAGCTTTGAAAATTATATATTACAAAGCATTGCTCTTTTATTTTTTTGGCTATTTGTTATCATTAAGAGATGACTAAAGGGCTGGGTAGTTCGAGTAAGATTGGTATAGTGGGGGCGGCGTATCTTGCTTTTGCTATTTATCTATATCAGCCATATCTGGCGAATTCCGATAAATGGCAATATCTTCTTGTGGTAAATCCGTGTTTTGCTGCGATGGGCTGTTACGTTTTAAGCAGGCGGTGGGTGGGGACAATTGCCGGCTCCTTTTTTGCCGGAGCTATCTATGGATTCGGGCCATTTATGCTCGGCTTTGCCAGGTTTCATCCGACGGCCGGCGTTCTGGCGGCGATGGTTCCCTGGTTATTTTGTCCGGCTGCTTTCTTTGCGAAAGAAAAACGGCTTGCCAGCGCGGCTCTTGCGGTCTTGCCATTCGTAGTGATAATTCTTTTTTTTGAGGTGTCGGCACACTGGCGATTATTTGTGATGTCAAGGCAGGCGAGGTTACATTTAAGTGACTTACCCGGGTTTTTAGCTCCGCTTGTTAGTGCCAAACGAGGAATGAGTCTGGTCGGCTTTTATCATATACCGATTGCGGCACTGATTATGGGTACCGGTATGATGGCGGCGGCTCGACGATGGGGGATAATCGTAATTATTACGCTGGGTACGGCACTGGCATTTTGCATGCCGATTCCCGGGCTGGATGTGAGTCCTATCAGCTGGTTTGCCATTCCTTCGGTATGCTGCGCGGTGCTTGTTGGGGCGGGGATGCAGGGGCTTATTTCATCAGGCTTTGCGGATAGAAAATGGGTTCGGGCAATTACAATAGTTATGGGGGTTATGGGCATAGTGACACTTTTACTTGCAACGAAGTATTTTCAGACATTTCTGTTTCTCGGGGCCGGATATGCAAGGCTTTTTACTGAGACAGGCAAGCTATACGTAATGGGGGCGGTTGTTGCCGGCACAATATTTTTTATGGCGCGTGCGAAACTGCGGGTCTGGTGGCTTCGGTGGGTTATCTTTTGCCTGGCAATGGGCGTGGATATATTTCTGGGTGCAAGGTTTATTGTGGATAGAATCCTTTGCTGAAGATAATTGTGTCAGAATTCCAGCCAGATTCCCCTAAAGTATTTTTTATTGGGGTCAGTCAGGGATTTATTTGGGCAGTAGCCATCCGGTAAAAGCTCACCTTGCAGGCAATCCGATGCGCCGGAGACCTTGATAGGCAGCGTTCCATCGTCACTAAGTAACAGGATTTTATTTGAATTCTTAAATACAACCAGGGCCTCGGGACTAAAATCACTTTGTTTTGAAATTAACTGCTGCACCAGTATCGGCGGTGTATTTTTTTCGCCCGACCAGTTGTATAAAGCAAATCCGGCGCTCTCGTCACTATGACCTGCAATGACAAAATATGTTTTGTGGAAGGGTGAGTATTCCATACTTCTTACACCTTGGCCTGCCAGGTCCCACAGCAGTGGTTCGCCAAAGATTGGCGTCTGGCCTTTTTCAATTACCTCCTGCGGATTATTGAGGGGTAGAACGATTGCCGAACGCTCACCCTTAAGCTTGTCAAAGACAAGCGGATTTCTAAATCCGATATAGATTATTTTGCCATTGGCTGATGCACAAAGTCCCTCGATATTAAGACCTTTTTCTTTTGGGGCGAGGTTTTCGAACTGCTTTTTTGTAGGGTTCTTCTCATCGAATCGGGTTGCCTTATCTAATCCCAGATTGCGTCCTGTCTGTGATTTAACGAGGCTGTGAATGAGGGTCTTACAGGGCTTGCCAAACGGCACAATACGAAATTTACCGCCTTCGACCGAAATTGTGGTAGCGAAGAAGCGGTATCGATTTGGCCTGAGCTTGCCATCTTTGTTTCTGCCGTGCGAGGTAATCCAGTAGATGCGGTCGCCGATTGTTGTTGCACCCTCGATGTCGGCTTCGGGATATTCCGGCTCGACGTCGAGAAAGTCCGTTATATCAAAACAAGATTCAGGCCCGCCGAAGGCGGGTTTGATCTGGTGCAGGGCTTCGCCCTGCCCGGCTGTTTTGCTTTTATAAAGTCTCAATACGTTGTTTTCATCATCGGCCACAAGGAAAATATCTTCGCCGATAGAAACCGCTGCGGATGCATCGCTCATCCCACGATACACAAGAGTTTCTTTTGCCCCCCCTTCTTGCTTTTGCAAGAAAGCAGGGGGGGCGTCATCGGCAAGAATTTCAGCACCGGATATCAAAAGTAAAAATATAACTTTGCTCATAACTTTCATTTCATACACCTTTTCAAGGTTTGTTGTTCGATATTTGATGCTCGATTTATGGTTGCGTTCCTTCTGAGGCGTGTTTTATGGCTGCCTTTCGGTTTTTCAGATGCTCAAGTAAAGACGGCTCATTGCCGGCCAATTCAATCGCCTTCTGGATTGCCTCGAGCGCAAGGTCATACTTTTTTTGCATCAGGTATGCCTTAGCGATTCTATCATAAATAAAAACTTTCTGCGAAGGAGGACTTATGGGCAAAACTATCTGGAGGTTCTGCAACGCTGCGGTGAAGTTGCCGAGCCGGATATACGAATCTGCCAGATTTATATAAGCCGGTACAAACGCTGCATCATAGATAAGAGCCTGCTGCAGCGCCCCGACCGCCTTTTCAAATTGTTCTAATTTTTGATAGCATATCCCAAGGTTATTCCAGGCTGCGGCAATATTCGGCTTAAGCTGCAGGAAGCTGTTATATTGTTCGGCGGCTTTTCTGTAATCCCGCAAAAGAAAATACCTTTTAGCTAATCTTGAGCGAAGAGGTGCACTTGTTGGTGCTCGCGCTACCACCTGCTCGAGCGATTTTGTTTCGACTTTCAGCTCATTGAGGCAACTGGGGATGTCCCTATCCTGCGGGTTGGCCTTTGCGGCCATTTCAAATTCGTAATTTGTTATATCGGGGTCTCCCTGTAGTAGCCCTAAAAGTCCTCGCAGCGTGTGCTGGGTAGCTGTTGAATACTGCTGTAGCGTAGTTTTTACCTGCTGAGAATCCTGCGCTGTCTGGCCGAGGTTTGTAACGTGAGAGGCAGGAGAAAAGTAATTGTCACTAATCCAGCTAAGAATAACAATCCAGCATCCTTCATCATTGCGTTTTATCGAAGCGTCAAACTCAAGAAAAGGCTTATCATCGGTATTGAGCGGTCCTTTGCCTGCGATTTTTTGCAGGCCGAGCTTTCCAACTACGAAGCAGTCAAGAAGGTCGTAGATTGAGTAAATGTTGATTTCTTTGAGGTCTGCGGCGATATGTGGCCTTTCAATCAATTTTTTTGTTTGCTGAAAATCGATTTGCAGCGGAGATAGTGTACCAAGTAAGACGGCGTGCTTGTTGAGGGTGTTAAGGCCCATCCACAGAGAACAATAGGGCATAACCGCCTGGAAGCTTCTGACGATTACCTGAAAATCTTCCGGCCGCAGGTCCAACGGCACCCAGCAGGATAGAACCCCACCCTCGTTGAGGTGCTCCCGGCATTCTTTGAAGTGGTCGTAAGTGTAAAGAGCGGAACTGCCGGTTGTGCCGGGGTAGGTTGAATCGTTCATAATGACGTCAAACTTCCGGCTGGTCAATTTCACGAAATTCTTTCCGTCCATTATGATTTTATTAAGTTTGGGGTCCCGATATGAGCCGCGGTTAATTTTCTCAAAGAATTTACCTGCTTCGAAGACTGCGGGACATATCTCAACGATGCTGTATTCATCTACGCCCCAGCCGAGGCCAACGCCTGATGTCTCACCGCTGCCAAAACCGATTTGCAAGACCTTTTTAGGATTTTTGTGCACAAGTAAGGGGACATAACCTTGAAGTTTCTGGGTTGTCCGCAGCATTAAATCCATTCCTGCTACATCTACTCCGTCAACGGCGATTAGCCGGTTTCCATCGGGTGTATCGTGAACCGTAACAGTTCCTGTTGCATCGTCCCTGAGGAAAACAATTTCACTGGGGTAATGGTAAGTGTTTATTGTTCGCAGGAACACATCCTGCGGAATTTTAATGAAACCAATAACGATAATTGCCAGCGAAAGGATAGCAGCAGGTATGCCAACCAGGAAACGGCGCTTTTGGGAGAATAGAATGATTGCGGCTCCTAAGAGAAGCTGAGTTGCCACAATTACAAGGAAGCTGTCACGGAGAGCCAATAGAGGGACCATCACAAAGCCTGCCGTAAAAGAGCCAATTACGCAGCCTATCGTGTTGTAAGCATAAAGCTGTCCGACCCTTTTTCCGACCGCCTTCCACGAAGGGGTGCAGATTTTTACGGCGATTGGGAAGGCCGCCCCCATTAGAAGAGTCGGGACAAGAAGAACAGCAGCACTATCAAGAAAATGTGCGGCGGCTTCTCTGGCAAACGAGACCCTGCCACCAACCACTTTCTGCATCAGCACATAGTCAATGTGCCAGAGTTTGCCTGAAAGCGGAATCGACCCCAGCACTGAAACTGCTATCAGGGACTCGATGACACCCAGCCAGAAGAGCGGACTTTTGATTCTATCTACAATAAAGCGGCTGCATAAAAAGCTGCCAAGCCCGATGCCGAAGACAAAACAGGTGAGCATACAGGCAAAGGCATAAGCGCTTGTCCCCAGGACAAATACCAGCACCCTTGTGAATAAGACCTCAAGAGATAGTGCACAAAATCCTGCCAATGCGACCACTGCAAGGACAATTATCTGCTCTTTGCTGTGCTTTCCTTCAAATTGGCTGTCAGTGTCACTTGTTTCAGGTAATTTTTGCTCGTGCATGCGCTGTTTTGTTGGCGAAACAATTGGGCCTTTGGCAATTTGTCGCCGTTTAAGCTGGCGAGATAAAATCAATGATAAAATACCAACCACAACGTTCGCAGTTCCTGCAAG
>CAYWXK010000064.1:7492-16212 GCA_964462515.1 uncultured Pirellulales bacterium
GGCGAGATAAAATCAATGATAAAATACCAACCACAACGTTCGCAGTTCCTGCAAGATAAATGGTGTTGCTCACTCCCACAATCCGCAACAGTAGATAACCTGAAAGGAAACTACCTGCCACTGCGCCGAATGTGTTGATGGCATACAATAGTCCGACACTCTGACCTATGCCGGAATCTCGCTCTTTATCTTTTGATAAATCCGCCCACAGCGAACTCAAGACCGGTAGTGTCCCGCCCATAAGAGCAGTTGGAAATAAAAGTATAACAACCGATATAAGAAAAATGATTAAACTTAAAGGATAAAAAGATGGATTGAAGGTGCGAAAGAACCAGCTATAAAAAGGGTCTGTCAGGCCCAGTATAGCAGGAAAGGCGAAGGCGTAAGCACCTATCCCAAGCTCCAGTAGTGCATACAACCTCAAAGGTTGCGAGGTCCTATCTCCGATTTTTCCCAAAGAAAAACTACCGGCTGCTAAACCGAGCATAAATGCGGTCAGAACTGTGCTTGCGGCGAAAACGGTGTTGCCAAAGACCACACCGAGGGCCCGCATCCAGGCAACTTCATAAATCAGTCCTGCTGCACCTGAGATAAGAAATAATGGCAGAACCAACCCCCGCATTTTCCTGTCGGAAGACAGGAGCGGGGTGAAAATCCGACTTTGGGCTGCAGCAATAGTTTTTGCTTTTGGATTTTTGTTCATTGTTGGCAAAGAACGATGAACTGGTAAATTCGGAAATGGTTAATTAGTTAATTGGACTGTTTTGCATCTGGCGTAATCGCTGCTCATCAATTAATACTCACCAATTAACTTACATAGGCACAGACTCACCAGTTCAATTGGTGCGGGGCTGAGCAATGAATACAGGACAATAAACTCACAGCCTGGGTATTTGAATTTCGATATCCTTTCTCGCTTTTGGGTCTAAATCTTGAATGGCTAATTTTGGATTTTCCACAGCAGTCTGTCTTCTTTTTTGGAATATCGAGGGTTTTTCTCTGACAAATTTTAACCCTCTGCCTGTAACTATCTGGTTTTCTTCTCTAACGAAATCAATGTACTGCAATAGCGCCCAGGCGCTGTTATCCCACCTCATCTGGTAGCCCCTCTGGTGGGCTTCTTTTTCCATCATGAGGCGTTTATCCGGGTTGAAGACCAGATAATCGAGGGCTTCAGCTATTTGCTCGACCGAAGGTTCGCCCGGGTCAACCAGGATGCCTCTGGCGTGCCGACCGATGACGCCGCCGCTCGGACATCGCTTGTTCGAATGAATCAGCTCTACCGCGTATCTGAATTTGGTCGCTATCGCAACTCTGCCTGAACCCATTGCATCTGCCAGCACGCCGCTCGAAATTTGATGCATATTAAGATAGGGTAATACCATAATATTGGTCGCACTGTAGAGTCTGAGCAGTGTGCTCTCCTCCAGGAAAGTATCGAGGAAAACAACGTCATACTGGTCAAAGTCCGTTCCGCCAACCTCTTTAACTTTGCACCATTTCAGTTTAGCATCATCGAGGGCCTTGGCAAGTATGGTTTGATATTGTCGGTACGACTCTCCACCATCTCCCTTTATAAACTCAGGGTGGAACTGACCGGCAATCAAATAGACTATGTTTTTTCTCTGGCTCGCGGTGCAGGACTCATCTAAAAATTTGCCATAGGCACGAATGCCATATTGTATCCCTTTGTCAGGCGAGAGAAGTCCGATGGTGGTAACAAGGAAGCGATTTTCCAAACCATATTCTTTCTTAATCGCCAATCGGTCGAACTGAGAGGGATGCTGCATTCTGACGCCGTGGTCGATATGTTTGAGCGTTGAACGGTCGATTCCATAGATATCTGATTCAAGGATGTTAATCGCGCTTTCTGTTGTAACAATCAGGCCATCGCTATTTTTTGCCAGTTCCTGCAGGGTCTTTTTCTGATGCGGGTCAGGGTCATCGAGCACAGTGTGCAGATACACCAGCATCGTCAATCCTCGCTGGTGGAATGTTTTTGCCATATCGACAAAATTGGTGCCCTGGCCATCTCTGCCGTTTTTGTCAGGGTCAAGACCGTATTCGTGCTGTAATAAAACGATTGTAGGATTGGGGCTTTCATTTGCACGGGTCAGAATGTCACGGATTGCAAAGCCCCAGGATTCGGCGTTATGCTGGTCGATAATCAGGTCAACGGGAATGGCGTAAGGACTGCTGCCATTATCAATTGCAGCTATCCTTATATGGCCGACTTCTCCAGTAAAGTGCTCCAGTGCGTTTGCCAGGTCGCGGGAGAATGTGCCGATACCGCACCTTCGCGGCGGATAGGTGCTTACGATTCGTATGTTATATGGCATTGCAAACCCCTCCTTAAATTGGATACCAAAACGTTTCTTGGTTTTTTAGCTTTAAGATTTTAGTTAATTTGAGCTCCGAATCAGAAGTTACGATATTGCTGCCATTACTCCTTTTACATAGCCGACGGATTCAGCCAGCCCTGGTAACGGGTCGTCGGCATCCTTTTCGTATTCGAACGCCAGAACACCTTTATATCCGATTTTTATCAGCGTCCGCAAGTATCCCGGAATATCTATTACACCTCGCCCAACCTCTACTCCCCCACCCTTCGCTGTCGCCTGCGAGACGTCTTTTATGTGGACATCGAGCAATCTATCTGCGAATCTCTCGGCTGACTCCGATGGATTTATCCCCGACCTTTGTGTGTGCCCAATATCATCACAAAGACCGATTCTCTTATCCAAATCTTTTATTTTTTCATAAGCGCTGGCTGGTGTGGGGTAAGATTTATCGCCCGGTCCGTGATTATGAATAGCCAGCTTTATGTTGTATTCCTGAACCTTTTTATTGACAAGCGGCAATAGCTCGTGCTGTGGCGCCCCGATAATGATTTTCATACCTGCGGCTTTAGCATAATCAAAGGCGCGATTGACCTCGTCTTGGGTGTTCATATAGATGACGCCGCCGCCGTAAAGTTCTAATCCCGCTTCTTTAACTTTTGCTACGACTGCCTGAATTTCGGCCTGTGTGCTTTCGAGCGGCAAATGAAAGCTCTTGAAAGCGATGTATTTTAAGCCGACTCGTTTGGTCATCGCCACCGTCTGGTCGAGGTTGAATTTACGCAAGCTATACGAAGCCAGACCCAGCTTGAACGGTATTTTTTCTGCGAGCTTACTTTGAGCTGGCTCATTTTGGGCCAGTAAACGAGTTGCTGCGCCAGTTGCCGATAAGGAGACTGTTGCTGCGGCTGCCATCCGGATAAACTGCCTTCTTGTTTGCCTTTCAAGCATATTTGTTCTCCTCAATTAAGAGCACTATTTAGGTTCTGATTAGATTTAAGATACAGCAAAAACCGCTTCAAAGCAAGGAAATTTGCTTTATGATAGGATAATATTTGATATTATAATGCCGTGCAGAAAAGGCAATTTTTTGAATATTTCATCAATAGGAATGGGAAAATGCAGAATAACCGAAAAATTAAAGACCTGAACTTGATAACACGGAGGCAGTTTCTAAAAAAAACAGCCGTTGCGGGTGCAGTTTTGGCAGTGCCGACAATCATCCCTGCTTCGGTTTTTGGTGCTGATGCGCCGAGCAATCGCATTGCAATCGGCTGTATCGGCGTTGGGCGAATGGGGCTGGGCGATATGAAGGAGATTTTGGGCTTTAAGCAGGCTCAGGTCGTTGCCGTATGCGACGTCGATTCCAAAAGATTAGAGCACGCAAAGCAACTGGTTGAAACGCACCCCTTAGGGGGAGGCTGTGAAGCATTCAGGGATTTCAGGGAGTTGGTTGCGAGGGAAGATATTGATGCAGTAACAATTGCTACGCCCGACCACTGGCACGCATTGCCTGCTATCGCGGCAGCTAAAGCCGGAAAAGACATCTTTATTCAGAAGCCGCTGACACTGACGATACAAGAGGGGCGGATATTAAGCGACACTGTTCGCCGCTATGGGCGCATCCTTCAGGTCGGAAGTCAGCAGCGGTCAGAGTCGAATTTTCGGTTTGCGTGCGAATTGGTCCGCAATGGTCGAATCGGCAAACTTCACACGGTCAAGGTGGGCTTCGGGATAGACCCATCCACAGGACAAAAGCCCAATATGCCTGTCCCGGATTGGCTCGATTATGATATGTGGCTTGGGCCTGCACCGTGGGCTGCTTACACCGAGGAGCGTGTCCACCCCCAAAACAGCTATGACCGGCCGGGCTGGCTACGCATACTGGATTACGGCGCGGGTATGATTACTGGATGGGGCAGCCACCATAACGACATCGCTCAATGGGGAATGGGAACTGAATACACCGGACCTGTGGAGGTTGAGGGACAGACAGAATATCCGAAGGATGGTCTGTGGGATGTGCACGGGTCATTTCGAGTAGAATATACCTACGCTAACGGCGTTAAACTTATTTGTGCTGATGATAAGAAGAATAAACCAGGCATTCTTTTCGAGGGAACGGAGGGCTGGGTTTATGTCGATAGAGGAAAGCTCGATGCGGACCCGAAATCGCTATTGGCCTCGACGATTTCGCCTGATGAAATTCATCTTTACGAAAGCAACAATCATAAGGCCAATTTCCTTGAATGTATCAGGTCGCGGACAGAGCCTGTTGCACCTGTTGAGGTTGGTCATCGTTCCTGCACGGTTTGTCTATTGGGTGAGATTGCGATGAGGCTCGGCCGTAAGCTAAAATGGGACCCACAGCGAGAGATGTTCCTCAATGATGACCAGGCAAATCGGATGATTGCCAGAGCTATGCGCAGCCCATGGCATCTTTAGAATTGACTATTGATTATTGAAAAAATGATTATGAAGCTGTGGCTAAGTTTTCTTACAGGTTGCTTCATTGTTGCGGGGTGTAGTATCACTCGAACAAATCAGCAGCAGGTAGCGGCCAAGATTGAAAAAGATGATGTGGTTGTTACTGTTGCTGGAAAACTATTTACCTGTTACAAGTTTGGCGCATCGCAGAAGTATCCGTATTTCTGGCCGATGAACGGCCCGGCATCAGGAAAGTCTGTCACAACGGAGACATCGGAGCCATATCCGCACCATCACTCTTTGTTTTTCGGCTGCGACCGAGTCAACGGCGGCAACTACTGGCAGGAAGGCAATGAAAAAGGACAAATCGTCTCACAGGGGACCAAAATTATCGAATCATCGGGCGACCGTGTTGTCTTCGCCGACGAGTGTTTATGGATGCAGCCGGGCAAAGAGCCGGTCATTTGCGACCAACGGCGTATCACAATCTCATCGCCCAACAAAGACCTTCGATTTATTGATTTCCAGATTACACTGGAGATGTTGATGGACGTCTCTATTTTGAAAACAAACCACTCTCTATTTGCTGCACGTGTTGTGCCCGAGTTGAGTGTTGGTTCAGGCGGGACACTGATTAACGCTGAAGGCAAGAGAAGCGAAAAGGACACCTTTGGCGTGGCTTCGCCCTGGTGTGATTATAGCGGCACGCGTGAAGGCATTACCGAAGGTATTGCTATTCTGCAGCACCCTCGCAATCGCTGGTTTCCGGCCAGGTGGTTCACACGCGACTACGGCTTTTTCTCGCCAACTCCAATGTTCTGGCTGGAGGGAGACAAGCTCCAATTCGCTAAGGGTGAAAAGCTTACTTTGCGCTATCAGGTTGTCGTCCATAGCGGCAACTCGATTGCTGCAAAAATAGAAGAGATATTCGAGCAATATGAAAAATCAACTCTCCGTTGACGAAAAACGGTGGCTTACCCCGTTAGTCCACTTGGGGATGCCTTGCGGCAAAAGAAAGCACTGACCCTTTAGACCTTTAGGTCTAAACGGGACCTGCCTTTTAGGCGGGATAGCGAGAATGGGGTTTACCCCATTTAGAAATGAAATTTCTAACGGGGCAAACGCACGACGATTTTAGTCTTCGATAGGTTCAAATTCATCTTTGCTGGCGCCGCACTCCGGGCAGACCCAGTCATCCGGCAAATCCTCAAAGGCAGTGCCGGGTTCGACGCCATTATCCGGGTCGCCCGCAGCGGGGTCGTAGATGTAACCGCACATCAAACATTTGTATTGCATCATATTCATACTCCTCAGCGTTTTTTTCTTTTTTGGGAAAGTTTTATCGCCTATTTCAAAGAGGCAAGCTTGTCGCCCAAAATAACAATGTGGCTCATCTCTTCAACAATAATGGCTTCGACCTTGTCCTTGCCCGCTTTGCGTGAGACGCTTTCTTTAAGGGCAGAGTAAAAGACGATTGAGTCTTTTTCCAGACCGATTGCCATTCTTAAGATGTCCTTTGCTTTCTTGCCGGTTAGCAGTTTAGCCGGATTGGCCTTGACGTCGAAAACATGGTCGCTGGCCATAATACGCAGATACATCTGCGCCTGGCCATCGGGGTCAAAGACGAGCGGCTCCTTCTCTGCTTCGGTGAGTTTGGAACGCATATCCGTAAAGGTAACAAGATGCTGGTCTTCCATATTAGCCAGCTCGAGAAGCGTTTTTTTGAGCGATGATATTTTTTTTGCTGCGGCGCGGTAAAACTTTCCTCCGTTTCTTTCGATTTGCTGCGCCATTTCGAGGATTTCATCTGCGTTAAAAGGCATTGCCATTCCTATTCTCCTTTAACTACTGGTTATGTAAATACACGCCGACACAATTGCGGTAAAGCATAAGTTTTTGCTGAGTACTCTTACTTTCCTTCCCACAATCCGTGGACATTACAATATTCTCGTGCCGTTATCGTTTTGGCATCAATGTTGAACACTGCCTCGGGTGCTTGTCCGGGGCTGAGGAACTGTCGATACGCCTTGCCGTCGGCGATGACTTCAATCCACTCGATGTAGTGTTTTTCTTCCATAGGATGAGGGATGCTGCCGACTTTTACTTTGAAGCCGCCGGCGACTTTCTCGGTAACAGGGACGTGCTTTTCTTTGCCGACATCGGCTGTTTTCGCAGCGAGGTTCTTCATCGGCTGACCGCAGCAAACCAGTTGACCGGCACCAGCGTGGAGCACTTCGACGATGTTGCCGCAGATTTCGCATTTATAGATTTGAAGTTTCTCAGTCATAATTTTCCCCTTTCAGAATCTGGCCATTTCCACTGTTTCTATTTAGCGTTAGCGAGACGGTTGCCTGCTCAATAATTAGCGGCTTCCAGTTCGTAATAGCTTCGCGGATGTGCGCAGGCCGGGCAGGTTTCCGGCGCTTCAGGTCCTTCGTGAACATAACTGCAATTTCTGCAAACCCATCGAACCGGCTTTGGACGTTTGAAGACAAGACCCTCAGTTACGTTCTTTGCCAATTCAAGGTATCGCTGCTCGTGGCGTTTTTCGGCGACGGCGATATTTCTGAAAACAGTCGCAATTTCAGGGAATCCTTCCTTGTCTGCTGTCCCGGCGAAACTCGGATACATCTTGGTGCATTCATAGCGTTCGCCAGCTGCTGCTGCCTTTAGATTTTCGAGGGTATTACCGATGACGCCGGCTGGAAAGGCTGCGGTGATTTCCGCTTCGCCGCCTTCCAGGAATTTGAACTCTCTTTTTGCGTGCTCTTTTTCCTGGTTGGCGGTCTCTTCAAAAATTGCGGCTATCTGCTCGTAGCCATCCTTGCGGGCCTGGCTGGCAAAATACGTGTAGCGGTTCCTCGCCTGGGATTCGCCGGCGAACGCAGCCAGTAAATTCTTTTCTGTTTGCGTTCCTTTGAGCTTCATTTAATGCCTCCTTTTATACAAAACTAATTTTTTCTAACCATTTTCTTTGCACAAATCGCAAATCCCTTCAAAACACACCGTTTTCCGTAAGATAATAAACTTTCTGCCAATACTCTTCGGAACAGGGATATTCTCAAATGGCTTGTGATAAAAATCAATAATTCTTTTGCACTTTATGCACTTAAAATGCTGGTGGCTGGATAGATTGCCGTCGAATCTTTTGGCATCGCCCGAGCCCTCTACAACAAAAGCAAAGCCCTTCTGGTTCAGTGTAAGAAGCGTCCTGTTGACGGTGTCCAGCGATATTCCGGGGAAAGTTTTTTTAACCTGCCGGTAAACCATTTCCGCCGAAGGGTGCTGGTTTGTTTCAAGAAGAAACCTGTAAATTGCCATACGCTGCGGCGTAACCTTGAGCTTTATCCGGCGAAATCTGGTCTCAAGGCCGGTAGTTTCCTCATTGACGATGCTGTTTTTTTTGCTACTACTATTTGATATAAGGCGTTTTATCATATTTGCTATTCTTTTCAATTTCCCCGAAGCCAGCTTTTTATACTTTTCTTCTATATCATAGCGAATACGATATAGGAATTACTCCTATTTGTCAAGCATTGTTCTTGTTTTTTTCAAAAAATTTTTGCTAAATTGTAAGTGCTTACCATAAAGATACTTATTTACCAGGCAAAGTCAGATTTTTACGGTCAGATATAAGGGTAGAAAGTTAGGAACGTCTGGCATCTTTGTCTGTTCTTTACAGAAGTCTTGCCTTGATGTGCATAAAGTAAGACCGTGAAAGATGGCGGAAAATATGAAGTGGAGCCAATGGGACTTGTCCGCCGAAGGCGAATTTATCCGCCTCTCTTTATTTTGTGTTTTTGTGCCTTTTCGTGGCTACTTCTTTCTTCTCCGCCACCAGAACGCAATGTTACGAATTTCCTGATAACCTGCCATTCTACGTTCTTCTATGGCTATCTTTTATTGTAAGCGTTCAGGCAGATTTTGCTAAATTGCCTGCTGTTTTTATTAATG
>CAYWXK010000065.1:0-16146 GCA_964462515.1 uncultured Pirellulales bacterium
GGACATCGCCCATCTTTTACTCGGTTCTGCAATATAGCGTGCCAACTGCGTTCAATAAGTAACCTCTTGCAGCCCGGACAATACGTGTTCTGCCCTTCTTTGCTGGCGACATTTCCTACATATACGTAATCCAGGTCTTCCTCAATCGCAATTTTGCGAGCCATCTCTAAAGTCTCCAGCGAAGTCGGCGGAAGATGCTGCATCTTATACCGCGGGAAAAACCCCAGAAAATGAAACGGCGTCTCTCCACCAAGATTTGCCTTGACCCAGCGAACAAGCTGGCGTATCTCTTCGGGCTTATCGTTCAGAGTTGGAATAACTAAGTTTGAAACTTCGAGCTCCACTCCGCATGCCTTGGCTACAACCAGAGCGTTCAGAACGGGCTTTAATGTCGCCGAGCAAACGTCACGGTAAAAATCCTCCGTAATCCCCTTCAAATCCAAGGTCACCGCATCGATATATTTAAGTAACCGGCGCCACGGCTCCTCATTTATATATCCAGCAGTTACAAGTGCGTTGCGTATCCCCGCTTCCCTTGCCAGCTTCGATGTGTCATAAGTGTATTCATAATAAATTATCGGCTCGGTATAGGTATATGCGAGCGAGGGACAGTTCCATTGTTTGGTAAGCTGCACAAGTTTTGCCGGCGGAAGGTAAATCGCTTCGCTCTCTTCCGGATTGGCCTGCGATATCTCCCAGTTCTGGCAGTTCTTGCAATGAAGATTGCAGCCGACCGTCGCAACCGAAAAAATCGTGGTGCCCGGCAGAAAATGATTGAGAGGCTTCTTTTCAATAGGGTCGATGTGCATTGAGCAAGGGAATCCATAAACCACAGTTCGCAGCACGCCGGATATATTGATTCTTACCCGGCAGTCGCCGCTCTGACCCTGCTCAATAATGCACATCTTTGCACACAATTGACACTGAACCTTTGCCATCAGGCATCCCCTAGCGGACATTTCAGTTCTTATCTTTCGGTCCTCGCCGCAGTAAACTCCGTTAGAAAGAAACTTTCTAACGGAGTAAATAAATTCTTGCTATATTATAGCGATATATCCCACTTACAAAACAAGTTATTATCGAAGTTTAGCCGTCGCCGGCCTGCCATGAGCGCAGTCGAAGGATACGGCGACTCCGCGACCCCCGCCTTCGCGTAGCCCGCTACGGCGGGCGAAGCAAGGTCGGCGGTCTCCCTCGACTGTGCTGGGGACAGGTGCGCTCGGGACGGCGTCTGCGGTTAATGAGAATGTGGGATAATCCGAACCTCAGACTTCCCTTTAAGCGAGATTATCAGCACTCCGTATTCCTCATAGAATTTCTTTTCAGCCCCGTTAGAAAATCGGCTTTCCTCGACTCGGACAGGACGTGTTTGGACATTACGCGGCTCTTCTTTTACACCGGAAACCAAAACATAATAAGGCTTGCTGCCCCACCCATCCACAATAAAGCTAACCTGTCCTGTTTGTTCTCGAACGCCGCTTATGGCACAGGGGGCGTGAATGAACCAGCCGCATCCCCCTACTTTCTTTATGTCGTATATCTTGCCTTTCCCATAAAGCTCCGCTACGTGTGCCTGCACCGTGCCCGGATTTATCGCAGGCCCGGCGCGCATTTGCTCTCTAAAGAGGAAAGAGTCAGGAAGCAGTCCAACACGTTCCTTATCAGTAATAGGCCAGGACATTTGCAATCCCGCCGCCGTAATCCCTTTTGCAATCTGTTCCCACGGCCCTTTTTTGTCATATTCACTCAATAAATGCAGCGCCGAACAATAAGCAAGCCCGCACCATTGCACAGGCTGTCCAATCCACAAAGGCGCCTCCCAGTTTGTCGCTCCCAGCACCGCAATAGTCGAATATACTCCAACCATCCCTGACGTCGGCGGATAAAGATACACAAAAGGAACGCCCGTCCACGCCCAGTAGCGCGCCTGTTCGAGATATTTTTCATTGCCGGAAAGAATATAGCCGAGCGTGTAAGCCTTAACCAGGTGAGCCGAGGCCAGTATGTCCGGCGTATGCAGCGGCACCTCCCACGTCTGTGCACCTCGCGGCACACTGTCACCATATAAAATCGTCTGCTTATCAAGCAGCTCAAGGGCTTTTTTGATTAGTTCCTTATCTGCTGACAGCGCCGCACCTTCAAGAATCCTCACCACATCCCGCCCCGCGAAACCATTTGCGTGTTTTTCAAAATGCGTTTTCGAATAATCCGTCTGGCCCGGCCTGTATATTTTCACCCCATTTGCATCGAAATTATTAAGTAATCCAAACGCCTCGCTGCGCCTTTGCTGCACAAATTCACAAACACGCCCGAAAACAAAAGGCGCTGACGGAATTTGCGCGTGCGAAACACTGCTTGAAAAGGCCTGCCCAGCCGGTATTCGACCAAGAGCCTGTTCTTTCGCTCCATCAAGCCTGGCACGCAAATTCGCATCCGTGGTATGATTGGAAAGCCAGTCGATAAACATCGCCGCCTCCGCTGCAGGCCCTGCCCCGAAGCTGTCGCCCCAAACTGCGTGTCTAAAAAGGCCGTTCTCATTTATCTTTGAATCCATCCAGCCGAAAGCCAAAAGATTCACCGCTGCTTCAAATCCTCCCTCAAATTCAGGCACAGCAGGCAATTCCTTTAACTCCACGTAACGCTTAACCGCACGGACAACGCTCTTTCCCTTACCGCCAATTATCGTTGCTGACATTTTTACCGGCTTATTCGCTTCGATTTTGAAAGGTTTATGCGCATAGAGGTCATTCTCAAAACGAAGCTCACCAACAGAAGGCCCCGACAGCGCCATAATGTGTGCGCCCGAATTGTAAATCCTGTCCGGTGAATCGAAAGTCGCCGCCACCCACTCAGACGGCTCCCAGATTACTCCAATGAAATTATCGCCCTGCGAAATTGCCATAAGTGGAAATGTTATCTTAAGCGGGTCGGGCGCCCGCCGAATATGCTCCGGCCCGCTTATGTCCGCCTTGCTGCTGCTCGGCTCATCGCTAAGATACTCCACCCCCGCAAACAAACCCTGGTATTTTCTTTCCCCAAATGTCCCCAGACCCGGAAAAATTGTCAGCCACGGAACATACACAACGTCCCTATCCTTACTTACTTTAACCTGTGTCTCTACTACAATCGTCCCGTCATTTTCAGAAGCTATAAAGCGTCTCTCGATTTCCCACCTTGCTTCGAGGCCGTCTGTAATAATTGCTTTACTTCTAAATTCTCTTCTGGAGACACTTTCATACGTTACTTTAGCATTTTTTAGGTTAAGCCATTCAACGCCTTCGCCGCGGACCCAGCCAATCAATTCGCAATCGTATCCCGCAGCCATTTCTGCGCCGGCAACTTTAATAGAAAAGTTTCCCCATCCATCTTTGTAATGCTCAAGCTCCAAATCTTTTGATTTGACCAACCCGGCCAGTCCTCTGCTTTTGTCGGGCGATTTCGGCTTATCAAACGGCGGCATACCAGGTCTATTAACGGTTTCTATCGCAATAAAAGCGACAGTCAATTCACCAGAATCCGCACAAGGGTCAAGACGAAAACGTGTCCCCGCTCCCAGTTTCTCAGAGATAATCAAACCATAATCATGCCATTGCCCATCATTTTGCACGGTAAATCGCACGGATTGTTTCTCTGTGAACTGCTTACCGTAAAAAAGCTGCGAGTATGAATCTGCTTGCGATTTCATCCGAATCTTTACTTTTGTAATTTCATCGCCCGGCAAATCCACCGCCGGCCCTTCTATCCACGGGTCCTGCCCCTTCGATTTGATAATTATCCCTTCCGGCGAAGAAACCGGATTTCCTGCCACCTGATTTCCAACCCAGCCGTGTGTCCCTCGCCCAAAGTCCCATTCTACTATCGTCTTCCCACAAGACTGAAATGGTAATATTGCTATCATTACGAACGTCCACAATATCGGCAGCACTTCTAAATTTATTTTCGGGAAATATTGCTTTCCCGCAGGATTCACGTTACGGTTCTTACATTTAATCACAGTCACAAAGACCTCCTTTGCATTTTGTTTTTCTTCTATAGCCACTTGCCGGATTTTACTCTTCGGTCTATCTTCAGGCAAACAAAAAGAGCCGGCTAAGCCAGCTCTTAATAGGCAAACTAAATCCTCCCGCTTAACTTTTGGTGGCTTCCAGTTGAAAAAAAGATATAGTGCCCAGCTACTTAGAAACTCTAATAACTCCCTCACAAATGTTGTATAATCGTTCTTATGCCTTTGACCGATGACATAAAGCACAAAGCCCTCCAGTTGGGCTTCGACTTAGTCGGCATAACGGACGCCTCGCCGCTAAATCCCAGGCAAGCAGAATTCTTATTCGCATGGCTAAAGGCCGGCTACGCAGGCCAGATGACCTATTTGCACCGCAACCTCGAAAAACGTATTGACCCCGTCAAACTCCTTCCAAATGCCCAATCCGTCATCGTCGTCGCCCTGAACTACAAACCGCCGCTTCTGTCATCGCGAGCCCGCCCCCCCACTGGCAAAGTCGCTGCCTACGCCCAATACGAAGACTACCATCCCTTCATAAAAAACCGCCTGCGAAAATTGGCTGACTTTATTGCTTCTACCGCTGGCAGTAATTCGCAATTCAAAATTTGTGTCGATTCAGCCCCCCTATCCGAAAGAGCGTTCGCCGTCAGAGCAGGTCTCGGCTTCATCGGCAAAAATCGCATGCTAATCCACACTCAACTCGGCCCGCAGTTATTCCTCGGCGAAATATTAACCACTCTAAAACTACCTCCTGATGAGCCAACCCCACACAACTGTCACGATTGCAATAAGTGCATCGCTGCCTGCCCAACTAGTGCCTTAAGAGAGGATGGTTTTCTAGATGCCAATAAGTGTATCAATTATTTGACAATCGAATATAAAGGACAAATCTCCTCCGATTTATCCCAAAAAATCGGCGACCGCCTCTTTGGCTGCGATGATTGTATCCTCGCCTGCCCGTATCAGCAAAACGCCCCACCCTGCAAAAATAACGATTTCAAATTTTACGCCGACAGAGCAAACCTTAATCTAAATGATGTTCTGGTCTTAACAGAAGAGTCCTTCAAAACACAATTCGCCGATTCTGTTATAAAACGTCCCGGCCTCCAGCTTCTCAAACGAAACGCCCAAATCTGCCTGGCCAACATCACCAGCAAAAAAACCCGGAAATTGAAAGTTTAGCCCTCGTCCGCCGGAGTTTACCCGACATTCGTGTGGCGGGTTTGGAGGAGTTGTCGCGACGTTTGCCCTGTTTGCACTGAGCCTGCCTGCACTGAGCGTTGCCTGCGGTGAGCACAGTCGAACCGTCGAAGTATCGAAGTGAGCAGACTTGTCCCGAGCGTCCTGTGGTAAGCAGACTTGTCTTGAGCGTAGTCGAAAGAGTCGAACCAAGTCGAGGGAGTCGAAGGAACGAAACTATGGCGCAAGAATAATATCGGTCTCGCAGGAAGGCACTTCGTGGCCTTCGACCTCAAAACCCGGACACATCTCGCGCGTCGTGAATATATCGTCTTCAGTGATACCAATTCGGCGGATTTTTACAAACTCGACGCTGCTGTCCCCAAACAGAATGTTTTGACCCTGCCCCCTGTGATTTGTGCTATTGATTGTAAATGATTTATCGTTCAGCCGAATCTTAATCTCACAAGACCACTCCTGCGGCAGATTCTCAAAGATAGGATTCATATCTGCCATTAAAGGCTCACGGCCAAACACAAATCCCTTTTGCGATTTTGTGCAAATTATCCGCGGGCTGTAGGTAACATATCTTCTGGCAGGAAAATCGTTGTAGCTTTGCACCCTTGAAGTATCGAGCTGTAAAGCTCGCCCCTGACATTTGCCGGGACATACAAAATCGGCTGGGTTCTTGACATAGCCGCCTCTTACCAGCCGCCATAATGAGCGCGTGTTAGAATAATCTTCGCTGCCCTGATAGCCGACTCTGTTCCACGGTGTATCCGGTCTGCCAATTATTGCCGGCAGTGTTCCATCGTTGTCCGAGCTATATTGAGTTATTCCTTGAAATATATTTGCCAATTGTGCCTGGCATCGCTGCTGCCAGGATTTTTGGCGTGCAAAGTTTAGAGGCGGAACAAGAATACCAGTTAAAAATATTATTACCGCTGCCACCGCTGCCATCTCTCCCCAGTTACGCCAGAACAGAACTTTGGCGCCAACCGGCTGGGCCTGCTCGGCGATTAGCTGCCGCAGCCTGAACTCGCTTGAATCCGCCGAATCTTTCAGTCGAGAAACAGTCTGCTCTACAAGCTCATCAGGACAGGATTGTGGCTCCAGACTATCAAGCGGCGCCAGGACAGAACGGAGTTTGGCGTGGATTTGGGCGGCCTCTTTGTTGGCGGAGATTAAGGCCTCGGCTTGGGCTGATTCTTCCGGTGATGTTAGGCCTAAACTGTAATCAAATACCAATTGTTTTTGCACGTCGTTCAACAAACTCAACTACTCTTTCTTGCTACCAACTGATGCCTTCCACTCTTTGGCAAAGCGAGCAACGGCTGTATGCAGCCTGCTTTTCACCGTTCCGATAGGTATACTTAACATACTGGCCATTTGTTTGTAAGAAAATTTGTGAAAATAGGCCAAAATCAAAATTTCCCGCAAATTTGCCGGCATATTCGCTATAATCCGTTCAACCTGAACTGCCGCTTCGTTCTTTTCCAGCTCTTCGTAAGGCATTGTGGTATCAGCACCAAGGGTGTTGAGCATCTCATCAAAGGACAGCTCCTCAGAATCCGCGATGGTGCCTATTGGAACGGCGGCTGTCCGCTGCCATTTGCGGAGGGCATCCTTTGCTTTGTTGGCCGCGATTGTGAATAACCAGGGCCGCAATGGGCGTGTATCATCGAAACTTTCTCGGCTGGTAAACAACTGTAAAAACGTCTCCTGAAACACATCTTCGACAAGTTCCTGCCGGTTTAGAAACTGCCTCAGAAAACCGTAAAGACCGTTTTTGTAACGATTTACGATTTCGCGAAATGAAGCCTCATCTCCCTTACCATAGCGGGTGAGAAGCTCTGCATCACTAAGATTTTTTAGCATAGTTTTCATAGATTTAGCAATAAGGAATTCCCTGAACATTGTATTATACGCGATTGGCGCGGAAATTAAAATCTTAATTGCAGAGAACTTATGAGAATTGAACTAAAAAATCAAAACTTGTCCTGAGCGAAGCCAAAGGATGAAAAAAAGCAAAATTGTGGAGCGCCAGAAAGGCAGACAGGCATAAGTGCACAAGGCAAAAGTGAAAAGGCAGAATTAAAAAGAATAATAAAAAGATAAAAAAAACTGAAAATTAGTGGGATTTTTCGAAAAATTTTGAAAATGGGTTGGTTGGCGATATATAAAGGGTAGAGATTATAGGACATATTGGTTTTTAGCGTAAAAATGGGGGTAAAAATGAGCACTTTTTTGCACTTTTTTGACATAAATTAGCAACTTTTTGCGCTTTTTTGCAAAAATGAGTTACTTTTTGAGCTGTTTTGAGCAGGTTTTTTGACTACTACTTTGGGTGTAGATGAGAGACGAGGGACGAAGGAATATGGACGACAGAGGACGGAATACGTAGGACGGAAGACAGACAGCGATGCTGGATTTTCGATACTCGATTCTCGTGAATGGGTAAAAGCGGACCACACGAGCCGTGGTTTTCAGTCAGGGACAGGTGCAAGTCGGCACAACTGTTGGTTTTGGATTCATTAACTCCACAGGGAAGACAGTTATTAATCCGACGGCATACTGAGCAATTAAGTCAGCGTCCACCGCAGAAATGCAGCCATTACCGTCCACATCAGCGGCAAACCGCTGGAGGTCTTGGAGTTCAATCAAACCTTCCGAACACTGAGACGTCAAAGCGGCATCATAGGCGTTAATCTCGCCGTCCCCGTTGACATCACCATACTTGAATCCACAATCTGCGATGCCATCGCCATTGACATCAATGTCAGGTACACCACAGTCACAAGCACCGGGTTCGGTTTTGTTTGGGTCATACGGACAAAGGTCATATTCTGCAAGTTGTGCACCTTCAAGCCAATGTTCTGTTAGTAGAGCAAGGTCCCGGAAGTCAACTATACCGTCCCCGATGTTGGGGGCAATATCCGCAGAGGGAACGCCGGGTGATTGAAGCCACTGATTGGCAAGAACGGCATAATCACCGAAGTCCACATCGCCATCCTGGTCGATGTCGCCGAAGGGGATTACTATTGACACGACACCATTGGTTCTCGTCTCTTCAGGAACGCTGGGAAAATAAACGGTAGCGAAGTTAATAATCTCTGTGCCAAGAGGGGCGTCAGGTTTTATATTTGCACTGAGTGCTGCGTAGCCGCCTTGATTTGGGTCAACCTGGCCTACAAACCAGGTTATGGTTCGCGTTGCGGGATTATAGGTGCCGGGTGGAGCGATTTGTAAGCCGGTATTGACGTCAATCACCGGGCCAATCTCTAAAGTTGAATCATCTAAGTCTTCATCGAAGGTATCGGTGAAATAGACGCCAAAGGCAATGCCTTCACCCTCATTTTCGTATTCGACCTTGTAATTCAATCGCTCACTGGGCAATACCCTGCCGTCAGGGCCAAGTTTGCGGTTCGGGTCATTGGCTGTGATAATCTCTTGAGGAAATCGGCTTGAGGTTCTGTCACGGAATTTCTTAAATATCTCTTTGAGTTTATCTAAGTCATTGCCACTAGGTAATCTTCCATATTTTTCTTTAAATTGTGTCAAAACTGGAATCCATTCTTCGTGTTTTATTCCTGGAATAGTTAAAACTTCTATTCCTTCTTCTGGTTGAATAGTACGAGTGATAATAAACTCGGTCGATGTAATGTCAGTCCAAGTAATTTTGATTCTATTGCCTTCTTCTTGTGGAAAGATTTGTAAATAATCTAAAGTTTTATTTCCTTCGGCTTCTTCTATCTTTTTTACTAGATCTTCAATTCTATCATCCGGTGGCTTAAGCAACAGGCCAGAAAGTATTAACGCTTCTCTACTCATTTCTCCTTTTTGGAAGGTATCTGGTATCAAATCATCTCCCTGATAAACAATTATCTTATTGAATTGAGCTTTTGCTGCGTGAATATCTTCTTGAGTTAGTGCTTGAAGAGAAACCACATAAAGCACATCTCCGGTTATCCTCCCCTGTTTAGCCTGATTGATAAAAGTAGTGGCACTTCCGCTAAAACCTATCCACTGAGGACGATAACCAACAACTTCGCTTGTTCCACCCACTCCATTTCTTGGAGTGGTTATGTCTTTGGAGGCAAGATAAGTCTCTAAAGGACCAGTAATAAAATTAGTATTGGCATACAATTTAAACCATTTGGCATTATTGTCGTGAGCAAATTGTTCAAAGTCTTTATTTCCATTCGTGTCTGTTGGGTCAAAACATATGCCGTTACCCATGCCATTTTCTTCTGTGCTGTGTAAAATTATGTCTAAAATATAAGCTCTATTTTCTAGAGGTAAGTGCCCAGGAAGACCCTTTGGAATTTCTACTTGGACACTTAAGTAACCTATGCTTTTTGCTGGAAGTGCACCTAAATCCCAAGTTACTCTATGTGCATAGTTATTATAATAAGCACCTTTCGAAGCAGATTTATAAACAAGTAAGAGATCGGGATAAAAATAAATTATGGCTTCGGTTGCGCTCTTCAGTCCATCGTTTCTATACTCAATGATATAATCTATTGTTTGTCCCGGGCTCACCCTTGTTGGTCCCCAGGTTGTGACTTCCAGGTCAGCCATTGGTGGGAGGCCGAGGTCGATCCTTTCTATTGTGGCAAAGAGGCTTCTCGGTAAGTTTCTTTCATCGAGAGTGCCAGAAACAATGCCAAAAAGCGGGCTATCAAACAGCCCTTTCATTTCAACTATTCCAGGAGAAGTGACCTTATCGTAAGTCCAGCCCTGTCCCTGGCCGGATTCGGAGACATAAGAGATTATTGAGAAGCCCTCGCCGAAGTATGGGTTATTCGAATCGGCGATTCTAATATGATTCAGGACGCTGCTCAGAGGGCCAGCATAATGGCCGGAGACGGCGCCCTCAATGGAGCTTTGCAAGATATGAAGCTCCGTGGCGGGAAACTCGGAACTATCCTGGTAAATAAGTGTGCCGTTTAAGTTGACCGTTGCCGATGTGGTAATATTACCGATGCGGCCAATCTTCCAAGTCGCCTGATACTGGTCATAGACGTTGCTATCGGGCACTGACTCGGTCAAATACCCCTCAACGGTCGCTGAAATTTCGCCGGAGGTTGCGCCTTTTAGATAGATTTTCCTCTCCTGTGGCTTAAGGAATAACACACCATTCCACTGGCCTGTATAAGCAGCACCTTCAAGGGTAGCTTGAAATTGGCCTTTAGAAAATCCCTTGCCTGCCCAGGGGCCCGTATTAATAATAACGGTGTCAAAGTTATTAAAATCAAAGACTCCATTAATATCGCCGACAACCTGGCCATTTTGCAAAATCGCTTCCCGACCGTATAAAGTCTCATGCAATTCAGATTCGGTAGAAGATTTCTCCGTTAAAGAGCTAAGCGGGGCCGTTGAAACCACGCGAACCGGATCATCTGATTCGCGCTGGATAGTAAAACCCAGAATACCATCGTTACCATTCCAGGAGAAATCGTTAACTATTTGACTATTTATGTTAGGTTCGTTGAAGTTCCAGTAGCCAACAAGTCCTGGCTCAAAACCAGTTAGGGTGGTGTGCATCGTTGACCGTATCTCATCTTCAGTTCGGGCATAGTTCCAGATACGAACCTCATCAATCAGGCCAATGTAATTCTCACCTGTCCAGTCTAATCCGAGGGCTGCCCCAATGAGCAATTTAGTAACGCTATTTCTGATAGTGCCTTTTGCTGATTGAAAACCGTCTTCAATCCCATTGAAGTATAGTTTTACAATATTTGAATCAAATGTAGTCGCAACATGTGTCCACGTCCCCAGTGTAATAGAAGTCTTACCTGCAAGGTTAGCAAGGTCGCTGTGTGAACTCTTTGATAGTTCTATCCGTAACTTATCGCTGATATTATGATCCTTGAAAATATAGGAATGGTCCCAAGTATTATCATTCCATTTAGAAACAATAACTCTTGATCCTAAAGTAGAATCAGAGCTAATCCATGCCTCGAGTGTCATACCGTTAGACAAATCTAATGAATCATCATCGGGGACTATGACAAAATCATCATCGCCGTCAAAACGCAGGGCAGAATCAATCCGGGGTATAATTGTGAAAGTGCCGTTGTAGCGGTCATCGAGGTCTTCGCCGCAGACACCATCCATATCCTGGTCCATCTCGTCGCCATTGTCGTCCTGAATGTGCGGTCCAATAAAAACGTGGTATTCTCCGGTTTCCGATTGGCCGGGAAAATTGATTTGATAGGTATTGGCATCTACTGGATTGATTGTAATTTGCTCACGAGGGATAACGCCGGATGGAGTAACTATGTTCACATCTTCCGCAGTAAAAGTATTTTCATCTATTGACCGGCTGAACGTAATTTCAATGTGGTCTAACGGCGAAGCGACAAGAGTATCCGGGCGATGCTTGGTAATCCAGAGATTATCGTATGTGAATACCATGATATTGTCCACATAGCCGATGCCTTCGCCGCAGCCCAGTCCGATTGAATTAGACAATGGATACGCAGGGTTCACTGGCAATGTGGCACGATGGATACCATCCACCCAAAAGTCTGCTTGATTGAGGTTCCTATCGAGTTTTACCTTCACGCTGATCCACCGTCCCACGTGCTCTGGATAACCCGCTTCTAGGATAGTTGGCATCACTCCTGTGGACCACCAAGTAAATCCAACCAAGCCGATCCCCCAGATATACCCTCCTTCTTCCGTAGATTCCAAAGTGATCCCTACTGTACCAGTATCATCAGGATTGTTTAACCAGATATGGACATCATATGAGTGGCAACCAATCCGTCCGGTTGCTTTGCCCATAATATCAGCGGAGTACCAAACAACAGGATGGGGTGGCAGAAGATGGTAAAGCCCACTTTCCCAACAGCCAAGATTATTGTCCATCTTGGCGCTGTGCGGCGAAGAAACTGATTCTTCTGCGGAAACCGTGATATTTCCTCCCCATCGACCGACCCAGTCGCCGTATCCGCCGCCGCTAAGATATGCTCCATCCGGATAGCTGTCAAAGTCCTCAAAAAAGAGAACCGTCCGTTCCCCTGCTTTCACCGATGTGAGTGTGGTGGCAAGCAAGAACACCGACATTACTATCAGGTAAGTCCCGACACTCGCTCGTAATGTCATTTTCGTGTCCTCCAAATAGGAAACCATTATTTTGCAAGAAAGATAGTTTTTTAATACTTCTCAATATAAGTATTAAAGCCACTTACCTTGCTCACACACAAATAATTAGGATACGACCTTCTCCTTTGCATATTTATAACTTATTTTAAGATAGCAACATATTGGTTATATGTCAAGAGAAATCATACGATTTTTTAGGACATTTTGTATTTTTGCGTAAATTGCAAAGAATTTTGTCGCCGTGTCGGCGACTGGGCTACACAGACCCCCCACACAAAAGGCGGGCAAGTATTTTGGATTCCCGCTAACGACGTGCGGGAATGACCCTTCTTCGCTAGCGCTTCCGACTTCGCTTACGCTACGCCGGACAAGACGAAGGGCAGGCATTGAGCTGCCGTGGCGTGGACAGTTAAACGACGGCCCAGATTACTGCATAGGGAACTTGCGGCAGAGTTCTGTCACCTGGTTCTTGACATTATTGCGAAGGGATTTATTTATTCTGTATTCAGTATCGCTTATTATCTCAACTGCCCTAATGACCATATCTATCAAGCCGGATACGCTATCCATTTGGTTTGTGCCCATCCTGTTCCTGGTAACAATAGGCGTCCCTAATCTGATGCCGCTATAAACACCCTCGCCCTTTTTTTCATAAGGCAGCCGAATCATATCAACAACCACCCCGCACTCCTCAAGCGCCTTTTGAACTGCTTGTCCCGTTAATCCCTTATGAAAGTTGCTCACATTTACCAGCATCAAATGATTATCCGTCCCGCCTGTCAGCACATCATATCCCAATCGCACTAAATTTGCCGCCAGCGCCCCGGCGTTTTCCACTATCCTTCGCTGCCTGTCTTTGAATTCAGCCGAAAGCGTCTCCTTAAAGAAGACCGCCTTAGCCGCTACATTGTTCAAGTATGGCGTCCCTTGCATACCTGGAAACGTCGCCCTGTCGATGTGCTCACACAAAGGCTGCTCTTCGCCGAATAATTTCACCCGCTGCTCATAATCCCCCCCCATCAGAATCAGTCCGCCGCGCGGCCCGCCCATCTTATATGTGCTCGTCGTCGTAAAATGCGCCCACTTGATAGGCGAAGGATGAACCCCGCCTATCACCAATCCCGCAATATGGGAAATATCCGCCAGTAAATACGCGCCAACCTCATCAGCTATCTGTCCAAATTCCTTAAAGTCGATTATCCTCGAATAAGCGCTTGCGCCGCATATAATCAGTTTCGGCCTGAACCTGTGTGCCTGTTGCCTGATAGCGTCATAATCCAATAGAAAAGTATTTTTATCGACATAATAACTTTCGACATCGAAAAATTTGCCGGTAAATGACACCTTCGCTCCGTGCGAGAAATGCCCACCCTGGTCTATCCCCATACTAAGTATCTTGTCTCCTCTTTCCAGCAGCGCTATAAGCACAGCTAAATTTGCACTTGTCCCTGAATGCGGCTGAACGTTCGCATATTTTGCATCGAAGGCTTGTTTTGCCCTGTCGATAGCCAGCCGTTCAATCTCATCAATTACCTCACAGCCGCCGTGCAATCTCGCCCCTACAAAACCCTCCGCAGTCTTGTTCTGCACAACAGAACCCAGAGCTGCCAGAACCGCCCGCGAACATCGATTCTCCGCCGCCAGCAACTGGATAGTATCCTGCAGTCGCTCGTATTCTTTGCCTATCAAATCGTAGATTTCTCTATCTGCCTGCTCTAAAACACCAAACAGACCTTCGTGATATCGTTCGAAACCTTCCACTTCCCTGGTTACCCTATTACAAAGACCTCTATCCAAACCCACAATACTTATCCGCTGAAAAAACTTCTAATAATATCATTAAATGTCACGTAGATAATAAGCGCACCGACAAGCACCCACCCGCTGTATATCATTATCGCCTGCACTCGCTCACTCAACGGCGACCCTTTAATCTTCTCCACCATCACAAGCATAACCAATCCGCCGTCAAAAGGCGGCCAAGGCAGCAAATTAAATACCACAATCACCGCACTTATAAGCCCAAGAAAATAGACATAATAAATGAACGGCTGCTCAGCCACAATTCGATAACTAAACGCAATAATCCCGACCGGCCCTATCAGACTCCGCGGACTGACAAGCCCTCCAATCAAACGCTTTAGAGTCACGTAACTCTGCGCGATAAACATAATAGTCCTGTCCCACCCCATCACAACTGCATTGACTAACCTCGACGGCAAAGTCGCTCCCCTCGCCTTGTAAGGCCTCTTCAAATCATCAAATGGAATATACTCAGCAAAGCCGGATTTAACGGCAATAGCATCGCCGCTTCCCACATCCAGTGCAACATCCCCTGCCATCTTATCATCGACACGATAATCAATCGTGATTCGCTCACCTTTATACCGCTTGATTTGGCTGATTACATCGTAAAAGCTCGCAACCTTCGTCCCATCCACAGCCGTAATCACCGCACCACGTCGAATGTCCAATCTCGCCGGCCCACCATTCGCATCAATAGTCTTTGCAACAACCGAATGGGCCGCATCAAGCAAAAATGCAACGCCAATCCTCACCTCATTGACATCCTTACGCCGCTGGGGCCTGACGGTAACGCTTGTCTCTCTTTCAATTCCATTGGCGTCCGCCCGCAAGACCCTGATAGCCAGCTCCTTATCCTCGCTCTTTCCAACAACCTCGCGTATCTCCTTATAAGTAGGATTCTCAATGAACTCCGCGTCGTCACCAACGCCGACAATAATATCGCCAATACGCAGCCCGTTTGCATTGCCATTCTCTTCTTTTTCGATGGTCGTCTTACTAAATGAACGCCGAACCTTATCACTAATTTTACGAACTGCTCCCCCCCTGCCATTTTTACTGCTATCAGATTTCGGTGTAAAACCTGCTATCCGCAACCGCGGAACCATAGAATAAATATGCCCGAGGTCCGATTCACTTTTCACCGGTTTCGCCGCAACACCTAAATCCAGCCGCATCCGACACTCAACCTGCTCAACCGCACCGCCTTTCTTTGGTCGCTCAACCAACAGTGTCGCTTCGTGCGCAAAAGTTTCCTCAACTATATCCATCAGCTCCCAATAACTTCGCACCTCCTTGCCATCGATACCTCTGATGCTGTCGCCGCTTCGCAAACCTGTCCTCGCATATAACTGGTTGGCATCACTTCCAGAAACCTTCTCAACTGTCAGTCCCATCGGCAGCAAAATACCAAAAACCCTCTCCATTTCCCCTGGCAATCGCGCCGCCACAAGCGCAAAATCCGCCACAGAACCATCCCTCCTTTTCACCTTCAGCCGAACCGCTTCATTCACATCCGACAATGCCGCCGCTACCCCTATATTGCTAAAATCAAGGTCCTCGCTTTTTCCGTTAACCTCAATTATCTCGTCACCTGATTTCAAGCCCGCCAGCGCCGCCGGCGAATTTGGAATGACCCCCCCTACAATCGGCGGCGTCAGGTTTATTCCGAAAAGAAACACTATCATAAAAATAATGACAGCGCTGAGCGCATTAAAACCTACTCCCGCCGCCAACACCGCCGCCCGCACAATAAAAGACTTATTCGCAAACGAACGCGGGTCTTTATTTTCCTTAACCGGCCCAATATCCTCCTGACCTAACATCTTTACGAACCCGCCAAACGGAATAAGCCCAATTCGATATTCCACTCCCTCTTCACCCCCCTTCTTGCCAATGGTAAAACACAGCAGTCCCTCCCCTGCTTCATCACCGCCCTTAGCAAACAATTCAGGCAATATCCGCAGCCGCAAACCATCCTTCGTCCTTCGCAGACCAAACAGAATCGGCGGCATAAAAATCGAAAACACCTCAACTTTTACCCCGCA
>CAYWXK010000066.1:0-15877 GCA_964462515.1 uncultured Pirellulales bacterium
GACAAAACTTTACTAAAGTGTACTTCAATTACTCGAAAATGGGTGAACGCTTACCGATTCTCTTAAACCTTGACTAAGGGAAAGATTTGCCAGTGCAATTAGATTTGGATAAAATCGTAGCAAAAATCATATTCGTAGAATACCTGAGGCGCGTGGGTAAAATCCGCAAGTAAGCCATTTGCCGGCATCAAAATCCTTGCAAGGTATGTGCCTCTTATCGCGGGGCTTTAACCCACATCCGGTTCCGCTCAAAATCAAGAACTATTACCGTGTCCCGAAAATACTCCATACCCAGCAGTCCCTGACAGCCGTCCATAAGAGGGCTATCGTCTGGGAAAATTGAAATGTTTGCATTTCGGACCATTCTGTCACCAACCTGCAGACTTCCAACAGTTGCTCGCTCACAATTAAGCAGCCCGATATACGGGTACAGGTCTTGACCCTTTCTCAGTTTAGCATTCTGAATTCTGCAGCGTATCTGTTCCCATAGCTTTCTGCTAATCGCCAATCCTCTTCCACTGCCCGTATCAAGCTGCAATTCCGTCTCTTCGCCGGCGATGGGAATCCTCACGAAAATGAAAGCATTACCACCTAAACCTTCCTCAATCACCAAAGGGTATTGCCTCCACAGTTCCAACTGCCCCGGCTCAAAAGTTTCACCGGGTGAAAATCCAACTTCTCTATTTACACTATCAAACACAACATACTTAAATCGCCGCAGCGCAGGCAGCCCCGCTATAATAGCTTTATCCTTGACGATAGGCAGTCCAAATAGCCGAACTTCTGTATGCTGCTGCCGATAAAAGCAGGGCCAATTGTTAAGTGTCATTTTACCTATTTGCAGCTCTGAAAGATGGCATATCCCCCAACCGACTGGCTCGTAGCTGCTCGGTTTAAGTGGGTGAACCAGCGGTTTGTTTTCAATAATATGGATATCGTTGACAAAAAGAGCCTGCGATGCTCCAGTATCTAAGACAACAGGATATGTCTTTCCATTATTTAGCTTGCCCTCAACTACCATCTGATGGTTTTGAGAATATGATGGATGATATTTAACACGGTAACGGTTTTCTTGCTCTCCACTCCAATGTATTTGACCACCATCATTCCAAATGCCGTTGTATGTCTTTTCTGAGTGTTGTTCATCCCCGAATTCGATTAGTGGTATATCAGCCCTTTCTTGAAGGCTTTTACTATTCACAACTACCATCTCGATAGGATGAATCGAACATCCGGCCTGCAAACTCAACACGCAGACCACAACGGTCAGTAGCCACCGACCGCCACCTCTGATTATCAGCATTGAAAACCACCCTTCTCCGAAAAGGCCTTGTGCCACAGTCTATCTGTGCAAATATAGTGCGGCATCCTCCGCGTGTTACACAAAGGCCGGTTCACCCACCCATGGCAAAATATGTCTTTATCAACACGTTTATCTTACCATATTTGGGTATCCTCTGTCAAGGGTGGCCGAAACTCACCGGGAAGTTTGCAGAGTGAATTACTATAGAATCCTGAGCCAGAATGACTATGGCGCATCTCACCTCAATTTCTAATATCAAAATTTTTGGTGATAAATTTTTAAGGAAATGAATCTTCTAAATGTCCCCACCTAACTATGGCCCTATAAAATTAGGTCTATAATACCTGATGAGACATCCAACATAGGCCATTTATCCATACAAAGACCTATAAAATAATAGCTCTCGTCATTAGCAAAAAGCCAATAGGCCATTAGAGCACTGTCAATGCACCTGATGTGAAAACTGCATCAAAAATAAAAGGACCAATAAAATTAAATATCTATCCTCAACAAAGCCGATAAGATGTCTTAAATTACCAAATATCCAGTTAACTTACGCCAAAATGGGGTGGTAACTGGGGGGATATCTGGTGCTAAAGCAACGGCTAATTGTCCGATATTGCAAATTATTTCTCGCTTGTCTAATGGCGCCCTACGCCTTCTGGGTTGGGGGTTGCGGCCCATCCTTGTCAACACCAAAGCAAGTAACGGAATTTGAACGAGCTGGTCCCATCAAATCAGAATCTGATTTCCGCAGCACAACCGGCCTGAAAAGCAGCATCGGCCCGTATCGTGTGCTTTGCGGGGATATATTGGAATTCCAGATGCCCGCTGTCTTACGAGTTATTTCCTCTGATTTGCCGGAGTGGCTTCGCCCGGGCTACGGCAATAGAGATATTGAGCCTTATTTGGTTCGAGTAAACCAGGATGGAACCATTACCCTGCCAATCGTTGGAAAGATACCTGTCGCCGGCAAAACACTTGCTGAGATAGAAGCGTCAGTCATCGATGCTTATTATCCTAAATATGTCGTGAACCCGCCTATGGTTGTCTGCGAGGTAAAAAAATACCAGAGAGAAAACGAAAGAATTTTCACCGTTATAGGATTGGTCAACAAAGCTGATGCCTTTCCCTACCCACCCGACGTTCAATATAACCTGATGGAGGCGTTGGCATTCGCCGGCGGGCTTGATATGGTAGCAGACCCCCACCATCTGAAAATCTACCGTCAGGATACCTCCGGGAAAACGGTATCCACTACCTTTGGAATCGATAACAAGGCTTTAGTTAAAGCATATAACGTTATGATAAAGCCGGGTGATGTCATATACGTCGGCCACACAGCACGCACGCGACTCAACAAGTTCTTCGCCAGTGTATTTCACTTCACGGTCGGTGCAGAAACTCGTTTTACAGAATATTAGAACCTTTTGCAAAAAGGCAATTATGAATAATAATGCGATTGAAAACCAAAGTCCTAACCTGGCGTTGCTGCAAACAGATGTCCCGTCTCAGGAAAACCTTTTGCAGATAGTTTTGCATAACCGCTGGACAATCGCATCTGTCACCCTGCTGGCTCTGGCTATCGCATTTGTCTATCTTTTGAAGGCCACGCCAATCTATACAAGCACATCAAGATTATACGTTGAACAGACCGGCCCTAAAATCATCAGCGAATATGAAGGAGTTATGACCAAATCAAACAACTATCTTTACACACAGGGTGAGCTGATAAGGTCCTCTCCCATCATCACCGATGTCGCCGGCGACCCGCAGATAAAACCGCTTAAAACTTTTGCCAACGTGGACAATTTGACCGGTTTTATCAAGAAAAAGTTAAAAGTCACTATCGGCAAAAGAGACGACATCATTGCGGTATTGTTCGACTCCCCATACCCGGCGGAGGCAGCGCAAATCGTCAACGCCGTGGTGGACTCATACGTCAGATACCACTCCTCACGCAAACGCAGCACCGCTACGGAAGTGCTCAGAATCCTTCACAAAGATAAAATCGAACGCGACAAAGAACTGTCGGCTAAATTTACCGAAATGTTGGATTTTACCCGCAAGAGCGGTGTCGTTTCTTTTGACAATAAAGGAGGCAACATCGTTTTGGAGCGGCTTAGCAGATTGTCCACCGCATTAACAGAATCGCAGCTCGGCGCCCTCAACGCAAAAGCCGACTACGAAGCAATCAAAAGCATGGCAGACGAACCTGTCAAAATCAAACAATTCGCCGCAGCTTCAGCAAGTGTTGGTGTGCAAGTATTTGTCGGCGACAGAGAAACGCAATTGCAGTTGGAACTAAGACAGACAGATATCGAGCTAAAAAATGCAAAATTTCACTGCACCGAAGACCATCCATCCGTGCAAGCAATCTACACCAAAATTAACCGCATCAAACAGGAGCTAAATGACCAGGCCAGGGAATTCGCCGATGCTTATACCGAAGTAATGCGTCTCAGATGGCTGGCCGCAAAAGAAAGAGAAAATGAGCTGCAGCTATCTTTTGACACGCAGCGACAAGAAGCTCAAGAATTAGGCGTTAAAGCGGCTGAGTATACCGTTCTCCAATCAGAACTAAACCGCGCCGAAAGAATCTGTGAGATTCTTGATGACCGCATCAAGGAGCTTAACGTTACAGAAGATGTAGGAGCACTCAACATTAGTGTTCTGGAGGTCGCACGTCCGGCAGACAGCCCATCCAAACCGCAAAAGGCAAAGGTTATGAGCGTAGCTCTTTTCCTGGGTGTTATGCTCGGTAGCGGACTTGCTTTGATTAGCCACTCTCTGGACTTCCGGCTGCGCTCTGCTGAAGAGATTTCCGCAGTTCTCGGCATGCCTGTCCTCGGTGTAGTGCCGACAATGTCACAAGGCCAGAGAAGCATTGTCAACCAGGGCCAGAAAGCCTGGTTCAGGCTCAAGTCCGTTGTCGGTAAGGCGTATCGAAGGACACGTTCTACAGTTGTCTCCATCATACTCCGGCGCAAAGTAAATGCCGAGGAGCCGTCTATCCTCGCTCGTGCTAAAGCCTATCGAGCGATGCGTAGCGATACATACAACGGTGTGGCCATAGACAAGGCAAAAAACATCCCAGTGAGCTTAAGCGTTCATACTGCTGATACCAAGCCAGCACACCAAAGAGATGCTGTCGTATTTCGGGGTCAGAAGGTTTTCCTCGAGTCCAAATCAATAGCGGCCGAGGCCTATCGAACAATACGCACCGCCGTGTTTTTCGGAGCACCTAAGGGTGAAGCAAAAACCATCCTTGTTACCTCACCGGCTCCAGGTGATGGCAAGAGCACACTCGTGAGTAACCTGGCCATCGCAATGGCACAGGCCGGTCAAAAAACCCTCATTCTCGATGGCGATTTTCGAAGACCCATCCTCCACAAAATCTTCGAAATTGATGATAAAACAGGCGTATCCAGCGTCCTCGCAGGAAAGCATATCCTGGATGCAGCAATCCAGCCTGGACCTGTCGAGGGGCTTGATATCCTCTGTTGCGGTCCAGAGGTGCCAAACCCATCCGAACTGCTCAACAGCGACACCTTCGCCGCAACGCTAAAGGAACTTTCGAATCGCTATGAGCGCATCATCATAGATTCGCCGCCGGTTGGCCCCGTCGCCGACAGCCAGATTCTTGCGGCACTGTGCGATATATGCCTGCTGGTCTTAAGAGCAGAAAAATCTACAAAAAGGCATGCCCAACAGGCGCGAGACAGTCTGCTCAGTGTAGGTGCGCACATCCTCGGTGCAGTTGTGAACGACGTTTCGAGGAAGCACGGTCGGTACGGCTATTATTCCAAATACGGGTATTACAGCAACTATGGCTACTATGCACCTTATGGCTACTACGGTTACTACGGCAAAAGAGAAAAGAAAACCGGATGAAATCAAAAACGCTTATACATTACCAATATAGATTTATCCCTGTAGGTATTTTGGTTAATCTAATATGTTAGCACCTTTTAATGACAACTCAAACGCAGCTAAAGAAACACAGCATAGACACCCGACCCAGCAGCAATATGTTGATATCCATTGTCACTGTCTTCCAGGTATCGACGATGGCCCGGCTACAATCGCCGATGCACTTGCCCTTTGCTGCCGGCTCGTTGACGACTGCATAACCGAGGTCATAGCGACGCCCCATCAATTAGGGCGATTTACCGACTGTAACGAAGCTGCACACATCAGGCAGGCAGTTTCACTTCTTAACGAAGAGTTGAGAATCCATAATATTCCCCTTACTGTGATGCCCGGCGGGGACGTCCGCGTGGATGAAAGAATATGCAAGCTGCTTGAAGCCGACAAAATACTCACGCTGGCAGATGGCGGCAAATACCTTCTCCTGGAACTTCCACAAGAAGTCTTTATTGACATCGAACCATTACTTGTGGAACTGGTCTCGTCAGGCATTCAGCCCATCATATCGCACCCGGAGCGACACCCTGTTATCGCAAAGCAACCCAAGATATTACTTAAATGGCTCGAGCGCTCGGCGCACCTTCAGGTAACATCTGCCAGTCTGCTTGGCGATTTCGGCCTACCGGCTCAGACAGCAGCCTGGCACCTCTTAAGCACAGGCTGGGCATCGTTCGTTGCCACAGATTCTCACGACACTGTCGTTCGTAGGCCCTGTATGAACACTGCCTTTGAACGTATCAGCATCGAGCTGGGGACGGCTACAGCTCAACTGGTTTGTATTGAAAACCCATCAAGAGTTTTACAAGGTAAGGATATAGCGTCTGCTCCTTTTGCAAACACAAGGAAGTGTATCAATGACAGAATATCAAGCAGCTTTTGACAACCTGAATGTTCCTTCGAGTAGATTAGACACGGCAATCGAATGGCTGCTAATCGGCCTCTTGGCCTTTATGCCTCTTGCATTCGGCGTAGTCCACGCCTGGAGCGAAGAGGTCGTCATCATACTTGCAGGTGCAATTGTCCTCTGTTTCTTACTTAAACTAATTCTCCATCATAGCCAATCTCTAACCTGGACCTGGGCCTATGTCCCCATCGGACTATTTATACTCGTCTCAATCCTTCAGCTTATTCCATTACCTACCTGGCTGGTCAACATCCTCTCGCCGAACACAGTTGCAATAAAGAAAGAACTGCTCAGTCCACCACAGGGCGGACCGGATGCCGACGCACTACTTCAATCGATGACTCTTAGTTTCTACCCAATTGCTACGGCACACGACCTTCGGATAATTCTTGCCCTCGCAGCAGTGTTCGTGGTGGTTTTCAGCGTCTTTCGTCGCACAGACCAGCTCAAACGCCTTCTGATAGTCATAGCAGCAATCGGCAGTATTGTCGCCGCTATCACCCTCGCTCACAACCTTTTCGGAAACGGCAAAATCTACTGGTTTATAGCCAGCGAAAATTGCAGTGGCTACTCAGGCCCATTCGTGAACCACAGCAACTATGGCCAATTTATGAACCTCTCAATCGGAGCAATCCTTGCTATCCTTTTGGTCAAACTCCGCCAGACCTTCGCAGGCAAAAAGCTAACGCCCCTATTTGTCTTCGAGCATCTAAGCTCTAAATCAGCAAAATCTCTATGGCTGCTGATAGTGCTAATGGGCCTCAACGCAGCAACTGTCTTCATCTGTCTAACTCGCGGCGGCATTGTAAGTATGCTTATCGCTATGGCCTTTACAACGCTGCTTTTCACACTACAACGGCCATTTAGAAGTCACATCTGGATTATGGTCGTTATGGCGCTTATCGCTTTTATCTGCGTCCTCTACACAGGCTTCGACGCCGTCTATGACCGCCTGGCAACCTTAAAAGATTTTCACCAGGTCGAAAACGGACGAATGCAATTACTTAAAGATGTAACAGTAACCTGGACCAAATTCCCAATCCTCGGCACCGGTCTTGGGACACATTCCGTAGTTCATCCAATGTTCGACCGCTCAATGATAACCAGATTGGCAGTGTATGCAGAAAACGAATATGCACAGGTAGCAGAAGAAACCGGCATAGTCGGTTTGGGAATCCTGATATTATTTGGAATAATCGTCTGGTTCGGCTACGCAAGAAGCCTTCGCATCACCAGTTCGCCCATCCACTTAGCAGCCTACGGACTGGGCTTTGGCATCCTCGCAATCCTTATCCACAGCTTAACAGATTTCGGCCAGCATCTACCGGCAAATTCATTTTTATCCGCTATATTCTGTGCCATTCTGTTGCGTCTGTCCCAAAAGAATAAAAGCATTCTTCGTCCCGTACCAATTGACCGGTTGAGGCAGTCTGTGCCTGAAACTTCAGGTAAGAGTCGCTCTGGTGCGGACAATTGGTGCGGGACCAATCCACTAATTCCACAAGCTTATAAGTTTCTTCTTATTATTGCAGTTTCAGCCGGCGTATCTCTTGTCTGGATATGGGCTGTTGCCGGAGCTGATAAAGTACGTCTCGCCGAAACCCAGTGGAAAAAGGCCCGCGAAATAGAGAAAGGCCTCGCAAAACGAAACTGGCAGGGCTCGAAAGCCGAGTATGCCGACCTGCTCTCTTTTGCTCAGAACGCATTAGACTATCAGCCGCATAACGTTCAATACCGCTATTGGCTTAACGTCTATCGCTGGCGCCAAATCACCCAGACAGAAAACCCGGCCATTGAAGAAATAGCTAACCCTGAGGACATTTTCAGCACCGCCGGTGATATTGTTGCCGACCTTCACAAAGCGCAAATAACCTGCCCGACATACGGCCCAAGCTATACAGTCGCCGGCCAAATTGAAAGAAACATCTTTAACGACCAATCAGGCTCTCAAAAAATAAGAAAAGGCTTTCTACTCGCCCCGTCCGACCCAATAGCCTGCTTCGTGGCAGGACTCCTCGATGTCTCGGAAGGCAAAATTGAAGACTGCACAAAAAAGTTTGAAAAAGCAGTCCAACTGGATTCTAACCTGTTCAACAGCGTTGCAGACATATACATCAACCATCTTAGCCGGCCTCACCTGGCCATATCGCTGGCAGGCAATAATATCGGCTGGCTAATCTATGTCGCCGGCGCCCTCGAAGATATGCAATACGCCGACCTTGCAGAACAGACCCGACTGAAAATACGAAATTTACTCGAAGCAATGTGCTCTCAGCCTGATGCTCCTGCCTCGGCCTTTGCTTCTTTAGCCGACATTTGCAATCGCCAACAGAATGATGAGGCGGCAATAGAAAATTATCATCGGGCTTTGGCGCTGGACTATGGCCAGGTCACCTGGCGATTGGAGCTAGCGAAACTGCTTGCCCGGACGCAAAGAATACCGGAAGCAATCCGCCAGGCAAAAATTTGTCTGCGGCTGCAGCCTTATCTGAAAGATGCTCAGCAGCTCGTCGCAGACCTTTCGGTGCACCCTGCTGCACTGGGGGAAGAAACTGACTTGCCCTGACGCTTTTTGAATTGGACTCTCTTAGTCTTTCAACAAAGGCTCGATTAAATAGCGATGTTTGAAATACCTCGTCGGTTCACCGACGGGGACGGAGTTTGCGCAGAGTTGATAAATCTAAACAGAACCCTCTTAAACAAACTATGAAAACTTACCTGACAGTTTACTTAGGCTCCACTATACTGGCGGTTGTAATTACGCCAATCGTCATCCGCATTGCTCAGCGGCTCAATATGGTTGATACCCCGGATATACGAAAAGTCCACTCCAAACCTATTCCGCGCATAGGCGGCGTCGCAATCTTTTTATCTTCAATGTCCCTGCTCATACCCGTCTTGTTTTTACCAAATATCATTGGAGACAGTTTCCGCCTTGTTCAATCTAAAATAGTTGTTTTGCTGATAGCCGCAGCTTTTATGTTCCTTGTAGGACTTACCGATGATATCAGAGGACTGTCGGTAAGGGTAAAGCTTATATCTCAGTTTATTGCCGCCTCGACAGTTTGTTTCATAGGCATCCGAATAGACTCCATCACCATTACCGATTCACTTGTCCTCAATTTCGGCCCCTTCTCCTGGCTGCTAACAATCTTTTGGATTGTCGGCATAACCAACGCCGTCAATTTCATCGACGGATTAGATGGCCTTGCCGCCGGTATCTGTGTAGCCACCTGTGGCGTCATTATGATACTGACTTTATTCTTCGGCCCTGCTGTGATGACGGTTATGATGCTCTCTCTTTTAGGAGCTTTAACCGGCTTTTTATTCTTCAATTTTAATCCGGCAAAGATATTTATGGGAGACGCAGGCAGTCTCTTCTTGGGCTTTACCATTGCATCCTCAAGCGCTCTATGTGCCGCCAAAACCGAAACCATAGTCGGATTAGCTCTGCCTGTATTGGCACTGGGGATACCCATCTTTGATACACTACTTAGTATGCTGCGAAGATTTCTTGAACGCAGGTCCATATTCTCACCTGATTGCAACCATTTTCATCATAGACTCCTGGCCCTCGGGCTGTGCCAACGCCACGTTGTAATCATTGCTTATGCTCTAACGTTGCTTGCGGCGGGTCTGGGGATGTTTATGCTCCTTACCCGCAACACCCAGACAATAATAATCTTTGCCAGTATCCTGCTCCTGCTGTTTCTTGCATTTAGAGTCGTCGGCTCAGTCCGCCTGTGCGAAACGCTCGCCGCCTTGAAACGCAAGCACACCATTGCTCGCCAGGCCAAGCAGGAGGTGGAGAATTTTGAAAAAATCGAGCTTTACTTTCGGCAGGCCAGAATCTTTAACCAATGGTGGCAAGCAGTCTGCTTTGCCGCCGACAAAATGGATGTTGTGCGAGGCTTGCTGCCTTTAACCAATCGCGATGGAACCAAACGCCTGTTATGCTGGGAGAAAAACGGCGACGGTATCCAGGTAAACGACATCGTTAAGATGACTATGCCTGTCCGCGACCGTCGTTTCGGCTCGCTGCTTAACCTCGAAATCCAGGTCCACACAAATGGCTCTCTTGAATCTGCCGGCCGTCGTGCAACTCTCTTTGGCCGACTCCTTGAGCAATACAGCATCGCAACTCTAATCGGATAAAAATTGCCCCAATCATTATATAAATAACTGTATCGAGAGAATTTTTTAGCCATCGCAGGCTTGTCCTGAGCTTGCCGAAGGGAACGGCGACACAAAAAATATTTAGCCCCACGTTTTACGTGGGGTTGTTTAGACTATATATGGACACAGAAACAGAAGAAAAAATAAAACCAATTGATGCACTTGTCCAGGTTGTTGACAACCTCAAAAAACAGGGCAAAAAAGTTGTTCAATGTCACGGCGTCTTCGATCTTGTTCATCCGGGCCACATCCAGCATCTCAATTCAGCTAAAAAGCACGGTGACGTACTTATTGTAACAATCACAAATGATAAAAATGTAAAAAAGGGTCCTGGCCGGCCAATCTTTAACGAACAATTACGCGCAAAAACCCTCGCCTCCCTTTCCGTCACCGATTACGTATCTATTATTGATGCACCTACCCCTGCTGAATATATCAAAAAAATAAAGCCGGACATTTACACAAAAGGCCCTGACTATCAAGACAAAGAAAACAACATAGGCGTCAATATCCCCGAGGAGGAAGAAGCAGTCAAGTCTGTCGGCGGCAAATTCGTTTTGACCGACGGTATCATTTTCAGCTCTTCCAAACTAATTAATAGTTATCTCGATGTCTATCCTCCGGAAACTCTCAGGTATCTGGAAAATATCTCCAAAAAATATCCAATAGATTTCATAACCGATAGACTCTGTTCTCTGAATAAATTAAAAGCCCTGGTAATTGGCGATGCCATCATCGACCAATATCATTACTGTGTTCCGATGGGCAGGTCCTCAAAAGAGCCTCTGGTTGCCAATCGCTATTTATTAGAGGAATCCTTTGCCGGCGGCAGCCTGGCAACAGCAAACAACGTCGCCAGCCTCTGTGGTCAGGTTGACCTCTTGACTATTCTCGGAGAAAAAGATTCTTTCCAGAATTTCATAGAAAATAAGTTAAGCCCCAATGTCAACCCTACCTTTTTCTATCGCCCTGACACCGACACCATCATAAAAAGAAGATTTATCACTCAAGGAACTAACAGAAAATTATTTGAGATTTGCTATCTCGAAGATAGCTTCATTCCCGAACCCATTGAATCAAAAATTTTGCTGCATCTTGAAAGCTCAATCCGCAAGCACGATTTGGTTGTCGTCTCCGATTTCGGTCATGGCTTGTTAACACCAGGAATAATCGACCTTATCTGTTCAAAAGCAAAATATCTCGCCATAAACGTCCAGACTAACAGCGCAAATTACGGCTTTAACCTCGTCACTAAGTATCCTCACGCAAACTGCATATGCATCGACGAAATGGAACTACGCTTCGCCACTCACGATAGATTCGGCGACTTGTGCACTCACGCAAAAAAAATATACCAGCAGCTTGGCTGTGAAAACATTATCGTTACTCGCGGGCCGGAGGGTTCGCTAACCTACTCACAGTCGGACGGCTTCCATGAAACACCCGCTTTCTCATACCACGTAATTGACACAATTGGAGCCGGCGATGCCTTCTTTGCCTTCATAAGCCCTTGCTTTGCAGCACGATTCCCTCAAGACCTGGTCTCTTTTATCGGCAATGCCGTCGGGTCACTTGCCGTCCAGATTATCTGTAATAGAGAAGCTGTTAAATTCATAGATTTGATTAAATTTATCACCAGGTTGCTGAAATGAAAAAGTTCATTAGAGATTATTTTGAAACATTAAAGCGCCTCTTTGACCAGACTATCGCAACCGACATCTATGGACAAACTTTCTCACTCGATGAAGCGATTGATACGGCCGTCCTTATGATTGCCGAGCAGGCGACAACCGGCGGAAAGCTATTATTTATCGGCAATGGTGCCAGCGCCTCCATCGCAAGTCACATGGCAGCAGACTTTTTAAAAAATGCACAAATACAGGCCCTCGCTTTTAACGATTCCGCTCTGCTGACCTGTATGAGCAATGATTACGGATACCCCCACGTCTTTGAAAAACCCATCTTGGCCTTTGCAGAAGCAGCCGATGTCCTGGTCGCTATCAGCAGCTCTGGCCAATCTGAAAATATCCTGCTCGCAGTTTCAGCGGCAAAGCAAAAAGGTGCCAAAGTAATTACACTCTCAGGCTTTGCCCGAAATAATCCTCTGCGAAAATGTGGTGATATAAATTTTTACGTGCCGTCGTCTCAATATGGCTACGTCGAATCCCTGCACCACGCTGTCTGTCACTGTTTGGTTGATACAATCATACACAGCAAATCTAAATTAACCGCTCCTGTCCTCACCCATACGTAAACGCTGTCGCCAGGAAATTAAAACCTTGTCAAATAAATTTAAAAAAATCTTAGTGACCGGCGGCGCAGGATACGTCGGTTCCGTCCTTGTCCCAAGACTGTTAAGCTTAGGTTATTATGTCAAAGTGCTGGACCTGTTTATCTACGGCGAACACACACTTGATGGGGCTAATAGCAATCCTGCTCTTGAAAAAATCAAAGGAGATATACGCAGCCAGAACCTTCTTAAACACACCCTCAAGGATTGCGACGCTGTCATTCATCTTGCTTGCATTTCTAATGACCCGAGTTTTGAATTGGACCCCCGGTTAAGTATCTCAATTAACTACCAAGCCTTCGAACCTCTTGTCCAAATCAGCAAAGACTCCGGCGTCAGGCGGTTTATATTCGCATCCTCAAGCAGTGTTTACGGCATCGGTAAAGACAAAGACGTAACCGAGGATACCCCCTTAGTCCCCATAACATACTACAATAAATATAAGGCCCTCTGTGAGCCTGTTCTGCAAAAATACCAGTCAAACGATTTCACAACCGTGATTATCCGTCCAGCAACTATATGCGGCTACTCGCCAAGACAAAGGTTAGACCTGACCGTCAACGCATTGACAAGCCACGCCGTTAACCTCGGACGCATCACCATCTTCGGCGGGCAACAGATGAGGCCAAACATCCACATCCAGGATATGGTTGACCTCTATACCAAACTTCTGGAATATCCTGATGAGCTTATCGCAGGAAAAATCTTTAATGCAGGATTCGAAAATTACTCCGTTGCCGAAATCGCACAGGCCGTCAAAACCATAGTCCGGCAGCAAATGCACGACAGGGAAAACATAGAAATCGTTACAACATCATCGGATGACACAAGGTCTTATCATTTATCCTCTGAAAAAATTAAACGCGAATTGGGCTTTGCACCTAAGCGCACAATAAAAGACGGGGTCCGCGACCTTATCAACGCCTTTGCAGCAGGCAAAATTCCAAACCCTATCTCCGAGCTTTGCTACTACAACGTTAAGCTAATGAAACATATAAATCTGAAATAAAACCCGTGTGGCACGGCCATCCCTTCGACTATGCTCAGGGCAAGCTTGGCCGTGTCTCCACGGGCTGGAAGCCCGTGCCAAGATGACCGAAATCAGTCACGACATCATACTCAAAAGCGGCAAATACAAAAACTTGTCAATAACTAATACAGACCCGGAGGTTGTATTGAATCTGTATAGATTTATGCTGCGCCTCCGCAGACTCCAGGAACAGATTATAAACCAGTATCACCCAGCCGACCAGATTCGCTGCCCTGTCCATTTTTGCATCGGACAGGAATCTGTTCCTGCAGCCATCTCCCAGCTAATCGGCACGGACGATTTTCTTTTCGGCCCGCACCGCTCGCACGGCTATTACCTCGCTAAAGGCGGCTCAATGAAAGCACTCCTTGCAGAATTATATGGCCGCCAAACCGGAGCAAACGGCGGCAAGACCGGCTCGCAGGAAATCTCCGTCCCGGCTATCAAATTTTACAGCGGCGCTATCCTTTCGGGTTTGCTCGCCATCGCGGTCGGCGTCGGCCTCGGCTTCAAATTGAAAAATCAAAACAACGTAGCAATGGTCGGCTTCGGCGACGGCGCTATAGATGAAGGAATATTCTGGGAAGCGATAACCTACGCACAACTCGCTAAATTGCCTGTCGTCTTTGTATGTGAAAATAATCGCTATTCAACTTACTCACCTCAATTGAAAAGACAGCCGAAAGATGACATCCACACCCGTGTCGAAGCCTTTGGCCTGATGACGCAAGCGCTCTTCGGTAACGATGTTATCGCCGTTATGTCAGCTATATCCAGTGCCCTCAAATACGCCGGAGGTGGAAAAGGCCCGGCTTTCATCGAAGTATATACTTACAGATGGAAAGGCCATGTCGGCCCTGAAGATGATGACTACATCGGCTACAGACCAAAGTCTGAGATTGACTTCTGGAAAGAGAATTGTCCCATCGCACTACTTGAAGAGCAAATGACAGCCCACAACCTGTTAAAACCGGCTCTTAAGCAAAAATTACTGGCTGACATTGATAAAGAAATCGCCGATGCTTTCGAGTTCGCAAAAAATAGTCCCTTCCCCGCCGACCAGGATTGGGAAAATCTCAATTATAATAACTCGTCTCCTTTGGCAGATAAATTGTTGCAGGATACTATCAATTCGGAACAATTCAATCAGAATCAATTAGAGACCGTTCCCGCACCATACTAACGACATCTCATAAAAAATTTAACGACAAGGTGAACCAAATGCGTCAAATCTCTTACGCACAAGCCATCAACGAAGCTCTTCACCAGGCTATGGAGCTATCCGATGACGTCATCGTGATGGGTCAGCTCGTAGATTATAAGCCCGCCATATTCGGAACCACAAAAGGCCTGGCCGACAGATTCGGGCCCCAGCGAGTGCGAGATTTTCCCATTGCTGAAAACATAATGACTTCTACCGCTATGGGCGCAGCCTTAACAGGCATTCGCCCCGTTATCGTCCATCCCCGCATCGATTTTATGATGTATTCTCTCGACCCCATCGTAAATTGGCTTTCGCTCTGGAGGTTTAAGTCAAACGGCCAATCAGATATGCCGGTCACCATAAGGGCTATCATCGGTAAAGGATGGGGCCAGGGCCCGCAGCATTCTAAAAGTCCCCACGCCTGGTTTGCACATCTGCCCGGAATAAGAGTCGCTATGCCGGCAACGGCTCACGACGTAAAAGGACTGTTACTGGAAAGCATATTTGGCGAAAACCCTACTATATGTATCGAGCACAGAGCGCTTTATTCAATGCTCGATAATGTCCCCAAAGAGCCTTACAGGGTCAGGTTTGGCCAGGCTGTTATTCGACGCGAGGGAGTAGATGTAACAATCATAGCAGCAGGATTAACAGTCCCTCTTGCCCTTCGTGCTGCCGAATTACTTATAGAAGACTCTATTGACGCTGAAGTTATTGATTTAAGAACAATTTCGCCTCTCGACCAAAAAACAATTAGAGAATCGGTGTCGAAAACAAAAAGATTGGTTGCCGCCGACTCAGGCTGGCCTTATGCCGGATTAGCCGCCGAAATTATAGCTACAGTCGCCGAAACACACGCCGACCAGCTCAAAGCAAATCCGCTTCGTGTCACTTTACCTGATAGCCATACCCCTACCAGCTACGCGCTTGAGGACAAATACTACCTAAACGAAAATTTAATCGTCCAGAAAGTTCGCACGTTATTTTAGAATAACGAATATCTACAAAATATACTCCGGTTAAAAAGCTTATAAGGCTAT
>CAYWXK010000067.1:0-15054 GCA_964462515.1 uncultured Pirellulales bacterium
TTCTTTCAGGATACCCTCTAATCCGCAATGGTACAGTTTTCGGGGGTCAGCTCAGTTCCCATGCCTTATCGTGCTCAACGCTATGCTCCGGTAATAGCTTTTTAGTTCTATCTGTTTACAACTAAATAATTCACGGCGTGTGCAAGTGCCCATGCTGCTGTGGAACATATCAGAAGTAAGATTGTGTACTTAATCCAGTGGGACATTGAGGCGGGCAGGCCGGTAGCAGTAAGTCCGCCGCAGAGCTTTATGTCGAGATACCTTACAAAAACAAGTGCCACTACCGTAATCCAGAAAACTACGTCAGCGGTATTAAACATTCCGCCCTCATGTTCAAAAATAAATATGATTGAAATAAAAAGAATTGCGTTGCCGAAAAACATCCAGAAAAGTCTTGCTATGACGCCAAGTCCGCCGCCCCGTTTATCAGTGGTTTGGTCGTTTTGCATAGGCATATTCAGTCTCCTAAAAATCACAAAAATCGATTTATTAGGTGGCGGCCCGACCACCCTGACATGCCTATGAGGTTGTTCCCAACCCCACACCCTTTTATTTGATTATTATAGTGGAGCTGGGAACCATTGTCAAAATTTATTACAAAAAAAATTCCGGTATAAAAGTTGAAGAAGGAGCATCGCTGGCGATTATTTTAACGGGGCCGCATCTCTAATATGGCTTTCGAGTGTCAAGCACTTCCGGGCAAACTAAACCACCGGAGAGTATCATTTTGAACGCATCCTCAAGGGTCATAGCTATCTCAGTGATGGCGCTGGCGGGCACGATTAATAAGAAACCCGTGGTCAGGTTGGGTGTAGCGGGTACGAGTACTGTGTGAAGCGTTTCTCCAGCGGGGTTGCGGAAATGACCGGTTACAAAGCCGATGGCCTTAAAGCCAGGCTGCAGGAAATCAACGAGAACAACTGACTTGAATGCAGCCTGATTTGGCAACGTTATTGCCTCGATGAACTGCTTACTTGCTGCGTAAATGGCACGAACAACGGGTGCTTTGAGCACAAGGTTCTCGCCCAAAGATATCAATCGCCTGGCTAAAACAAACCGTCCTACTGCGCCCACGAGGTAAACCAGCAACAGCAGAATAACAATTGAGCAGAAGGATAAGAAGACACTGATATAGCTTTGTGGCACCGACCCGATTAAGGAGTTCTGCTCGATAAGAGGTAGAAGCTTTTCTAATAACGGCCGCAGGAAGCCGACGAGCCAACGGAACAACCAGCTCATCACAAGCAGAGTTACACCAAAGGGCATAAGCAAGAGTATTCCCGAAACTATCCTGTTGCGGATATGGCTTTTTACTTTTGCCGCCATAGTTATTGCCCTTCGGCCGGTATCGTTGCAATGCGCAACTATACTTATTTAGAATGCAGAATACAAGATATACGATGGGATGGAAAGGCGGAAATACAAAGAAGGCATCAGGTAGAAGGCGAAAGACGGGAGGCAGAAGACACAAAGCACAGGACGATATACAAACGACGAGCCACGATAGGACTGTTGAATTGTTAACGTGGCGTGCCGAGGATTTCGAGGGACTTTTTTATGACAGGAAAAGGCCTTGTTGTTACCTGAGGGTCATAGAAGTCGCCGGTTACCTGCAACTGGACGACAGCCTGGCCGAGACCTTCGGTGAGGGATTGTAAGACGGAAGGGTCGGCTGTAGCGAGGCGGGCGCCCCTTGCTATGAGTGTTAAATCGATACTGCTGTCCCGCAGGTTCATCTGGCCTGAGCCGTAAAATGCAAGGGCCTGGCCGGAGAGGTCGAGCTTTCTAAAGAAGAGGTGGTCTTGCTTGATGTACGAATTAACAAGCATCTGGCTAAAAGCGAAATCTTTCGGCTCGGTTAGTTTCAAGACATACAGGAGTTTGCCGAGAGGCGAGAGTTGACCGACCTGCATTTCGGATATCAACAATCTACAAATACCGATACGAGAGGAGGTGTCGGCGATAGCGGCGGAGAGGCTTAATGAGCCGCTCATTTTACCGGTGGCAACCTGGGATTCAGGATTCAGGGTTCGGGGTTCAGAGGTGGCGGAGAGGAATTGCTTGAGGTCAACGTTGTCGAAGGCGACCTGCAGCAAATAGACGGGATTGACGAGTGTTGGGTGCTTGAATTCGAAAGCGCCTATTAGTTTGCCGCCGTAAAAATCGGCAAGCAAGTTCTGGGTTGACCATTTATGGAGATCGGGGTCGTAATCAATATCGGCTCGGATGGCGACAAGGGATTTACCGTGGATGGTGAGGTTATCGCCAACAAGTATTGCGTTAGCGTTGCAGAGGCCGGCGCCGGTTTTATACAGGGCTTTTATTTTCACGGTTGCGTCCAGTTCGGCTATCGTGGAAGATACGTTAAAGGCACAATTATTAAATGCAGCGGCACCGGCAAGGTCTATGAATTTTTTGCCGTCATCCGCCTTGAAGATGCTTATATCGTTAAAATCCAAATCGAATTGGCCTACAGGGGAGAGGTTGCGGTAGAAGGATTGGATTGTTTTCGGCAAGGCGAGGGCAAGTTTCTCACTAAAAGAAATATCTTTTGCAGAAAGTTGAAAGACCGCTTTATCGAAGGCATTATCAGTCAGGGATATTTGGCCATTTAGTTTGATATTCGGGACTCCGGCTTTGATGGGGACATTATCGGCTGGAGCCGCGGTGATATTGCTAAAGGCGATTGTGTCGTCTGTTATTGTAACGGTGCCGGTGATGTCTTTAAGCGGACAAGGAAACCGCTGGAAAGTAACAGTGTTGCCGAGGCAATTTACGGTTATTTTATGGGTAGGGGGAGTGAGGCTGTCAGGTCTGATTAAATCTGCGGTGAGATTTACTTTACCCTCCGGCTGGAATTCTTGAAGGTTTTTTCTGAGCGGCTGGGGCAAAAGAGAAAATAACTGGTCATTTAGCTGCGTCTGCTGGAGGTTTATGGACAAGTTGTATCGGGTTTGCCGGTCTTGCTCATCTGGCCAGACCTGGCCGGTCAAAGAAAGCTGACCCTGGTTATACTGGCCGGTAAGTTTTTTGATATTTATCGAGTCCGGAGTGAGAACGACGGCGGCTGATACATCAGAGATAGCTACAAGCGGTTTATTCAAACTTAAAGAGGCTTCTTTGAAAGATAGCTCTGCGGTAAATGTTGTTTCGGCGTTCTGGGAGGGTGATGAGATATTTACGCGCCCATCGACCAGACCGGTGAGGTCAAACTGATTGAGCAGACGCTTCTGGCTATCGGGCAGAGCTTGTCTGAGCGTCGAATCCAAAGGGACATTATTGACGTCAATTGCGATATTATATATCGGTATTTCTGTGCTGTGAGATACAATTCCATTAAAGATAATTCTCTTCGAATTTGTCCGGGAGGTAACATCTGACACAGCTATGGTGTCGGCATCGAAGAAGAGGTTGCCGCTGAGGTTTTCCAGTGGATAGGGGACATTCCGGTATAGCGCCTGGGCGTCGATAAGTTTGACGGCAAGTGTTTCTTTTCTATCGGTTTGTGAAAAACGGGCGATTTGGTAATCTGTTGAGACCAGGCCGCAAGGAGCGAAGGCAGACCAGAGTTTCTTTTGTTTTGCACTGAGGGCGCTATAAAGGTCATTATCGAGAGCCATATTGTCACTCGTGACGCGGAGCTGATATTTCCAATTTGGGCCGAAGTCGCGGGTCCAGCCGCTAATTAGTAGCTTGACATTGCAGTGCAGACCGACCAGATTGTTGAATTCTGCGTTATCCTGTGTGAAATTTGCCTGGCCGGTGAGGTGCTCTATCGTGTAAGGGAATCTTTTGTAGCATATAGAGACATCCTTACAATAGACTTTGCCGGTGAGTGACAGTTCGCTGAGGTTCTTGAGATTGCCTGAGGCATCGAGGTCTAAATCTATTTGGCCTGAAGGCTGGTAACGATTAAAGAATTTTTGCAAAGCGGTAAACGGGCCGGACCTTTCGATGGATGGAGGGCTAACCGATGCTAATCTGTCCAGCACAGGAGTGCGTTTGGATTGGAAGTCTTTTATCCTTAACTTGAGTGCAAAGGTTCTACTCTGGTCATATTTGAGTTCGGCTGCTAAGTGGTCTATTATCCAGATTGCTTCGAGTGTAGGGGAGTCTATTGAGGAAATGCCGCCCGCGATGGTGATTAAGCCGGGCTTCCAAGAGCCTGTTACACGGCTTTGGCCGAAGCCGCCGGCAAGTTTGGCTGTTGTTATTTCAAAGCTATAAGCATCGGTGGCCTGCTGGTCAAATCCAAATTTTGCAGTGAGGGGGACAGAAGCAGCGACTTTGACCTGATCGTTTGAGATTTTGCTATATTGCAATGTCCCATCGTTGAGCAGAATGAGCGGCATTTTACCGGAACCGCCCGTGGGGACTTTGAGTTTAAGGGCAGATAGGTTCCACAGGTCTGTGTCCATATCATATTGTGCGTTGAAGACAAAACCGTTAATGGTTATGACCTTTAATCGCGGGCGAAGCAGTAATAAGCTGGCGATACTGAATCGGCCGAATACGGTTTGGGCCTTCAGTATGGTGTCGTCACCGACCTGCTTTTTGTGGGGGCTGATTACAAGATTTTTGATAAGAACCGAGCCGTTGGTGTGGAAATCGACCGACTCGGTCTTGATTTTTGTGCCGGTCATCTCCGCAATCTGTCCTATGGTGATGTGACATAGGGTCCTGCCTGTTACCAGAAAGAGCAGCCACAGGGCAGCGACCAGAATAAAGATTGTCAGCAGCCAGCGAAAAATTCTTCTTGCAATTCTTACCGCGATAGATTGTTGCTGGTTTTTTAGCATCTAACTGAGAATTCAAAAATCAAAATTCACAAATCCAGGTTGAATAGCTTAAATTTTTAGTTTTATATTTTGCATTCTTTTTATTGCTTTATCGGCGATGTCTCGGCGGTAATAGGCGCCTTCGTATTTTATTTTTTCGACAGCCTGGTAGGCACGGGCTTTTGCATCAGCGATTGTCGGCCCCAGTGCGGTTACGCCGAGGACTCTGCCGCTGTCGGTTACGATGTCGCCGTCTTTGCTTTTTGTGCCTGCGTGAAATACGATGACGTCTTTAAGTTGTTCGGCCTCCGCAAGGCCGGTTATTTTTTTGCCTTTCTGGTAATCGCCCGGATAGCCCCCCGATGCCATTACGACACAGACAGCCGGACGCCGGTCCCACTGGAGGGTAACATCTTCGAGCTTTTCATCACAGACGGACAGGCAAACCTGCAATAAGTCGCTTTTGAGGCGAACGAGGATGGGCTGAGTTTCAGGGTCGCCGAAGCGGACGTTGAATTCGAGGACTTTCGGCCCGGCAGGTGTAATCATAAGGCCGGCATAGAGGACGCCTTTATATGGTGTGCCGTTGCGATTCATACTATCTACAGCCGACACAAGGATTTCACGGGTGATTTGCTTCATCAGCTCTTCGGTAACGATTGGCGCCGGGCTGTAAGCGCCCATTCCGCCGGTGTTGGGGCCGGTGTCGCCATCGCCGATGGGTTTGTGGTCCTGCGAGGATTCCATAACGTAGATGTTTCGGCCATCAACAAAGGCCAGGATGGACGTTTCTTCGCCGGTAAGTTTATCCTCGACGACTATTTTGTCGCCTGCTGAGCCGAATATTTTATCGCACATTATTTTTTCTGCCGCGAGAATGCCATCAGCAGGGTCATTGCAGACAAAGACTCCTTTACCCTTTGCAAGTCCTGCAGCTTTTATCACGACTGGCTCGTCCCTGCTTGCGATATATGCCTTGGCGTCACTGAATCTATCGAAGGTTCGCCCTTCAGCGGTGGGGATGGAGCCAGAACGCATAAGTTGCTTTGCGAATACCTTGTCGGCTTCGAGCTGGGCTGCGGCGGCGTTGGGACCAAAGGCCTTTATGCCGGCAGACTCAAACGCATCAACGGCCCCTGCGGCCAGCGGGTCTTCCGGGCCAACGATGGCAAGCTCGATGCGGTTCTGACGAGCGAACGTTACCAGATTGTCGATGTCGTCGGCCCTGATAGAGACATTTTGGCCGCATTGTGCGGTGCCGGGATTACCCGGGGCAATGTAGAGTTTGCCCAAGTCTTTAGATTGAGCCAGTTTCCAGGCAATTGCGTGCTCTCGTCCGCCGTTGCCGATTAAAAGAACATTCATTTGCAAAACTCCATCACAGCTTGATTATTGATAATTGATGATTGATTATTATTTACTTTTTTTCTTATGCGTATTACATACGCGCCAATAATCTACCAAAGATTGCAGGAGTACTCAAGTATTTTTGGGAGCAAGTAACTTGAGGCAAGGTATGCTTGGCGTTTGTATGCGGAATCCGTATTCTGCCGTGTGTTATTACACAGAGGCCGAAGGCTGACCAGGCATCTTAACCAATCGTCAAGATGGCTTACGCCATTTCGGTAAGGCAGGTTAAGGATTCAGGACACGGTCGTAAATGCGGATGTCATCAATCAGGCCTGACCAAAAAGTTCCAGCACCGAGAGTCCGACCGGCGCCGAGGTAGAGACCTTTATCCGAAGAGACCAGATTGGCGAGAGTGCCGGAATCTTCAGCGACCTTAACGCCATCTGCGTAGAGGCGGCGGCGAGAGCTGTCCCAGGTAACGGCGATATAGTGCCAGTCACCATCGGTGATTACAAATTCGCAAACAAGTGGAGAGGTGGATGGGCTGCCATCGGTTAAAACGGTCATAAGTTTGCCCTCTGTTGGGTCTGCGCAGAGCCAATCCTTACCAGCGGGCGAAATAAAACTGGCTATTTGAGATAAAACTACCTGTCCCGGGCTGCCTCCTTTGACCCAGGCCAGAGCAGAAAATTGCCCGCTGGAAGGATTCAAGACAAAGGGTGTGCTGACATAATCATTTGTTCCATCAAGCTGGAGCGCACCATTTATTGCGCCGCCGGTTGGCTGCCAAAGCGGGTTCCCATAAACGGCGCCATCTTTATCACCCACCGAATCTTCCGCCACACTGCCCGCTGTCTCATCCAGCCTCCAATGTGCAATTAAGCCCGGAAATGTAAGCCAGCTTTTTGCAAGGGAAGCGAGGTCCTGAAAATCGACAATTTTGTCGCCAAAAGGTTCCGGCGCAATGTCAACGGATGATTCATCCTGCCGCCAGTAACAAACAAGTTTGGAAAAGTCCCTCAAATTTATAGTTCCATCGTTGTTCAGGTCTGCATTTTTAAGTTGTTGTGGGGATGCATATTCAATGATAGTCATAGCTAAATCGTAACCTGTTGCCACACCTCTGCGGAATGCCGCTCCATCTGAGTAGCTGTTCCACGCTTCCTGCACGAAAGGCGTAAAGCCCAGTGTATCGGTAACTTCAATATAGTAGGTTTGGCCGGGAACCAAAGGCACTTCATCCTTGTTGTAGCTTACACCGACCAGGTCTGTGGTTGAGGCGAAATATGCACCCTGTGTCGTTTTTGCAGGACCAATTTGAGGCCCCAAAGGACCGCCCTGGCGGACCTTCCAGGTCAGGTCGAAATTTGTGTCGCTGCTGGCTGCAAATAAATCGACCGCAGCAAGGCAAGTACCGGTTGCCACGAATGTCTGACCCCATTGCGTGTCATTCAAGGTGTCAACGAAAATGCCTGGCCCATAGCTAAGCCGGGTGTGCGTAACCATCTGGTTGTTGCGGTCAACAAAGATTGTAACATTAAGGTCATAATTTTGGGGGCTGCCGTTTTCATCGTATGCTTTGCCGTGCGGGTAGCTGTTGGCGTCTTTATCTCGCTTATAAATTGCGCAGCCGCCGTTGACCCAGATTTTTACTGCGTATTTTTTGCCGGGTGTAATCGGGATTTGGCCTGAAGGCCACCTGACCCACTCATCTGAATCCGAGGCGATGCTGTTCTCTGGTTTTGTGCCGAGCACCCTCCAATTTCGAACATCCGGGTTTCCGTTATCTTCGAGGATACTTACCTCGGCCCAGTCGCCGTTGTACTCTCCCCAGCCTGCCATTACCCAGGATACGCCTCTCACCGATGTTCCTGTTGCAAGAAAAGTCTGATACCAGGTCCACTTCCATTCGGTCCACTGCTGACCGGCTGTGTTCTTAAAGTAGGTTGAGTAATCGACATCAAGGTCGATATTTACCAGTGCCTGTTGACCATCGACTATCTGAACATTTGGGACCACTTTGGGTGAGGCGAAGAAATCCGGCTGGTTCACATATACCGAATAGGTTCCTGCAGGCAGATTGTCGATGCGGTAGTATCCATCGTTTGTAGGTGGCTGGCCGGGTGGTGCTCCCAGCCGACGACAGGGGCCGACCATAGAATTATCGGGGGGCGAAAGAAACAGGTCCCACTCGTATAGATACACGTATCCAGCCGCAGGATTCCCTGCTATTTTCTCGAAGCGTCCCTGGCCGGTAATCGAGCCGGTCGCATACAAAGGCTGAACAAGTGCTGTCGAAATGATTAGAATCACGGCAAAACGATTACTAAGTTGGCTTATATCCATTCGCGTAAGTCCTCCGAATCATCAAGTCCACAGGATGCCTTACGGCAATGCCTTCCGGCATAATAGCAAACTCTATCGGTCGTCCCAAACGACAATTATCTCTTTTAATAGAGATAGAAGTCCAGTCACTGAGCATCAGCTCAAAGCTATCGGTATTATAACATATTTGGCCGGTCAGAACAAGTGACCCATCTTTCACCTCGTTCACCAATGGCGTAAGCCATCTTGACGATAAGGCCTATGGAAGGGTTGCAAGCCAGTTTTCGGCGAGAATCTGGAAGTCGAGAAGAGTGACTTCGCCGTCGCCGGTAAGGTCGGCGCCGGAGCAGGTATCGCAGACGGCATCGAGCCAGCGGCCAGTAAAGAGCTTCAGGTCATCGAAATTCACCTTTTTATTTTTGTCGATATCACCGGCGAGGAACGGCTGGTCATCGAAGCCGTATGTTGTTATGGTTGCACCTTCAAAACCGGCAAATACGTGAATGAAGCAAATATTCTTTGCCCGCAGCTCAGCCAGCAAATCCGGCCAGATGTCTGGTTCGAGACGTGGCTCGAATATAAAATGTTCGCCGAAATTATGATGCTCCGGTCGATAAGTCTGTGAATACCAGCCGTGGAGAATAATCGGCCTGGTGGTGTAACCGGCAATAATGGTTTCTACCCATCGGCTAAGAGGAGCCGTGTAGCCGGCAGCGGCACCCGGGTCAGGCGGCCAGTAAAATGCGATTTGTATCGAGACGCTTTTGGACCCGGTGAAGGAGCGATGCTGGAGGATGTCACCTGGTTGTGGTTTCGGAAGGAAGCAAAGCTGTATCTCTTCCTCGGTTGTAGTTTTTGGGCCTGACCAGTCCCAGGAAGGAACGGGTCTATCGTATTTGACGTGCAGAACAGGCCGCCAGAGGTCAAGGAGCGTAAGGATTGGACTTTCTGCTGATTCTACCTTGGTTGGGATGTTTTCTATGCGGAGACGACAGGAACGGCGGTTGGCCAGATGATGCATAAGCCAGGTATCATTTGTGTTCACGCTTTTATTTGAAGCGTCTTCTACGGTATGTGTGGCGAAGGGCCAGAGCGGCAAAATGCCAGTAACGGTCCGGATGCGACCGGTATCTGTGTATTCGAGCATTACGTTTGCATAGAAGCTATCTATAAGATTGGTTTTTGTGAGCCAGATACTTTGCGTTTCAAATAGCCACCGCGATTTGAGGCGGTGGTTGGCGAAAACATCGGCGAACTCGCCCTGGAATGTGCAATACTGCGCAGGTTCGTTAATGAGAAACGGCGTAATGTCGGGCGCATTACCCGGCCGAGGGATTTCCCGCACCTGTTTAACCAGAAGCTTACCCTGCGGCGCAACTTTTTTGTATTCGAGGTCGAGCAGGAAATTGGTCTTGCCGGTGACCTGTCTGAATCGGCTGGCAGCAGCGATAAGCAGTTGTGAAAGATTGATATAGTCATCCTGCCAGTTCATCACCATAGCGCCCAAGGGGACGAGGTTTGAGTAGCGATTTATTGTCAAATACGTTCCGTATGAAGAGATACCGACGGTAACCTCCTCCGGGATAGAGCCATCTTCGGCGTTTGCGACCGAGGTTGCACCGTATTGAGTTACGAGTTTGATGTCCCAGCCGGAGAGGTAGCTTGGTTCGATTGTAGCTACTCCATTAGCCATCTCATACAGGTCAGGCGTAGAATGGTGAACCAACAGTGCCATACCAACCTGGGATTCGTTGACATCGTAACGAAGGCGTTCGAGGAAGGCATTGTTGTTGTAGAAGCTGGCGAAGACCTTGCGGATTGCCCTGAAGACGCCACGTTCGCGGGATTCATTTGGGTCGCACAGGCACGGGCCGCTATTGTCACCATCAAGGTCGTCGGCAAGGCAGCCGCTGAAACTATCGTATAGGCCTGCGCCGGTGAGCTGATTACTATCCTCGACATTGCTGGAGCTTCGGAAGCGAATTTTTCTTTTAGGGTCGAATCCGTAGCGTGGGTCCTGCAGGATGCTTATGATTGCATTTGTTTGAGTCTGAGTGAAGATAGTAACATCGGTATCCGTGAACATATCCCGGATGTCATCGAGGTCAGCCCACAGTGCCGACATATCAGAGGGCGGGTAGGTATATTGTGAAAGGCGGTCGGATATTTCCTTGCGAAGGGTTTTGTCGTTTGCGAGAGTCTGATTCAAAAATTCATTCCATAGTTTGAAGGAAAAGGCGACAGCGACACGGCAATCGTTGGGGATAGAGGTTCGAAGGATTCCATAGTTGGCGGCCTTGCCACCGAAGTATTTTATGTCACGGGGCAGTAAGCCATCAGTGGGTGCGCTATAGGCACCGTAGTCGGCCATTGGTGTAATGTTCAGAACCGGCGGTTTTTTTAGGGCTAAAATTTCTTCAATTACTGAGGCATCGAGGACGCCTTCGGTATCGATAAGTCTGACGTCGCAGCCTCTAAATACTTCAAAGGCGCGAAGGACAATCCTGTGGTCAACAAGCTGCAAGGCACGGTTGGCATTTTCAGCGAGCGCCAGATACACAAAGGGGACGCCAAAGGTCTTAGCAAGGATGGCTACGTGCGAATTTGGAGTGGATGGCGACAGGGTAATAATTCCACAGACCAAGGGAACATCGGCGGGGACACCATCAGTCAGGAGGATGTCATCAGGCTTGAGCAGGCCGGAGCGATAAGCACTATTAATATTGCTGCCTTCGACGTATGTTAGTTTGCCGAGTGTCCAGCCGGCTGAGTAACAGCAGTTACCTTGCAGCCAGCGTGCGGTGGAGCTGATGGGGATGCCTTGAGATTCGAACCACTCGCGGTTGTCTTCGGCAGTTGCGATTTGTTCGTAAGAGGGGAAGTAAAATGCTCGTACGTTTGGGTCAGCGGTGATGCTGGCCTTGGCGATGTTGAATAGTTCGGCAATTTCTTCTTTTGTGTATGGGTCGCGGCGGACAAACTGGATGCCATATTCCCGATAAAGGGGAGGTGGAGGATAGCCGGCGGTCGGTGGCATAATCACCGCACCCAGGACGGCTTGCTGACCAAGCTCGTAGAGTGTGGCCTGGTCGAATTGCTGCGGGGTCATACCATAAAACGGAGGCAACAGTTCGACCGCAAAATTGTAGTGAAAGGTGTATTTGCGGCAGTCCTGGAAATATACGATGTTAGGGTCGTATGGCGACAGCAAAATCGTGAACTTGACCCAGTCGGGGTCGTTGGCGGAAGTGCCCTGGACACGGAATGGCTCATCGGGAAAAACTATTCGGTTTTTCCAGTATGGCGAAGGTGAAACCGTCTGCGCCACTGCGAGCAAGGATAGCAACAGCGAAAGCAGAATGGCTGAGATGGACAGCGAAGGATTTAGGTTTGTATTTTTACCGGTTTTCATTTTCATTTGTCCCGCCAAAGCGGGCCTCCGGAAATAACCAAATACATTATATCCGACCGGCCTTGAAATGTCAAAAAATACTGCAAAAAGGGTGATCTGTTACGCAATGTTGTTCTATTGCCGGCAGGCTTCGGGCGGGTCCAGATTGCATTTCAGCCACACTTTACTGAGCATATCGAGGTCCTTCAAGTCCACCTTGCAATCGCCGTTCAAATCACCGACGATGGGGTCTTTGCAGATTGCCTCCTCAAATATTGTGAATCGCGCCTGTCCTTTCATTGCGTGTGCCCACCAGCCCTGCAGGCCGCTGCCGTGGAAGGACTCTTCGGTGAGTAACATATAGCAGGTATAGTCTCCCGGCCGCAGACCTACGCCGTTCTTGGGCAGACGCTCCCACTCGCCAAAAATGCTGACCGTTTTTTCGGGATAATCGGTATCGTACTGGGTATGGATGTTGGGGTTAACATCGAATGTGCGGGTAACAACCGGACCATCATTTGTTCCGGGGCTGGTCTGTGTGGTCTTAAAGAGCACATGATAACAGTTGTTGACGGTATAGTTGAACGCAGCGTTGCCGTTCTCATCGGTGATAAAATACTCAAATACGCGGTAACCGGTATATTTGTAATTCAGGCCCGTAGGGCTGCCGCTGTCTGGAGTGTTGCGCCTGGCGTAATAGACGGTGTCATTAGGGTTAGGGGATGAACCGCCCCCTTTGTTGTTGAGGTTCCCGCCTGCGGTCCAGGAACCGCCTGTCCATTCCTGCTCCCACCACCTGCCGTTAAGCCCTATCAGTTCGTTGCAGCCGTCGTTTGTATCGCCTAACTTGTATGTTGATTCGCCAATCAGCTTAAATTGATAAGCAAAGTTGGGCTTAAGGTTGGTGGCGGTCAGCGTGCCGATAAGCTGGCGGCCAACGGTGTTGTAAGTTACCTGTACCTGAGCATTATCATACGAATAGCTGTTTTGAAAAGCAACACTGTATTGCTGGTCTGCCACATCCATCCATCTATAGTCGCTGTTAGGGCCGTAGTTTTCGAGCATCACCGTCGCCACAGGAACAGAGCCGATATGGAGTGTTGCTTTTTTGCCTAACATAATGCTGTCGTGTGCCTCGACCACTACGCCGACTTTTACCATACGCGTTAGGTCGGGCGCAACCGTCAGGTTCACTGTAAGAATTGCGGATTCGCCCTGGTTAAGCGTTACAACAGCCGAATCCAATTGCGTCTCTACCCAGGTGCCGCTGGAGGTGCCGGTCACACAGAAAACACGCACATCGAGCGGTCCTTGTCCGCTTTTATACCACAGAGGTAATTTGAGCGAGTCGAAATTTGAAGCATCCATATGCAATTGTTTCCCCCATTGTAAGACAAGGCCTAAACCGCTTGTTGGTCCCTGACCCAGCCAGTCGGCGCCATCAGGCTTCCAGACTTCAAGTCCTGCAACCGAATTATCGACTGGATTTCCTGCGTCATCAACCAGATAGTAGTAAACATCTACGCCCGGACCAAGCACATCAGAAGTGCCGGTCATTTGGCCGTCAAATTGCTCGCCTTGTTCTGAAGACCCAGGATGCCTGTTTATCCCCTCGGCATCGACAAAGGCCGAAATGAAATCATCATTCCACTGCCAGGTCCCTGTGCCGGCCAGGCTGACTGTGGACAAAAATAAGATGGCGATTGAAAGAACGGCAAATAAGTTTTTCATCCCTTTTCTCCTAATCAGCTGACTTCATCTATATAGGCTGATTCAAAAACAAAAAAACAATGCTAACATAAAAATTATAAACTTTTTGCGTCTATAAAGCAAGAAAAATAATATAAGAGTTTGCATTTGCGTATGTTATGGAGTATAATAATTCTGTTAACAAAGTTAAAAGCCAGAACATTGGCGGGAATATCTGGTCTTCAGGCAAGAGGTTATTAAAAAACCGGTTGGGCCCAGACCAATGGCGAAAGATATTAAAAAATTCGGTTCAGTTGAGGAAGTGCTGGACTTTGCCATATCGAGAGAGGTCGAGGCATACGATTTCTATATGAAGCTGGCAAAACTGGCAAAGAAGCCCCAGATAGTAAAAATCATCAGGGATTTGGCCATAGAGGAAAAGCAGCACAAGATAAGATTGGAGGCTGCGAAGGCGGGAGAGGTTGCGCTGGGCGAGGAAGAGGTCGGCAGGCTTGGGATAGCCGATTATGTAGAGGATGTCGAGCCAACGGCAGATATGAGTTACGTTGAACTACTTGCTATCGCGATGAAAAAGGAAGACAGGTCATATCGGCTTTACACTGACTTAGCAGCGATTGCGCAAAAGAGAGAGTTGAAAGAGATGTTTTTGAAACTGGCCCAGGAAGAGGCCGAGCACAAACTGCAATTTGAATTTCAATACGATTTGGCGACTTTCCAAAAAAGAGACAAAAAACGATAATGACGGAGGCTACGTTTGCTTGCGAGAAACCAGAGGGTATATCAAGCTATGATTTGGTTTAGGCATAAAAAAAGCTGGAGTCGTTGGCGACTCCAGCGTGTGAGACAGCTTTGATTGTAGGAGATAAATTCCAATCTTATAAAACAGCTATCTCACCAAAACCAAGATACGGTAAGAAAAGAACTTCTATTACAACATACATTATAAAGTCTGGGGCGGTTTTTGCAAGTATTTTTTTGAAATTTTTCCAAATTTTTTTCTTTTTACAAAATTAAAACTTAAAAGTCCTGTAATTTTGGCATTTTTTGGCCTGCGAAGGCCGATTTTGGTTGGAAAATGCAAATTAGTGGTTAAAAAGAAAGTTTGGGTATAAGAATAATAAAAATGATTCTGTGGTTAAAATCCAAGTTTTTCAGGCTCAAAAATGTGGATTTTAGCCCAGATTACCTTCGGAAACGACCGCTTGCAGGAGCAACACAATAAATGTAGATGAGCGGTTCGGAGCCTGGATTTTTGACATCGTGAGTAGTGTTTGGCGGGATGTAGCAGACTTTTCCTTTGCCGACAGGGAGGGATTCATCTTCGCCAATCAAGAGCTGGCCGTGCCCGGATAGAAAGACGAGCATCTCTTCGTGAGAGCCGGTTGTATGCTCGCCGCAGGTCCTGCCGGGGCGCAAATAAACTTTGCCCGCACGCATTCCGAGGGTTTGCGGCTCACCTTCCAAAAGCTTTTGATAGTCGGGGCTATCGTTGACATTTAT
>CAYWXK010000068.1:0-14792 GCA_964462515.1 uncultured Pirellulales bacterium
TTTTGGGGTTACTCTTATTTTTTTCTGCATATTTCCTCTTCTCTCTTTTTGCAGTTGGTGATGTCGCGAATAATCATAGACCACCTTTTTCTACACAAAAGGGCACGTCTTAGAGAGACTAATCAACAAGCACAATCCCACTTAGCTCTGCGAAAACTGAAAGAAGTAATCTTACTGCTGTTTCAATTATCCACCCCAATTTTGTAGCCTACTGTGAGCCATCTTTGCTTTGCGGCTCTTTTGGGTTTAGTCGGCTATTATCTTATGCACCTTTAGCCCTTTGCGTTTTTTGTGCCTTTTCGGCTTGGTTCGACTTTGCTCACCACAGGTCGCTCACTTCGACACTTCGACGAAGCTCAGTGCAGGCAGGCTCAGTGCAAGCAGGGCAGGCATAGACTGGAAATATTTACCCACCTGATTCCAATCTTGCGCGATGCATATCCAATTTCTTTTAGATAATCGCCGTATGCCATCATCCAGTGTGAATCACGAGCTTCCTTGAGCAGCTTCTGCCAATCGCCCTGAATTTCGACATCTTGTTGAGAACGGCAAATTTCGTAGAACGGATTAGCCTTGACAATCCCTTTGAAACCAAGCCAGCGACCCCAACTATACTCAGGGTCAATGAATGATACCTCTTGTCCTATTGGTATTTCCACCTTTGGAGCTGCGCCGAACTCGGATTCATAATGTGTCAGGATTTTTACCGGCTCATAACGTGCTCCATTCATTCTGCGGGGAGCAGTGCAGTGTGCACAGGTAGCTATCGCCTCGTGCGGAAAGGTTGAATTATGCAAAAACACAGGCTTGCCGGATATGTAATGTAATAAAATCCCCGCTGGTATTATGACAAAATCCGACTCGCAAAAGGCCGGTATTCCCTGGTCATTTAGTAAGCTCAAAGTCAGACACGCAGTAGTTTCGGCAATCGGAAGAATAGTGCTCATACAGGCCCTGATTGTGAACGCCTGTGCATCATATTCCCGAATCAGGTCTTTGAAGACACGATATAGAAGAAAAGCATTAACCACAAAGGCCTTCTCGGTTATAAGGGTCGTGTCAGGGATAGAGAGATATTTTTCAGTCCACTTCTCTGCTGTTGAAACGAGCCTGGCATCTGTTTTAGCATCTTTGATACGAGGCTCTATTGTTTCGTAACTAACTTCTACAATGTCCATTTTGTATTTTTCTTTTGCGACCGTAGGTGCTTCGGGAGAATACTTGCCCCAGGCACCGCCGAGAGCAACAATCCGGGTCCTTATAAAATTCTTGAGTCCGTAAAGTGCCCGTAGTCGCCATAGAAGCTCCTGGTAATCATCAACGACGACATCATCAATATAAACGCCTCCATGATTTGAAAAGCTATTGGCCTCGGATTCATTGTCGCCTGTTTTCAAGTATTTTACACTAAGTGCCTCATACCAGTAATATACAGGGCCGGAACGGTGCCGGACGAAAATTACAGTATCTTTGTCTTTCTTTTGGGCAAAACAAGCCCGAAGCAAATCGCCTGAGCCTGTGGCAGCATAGACTATCACTACGTCATAGTCATTGTTATGCACTTTTGATGCTTGTTCAGTCGAGCTGACTTTGACAACAGGGAATATCTGCAGGGGGAAGTTGGCCTGGGCTGATAGTGAATTTAACTCTTTTGATATTCTGTCTGTTTCTTCTGATGCGGCCTCTTCTGTCTGCACCCCTCCCCAGGATTTCCAGGAAGTCGCTTTCTTCTTCTGGCTGGTTGTGTACATAAGAACCGGCTGGATTACTAATTTTTTCCCGCTGATAACATACGGCTTATCAGGGTCCCATTCTTCTATTTCGCTGTCGGCAAAAGATGAAGCTGCGAGACCAAGAGCTCCGCCGGCAACACCTACCGTTGTCAATCCGACAAACTCACGCCTGCTAATGTGATTATTACACATAATGACCTCCTGAATTTATTGCTTTTGCCCTTGCCTGACCCAGACTTCGTTGAAATGGACATATTTGATGGTCTTACTTGGACCGTCTTTTCGGTCGTTATGGTGATAAGCATAAACCACATATAGACTGCCATCACGGCTCTGAACGATTGATGGATAATGACTTCTGGTGGCAAAATCTTTTGGCCGAGTGTCCTTTTCCAGATGCCTTGTCCATTTCCAGGTTTTTCCTTCATCGGTAGAAATCGAAACTGCAAGGCTGTGTCGTCCATCTTCAGTATCATTATAAACCAGCACCCAGTTGCCGTTTTGCAGCGTAACTGCATCTGCGCCTGAGCCTGGATTGGGCAAATCAGAGTCCCTGACGGCACTCCACGTCAACCCCTTGTCCGTGGAGCTGCTGACTTGAAGTCTTTTTGGAGGTGGGCCGTTGTCCCGCATATAGGCGACCAATGTCCCATCAGCTTTTTGCACAATGGCTGGCTGGATGTTTCCCGGACCCACAAGGGGCTCACTGAATTGCCAAATCTTTCCGAAATCATCGGTTATCGCCATTAGAGAGAAGCTAAATCCATCGGAATACAACGGCACAATGATTCGTTTCTTATCTACAATGAATGGTTTGTTCCTTGTCTGCCAGCCCATACGTCTAAAATACGGATAACCCATCAATTGCTTCGTGCTTTTGCCCTGTGAATCAATGAGGTATCCGTCCCGCATCATATCCTCTCCTCGAGCTTTGGATAGCAGGTCTTTTGCCCACTCTCTCCATCCGGCTGCCATCAGACCGGCTGTCCCCTTGTTATCTGCAGGTGCACTTTCCAATATGTATTTGGCATATTCTTCAACCTGTCTTTCAACTGATTTCACAAAGCTGTCATCAGGTTGAATTCCCTTTTCAGTTGAGTCGCCGGGCTTAATATGTAAAACATCCTGCCAGGACCATTCGGGCGAACCTTCTTTCATCATATAGTTATCGCTAATACGAAATTTGAGCAGTGAGGTCTCCCATTGATTGGCGATAACTGTGTACCATATTAGCCAGAGCCTTTCCCTGGGGTCGATAAACAGGATGGGATTTATATCGGGAAAATCCGGCACATCTGCCATCACAAAGGGCTTGGTCCATCTATCCTGTCCTGGTTTCAGTCGTGCCCCCATTATCGCCACATCGTCCGCACTGCGCTCACCAGAGCCCTGATACCAGGCCGTCAAAAGACTGCCGTCAGCCAGCTCAACAATGGTAGGGGCGTGGATGTGCTGTTTGACGAGCGGGAAAATCTCCATAGATTGGTAAATGACTTTTCCTTTAGCCACATCATCAGTTCGCTCCCTCGACTCCGCTCGGGCTTGCAGTGAGCCTGTCGAACCATTTTCAGGTAAATTAGCTAATGAAAATGGATTTAAGAAAGCGATAGACACACAGACAAATACAGCGAAAAAATGCCTGTGTGCCGACCCCGTTAGAGACTTTCCCCTCTGGGTCTCTAACGGGGCTGACCGGTTGATAATTGTCCTGACCATATCGTTCATCCTGCCAAGTGTCATTTGCCGTAAGGCATAGCCAAGCCTACTCAAGATAACTACCGTATCGTTGCGTAGTTTTCAAGAACGAATTTCGTATTCAAGCCCCGTTTATTGACCCGCCTTATCCGGGTTACAGGATTCCAAGTCTATTCTTACATTCGTCGAGGATTTGAAAAGTTCGACTTGCTCCAACACGAGTTACACCTGCTGCCCGCATTTCGAGCAGCCGGTCTAATGTGCGTATCCCGCCTGCCGCCTTTATTTGAACGCCGGCAGGTAAATGCTGCCGCATCAATATAATGTCTTCGATTGCCGCTCCGCCGCTGCCGTAGCCTGTCGAAGTCTTGACCCAATCCGCCCCCAGCTTCCCGCATATCCGGCAAAGCTTAATCTTCTGCTCACTATCCAGGAAACAATTCTCAAAAATCACTTTAACTTTTTTCTTGTGCTGATGGGTTATGTCGATGACTGCCTTTATATCCATTTCCACATAATCCCAGTCGTCGCTTCGGACCTTGCTGATATTCACAACCATATCAAGCTCTTCGCCGCCGTCATCGAGCGCCTGCTTTGCCTCAGCGATTTTAACTGCTGTCGTATGGCCGCCGTGTGGGAAACCAATCGTTGTGCTCGCTTGGACGGTGGAACCCTTTAAAATTTCGGCGCAGCGCTTTAGATAATACGGCATTATGCAGACGGAAGCCACGTCATATTTGACAGCGAGCTTGCAGTCGCGTTCAAGCTCTTTGTTGGTCAGGGTAGGATTAAGCAGCGAATGGTCTATCATTTTTGCAATATCAAGATAGGTGTAATCCATAATATTCTCCGGTGTTTCTATTATATCGTCCAGGGGCTGCGCATCGGCCTGGACAGCATTCGGCTGGCCTGCTCATCGTTAAGTATCATTTCCTTTTGCGGGTCCCATCTTATTTTGCGACCCAAACGCATTCCGATATTGGCTAATTGACAAATAGTTACCGAGCGATGCGCTTCTTCAACAGGTGCAGCGGTGGCTTGTCTTGTTTTTATACAATCGATGAAATTACTGTAATGGTTGTCGGACTTATAAAGTTGAATCTCATTTTGGCCAATCTCATCCTGCAATATCGACTTTGGCTCGGCGTCCAGTTGTCCACGGTTGACATACAGCCAGCCTCGTTCGCCGATGAACTTTATCCCATTAGGATACTGCCCGGGGACAAACTCGTTTTTAGCAAAGCATATTATTTTCACGCCGTTAGTGTATAAACATTCAAACCGCCAGTAAATCGCTGTGTCAAATAAGCCGTCTTTCGGGAAAGCCGCTTCGCCATAAATTTCAACAGGCCCCGTATCGGTTGTCCCCATCGCCCACTGAGCAATGTCGATGTGGTGTGCTCCCCAGTCGGTAACACATCCGCCGGCGTAGTCGGAAATCCATCGCCAGCCAAAGGCATCTACTCTCTTGGCTGAATATGGCGCCATCGGTGCCGGGCCAAGCCATAAATCATAATCCAGCCCATCCGGGACAGGTTCAAAATAAAAACCGTCGATGGACATACTGCCGGGTATCTCCACCTCGATAGTATTAAGTTTGCCGAGTCTTCCGTTGCGAACAAGCTCGCAGGCCCTGCGGAAACGCTCTTCCGAGCGCTGCTGAGTGCCCGCCTGAAAAACCACGCCATACCTGTGGACAGTTTCGACAATTTTCCGACCTTCACGGACCGTCAATGCGAGCGGCTTTTGACAATAGATGTCCTTGCCTGCAATAGCGGCTCGGACGGCTATAATGGCGTGCCAGTGGTCCGGTGTGGCAACGGTAACAGCGTCAATGTCGTCTCGGGCCAGCAATTCACGAAAGTCGCTATAATCTTTACAGCCGGTCCACTGTTTCTCTTTGCTGTAATTTTCCTCAACGATTTTTTTGGCGCGCTGCCGGTTCGCAGCCAGCGGGTCGCATACGGCTACAACCTGCACTCTCGCGTCGGCCATCAGCGACTTCATATCGTGCGTTCCTTGACCGCCGACACCAATGGCGCCTATCACAATCCTTTCGTTAGCAGCGACCTGACCATTTTTGCCGAGCGAAGATGAGGTAATAATGTAAGGAAATGCGATGGCACCGATAGCTGTTCCAAATGCTTCTTTGATAAAGTTACGTCGTGTAATACCTTTACTCATAACTATTAACCTTCCAAATCTTTCGGTAGTGTCTGATGATATTGGTAAAGTTTTTCTATGTTGATACTTCTCCAGGGTGGATTCGACCAATTGGTGCGAAGCGGAGCCTTGCCTTGCTCGGCCCACAATCGCCGCAAGTTTACCAATAATCTCTCGTGTAGCAAGATTTTTCTGGATAGTCACAACCCGGACCAGTTGACCAGTTGGTTATTTTTAAGATTATTTGCTTGTGTATAGCAGGATTGGTATAATTTTTGCTTTTGCGAAGTAATCGAAGGCAGTTTGTTATGCGGTCAGGATTTTTAAGTTGTGTTTTAGCTGACTTTAATCCTTTTTTGCCGATTGAGTCACGACCGGTGTTCACCTTCTCTGTGGGGCGGTGGGAAGTAGCTATAAGCAACCATATAATTATGGTTACTGTGGCGGTGCTGCTGCTGGTAACTGTCTTACCATTGGCAGCGAGGTCGAGAAGGCAAATTCCGAAGGGGCTGCAAAATCTGATTGAATCGGTATGCGAGTTTCTGCGTGAGCAATTGGCCAGGCCGATTTTGCACGAGCGAACCGACCGGTATATTGGATTTGTGTGGACGGCATTTTTCTTTATTTTGACGCTTAATTTACTCGGAATGGTCCCAACCGAACAGATTATTTTTTTACTGATCGGGAAAGAAACTCACATTGGAGGCCCTGCAACGGCAAACATCTGGGTTACGGGAGCGATGGCGGTGGTTGCTTTCTTTATGATACATATATACGGGATAAAAGAGCAAGGATTGTGGGGTTATATTGTAAATTTTGCGCCGCCTGTGCCGTGGTGGCTAAAGCCTCTTATGTATTTTCTTGAGATAATAAGCTCATTTGTGCGGCCATTTACGTTGGCTATCCGACTTTTTGCAAATATAGTTGCCGGACATATGGTGCTGGCCACGTTTCTGGGGCTGATAGTTGTTTTCAAGAACTACCAGGCTGCAGTTGCATCGGTGGCAGGTGTTGTGGCAATATCGTTTATCGAATTACTTGTAGCGTTTTTGCAGGCGTATGTATTTACGCTTTTATCTACCCTTTATATAGGGCTTTCTACTGCACCGGAACATTAGGAACATTTTTTGGAGGTCTAAAAGACAATGGATAGATTGATAGGTAGTATGTTATTAGCTGAAGCGACTGGCGCCGGTTCGATGTGGCCGATTATAGGGGCGGTGGCTGCTTGTGCCATAGTGATTATTGCCGCAAGCATGGGGTTGGCGATAATCGGAGGCAAGGCGGCTGAGGCGATAGCCAGGCAGCCTGAAGCCGGGGGACGCATATTTTTAGTTATGGTTGTGGCGGCTGCAATGGTTGAAGGCTTTACGTTCTTTGCGCTGTTGATTTGCTTTATGACCGTTTTCTGGATGCGCTCATAGATTCAGATGAGGACGTTGGCGATAATTTTAATTACGCTTTTATGCGTTGAGCCGCTGTTGGCACAGCCTTCTGAGGTAAGTAACAGTGGGACCGATAGAGGTATCTTCAGCGGGACATTTGCCGATGCAGTGTGGACTATGGCGGCTTTTGTGGTGCTGCTATTAGTTCTGGGCAGTACAGCCTGGAAGCCGATGCTTAAGGCTCTCAAGAACAGAGAAGAGCGTATAAAACAGCAATTAGATACTGCCGACATCACGCGTAAACAGGCGGAATCGATGCTCGATGACTATAAGCAGCAAGGTTTGCAGATAGTCGAGAAGGCGACTGAGCAGGCTCGACAATTAGAAAAGACGGCTATCGAGAAGGCCGGCCAAGAAGCAATTGCGATGAAAAGTAAGGCTCATGGCGACATTGAGTATTTGCAGCTCGCGGCATCGCAGAAGTTGTGGCAGCAGGCCGGCGATATGCTTCTTACAATCAGCAGTAAGATATTAGGGCGGGCGGTTACCCACGAAGACAATCAGCGGCTTATCTGCGAAGCTGTCAAAAAGCTCGAAGAAGAGCAATCAGGTAAGCAGCTATGAATGGCTTTGAAACAGGTATGCATCTGGCAAAGATCTACGCGCAGGCACTTTTAGAGCTTGCAGAGCAGGCAAAAATGGGCGAGAGCATCAGAGATGAGCTGGAGATTGTGCAGAGCGTTAACGTTCGCGAAAAGGATTTTGGGGCGTTGATGGAGTCGCCCTATTTTTCGACAGAGTACAAGGGAGAGGTAGTTCAAAAGATGTTCGAGGGGAAATTAAGCGATTTGACAATGAATTTCCTGATGGCGGCCGTCCGGCATAATCGGATGATGTTTTTGCCACAGATTATAGATAGATTCAACGAATTGAGGGAGACTCAGCAAGGGTATCGCATTGTCCAGGTTACAGTTTCAGAGCCGATGAGTAGAGAAATGGCAGAAAGGCTTTCTACGAATATGGCCGGTGCAATGAAGAGCAAAGTTAAGCTGCAGGTAAGTGTCAATCCATCGATTATCGGAGGAATAATCATTCGCTACGGTGATAAAGTTATTGATAACTCTATCAGAGGCAGGCTTCGCCAGGCGGTCGGTACAATAATGAGCAGCCAAAGAAGGCAGGAAAAAGTCGATGAAGTTTGAAGTAAGCGAAATAGTCAGCATACTCAAGCAGGAAATAAGCCAATACAAACATAAGCTCGATGTTTCACAGGTCGGGCGGGTTGTGGAGGTAGGTGACGGCATTGCTCGCATTTATGGACTTGATAGCGCTATGTCCGGTGAGATGCTTGAGTTTGAGAATAATATTCGCGGCGAGGTATTTAACCTTGAGGAAGATTCCATCGGGGCGGTCATTTACGGCGATTATACAAAAGTCAAAGAGGGCTCGGATGTGCACTTGAGTGGGCAGGTACTTTCTATTCCGGCAGGATTCGAACTGCTCGGCAGAGTGATTAATCCTCTTTGCGAACCGCTTGACGGCGGGCCGGATATAATGACTGCTGCCCGCCGATTCATTGAGTCTGATGCGCCGGGAATAGCGCAGCGCCAGCCTGTCAGACGGCCCGTTCAGACGGGAATTAAAAGCATTGACTCGATGATTCCGATTGGGAGGGGGCAGCGTGAGCTGATTATCGGTGACCGCAAGACCGGCAAGACAGCCGTTGCTCTGGACACCATAATAAATCAAAAAGGCCAGGATGTAATCTGCGTTTACGTTGCTATTGGCCAGAAGGACTCAACCATTGCTGATGTGATTGAGACTCTGCGGAAATATAAGGCGATGGATTATACGGTTGTGGTTGGCACATCGGCGGCAGATAGCGCTCCGATGCAATACATTGCTCCGTATTGCGGCTGTGCGATTGCCGAATACTTTATGTATGAGCACCACCGCGATACATTATGCGTTTACGATGATTTGAGCAAGCACGCTGTTGCATATCGTCAGTTGAGCTTGCTGCTTCGCCGGCCGCCTGGGCGGGAGGCGTATCCGGGTGACATTTTTTATATTCACAGCCGGTTGCTTGAACGCAGCGCCAAGCTTTCAGATGAGCTTGGGGGCGGGTCGCTGACAGCGCTGCCGATAGTTGAAACACTTGAGAAGCAGATTTCAGCGTATATTCCGACAAACGTTATCTCAATTACCGATGGGCAGATATATCTGGATAGAGATTTGTTTCACGCAGGGATAAGGCCGGCGATAGATGTTGGGATAAGTGTCAGCCGCGTCGGCGGGGATGCGCAAGTTGAAGCAATGAAAAGGGTGGCGAGTAAGCTGCGGCTGGATTTAGCGGCGTATAACGAGCTGAAGGAATTTGCCAGACTCGGGACGGAGCTTGACCTGGCATCTCAAATCCGGCTTGACAGAGGCAGCAGGATGGTTGAACTGCTCAAGCAGCCGCAATTTTCACCGATGAGCGTGGGCGAGCAGGTGATTACGATTTTAGCCGGCTCGAGCGGGCTGCTTGATGATATACCGGTTGAAAGTGTTGGAGAGTTTGCAAATTCGTTTTTACAGTGGCTTACAAGAGAACATAATGAATACTTCAATGAGATTAACGCCACTAATAAATTAAGCGACGAATTGATTGCGAAGTTAACCGGGGCGATTAAGAGCTATAAAAGTTTGCGGAAATCGAAGGTTTGATTAACTAATGCCTGGGACACGACAGATACTTGAGCGGCTGCGGGCGGTGGAAAATATCGGCAGGCTTACGCGGACGATGGAGATGATTTCGACCGCCAGATACAGAGCTTATTATAACAGGCGAACGGCAGTTGTTGAATACCACGATGCCCTTGCGCGGGCCGGGTATCTTCTGGTTACGCCAAAGATACCGATTGAGCATCCGCTTCTGAAGGAAAATTCATCAGGGCGGTCGGCAATTCTGGCAATTGGCTCAAATAAAGGATTTTGCGGGGCATACAATGATTATATCTGTCGGCTTCTGGGGGTTCATATTAACGCAGACAGGGAAAGGGACGGGAAGCTGGATATTTATGTGGCTTCGCAAAGATTGGTCAGCACGCTAAATTTCCGTGGGATAGTGCCAACGAAGATTTATGAAAACATTGACGAAATACCATCCGGCATACAGATTGATGAAATAGCCGGCGAGTTTATTGAGCAGTATATGAACGGTTCGCTGGATTATTTCGGCATTGTATATATGCGGTATTACTCGACATCGAGTCAGCAGGCGCAAACTTTGACTATATTGCCGCTGGTTGAGCTGATAGATGATTTGACGACGCGTGCGACGGTCATCTGGCCGTGGGAGCTGTCATTCGAAGACTTTTATCTCTCTCCTTCGGGCGATAGGGTTATTGAAGGACTTGCCAGAATGATAGTTCGCTCATCGATAGAGACCTGTTTTATGGAGGCGGCATTGAGCGAGCACTTGGCACGAATGTTGGCGATGAGAAATGCGACCGACAATGCCGAGGAGATGACAAGAGAGCTGACTGTCGGATACAACCGTGCACGTCAGGGTCAGATAACAGGTGAATTGCTGGATATAATTAGTGGGGCTGAAGCTCTACGATGAACAAAGGAAAAGTCATCCAGATAATAGGCAGCGTTTTTGATGCCAGGTTTGAGGGCGAGCAGGTTCCTACGGTGTATAACGCGCTGGAAATACCGGGCGATTTTGGCAAAGGCAGAACAAAGATGTACGGAGAGGTTCAGCAACACCTTGGCGGGGGGCGAGTTCGTGCTATTTCACTGAGCAGCACGATGGGACTTCGCAGAGGTATGGATATCTATGATACAGGCGGGCCGGTTATGGTGCCGGTAGGGATGGAGACACTGGGGAGAGTGTTTAACTTGCTGGGCGAAGCAATTGACGGTCGAGGCCCGGTTGAAACTTCAATGAAAATGCCGATACATCGAGACCCGCCGAAATTGGTGGACCTGTCGGCCAAGCAAGAGGTGTTTGAAACCGGGATAAAGGTAATTGATTTAATCTGTCCCTTCGTACGGGGCGGCAAGACGGGGCTGTTTGGCGGTGCTGGTGTCGGCAAGACGGTGATTATACAGGAGCTTATTGCGAGAATTGCAACCAAACACGGCGGATACTCTGTATTTGCAGGAGTGGGTGAGCGGACTCGCGAAGGCAATGACCTGTGGCTCGAAATGCAGCGAACACGTATAGGTGATAGTGACGATACTGTTTTGAAGCATACCTGTCTTGTGTTTGGCCAAATGAATGAACCGCCTGGGGCGAGGCTGAGAGTCGCCCTTACCGCGATGACGCAGGCAGAATATTTTGCTGAAAGCGGCGTCGGCGACACTTTGCTTTTTATCGATAATATATTTCGATTTTCGCAGGCCGGCTGTGAGGTTTCAGCGCTGTTAGGGCGGATGCCATCAGCAGTTGGTTACCAGCCAACGCTGGCAACTGAAATGGGGCAGTTGCAAGAACGAATTGCCTCCACCAAGCGAGGCTCAATAACGAGTGTGCAGGCGATTTTTGTGCCTGCCGATGACCTGACGGACCCTGCGCCGGCGACAACGTTTGCTCATTTGGATTCGTTCGTTGTGCTGAAGCGTTCGATTACGCAAAAAGGGATTTATCCGGCTGTTGACCCGCTTGAAAGCACCTCGCGGATACTCGACCCAAACATTGTCGGGCAGGAACATTACAGTGTTGCCGAGACGGTGCTTGAGTACCTGCAGAGATATAAAGACCTTCAAGATATTATTGCAATCCTCGGGGTTGGCGAATTAAGTAAGCAGGACCAAACAATAGTTGCACGTGCCAGGAAGTTAGAGCGGTTTTTCGCGCAGCCGTTTCTGGTTACGCGGCAATTCACCGGCCTTGAGGGTAAATACGTAGCGAGGGCAGAAACAGTCGAAAGCTGTAAACAAATCTGCGATGGTTCGTGGGACCACTTGCCTGAAGAGGCATTTATGTATGTTGGGACGGTTGAAGATGCCGCTGCTAAAGCAACGACACTGGCAGGGCGAGAAAGGAAATAACGATAGTGGCAGAGGGCAGCCGAACATTCCGATGTATTGTAATTGCACCGGCAGGAAGAACGCTTGACTGCCCGGCTACTTCGGTTGTGTTTCCGGCACACGATGGGCAGGTGGGGGTGCTATATAATCATATGCCTATGTTTTGTGAGCTTGGGCTGGGCATTATGGAGGTAAAGTGCCCACGGGGGGAGAAAATTGCTCAGGAAGAAGAAATTCATTTGCTGGTTGATGGCGGCTTTGCACTGATTAGCTCTAATCTACTTACAATAATAGCATCCGATGCGATTTGCGGGCGGGATATGGAAAGAGAAAAAATTGAGCAGATGCTGGAAAAATCGAGGAGGAGATTAGCCACCGGTACTTTTACGCCACAGCAGCGTGAGCATGAAATCAGGAGGAGCACTTTCTTGGCGAGGTTGTAAGAACAGGCAGCGCGGTTAATTGGTTAAATAGTTAATTGGTGAGTGGAGGCTGACGCTTTGCCACCAAGACACCAAGGCACTAAATTTACCTATATTATATTTTTCTTTGTGTCTTTGTGCCTTCGTGGCTATTTTGCCGATTTGTGCAAAATTCAGTGTTGCAATTGAGCGGCGTATGTTATAACAAGTATCGCTATGGGGAAGTATCCTGTATTTCTTGAATTGGCCGGACGTCGGGTCGTTGTGGTAGGCGGTGGGGCTGTAGCGGTGCGAAAGGCGCAATCGCTGCTTGAGGCAGGAGTCCGGCTGGTGGTGGTGGCGGAACGCATCAGCGATATGATAACGGCCCTTTGTGCAGACAGCAGTGCAGAACTTGTAAAATCGAAATATTCGAAGGATTATCTTGTAGGAGCGGTGCTTGCCATAGCCGCGACGAACAATCAGCAGCTCAACAGGCAGATATATAAGGATTGTCAGGAGCTGGAGATTTTGTGCAATGTGGTTGATGAGCCGCAGCTTTGCGATTTTTTTGTGCCGGCGGTTGTAAAACGCGGCGACCTGCAGATAGCTATTGGCACCGAGGGCCAGTGCCCTGCTTATGCCGGCCATATAAGAAAAAAGTTAGAGAAACTGTTCACCGATAAGCACGGTGAATTTCTGGCTGAATTAGAGAAGCTGAGGAAGCGAATTATTGCTGATGTCCCTGACGATGACGACCGTAAGCTGCTATTGGGGAAATTAGTTGATGATGAGTCGTTCGAATATTTTACCCAAATGGGGGCCGCTGCCTGGCAGAAGCAGGCGGAAAAACTCATAGAAGAACATAAGCCAAAACCTTAAGGCCTAAGCCTCTATTTTGTCGATTGTTATCTCAAGGTATTTTTGGCGGTGGCCGGTGCGTTTTTTGCTGCTTTTGCGCCTGCGAAAGTGCATTGGGTAGAGCTTTTTGCCTTTTATAACCGCATCTTGAGCGGTGGTCTCAAATCTGGCAATAATCTTTGCGCCTTCCACAAAGGGTGAGCCGATTTTGATGTTCTGGCCATCGCTTACCAGCAAAACCTTGTTCAGTTCAATCGTTTTGGCATCAGGTGCGAGGTCGGTTAGCTCGATATTTAAGCGGTCACCCTCGGCGACCTTATATTGTTTTCCACCTTGTTCAATTATTGCATACACTTCAAAAACTCCTAATTTTCAATATTCTAAAATAGGGACAAGTTTAGTATTGTAAGGATTCAAGCTTTTTTGTAAAGCAAATTGATGGAGATTTTTATATTCTATTTGTTGAATAAAAAGCCGGGATTCCGGGTTAATGATGTTCTTGGAGCAAGCGTATGCAGATAGCTATGATACAGGACCAAATTGTGGCGTTGGAAGAGCTTGAGCCGGTTTATCTGGACCGGGGTCTGTTTTTTGGGGATGGGGTTTATGAGGTGGTGCGAAGCTACAACGGCAAAATCTTCGCACTGGATGAACATCTGCAACGATTTGCCAACAGTTTAGCCGGCATCGGAATAACCGGGGTAGATATCGAGCAGGTTCGCGTGCGGATTCAAAAGGCCTTTGATGCTGCCGGTATTGCCAATGCCAAGATATATTTCCATATTACTCGTGGCAGCGGTCCTCGGGACCATATCGGCGAAGCCAACTTAAAGCCCAATTTCTTTCTGACCGTCACTGATTTGCCGGATGACGCCGAAACAAAGGCCAAAGGTATTGCGGTTTCGACTCATCCGGATTGGCGATGGAAAAGATGTGATATAAAGTCGCTAAATCTTTTAGCTAATGTTCTAGCGCGTCGTGATGCTGCGCAAAAGGGCTGTGAGGAGGCGATACTTGTTGATGAGGATGGGCTTATAACCGAGGGGTCAAGCTCGGCGTTTTTTGCAATCTTTGGCAAATCGCTTCAAACTGCACCCTTGACAGCAAATATCCTGCCTTCGATTAGCCGAAAATTTGTCATCAAAGCGGCTGAAAATATCGAATTGAAAGTAGTAGAAAAATCTTTTACGCTGAAGCAGGCAGGTAATGCGGATGAGCTTTTCATCGCGGTAACTACAAAGGACATTGTGCCTGTGGTGAAATTCAATGGCAAATCAGTCGGGGACGGCACGCCCTGCAAATATACGAATTTGCTTATCCAGGAATTCCGCAAATTCACGCAATAAAGTTTTTATTGACGTCTTCGTGAAATGGCTCTCTCTAATATCTTATCCTTTGAAGAACACCATAAAGGCCAGGATGCTCACAAATGCAACCGTGGCGGGCACAAGGAAAATGGGTCGCCATTTGAATTTGCCTTCTTGTCTGAATTTGTCCATCACAAAGCCGGCGAACTGCGTCCCGAGGAACAG
>CAYWXK010000069.1:0-13797 GCA_964462515.1 uncultured Pirellulales bacterium
GCCTGCTCCTGCGGAGCTCCCTGGCTGGCTAAGCACTGCGCACGCAGTTCAGTAACACGCTCTAAGACCTCCTTTTCATGGGCTGCATACCCTTTGACTGTGGCAACCAAATTGGGAATAAGTTCATATCGCCGCTTCAGTTCCGTGTCGATATCGCTCCACGCATCGCGAATATGGTTTCGCAAAGCCACCAGCGTATTGTAAGTAAGGATAACGTAAATGACCGGCAGCAAAAAGACTACTACGACTGGTATCAGCAGTCCCCACATAATTATCTCCCTGAAAAAAGATATTCCGGCAAAAATGACCTGACGGTGATGAGTCGATTCAGATTTGGCTCTATCTGCTCCGGCGATAACCGGGAACTAAACGACACAGCCAGCGCACCGCCCTCAATCTCTATTGTCAGGTCGGTATTTGATAAAAGATACTCAATCATACGAGCATTACAAACATCATAAGCGAACTTTTTGTCCGGGGAGCGGACACAGAACTTACGCGAGAATTCGTATGACTCAAAATCAATGTCATCATATCCTATTGCCTGGGCAATCTTCGAGAAGAATCCTTCACTGCCAATTACCAGCTCTGGGAAGGATGTTGGCAGGTGCAGAATGAAAAATGAGAAATAATGGTGGTGGGTTTGGCGGTGTCCCTTGGAGTCGGTGGAATAGGTTTCATAGTGGTAGTCGAACACGGTCACATCATAATCCTTGTAGTTGCCGGAGAGGATATTGAATGCGTAGCGATTCGACCCGGCCCGGAGTTTGTCTAAAAAGCTATAACGCTGGGCTGTATCCCAATTCTTGTCAGGCTCGAAGCATAGACCAAGCTTAGCCGCCAGCTTGGCCATCGCCTCACGCCGTTTCCGTGCGCTGATATAGGCAAGGACCGAAACGACAACAATAATCGCAATGAAACCAACGATAATTAGAGGTTCCACTTTCTATTCCTTTGACATATTCCCATATTATTTACCGAACCCCTCCATCCAACGTGTTATTTTAGCTGCTATTTACCCCCGAGGTCAAACACCTAAATCCACTTTTAGTCCCTGCCAGGCAGGTTTCCCCGACATTCCCGACACGCCTAACCTGTATTTCTCACCGCGGAGAGCGCGCAATCCCGCAATCATTTTTAACCACGGATTACACTGATTTCACTGATTATTTATTTATGTTTAATCTGCGTTAATCTGAGAAATCTGTGGTTGATTATTTTTTTAATTTTTCTTCTCAGCGGTCTCTGCGAGGACTGTGGTTTGTGAGAAATGCAGGTTAATTGATTACTGATTATCGATTATTGATTATTTATCGTCACCTCACGGCCTTCTGCACCCAACCAAAAACCTGTGGACATCCTACGACCAAACGAGTAATCTACTGCCAAATCAAAAAAATAGCATAATGGAGTCAGAACCTATGCAAGAAAATGCAAAAAACAATAGCGATACTGAAATCAAGACGCCGCCGGTAGGCCTTGCAATCCTTGCAATGGTCGGGCCTTCATTTGTCTGGGCGGCAGAATACATCGGCTCCGGCGAAGTTATCCTTGCCACCCGCACGGGGGCCATCCTCGGCTCCGCCATCCTCTGGGCCATCATCGTAGGGATATTTTTGAAAATCTGGATTGGAATGAGCGGCGCCCGCTATACCGTCTGCACAGGCGAAGGAATGATTGATATGTTCGACCGCATCCCGGGCCCGCGTCACTGGGCCGTCTGGATTGTGCTCGTAGTCCAGTCTGTTAGCGCAACATTCTCCATCGGGGCACTGGCAACCTCTTCAGGCATATTTGTAAGCAGTCTCTTCCCACAAACCATTCTACCCGAACGGATAGCAAATATCTTCCCTGCATTGTGCGGCTGGCTTGTAACGTTCTTTGCACTCAGCGTCGTATGGTCAGGCAAGTTTGACATCCTCAAAAAGGTGATGAGCTTTTGCGTCCTGATTATCGTCCTCGGCGTCATATATGTCACCCTGCACGTCTTCCCTACTCTGTCTGAGTTTTTTCGAGGCCTCAGCTTCCGCCTCCCGCAGGTTCCTCAATGGGCGCTTGCCATCGAAGGTGTCAAAGCCAATCCCTGGAAGGAAATCTTGCCCTTAATCGGCTGGAGCGCAGGCGGTTTTGCGAGTCAGGTCTGGTACACCTACTGGGTCATCGGCGCCGGCTACGGGGCCACAGCCGGCAGGGCCTGCGGTAAGGCGGCGGATGTATCTATGCTGCAGAGAATGACACGCCAAACGGCAGAGAAGATAAAAGGCTGGTGCCGGGTCCTCTACGCCGACTCCACCACCGCTATGCTAATCGGCATTGTTGTTACCTGCTCATTTCTTATCGCCGGAGCAGGCGTCCTCAGACCCGAACAAATAGCGCCCAAAGGAGAGCAGGTCGCTTTCGAGCTTTCAAAAATATTCTCGTCGAGATGGGGTTCAGTGGGCGGATTTCTTTTCATCCTCGCAGGCGCCGCCGCACTAATTTCCACCCAGGTCGGACAACTGGCCGGCTGGCCAAGATTGCTTGCCGATTCCTGCAGAATCTGCATCCCTGGCTTTGACAAAAAGTTCGCCTGGAAGACACAGTTCCGCTTATTCTTGCTTTTCTTCGTGTGCACCAATATGGTTATTGTCTTCTGTTTCAAGAAACAGCCGGTCATTCTCGTCCAGTTCTCAGCGATTCTGGACGGTTTGCTTTTGACGCCGTTGCAGGCAATATGGGTTGCGATTGGCCTATTTGTGGTAATGCCAAAGCTTCTATCCAAAGAGGCCTCCAGAGTTCTCAAACCAAACCCGATATTTGCTGTCGGGTTAATTGTTGCCTTTTTGGTATTTGGTTATTTCTGTGTCTTTCAGATACCAACAATTTTTTCACGATGACTGTTTGGGGATTAAGGGTCTTTAAGTAGCTTTGCCGAACAATGTCAGCGGACTCGTTCTTACTATCTTCACTTTCGCAAATTCTCCTGCTAAAGAAGGCGGCCCATTAAAGACAACTATCCAGTCCTCAGAAGTCCTGCCCATCAATTGCGGTTCGGCTGCACCATCGCCGGAATTTCGATGCGATTTTTTGCTTAGGCCTTCAATCAATACCTTTACTTCTTTACCTAAAAATTCTCGACTCAACTGGTCGCTTATCTTTTCCTGCGCATCGAGCAGCTCTATATTTCGTCTTTGCTTTACTTCGGCAGGGACATTGTCTTCCAACCTTTTGTCGGCGGCTGTGTCCGGCCGGGGCGAATACTTAAAGATAAAGCAATTTCTGTATCTTGCCTTTTTGACAAGTTCAACCGTAGCTGCAAAATCCTCTTCGGTTTCGCCGGGGAAACCCACTATAAAATCACCTGCAATTGCAATCCCCGGCACAATAGCTCTGGCTCTATCAAGAAGCTCCAGATACCAGTTTGCAGTATAGTGGCGATTCATTGCACGCAAAATTTTATCCGAGCCGCTCTGCGCCGGTATATGCAGATAGTTGCAGACCTTTGGCGAACTGGCCATAACCTGAAGAATCCGGTCAAAAAATTCTTCAGATGGATAATTTGTAACAAATTTAATCCATTCAATTCCCTCGATGTCACTTGCCGTTGAGAGTAAATCCGCCAGGCAATACGTCTTTTCGCCGCTTTTATATTTGTAGGCGTTCACCCTCTGGCCAAGCAGCGTAACTTGTTTTACACCGTTGTCCGCTAATTTTTTTATCTGCTCAATTATTGCTTGGGGGGACCGACAAACTTCAGGCCCACGGACATAAGGCACGATACAGAAACTACAAAAATTGTTACAGCCGTGCATTGCTCTAACATACGCCTGGCCTGGTATTTGTTTGTCTTCAAGTCCATAAGCAGATTCAAATTTTTCAAGGTCTGCTGTTTGCTCTGTACTTACCTTGCGGATTCTATCCGTTACCGCCACGGTCTTTTTCTTCTCTCGCAGCGCCTCTGTTACGAGCTGGTTTATTTGTGGAATTTGTGCCGGCCCACAGACAATATCGACTGCCTTGTGTTCAAGTAATTTGTCGCCGAGCCGCTGGGCCATACAGCCAATTACGCCGACCACCATATCAGGCCGACTTTCTTTTATGTGCGCCAGGTTTCCAAGATGTGAAAGGACTCGCTGTTCAGCGTGCTGCCTGACCGAGCAGGTATTGAGCAAAACGACATCAGCTTCATCGACACTTTCGGTCAGCGTGAATCCCGCATAGAGTAACGCAGACCGAACCAACGCCGTATCCAGCTTATTCATCTGGCATCCAAAGGTTTGGAGAAATACATTCATTGGTTCTTTAAATCAACCAAGTTAAGGGTATAAGTTTCTGACTCTTCGGCTTGATACAATCTCACATGTTGCAGTTCTGGTCGCTCAATTAGCTTTCTGATATCCGACTTTAAATTCTCTTCTGTGTACAAACCGAAAATAATCTCTCTTATTGAGTCTGGGTTCAGTCGCAAAAACCAAGTTTGCTTGCCTCTGAAATCTCTAAGACATGATAGCCTTTGTTCCTGTAATTTCTCCAAATCATCAACGAGGAAGATCGTACGAAATTCTTTTTCATAACTCCAATCGACTGATTTAGTGGATAATACTTTTTGGAATTTTTCGAGCGAGATGTCAGTCAAGATGTTTACTTTGGGTCTTTGTTCAGAATAGTCAACAGGATCCATCAAAATACCACGCACCCTATTTTTATCCGGAAAAATACTGTCAAAATCAATACCAATTACTACTCCTTTGTGTTTATCAGTATAATGAGCCCACATCACAGTGTTTTGTGCGGTTTTTGAAACAGATAGTAGACAACCTTTTTGCTGGTTCCAGTGTTTCTGAAGCTCCCGTTGACTATTTTCAAGTATTTTATGAATCTCGCCGTTTTCAAGTTTCTGTTCATAGTCCGCTGATGGGAGCATGTTCCTATGTGCTAACACAGAAAAATATCTTGCTTTCATCGCAGATTTATCATTTGGACAATAAAGAAATGCTGAACACTCCAGTGGGTCGTTAACTTCTGAAATATACGGCAATTTTAGTTCCAGCGACCCCAAGATTTTTACGATACCCAACTGATCACAATATTTGTATAAAATATTCATATTCAGAATCCCCAAAATCACTTCGCGGTACTTGCAGTCACCCAAAGCTCTTAATGTGCGCATTTCGAGTACTCATAATCAGTTAAAGATACAGAATTTGGGATAAGAAATCAATAATCCAGCGAGCGATTGAGCTGGCGCTGAAGTTCTTTGAGGCGGTTCACTTCTTCAAAGCCCAACAAGGTAATTGGAAACGCTGTCTTATTATGCAAGAGCGGTTCATCCATATTTACCCACTGACGGCATAAGTTTCCATCAGGCGTTCCCGGGATTGGCGAAAAGTCCGCCAGCACTCCGCGAATCCCTAACTTATTGACAAAACGGATTGTCGCCTCAAGCTCGCCGGCGGTTATATTTGGGTGGCCAAGAATTTGATAGGCTGTAATGTTCACTGCTTCTATCCCTGCGCCGGTTAGATGCGCGACGGCCTGCGCAAGCTCCTCACAAAAGACTTTTGAGCCTGTTTGTTTTTGCCATTGTAAAGAAGCGCTCTCAAGTCCCAGATAGAAGGTCTTAAAGCCGGCCTGCACCATAAGAGCAGCTATCTTTTTTGTAACAAAGCGGGCGTTAAGGGCATTGGGCGTATGAAAATTCATTTGAATATCTCGTTTCAGAACCTCATTCAAAAAAGGCACCAGCACCTGCTCAGAATCAAAGAGCAGGGCATCATCATAAAAGGCGATGTTTTCTACATTCAGCTTGCACAATAACTCCAATTCCGCTAAAGAGCGTTCCAGCGGTCTTGCTTTGAATCCTCCGTAAACCTTCGGCACCGAACAGTAAGTGCAGTTGAAGGGACAGCCATCGGCTAACTTTAGAATCCCAACACTTATTTTATCATAAACTTCCCACAGTGCAGGCTGTTTCAAGTCCGGACCGATTCCCAGATAGTTCCACAGTGGCTCAAGATTTGTCCCCACTGCTAAAAAATCTGCCCCTAATTTTTCCGCGTGACTGGTGCAAACTGTAACGTAGTTGCCGCCCAAAATGATTTTTGTCTTCGGACAAAATTTTCGCAGGTCTTCTAAAACTTCCTGTCCGCCCTGATACCAGTAAGTCATTGTCGTTTGCACAAAGGCAAAATCATAAGGCCCTTGTTGTGATAGAAACTCTCTGAAGGTATCGCGAGGCAATCCAAACCGCCGATAGTATCGTGGAATTGTCGCAAAACACTGTGGCTTGGCGACCTTCTCAGAATAGAACCGGCCTCGCCCCCATTTGTCTGATTGAAGTCCCTTTCGACCGGATAGCGGAGGGTGCAGCCGGTCAAGATAATCAAAAAGTTGAAAATCAGCCTTGCCGCGCAGATACCCCGCGACACTGAGCATCCCGTAGGGTTTGAGCCAGAAATCGAACGCAGTAAAGTCGTAAATCGGCGGATTCACCAGCAGGATTTTCGGCTTCATATTCCGCCTGTCAGATTTCTTGCGGGCATTTTAGCCAGACTGCATCGCTTCGTTAATTAGCCTTCTTCGACTACCTTCAGTCCCATCAGTGTGCCTAAGTTCTTGATGTTCTGCAAACGGTCGCCGTAGAATAGGACGCGGTGCAGGTGCTCAACCATACCGCCTTCGACAACGCCGCCGCCCCAGTTGTCCAGCATCTTACGAGCATCGGCAACTTTAGTTGCCATCTTGCTGCGGCAGCCGCGGTCAACATCGGGACTGCCGGTTATCTTGCCCGTAGAAACCAGCATAGTATCGAGGTTATTCAATTTAGCGCATGTGATTGGCTGGCCAACCCGATACTTGACGCGAAGCCCGGCTCCTTTATACCGCTCTAAGTGGTTGCGAATGTCGTATGGACATCGCGGCCCATCAGGACCATCCATCTTTGTAGCGCTGACGCAGTGCGCATGAATCACCGTGTTGGTTGAGGTATCAAAGACCGGGTCGCTTATAAAGCCCGGCACGCCGAATGCATACCAGAACATCAGCATCGTCAGGGTCGAATCCATATCCGCCTCGCAGGCCGCGACAATACCCTGGTCGTTTAGCTTGCTGAACCCCAGGCATTGATAGCCATACTGGTCGAGAGGAAAGCCACCCAGGCAGTTAATCGTGATTGCTCGTGCCTTCTCTTCGGTGATAAGCTGCTTCATTGTCCAATAAACACGCGAAGCGTTGCGGATGTCATCCTTGGATGGCTCAATTACTTTGTCGGCCCCTTTAATCCATTCTTTAGTCTCGGCCTCAACCAATTTATTGCCAATACTATCGTAAATTTTCTGAAACCTATCATATTCAACCTGCACGACTTCGACGCCGAATTTTTCTTTGAGCTTTGGCGAAAGTGTTGTCCCCCACTGATGACCAATATGGATAATTCGAGTCTGACGAAGGCGCGGCGCTACCCTCATCACACCGGCAAGCTCGGTAATTTCGCCATAGTTGCTCGTGGCCAGCAGGACAATCTTTTTACCAGCTCTTGGAAGCTTGGTAATTTTGCACCAGTCGTGGCCGCTATAGGGCTGTGAAAAAACGACGGTGGGGAAACCAGCCTCAAGTATCGGTGCTATTACCGACTCAACAATACAAGTCAGGTTAAAGGCCAGCACGCCGTCTGCTTCTGTGAATTTTGCAGCCACCTTTGCCGCCTCTTCCGGAGATTGCACCAGCTCTCCGCCTACGAACTTAACGTCGCCGAGTTTCCGTTCGGTCTCAGATAAGTGTCCCTCCAGCATCGCAATCTCTGCACCGATGTCGAGGTCGGGTTTGGGCCAGCCGCCTGACCCACCGACAAAGACCTTGTGAATTTTAACCGGAGGCAGCTTGGGTTGCCAATCTTCGCTTCCTGTCGCTGCTGCGGATAGTCCGCCCAGGCCTGTTCCCAATAGAACTGCTCCTGCTGCACCCGCCCCTAAAAACTCTCGTCGATTCATTAAATCACTCACGATTCTACTCCTTATAAACCTTGTTTTTTCAAATGAGCTTCTAAACGTCCATTCCTATAGCCGGTAAGATAATCTATATTCTGATTCGTTGTCAATGGCTATCATTTCAGGAAATGCCAAAACCGCAAAATTACCTGATTCCCCTGTAGGTTTTAAGAAGTATGTGGCGATATATAGTAAGTGAAAGTTTGTGAATGTCATTGAGCAAACTATGTCAGGAAATTGCGGCTAAACATATTTTATATTCAGGGCTGCTGTCTCATTCCGGGAGGTAAAGCGATGTTCCGGTGGACCAAATCAGGATATAAACTATGGCTTTTTGTGTCACTTGTGCTGCTGGTTTTCGCTATGCACTTTATAGTGGCAATGATTTTCCGGGCAAGTCCGGATCTGAAGGTTAGTGATTCCTTTGATGCCTACTTAAAGCCGGGTATTTATGTGTTACTTGTGTTAGGGGCGCCCTTTCTAAGGGGATGGCTGCTTGGTTTATTTTTGTATTTTGGTGCGATGTTTTTTTATTCGGTATTGCTGACACTTGCCTTTTTTGGCATATATAAAGCAGTAAGATTTGTGTTGCATCCTAATGTATCGGGACTTCGCAGAGTAGCAAAGGTGATTAAAATTAAAACACAGGGACAGATTGATTTGTCGCCCGATAAAAATCCATCGGTCGATGCATCTGGATGTGTGCAGCCGGATGCTTCTGCGAAGCTGCGCATTATAGGTGTGCTGTATTTATTATTAGGTGGTTTATTCATATTGTTCGTCGTTTTTGTTCCGGGCATCATCAGTTCCGCACCGGCTGTTGAATATCACCCACCCCACGCCTGCGAATGTCTTGAGTGCATACACGGTTATCTGACCGGCCCTGATGGCCAGTTGTATTGCGCAAAATTCCCACCCATGGAGATTATCGACGCTCGGACTCCGTCATCTGTTGTGAAAGGTCGTCTAATCGGAGGTGCTGCCTGTGGCATCGCAGGACTTGCTTTTGCTGTCTCTATGGTGATTTCGGGATTGCTCTGGCTGTTTAGACTATGGATACCACGCAGGCCTCGTCAATGGTATGCTGTTATGTGTCTTGCTGCACCCGTGATAGTAGTGTTTTTCTGGCTGACATCTGGATACTTGGAGTGTGTATATCCAATTACTCCGATGTGATAAGTCATAATAAATTTTCGGCGCTGTTTGTAATGCACTTGTTGCCCTTTACACACTGAGGATCCTTCCATAGTGGGTGAAATCGAATTTATTTTTCTGGATGCTGCCCGGACTATCGATGAAAAGGCGATTGGCGCAAAGGCGATGAGTCTTATCCGCTTGAGGCGAATCGGCCTTAATGTCCCTGCCGGATTCTGTATCACGGAGGCAGTTTTCAGGCAGCATTTGCAGCAGAACAATCTTACCGGCCGGTTGAAATCAGTAGTAGATACCCTCGCAACATCCCAGCCATCGGATAAGGTCTCTATCCTGTCAGACCTTAGACAAGCTATCATCGAGGCGCCTTTAGCAGGGGGGGTTGGCCAGAAAATAGAGGAGCATTATCGTGCGCTTGGGGCAGGGTGCGTTGCAGTTCGCTCGTCAGCCACGGCCGAGGATTTACCCGGGCACTCTTTCGCAGGTCAATATGATACCTACTTGGGCATTTCAAATATTGAAGATTGCATTGATGCCGTCAAAAAATGCTGGGCGTCACTATGGACGGAGCGGGCATACAACTATCGGCAAAAAAACGGTTTTGACCATCTTGTTGTCAGTATGGCCGTGATTGTCCAGCAGCAGGTAGAACCAGATGCCGCTGGGGTGGCCTTCAGTGTCGATCCGGTTACGGGCACTCCCAGCCGGATTGTCATCGAGTCATGCTTCGGTCTGGGAGATGCTTTGGTCGGCGGAAAGGTTCAGCCCGACCACATTGTGCTGCGGAAGAAAAACCTTGCACTTGTCCGATGGGATATTCCGGATAGACAAGCTGAATGTTCGACGGCTGAAAAAAATGATATTTGTGAGAAAAAAACCTGTTCAGAAGATGCTCGCGAATCCTCTCTTGGTCTGACGGCAGCCAGGAAACTTGCTCGATACGTCAGGAAAATAGAGAGCAAATTCGGTTGTCCCCAGGACATCGAATGGGCTATTCGTGAGGGTCGGTTTTATTTTCTCCAGGCCCGGCCGATAACGACCAAACCGCTGGCAAAATCGTGGGTGGAGCAGCAGGTCTGGACCAACCTGAATCTTGGCGAGGTTGCGCCGGACGTTATGACACCTTTTACCTACTCTGCCATCGAATCAATGTTCAAGTCCCTATTCGGCTCAATATACCGCCTATTTGGCGCTGATATTGACAAGAGTCCCATCGCTGCACTTGTTGCCGGAAGGATTTATTTCAATATCAATACGGGTCTGGCCATCATTCGGCCATTCGTCTTTAATATTCCCCGTCTTGTCGATGTCGCCGACAATTTCGGCGGCGAGCAAAGAAGGATGTATGAGCTTGGCATGGACATCCCTGATGAGGATATGCCTGATGTCGGCTTCGACTGGCTAAAATATATCCTGTCGTGGCCTTGTATTATTTATGACCTCATTTCCCATCGACCCAAGAAGGGAAATGACTTTCTGGTAAAATTCAGAGCTCGCGCAGACAAGCTTCTGGAGCTCGATGTCGAATCTATGAGCACAGACGAGCTTGCCAGGAAGGTGACAAGATTCCCTCAGGAGAATTGGCGAGATGCCGGCTTGCTGTATTTAGTAACCGGCGCCCCCGCGCTGTTACTATTTCGCAAGGTCTGCCGCGGCTGGCTCGACGACAAAGACCTCACTATGGCTCATCAATTGTTTTCTGCTCTTGGCGGTATGGCTGACATTGAAGCAAGTCTCCAGCTTTGGCGTCTGGCTGAGCTGGCTCACCAGGACAAAGAGACTGAAACGGCGCTACTATCCGAAGGAACCTGGCAGCAAATCTCCAATAGACTCCATAATACCGAGTTTGGCCGTCACTTTCTTGCAGCGTGGGACGCTTTTATGACCGAACACGGCCATCACTGCCGCGGCGAGCTCGAAATGCGCAATCCCCGCTGGGCTGAGCTGCCGGACTACATTCTGGGCCTCGTCCGTAACTATCTACGTTCTATCGAACAGGTAAACGCAGTAAATAAGCAGCAACAACTGACTGAGCGGCGACAGCAACTGACTGAAGAGTGCCGACAAAGATTGAAAAATCCGATTAAACGACTGCTGTTTAATTGGTCGCTGGTGCGATGCCAGAAGCTCGCAGTAAATAGAGAGAATTGGAAAAACGAGGCTGTTCGTCAGGTTTCCGCCATACGCCGGATGCTGCTGGTTATGGGTGAGAGATTGCAGCAGCAAGACATTCTCAAGGAGCAGGATGACATATTCTTCCTGGAGATTGGCGAGATTGAAAGTGTCGCTGCCGGTCAGGCCGATTTCGATGTGAAACAGCGCATCGAAACTCGCCGGGCCGAGTATGAAAAAAACAAGGCTTTAACGCCGCCGCCGGTTGTTGTTGGCCGATTCGACCCGAACAAAGACACTGCTGCGCAAATTGACGCCACAGCAAGCGTCCTTAACGGTATTGGCGTTTCGAGCGGTGTTATTACCGGCAAGGCACGAGTGATTCTGCGAACCGATGAAGGCCAGTATGTTGCACCGGGTGAAATCCTCGTTGCGCCCTTCACCGACCCTGCCTGGACGCCATATTTTTTAACTGCCGCAGGCGTGGTTATGGACCAGGGCGGAGCTCTCTCGCACGGGGCTATAATCGCCCGTGAATATGGCATCCCCGCTGTTGTAAATGTTGGAATCGCGACTAAAATCATAAGGACCGGCCAGACAATACAGGTGGACGGCAACCGCGGCATTGTCAGGATATTTTGATAAGTTACAATGAATGCTCGGATTAGCGAGACTAAATGTCAGAAGAATTGGGAAAGTTATGAAGCGACATATATGGAAAAGACCTACTAATTCAATGATTACGCCTGCAAGGGCCTTTAGGTAACAGATTCTTGCTATGTATGATATCGTGGTCATAGGCGCCGGACCTGCCGGAGCAACATTTGCCCGTCTGGTGGCTTCCAGCTATAAGGTTCTGCTGGTTGATAAAAGGTCAATGATAGACGATAGCAAGGGAAGTTCTTCCACCAAATGCTGTGGAGGTCTATTAGCGCCGGATGCCCAGGCAATGCTTTCGAAGATGGGATTAGGGCTGCCCAAGAGCGTGCTGGTTGAACCTCAATTATTTGTTGTTCGCGCGATTGATGTTCAGCAAAACATCGAGAGATATTATCAAAGGTTCTATATCAATATGGATAGACGCGAGTTCGACCGCTGGCTGCTCTCGATGGTCTGGCATAGCGCCGAGGTGCGACTATCATGTGAATTCAAATCCTACGAGCAGGACAATGGCAGCCTCAAAGTAAACCTCGTTGACGGCAAGAACAGCTATGTTGAAAAGGCAAGGATGCTCGTGGCGGCGGATGGAGCGTTGTCCAGGGTACGCAAACAGGCACTGCCGGGCCATCCCTTCCCAAGGACATATATTGCTATCCAGCATTGGGTCGAAGCTGACAGCCAGTTGCCGTATTTCTCAACGCTGTTCGACCCCGAAATTACCGATTATTATTGCTGGACTATCCCCAAAGAAGACAGATTGATAATCGGAGCGGCACTCCAACCACGCCATGATGTAGTGGGCAAATTCAAGAGGTTCAGAGAACGTCTTCAGAACTGTGGTTTTCGGCTGGGCACAACTGTTCACAAGGAAGCCGCATTTCTTCTACGGCCGCTTAGAGCTCAACAGATAGCAACAGCATTAAATGGCATTGCATTTCTTGGTGAGGCTGGCGGCTGGATAAGTCCAAGCTCTGCCGAAGGATTCAGCTACGCTTTCAGAAGCGCCCTTATGCTGGCGGATGTCCTGCGTGGTGGTCTGGACGGTTTCGAGAAACGCTTTCATCAAAAAACAAGAACAATGCGGACCAACCTGTTTTTCAAGAAATTGAAATCTCAGTTCATTTACGACCCATCACTGAGAAATATTGTGATGAGAAGTGGTCTGCGGAGCCTACGCATCTATGCTTCATGAGTCTGGCACAAAACTACTCAGCCGGCGGAATCGTTACACTTGAATAGCGTTTATTTTTAAAATATTCGGTTGTAATCAACTTCTTAAACAGATAGAAAATGAAAGGTTTCAAATGAAAAAGATATTTATCATACTGCTTGTTGTGACGATGGGTATGGTCTCGTGTGCGAGAATACAGAAAAAAGAAATTGCCAAAGAGAATGCGCCTTCTGTGTTCCTTCCGAAACCTATTGATGACGACTGGAGTAAGTGGCTCGTCGGCGAGTGGGAAGGTTCTGGCGAATCGAATGCGGGAAAAGGTAAAGGTTGGGTGAAAATAGAGCTGGGTTTGAATGGCCAGTTCCTGATTATGAAAGGCGAGGCCGAAATAGCTCAAGTAACTGCCGAACAGAAAAAATACCTTAAAGAGACTTTGCACGCCTCTGATGAAGATATCGAAAAATTTCTAAGTTCGTCCTTCAAATCTGTGGAAATTCACACCATCGACCCGAAAACCGGCGAAATCATTGGTTATTTGTTCGACAGTTTGCGTTGTATCGCCAAAGGCACAGGTAACCGCCAGCCAAATAAAGAAATTATGAAATGGGAATGGTCCGGCTCCGGACAAGGGACTTCTACACGCATCACAGAAAAGGTCAGCGACAATAAGCTTATTATGACTGAAAAATATACCCTGCCGGATGGCAGTATAATGGAGGACAAAGGGGAAATGACCCG
>CAYWXK010000070.1:0-13512 GCA_964462515.1 uncultured Pirellulales bacterium
GGATTGCCGCCAACTTTTAAGACCGTCAGGTTTTCGTCATCGAGGTTTATATCGCTTAACCTTTTGGCGAGGCCATCTGTTATCAGGATGGGCTTTTTGGCATCGAGCATCTTTTTGAGCTTGCCGGTAAATAGCGGGTCTTTGAGGGCGTGAACCGGGAAAAATGCAGATTTGGCATCGGCGTCGATTTCATAAGTCGGGATAAGAGGCAATCCCAGCATTCCTACAAAGTCAAATATGTATTGTTCATCGTAGGCGTCGCTGTTCGGCGGCTTGGGTGCGAGGATACCTTTGATGGGTTTGTTTCGGACTAACTTAGCAAGCTGGAATAATCCGGGAATCTCTTTTCGTAATTTTTCGACGTTTGCCGGCCCGGTTTCGCGCAGGAGCGAGCCATAACAAAATAGCAGCATCTCTTTGGCATCTGCCAGAATGGTTTGGCGCGCCTGCTCGACGTAGGTATTTTCTGTGGTTCCGAAAGGGTCGAACCAGCCGCCACCCGTCTTTGCGCCGCCTATTTTGCCCAGCCATCGCATAATGTAATAGGCCTCATACTGGACCTTTCCGCCCCAGCGCTTGTCGGTATAATCCCGTGTTTCCGTGCCGACCCAGATTTTATCAAAGTCTGCTGATTGGCGTATGACTTCATAGCCGCGATTATGGAAATCATCATACCATTGAGGGTATTTGATTATAATTTTGATATTGGGATTAACCGCCTTTGCGGGTTTGAGAATCCTGTCCCGGCTCATTTTTACCATAAGGTCGCAGCGATAATCTACCCACGAGTTTTGGCCGCGAGCCTTTTCACATTCATCGCATTTACAATCGATAAATAGAAAATCGTCAATCATAATCTCGTCGAACATCGATGCGGTGTATTCAAAGATTTTCTGGAGCTGCTGTTGTGTTGGCTGGTCGGTATAGCAGGAGATACCGTTCCAGCCGGTTGACCTCTTCCCGATACCTGTTGTGGTGATGCAGCCTGAGACCTCAAATCCTTCGGCCTTGAACCGGTCACGTGCGTGTTCGAGAGTTTTTCTCTCAGCGGTGTAGCCGTCTCGATAGGATTCGATGAAGGCGTGTGTAACAGCGGTCTTTTTGCACCAGTCCATAGCGCTATTTATACCTTCATCGTTCGATAAAAGGTCTTTGACGTTTTGTGCCGTAAAAAGAGTGGAAATTTTTAGAAGCTCCTTATTTTCTTTCGCTAAATCCCACAATGATTGCCCCTGGCAATTTACAGTTATTAACAATAATAGACCTGTTATGGCAATTCGTCTTGGATGTTTTGGTTTAATCATTTTTTGTATTCTCCTTCGTTTGTTTTTCCCACGATTCTCTAAGTTTGGTAACAGCAGAATCATAACCGGGATATTTGGTTCTTACCTTTTCGAGGATGCTTTCTGCCTCGACGGTTTTATCTTGTGCCTTCTTACACAGAGCGAGATAAAGCCCCGCCACAGGTGAAAAAAATGAATCGTCATCAAAAAGAGCCGACAAATATTTCTCTGCCTCAAGGTAATACTCTTCTTTTTTCTGAGAAAGTTGGACTTCGCACGCATGACCAGGCTCATTTACGAACGTCGCCATCTGAGCATATTTGGCTTCGCACGCATAACCATACCCATATACGAATGTCACCAAACTCCAATCGACCGCGCTTATTGTATTGTTTCTGAAGCGGCCAAATAACGTCCGTGTAATAATATCTCCTTCCAGAGTCCTGTATTTATAATCTGCTCTGTAGTCGCCAGTTATCTTGCTCATTCCGCAAAGGTTAAGTTGAGTTGCTGCTACCGTAGGTGCTGACTGTATTTCACCGTATGGCACCAACTGTTGAGTGGCCTGACTCTTGCCTTTTGATATCCTGGTGTATTGATACTCTGCCCAATTCTTATATATTTCGTATTGTTCACCCCTGTGTCCTGCTGGTCTTTCCAATTGCTTTATCTCTTCGAGCCTCTCCATAGCCAGGTCATTTCTCTTCATATGCTTGGACTCTATCTCAGATAGATATAGGTTACAAATCATTGCCAAATTGGTTTTTCCTTTCAGACCTTCAAGGTTCTCCAGTATTGTCTGGTAGATGTTCTTTGCCTTTGTCATATCTCCCGAATGCCTTGCTATGGTTCCAATCCAAAACCGGGCAACGACCCTGACAGGAATCTGCATCACTTCAGCCGGTTTGTCAGGATGTTTACTGATAAGGTCTTCCAATATCGAAATCGCTTTCTGGGGTTTTCCCCGGATGTAAGTAACCTGGGCGGCAACGAAATATGCCTTGATACTCGGTTCAGGGAGTGCCAAGAGTGAATCAACTAATTTATCACACTCCTCGCCAGCAAGACCATTTGCATCCGATAGCCAGAAGATGAGTTTTTCAGACAAAGCTCTCCGAACTTCCCACTCCTGTCGTCCTTTCACGTTATCTTCTTCTTCAAAAGAAGGGACATTCGTCCCCAAAACGATATTATTCGAAATTAGAATCACTAATCCTGCAGCAATTAACTTTATGTAGGCTTTCATTTTATGTTACTTATCGGATTATTTTATCTTTTTAAGCTCTACCTTACTTATCGCCAGTTCCAAATTGCCGTCAACGACAGAGATACGAAAGTCGGCGCCGTTGCAGCGGTTCATAAAACGGCACTGCGACAGAGCAAATTCGGCTGTCTTCCACTTGCCGGTTTCTGAAATAGTAACGTTGCCAACTCGCCGTGCTGACGCACTGGCGCAGCAGGCAGGACGGAAGGCGCCTTCATATAGACCAGCTTGCGGATTGCTGCTGTCGTATTCCAGCAGGAAAGACGAGCAACCTGCATCTCGATATGTTACGGACACAGAAACTGTCCGGTCAAATAGCTCGTATGCAAAGGCATCATCGACATTAAAATAAAGATAGCGGTTGTCTGAATGCGGGTTTGGTGCCGAAACAATAGCTTCGACATCATCGAACTTTGCTTTCTTCCACATACCGTCGCCGCCATCAGCAAGCGTAATGCCTTTAAGTTGTCCCGGCATCCAGCTAACAGAATTTCCATCCAGATACGATGATGGCAGCCGAATTTGTGTTTTCGTCCGCCACATATCGGAGAACAATCGAGTCAAAACGATATATGTTCGGCCATATTCGCGAGAGGCGGCTATGTCGGTGCCTTCGTGCCATTCGCTCCAGGTCTCTACGTGCACTATCCAGGGCCTATTTTCACTTTTTAATTGCAGCACCTTCAGCCACCGCTCGATGTAGGTTTTTCCGTCGAGCCGCTTAACAATGAGCGGAGTTCTATCCGGCACGGCGCTATGGTCGTATCCGGGGCCAAGAGCAACAACATATTTGTAGATAAGCGGGCCATTTACCGCACCGCCCCAGGAATATACCGCATCGGTTTCGCCTATCCAGTTGGGGGATTTTACGATAAATGGCTCCACGCCGTAGTCTCTCTTGAATCTGCGTTTAGTGTATGCAAACTGGTTCGGGTCCTGCTTTTTGGCAAAGGCCGCCTCGTATATAAAAATAATCGGCCTGCCGTCCACGCGGGCCCATTTTGAGGGAGGAATCAGACTGAAGAAGTCGCGTATCGCTGTGTAGAACCACTCCTTTCCCAAATCCGTTGTCAAATCGACGTGGTAGCTGCTGCCATTCGTGTTGAAGCCGTTCCACGAGAGGATTGATGTATCGTAGAATAAGCCGATTGCTGGCGGTTCCAGACCGTCCTTCTGCAAAGCATCGTGTGCTTCAACAAGAGGCGGCAGTCCCACAAAACTCCACCCATCATATTTTCCCGGCACGCCCCAGTAAACCGGCATCAAAAAATCGATGCCTGCTTCAATCATATCCAACAATTGCGTTTTGTGCCAGGAGGCACGCTTAAAACTAAGGTCATTCATATCGGCGGGATGAGTCGTCAGGGCGTCTGTGCCATCGTGGTCGATAATGTGACTTTTTGTGTCGATGTCATACCAGTAGAAATATGTTGTTCCAACAACTGGCTGGCCCCACTTGAATGAATCGGTGTTTTTATGGTCTTTCGCCTCCAATGGGAAAAATTTTCCCGGCGGCTTGTCAGGCAACTGATTGTTGGCAAAAACAGCCGCAGAAAATACAAAGCTTAAAGCGCAAAACGTAAGGCTGACAAGTTTTCGAATCTTGCATTGTATTTTCGATTTTTTCATTTTATTTTTTGTTTTTCCCTGTGCTGATTTTCTCTTTTAGATTTTGGCAAAGTCTTGCCGGGTCGGCTGACTTAGTTACTGCGGAGCAAATGGCAACTGCTGTAGCGCCGGCATCTAAAGCCTCTTGGATATTCTCTAATGTTATGCCGCCGATAGCGACGTTGGCAATGCCGGTGTCGGCAAGTTTTTTTGTTGCCTGCCTGACATAATCCAGCCCTGCAACTTTAAGGTCCGGCTTTGTCGGACTGGCAAAGACAGGGCCAAGACTAACGTATGTAGGAGATTCTTTGCAGGCAGCCAAAAGCTCCTTGAGCGAATGTGTGCTCTTGCCGATAATCAATGGCGAAAGCCCGAGCTTATGAGCTTGTTGGACAGGCAAATCATTCTGTCCAAGATGGACACCATCGGCACCGGCAGCGACTGCTATATCGACTCGGTCGTTTATTATGCTTAGAACGCCGGCATCTTTACATATATGGACGAATTCGACAGCAGTAGCAAAGAATTTGTCATCGTCGATATTCTTGGCCCGCAGTTGGATGCAATCGGCGCCGCCGGCAGCACATTTGCCTGCTAAAGAAAAAATATCCGCAGGCAAGTTACTGGTGATTACTACATACAACCCCACCTTCTTGAATTTCTCTGTCGGCACACCTATAAGGACAATATCCTTTTCAAGTGTGTAAGCGTCAAATCGCAATTTCTCAATTGTTTCGGCTACCGGGCGATTTTGTATTTGCGACATCTCGCCTAAAGTTCGCAGCGCCTCGGTCAGGCGTTTGCAGCCGGCAGTAACACAGTCATTTAGACTATTACGCGACAGCTTTTCGTCAATCGGTTTGCCGGCACCGACGTCACTGAAAGTATCTCTACTTGAGATGAGTTGGCCGGCATCAAGCTTGCCGATAGCTGCTGAAAGCTGGTGCCGAAGCTGCCTGGCTCTTTCAAAAAGTGGCGCTGAATTTAAGGCGAATCTGCAAAAATCTTCTATTACTCGAATTGCCTCACGGGCACGATTGAAATTGGCATCGATAATCCTATAAACAGCACGCTCCATAGCGGTGCAATTATACGGCTTCGAGCATCTATTTGGTAGCAAAAATTTTCTTCGCTATTAGAGGCCTTTTAATGCGGCCTCGGCGGGTCAATTATGCCAGTTTGTCCGGGCAAACCACTCCTCTGCAAGAAGGGCGAAATCTGTCATATCGACGATGCCATTTCTATCTAAATCTCCGGGCTGGTCGTAATCGCTATCCAACCAATCTTCTGCCCAATCTGCAAGGTCATATAAATCTATTAGCCCGTCGTTGGTTAGGTCTGCCAAGATAGCCCACCTCTGAGGCGGCATACTCGCTTCGGTAGAGCCGCCAAAGGCCCCCATATCAATGCGTAGGTTTTTGCCCCAGGTATTAGACGGGTCCGGCGGCACACTGGTCGGCTCTTTAGCCAATGATGAGCCGGGATTACCTGCGTCGATGCATCTACTGGTAACGTCATCCCACGTCCAAACTTTGCGGGTTGTGTCCCATCGCCAGCCTTCGCTTTTCAAATGGTAGTCGCCATTATTGGCATCCACAAAACACGGGTCAACGTTTATGTTGCCCTGGCCACCCACCCAGCTTCCCTGAATATCGCTATAATTGAGTTTGATAGTGCTAAACAAAATGGAGCGTGAAATTTGCATAGGCAAATTACCCCAGAGCACGCAGTTATCAACCGTTGCAGCGGCTTTGTTCAGCTTGATACCGCTATCTTGATTTGCGACAAAGGTGCAATTGGTGATTGATGGCTTGCTCTGGCCGCCTGGCTTGTTCTCGCCGTCCGCGGCACAACCTGCGCCGCCGTTGTTGGCAAGTATGCAGTTGGCCAGTGTAAGATCGCTCTTGTAAGCGTAAATGCCCTCATCTCTATTTTCAGCAATGACACAATTTGTAATTTTGGGAGAAGAATTGTTGTCGCAGTATATACCCCTGTTTCCGCCGGTAATGGTAAGGCCGGTCAGCACGCAGTTAGCATCCTCGCCGCTCGAGAAGGTTACAACTCGATTGCCGCCCATGATAACAGTGGCTGCCACGATTGCAGAATCCTCGGGGTTTGTTGACCTGACCACCAGGTTTTTGCCTTTGAAATCGATGTTTCCATAATAAGTTCCCCTGTCGATTACTATTTCATCGCCGTTTTCGGCTTCGTTAATGGCAGACTGAATACAACAATATATCTCCCCCGTAGTTAGGTTCTGAATTGTTCTGTTAGCGATGGAACATTCACGAACTTGAATCATCAAGTTGGCCAGTATTCCATAGTATTCAAAAGAGTTCCACGCCCCAGAGTAAGGAGAATAAACCCATGAGCGCCCATAGTAAGGTGGGTCATTGTCAACGCCGTTGTAATATACAGTATCACCCTCGAGCCATCCTACATAAAAGCTGCCGCTATTAATTTTCAGGTCGAGGGAGGACATATCGACCTCGAACCAGTCGTTCGTGGCGGGTACATCAACGCTGACACTGCCTAACACCCTGCCTGGCGTGCCGCGGGGTCCATCATCGTCCCACACTTTGACGGTAATCGTGGAATTCCCGTATGGGGACGGGAATAGCCGCACTATTGACGGATAGTATGGATAGCTCTGTGGTGTCATGCGAACAGCCAGTCCACCGCCGCTGCCTCCCCAGCCTAAGAACCCATCAGCCTGTCCGTCCCCATAGCCTGACTGGTCTATGGCAACAAAGTAAGTCAGTAAGCATCTTCGCGAGTAACTGTAGGGGCCATCGGCGTCTATATCCAGTATGAAGTTAATGGTGTACGTCTCCGGGCAGCCGGCGTCGAGCGAGATGATGAATGGGTCGGCTGCATTGTTGACCTGACCACCATAATTAGCTGAGGGAAAGTTAGCGCTGCCCTTAATAATGTTCACAAGCGGGTCGTTGCTATTTATATTGGCGGTGACGTTGGTTGCATTAGCCCAGCCGTTAGTTAGTGTAAGTGACAGATTAACCATTTCACCGGGTTCGAGTTTGCCGTTAGCATTTCCTTGGGCGTCATCAACCACAACACTCGGTGCAGCGTATTGCATTCCACCGATGCCGTGGTAACCAAATTCAGTAAAAATTACCTCTGCGTGGGGGGTCCCGTTGCTTAGATTGTTATCGCCGTAGCGAATATCATCTTCGAGCAGGATAGCCAGAAGGTATTCTTCAAAGGACTGCGGGTAGGCGTAGCGGGCAAAATGCACCATTTGGTCCCAGGCATCTGCACCGATTTCGTTTTCGAGCATCTTCCGCACCTCCCAGAGGCCGGCGCTGAACATCTGACTGTCTTCGTGAACCTCGTTATACCAATCCGTGTCTCGCCGATAGGAATTTTCTAATGTGCGGAAACCATTGGGAGAACCGAATATAAGCCCCCCATCGCCCACGAAGGGATTTTGACTCGGGCTGAGAATACATCCGAAGTAGTCGCTCCACGCCTCGTTCATAGCGCCCTGTTCCATAGCGTAAGGAAAGGTAATGCCATCATAGATTTTTTCTGTTACTCCGTGGGTGTATTCGTGGTAAACCACCTCTGAATAAAGAGCAAAATCATCGCAGGACTGGCTGCGTGCGCCGAATGTCAGACCTTCGCCGTCCCAGTAAGCATTACAATAGCCATTCGCGCAGCCCTCCTGCACTGTCACCGGCATTGGGTAGTTTAAGCCCGCAGGATAAGAATAAGGCGAAGATTCCGAGAGACTGGGGTCCATCGCCAAATAGTAGTTATGGATATAATTAACGTGCCAATATACACTCGATTCTGCAATTGCGTTATACAGGGAGCTGTTCCAGGTGAAATCCACCACCTGCTCAGGGGATATCAATAACTGCTTGAATTGCGCATCTGAGCCGCAGGCATAATTGATGTCGCAATAAAGCCCCTTAAGCTCAGATATGATGCTGCACGGGAAGAGGATGCTCGGCTGCCGGGGCAGCACAACGCTATAGGTCCCATTCGCTTGCGTTTGGACAGTATTGGTCCCTCCTAAGATTGACACGATTTTGACATCGTCGATGCTCCAGCCCGGATAAGTCACGATATCGTCGGCAGGTCCCATAGCCCATCGAACATATACCGTGGGTTGTCCGGCAGCGATGGCTGAGATGTCGTAAGTGACGCTGGCCCACTGTGTATCGCACAGCACCGAGCTTGTTGGGTTCTGCCATACAGTTACCCAGTTGAATCCATCATTGGATACCTCGACAGAGGCTTGGTCAAAATATCCATACTCTACCCCTAACCAACGCATAAACTTTAGATGCACATTCTCGTAAGCAGAACAGTTGATGGTCCCCGTCGTCAAGTAATACGCCGGTATAAAGTTCGCGTAGTCGCCTCCTATGTTATACCCGTAAATGTTGGTGCCGGTGTAGGCCGAAACGGGGTCGCCACAGGAGCTGCCGCCTCCGACAGCCTGTCCAAAGGTCCACTGACCTTCTGTTGTCCAACCCGGGTTAGTGTCGAAGTTCCACGATGCGATGACGACCTCGGTGCCCTGGCCACTAACATCTTCATAGGGGAAAGTAGCTACTATGCTGGAATCACTGGCAAACTCAGGCTTGTACTCGCCCTGAACGGTGCCGGTCACATTTTGATACACCAAAACATTTAATTTGCTGATTATTTTGCCATTGGCGGCATCAACAAGGTATTGCCATTTCTTATGGGCTGCCGGCTGGAAGACATACAGTTTCCAGCACAGGATATAATTGAAGCCGTCCGGCTGGCGGAAGGGCACAATACACAGTTGCACAGCGCTAATCCGGCGGCCATCTGGTGTGCGTCCACAGTCATCTAAAGCGATGCGCGCTGCCTTTTCCTTATCTATTGTCGGTTTTGTCTCTGCTGCTATGTCCGGGTATATGTCCGAAGTTAGCATAATCAGGCGGTCGTCCCTGGTGAAGGAGGTGGTCAGCCGCCCACCCAAAACAGAGATGCCCTTGTGCACCTGTTGGAAGGTTACGAACCATCGTCCCCCGGCGTTTATTTTATTAGTCAGCCGGAGCTGACCTGGCTGAACCCTCAGCAAGTTTGCGTTGGCAGCTACAAAATCAAGGCATGCGGTCTCCACATTTTCCTTTGTGAGATTTTTTACGCCCTGCAAAGCCATCGCCCGGCCGGCAATCAAATTGAGGGCGCCCGTAATTGGGTTACATCGGATAATCCATCCCTGGCCTGCCTGCGAAATAAACTGCTGCAATGCCCTGCCGACCTCCGCCGCGGTTATCAGATTCTGGTTGCTCTCGCCTGGTAAGTAAGCTGGGGCATTTATAAGTGCGCCGGCAGTGGGTGGCGGGATTATGAGGCCCTGGCTGCTTATCGAACGAATAGTGCTATTGGACCCCTCCGGCAATACTGCAAGAATCGGAGACACGATAACCACTACCGTTGCAAAAATAAAGCTGACTTGCTTTCCCATTTTTCATCCTCCTAATAAGGATATTTGACAATAAAGATGATTGTTTCTCCCGTTTTTGTCACACGAGCGAGCTATCATTGGCACTATTTTCTATGCACTCTTGTCGTTTAGAGAATAACTATTCTGTGTGAGGAAAGCCTGGCAGGAAGCGAAGGAAAGCTTTCTCACCACTCTTCTTAAACTAAAAGTTAGCATAACCGCAAGGGACAAAAATGTCAAGGAAAATTTACCTCAAGCCAAAAAAATCCAGAAAATTCAACAATAGAGTCGAATGTAAGTAAATTATAATGAAAGGCTTACTACAATTACCCTCTAAGCTCCATAGTCCCTTTCAAAAATTCCAGAGTTTCACAATTTGCAGCCTCTTTTGGATATTCTGTGCAAATCCGGATTATGGTAAAAGCTATGCTCTAAGCTACATCTACCAGTCCCAGCGAATCGCCGAACTTATCCAATAGCGCCAGCCGAATATTTTTGTGCTCCGGTTTTATCAGCAGAGGGTCTTGTGAGACCAGCTCAAATGCGTTTCTCCTTGCCATAGCCAGAAGCTCAAAATCATCTACGATATTTGCAAGTTTCAGGTCGGGCAACCCGTGCTGGCGGGTGCTGAACATCTCTCCCGGCCCCCGCAATCGCAAATCGAACTCAGCTATCTCGAAGCCATCGTTTGTTCTTGTCATTATTTCGAGCCTGCTTTTGGCGGCTTCGTTCTCTGTCTCCGTAAATAAAAGACAATACGATTTAGCTTCAGCCCTTCCGATTCGTCCCCGCAACTGATGCAGTTGTGCAAGACCAAACCTATCTGCACCTTCAATGACCATTATCGTTGCGTTCGGCACATCCAGCCCCACTTCTACCACCACGGTAGAGACCAGCACATCGATTTTGCCTCTGCGAAACTCACCCATAATCCGCTGTTTTTTTGCTCCAGCCATCTGGCCGTGCAGAAGCTCAACGGTGAACTCCGGGAAGACTATCGTGGATAGATACTTCCATTCAGCGGTTGCTGCCTTGAGGACGGCGTTTTCCTCATCTTTTGTAATCCGCGGATACACAAAATACGCCTGTTTTTTTGCCTTGAGGCGTTCACGGATAAATTCGTATGCCTTCTGGCGGTTATTGCGGTCAACCCAGCGTGTGATAACGGTGCCTCTGCCCGGCGGGGAATGTTTGATGATAGAAACATCCAGGTCTCCAAACGCCGTCATCGCCAGAGTTCGAGGAATAGGAGTTGCTGTCATAACAAGACAGTGCGGAGCGGCTTGCTTTCGCAATTGTGCCTTCTGCGCAACTCCAAATTTGTGCTGCTCATCGATTATAACAAGTCCTAATTTGTGAAATTCTATATCTTCCTGCAATAGCGCCACAGTTCCGACAACAATATCAACCGCTCCCTGCGCGATTTGGTCTATAAGCTGCGTCCTTTGCTTGCCGGTTATCCCTCCTGTTACCAGCACCCTTCTTACCTTGCTATTTTTCAAATATCTTTCGATGCTCAAAAAGTGCTGGCTGGCCAGAATCTCCGTAGGCGCCATAATTGCTGCCTGTGTTTTGTTGGCGATGGCCAGTAGGGCCGCATACAGTGCCACCACCGTTTTGCCTGACCCAACATCCCCTTGAAGCAGCCGATTCATTGGTTTCGATTTGCTCATATCCTCAACAATTTCAACTATGGCAATATTTTGGTCTTCGGTAAGCAAAAATGGGAAACGCCTTCTTATTCGCCGGTCAATCTCGTCCGTGCAAACACACTGGACCGCCTCGCAAAGGTGATGTGCCCGGTATCGGCGAAGCGCCAAGCCCAACTGCATCAAGAATAGTTCATCATACTTTAGCCTGCGTTTTGCGCAGGCAAGTTTCTCTTCGTCCGGCGGCAAATGTATCCAGGCGAAGGCATCCTTTCTACTAATAAGCTGTGCTTTTTTTAGAAAATCTTCGCCGTAGAACTCCGGCACAAGCTCGTTTAGATTACCGAGCAGCGGTGCGATTATCCCTTTGATTTGCCTGCTGCCGAGTTTGGCGCTGGCAGAATAAACTCCGCCGCTAAAATACCTGGCAGCTTGTGGATGTTTTTCATCCAGTATTAGAAACTTCGGGTTGGTTAATTGCAGTTGATGCCTGTATAAGCTCGCCTTGCCGGAGGCCATTATTATCTGCCCGGGATTTAATTGATTGCGCAGAAATCCCCCGTGAAACCAAATAATCCTGCATATAGCGGTCTCATCGCTGATTATCGCTTCAAATATCGGCGGCCGGCGATAGCTTTGATAATCTGTTGACTCGACCATACCGACAACGGTAACCGTCTGGCCTGGCCGCATCTGGTTTATCTTTATTGCCTGCGGCACAAATACCCAGTCGCGGGGAAAATACTCTAATAAATCCCCGACAGTGCGCACCCCCAGCTCACTAAACGCCTCTGCCCTGACCGGCCCAACGCCCTTCAGAAATTGGACCGGCGTCGATAGGGTGATTTCGAATTTCGATACTCCGCCGTTAGGCGTCCTGCGGAGATTCTCGATACTCGATTTTTGAATTTCGGATTTCAAAATCTTTTATTCCTCAAAGCCGTATAGGCCGAGCAGTTTGACGAAGCGGACGTCACAAATTACTTTCTGGATGAGCGCATCTTTCTTTTTTTCGCCAAGTATCAGCTCCTGCACACCTTCATAGCCGACCGGTGCAACTATCAGGCCGCCATCGGCAAGCTGTTTTAGCAGCGGCTGCGGCATCCTTGGCACGGCAGCAGTAACCATAATCCTGTTAAAGCACCTCTCCTTGGGCCAGCCGCAACTGCCGTCGCCAACATAAAACTCAACATTTTTTATGCCCAGTCCGGCTAAAACCGCCCGTGCCGACTCCGATAACTGGTCGAATCTTTCTATTGTATAGACTTTTTTTGCCAGCGAACTGAGCACAGCAGTTTGATACCCGCTGCCGGTGCCAATCTCCAGAACCTCACAATCATTATTGACCCGCAGCTCCTGGGTCATTAAGGCCACGATATATGGCTGAGAAATGGTCTGGTCCAGGCCGATAGGCACCGGGCCGTCGGCATACGCCTGCGATTTGTATGTATCCGGTATAAATTCTTCTCTGGGAATCTCACTCATCACCTTCAGGACCCGCAGGTTGGTTATATCACGTCCCATCAGGTCCTGTTCGAGCATTCGTTCCCGAACCTTGGCAAACCTGTCCTTATTCTCGCGGCTACGCATAACCATAATAATCGCCTACAAAGCACACTTTTGCAAACCAATTTTGCTCTACCGGTTTGCCCGATTGAAATTGCATATCTAAAACAAAAGTTTGATAGCTGCCGCAGCGGCCAGGAGCTGCACAACAGCACTAAACGCCTTTTGCGGAATTCGCTTTAGAAAAAATATCCCCATAACCGACCCGGCGGCAATAAAGGGCAACATCAGCAGGTTAAGCTTAAGCGACTCTTTGGTCATCACATCCAGACTTACGCTGAAGGGGACTTTTAGCCAGTTAATAACGAAAAAGAACCACGCAGCCGTCCCCACGAATTCGACTTTAGGCAGCCTCATCGCCAACAGATAAATAGTTGTAATTGGCCCGGCCGCATTAGCCATCATTGTTGTAAGCCCGGCCAAGAACCCAAGCCCGCCTGCAAACCACCACTTTGTTGGAACCGGCGCATCTTTGCCTTTAGTCGCTGTCCGCCAATAATTGACTGCTAACATCACCAGCACAAGCCCTCCGATAATCGGCTTAAGCTGCCGGTCGCTTATGACCTTCATCCCGAAATATCCCGCCACGATGCCGACCAAAGAAGGGATAAGCAAACGCAGCACATAACCCCACCTGGCATTGTGCCGGTGGTAAGTAACGGCGAATAAATCTGCAAGTATTAAAATGCC
>CAYWXK010000071.1:0-13471 GCA_964462515.1 uncultured Pirellulales bacterium
CCGGTCTGGGTCTTACAGGTTTTTAGCGCCACTCCCGTCCAGCCCAGACTGCGACCGAGCCTGACCAATTTCCAGTCGTGGGCGCTTTCGTCCATAAAAAGCGGCTTACGTGCCGATACGCTGTGAACATCAATCTGATTTTTCTCCAGCTCATAAGGAAACGGCTGCTCCACATACAAAATCATCTGATAAATGCGGGAATACTCTTTCATCAGCCTATCCAGAATCTCATTAACATAAGCCGGCTCAGTAACCGTGCAATTAAAATCACTGCTCAGCCACAAAACACCGTTCTCAATCGCTATTTTGCCGACTTTGACCAGTCGCTCATAATCCCAGACAGCATTATCGCCGCGTAATTTTACTTTCAGGCATTTAAGGCCATCTCGCTTAATCCAGTCCGGTAGCAATACCGGATACCCGTCATCCGGTTCCGTTCCCGTCAGCTCATAAGCATCTAATAAATCCTTGCCACCAACAAGATGCCAGGCCGATAAACTTTGAGCCCTCGGAAAATTCAAAAAATCAGCAGGATATTTGTCGGCAAACGAAAATTTGAATCCTTCAGCAGGCTTAAGAAAATCAGACAAATCCCGATTCATAAATTTTTTATTGTATGTGGAATACACATCCAGCCCAAGAAGCTGACCATACGCATCGTGCAGCGCAATATCAAACAACGAGCAGCAGACCAGAGCTGCCAGATACGGCATTGGCCCCCTCCACTTGCCCCATTGTTTATTGAGCTTGTCTAAAAGCCCGGGCAGGACCGATTCAATAAAGTCGCTTCCCAATTCAATGGGGTGGCCATAATGTTCAAAGTTGGCCCACGCCTCAGCAAGCATACGGCAGAAAAGCTGCATCGCCTCGCATCTTTCATGGTAGGATGCTGTGCTTGGCCAGGCCCACTGGACGCTCAGCGGCGTTTCGCCCCATCCCTGTGCCTTTCGCCCGCGCTTATCGGCAACCGTCACGCAGGCTCGAGCGCATATAACCGAGACAAGCGTCTCAGGCCCAAACTTGAGCGGAATCCTCGTTTGAACAGGAATAAAGTATAAATCAGTGGAAATTGGACTTATATCGGTATCCATAGTCTGCCGTCAGTCCTTTTAAACCATTGTCCGGCAGTTGTCAATCCAGACTTTCTCGATTCTTATATTTGTGGCCGCTTTGACTTATGGCAAATCTATCAAAAAAGATAGCTCCCTTGTTTCGGCCTGCAATAAGTAAAAAAAGACATTTTTTTAGGTTGCTTTGCCATTCCAAATCTCTATAATTTCAAGGATGTTTTGTGAGAGAGCGGTGTTAGGAGCTAAATAAATTCGTTTTTAGTTCGTGGCTAAAACAATAATTACAAAAGCGCAAACGTCTTTTTTGAAAGGAGCGCAGGTATGAAACTTGAACGAAAGTTGAAAATGGGTATGGTCGGCGGCGGACCAGGTGCCTTCATCGGTGATGTCCATCGCAAAGCATCCCGTATGGACGGCCAAATCGAGCTGGTTGCGGGAGCATTCGACATCAACCCCGAAAAATCCCTGCAAATGGGTAAGCAGCTCTATCTTGACCTCGGACGCGTCTATGGCACCTACAAGGAAATGATTGAGGGCGAGCGCAAGCTGCCGAAGGATGAAAGAATTGACTTCGTATCGATTACTACGCCGAACAACTGGCACTTCCCAATCGCCCGTGATTTCCTCAAGGCCGGCTTCCACATAATGTGTGAAAAGCCAATGACATTTAACGTCAAGGAAGCAAAGGCCCTTCAAAAGCTCGTTAAGTCTTCAGGGCTGGTGTTCGGACTGATGCACAACTATACCGGATACCCGATGGTCAAACTCGCCAGAGACCTAGCCAGAGGCGGTGAGCTCGGTGAAATCCGAAAGATTATTGTTCAGTATCCACAGGGCTGGCTGGCCACCCCGCTCGAAAGAACCGGACATATGCAGGCCTCCTGGCGAACCGACCCCAAACAAAGCGGCGGCGCCGGCTGTATGGGTGACATCGGCACGCACGCCGAGAACCTCTCGGAATACATCACCGGACTTAAGATTACCCAAATCTGTGCAGACCTGACAATTTTTGTCAAAGGCAGAGCCCTCGATGATGACGGCAACTGCCTGCTGCAATTCAATAACGGCGCAAAAGGAATCCTCCACGCAAGCCAGATTTCCATAGGCGAAGAAAACAACCTCGCCATCTGGGTCTATGGCGAAAAGAAAAGTCTCGAATGGCACCAGGAGCACCCCAACCACCTCTACGTCAAAGAGCCTGATGGTGCGCTGCAGGTCTGGCGTCGCGGAAATGGTTATGTAGGAGCTAAAAGTCCTGCCGCTGCCCGTGCCACACGTCTGCCGTCCGGCCATCCCGAGGCCTTCCTCGAAGCCTTTGCCAATACCTACTGCAACTTTGCCGACACCTTGCGTGCCCATCTGGAAGGCAGAAAGCCAGACCCAATCGTAACCGACTTCCCGAACGTTGACGATGGCCTGCGGGGTATGCTCTTTATCGAGACCGTCCTGGCCAGCAGCAAGAGCAAGCAAAAATGGACACCATTTAAGAAATAAGAATTTAGCGTATGGCGTATAGCAACTGAATGCTAAACGCTGGACGCTGTTACTTGAAGGAAGCTATCTATGTCGCAAGAAAAAATCAACCGGCGGCAGTTTCTTAAAAAATCTTCAGAGGCAGCCGCGGGCGTGGCGGCTTTCCCATACATAGTCCGTTCGGCAGCTCTGGGTCAAGAAGGTCCAGCCGCGAGCGAACGCATTGTTCTCGGTTCTATCGGCGTGGGGGGCCAGGGCACCGGCAACATGCAGGCATTTTTAGGATGCAGGGAGGCGCGGGTAGTCGCCGTTTGCGACGTAGTTGAAGACCGCCGACAAAAAGCTAAAGACATTGTTGATAAACACTACGACGACAAAGGATGCGCTGCATACAACGACTTTCGTGAAGTCCTTGCCCGCAAAGACATCGATGCGGTCGTAATTACCACACAGGACCATTGGCACGCCGTAATCGATGTCGCAGCCGCCCGCGCCGGCAAAGATATGTATTGCGAAAAACCGTTAGGCGTCTCCGTAGCCGAAGGTCAGGCAATCCGCGATGCAGTGCGAAGGTATGGCCGGGTCTTCCAGACAGGAACCCAGCAGCGCTCGGACCGCAAATTCCGCTTTGCCTGCGAGCTGGCGATTAACGGCTACGTCGGCAAAATCCATACGGTCAAGGTTGGCGCACCAGGCCCCGAATATAAGAGAACATACCTCAAACCTCCAACCGAGGAGCCGATTCCGCCGGGGTTTGACTACGATATGTATATCGGCCCGGCCACTATGAAACCATACAACGGCGGTCGCCTCGCCTGGCCGGACTGGTATCTGATATGGGACTATTCGGCGGGCTTTATCGTCAACTGGGGCGTCCACCACCTCGACATCGCCAACTGGGGCTGCCCTGCCGTAACCAGCCAGCCGTTCGAGCTTGAATTTAAGGGCAGTTACCGCAACGACGGCCTTACCGACAATATCAACGACTGGCAGGGACAGTTCACATACGCAAGCGGTCTGAAAATGACCTACTCGGACACCGGCAATCCGAATAAAATCGGCTGCACCTTCGAGGGTGACAAGGGCTGGGTCTATGTTGACCGCGCAGGAATCTGGGCGGAGCCGGCATCGCTGCTGGGTGTTAAACTCAAGCCAGATGAAATTCACCTCCACGAATCCACCAGCCACCACAGCGATTTCCTGCAATGCGTCCGCTCTCGCCGGGACCCGGTATCTGATGTTGAAGCCGGCCACAAGGCCTCTTATCTTGGCCTGATTGCAGAAATTGCGGTTCGGCTGAATCGCAAGCTCAAATGGGACCCAGTTGCTGAAAAATTCATCGATGATGACCAGGCAAATCGTCTTTTAGCCAGACCGTTGCGGTCTCCCTGGCATTTATGAGGATAGCTAAAAATAAGGAAAATGCACAATATGACAAAGTATATGTAAATTACTTAGGAGCCAAAAAATGAAATACCAGCAAAAGAATCCTGATAGAATTTCCACCTGTGATTTTATGGACCGACGCACCCTTATCAAATCTGTAATTGGCGCAGCGGCAGTTGCCGCTACTTATAGAGTTGGCCTTTCAGCCGCCCAGGAAACTGCCCCAAAACCTAAACAGGGCGTCCTGAAGCTCGGCAGCCAGGATGGCCGCATACCGGGTGACAGTCTGCAGGAAAAAGTTGCCAAGTTAGAGAAATGGGGCGGCACAGGCCTCGAAGTCGGCGGCGGCGGACTCGCCGGCAGAGTAAAAAACATCAAGGAAGCAATCAAAGGCACAAACGTCAAGATAAGCGCTATATGCGCCGGTTACTCAGGCGCCCCTATTTCACACGACCCCGCCGAACGCGATGAGGCCGTCAGAACCATCAAGGAAATCCTCGCAGCAGCAGGTGAGCTACAATCAACCGGCCTGATAGTTGTTCCCGCATTCAATAACCAGACAACTCTTGACAACAAAGAAGGCCGAAAGATTCTCGTGGATATGCTGCCGGACCTCGGCGAGCACGCCGTCCAATGCGGTACACGAATTTTGATGGAGCCGCTCAACCGTGGTGAGGCCTTCTTCCTGCGTCAGTTAGCCGATGCCGCCGCAATCTGCCGTGATGTAAAGCACCCGGGTATCTGTTTGATGGGCGACTTCTATCATATGAATATCGAAGAAACAAGCGACTGGGGCGCGTTCCTCTCGGCAGGCAAATATCTCCATCACGTTCATCTTGCCAGCGCCAAGCGAAATCTACCCGGTCAGGATGAGAAGAGCTTCGTAGAAGGTTTTCGCGGCCTGAAAATGATTGGCTATCAGGATTATTGCAGCCTCGAATGCGGCTGCAAGGGCGACCCCGAGGTTGAAATTCCCAAGGCGTTCCGCTTCCTGGAAGAGCAGTGGAAGCAGGCAACCGTTTAGCTCCCAGCCGTGTTCTGAGCGCAGTCGAAGGATTTATGCTGAGAGGTTGTTCCGTCGCCGTGCCGGCGACGTAACGGCAATCTATACCGGACAATACAATGCAAGACAAAGCATAGAAATTTTTAGTGGAAAGGAGTTATTCATGAACAACAAAACTATTCAAAAAACTGGTGAGGTTTCTCGTAGAGATTTCATCAAAACCTCGGCAGCAGTATCTCTGGCTGCTATGGCCGTGACGACCAACCGCATCTTCGCCGCCGGCACAGAAAAAATCCGCGTGGCGCTGATAGGATGCGGCGGACGCGGCAACGGGGCCCTGAACGACTGCCTCGCTGCTGCAAAGCACATCAATCTCAATGTTGAGGTTGTCGCGACAGCCGACTGGTTCAAAGGCAAGGCCGAGAGCACCGGCAAGGATAAGGGTGTCCCGCCGGAAAGATGCTTTGGCGGTGGAGACGGCTATAAAAAGCTCCTTGAAGCCAACCCCGACGTCGTGTTGATAGCCACGTCGCCGAATTTCCGACCTGTCCATTTCGAGGCAGCCATTAAGGCCGGAAAGCACGTCTTTATGGAAAAGCCGGTTGCCGTTGACCCGCCCGGAGCCCGAAAAGTTATCGAGGCAGGCGAGCTTGCAAAACAAAAGGGCCTAGCCGTCGTTGCCGGCACGCAGCGCAGACACGAGCGAAGTTATCGCCGCACTCAATACGCCGTCGAGCATGGCGCTATCGGCAAAATCGTCGGCGGCTGTGTATGGTGGTGCGGCGGCGCTCTGTGGTATCAGAAGCGCAAAGAGAATGAGAGCGATGCCGACTATATGGTCCGCAACTGGGTCAGCTTCACCGAGATGTCGGGCGACCACATTGTTGAGCAGCATGTTCACAATCTCGACATCGCCAACTGGTACATTGGCCACCCACCGGTAACGGCTTTAGGCTTCGGCGGACGTGCCCGCCGCAAGACCGGCAACCAGTTTGATTTCCACAGCATTGACTTCGACTATGGCGACGGCTGCCGCATCCACAGTATGTGCCGACAGATTAACGGCACCGACGGTGATGTCAGAGAGTTCTTCGCAGGCACTGAAGGCATAACCTGGGGCAATGGCGGAACCAAATCCCAAAAGACTATTGACATCCCCGATTTCCCCGAGCAGGGCGGCCCCTATTGCCAGGAGCATATTGACCTGCTCGACAGCATCATTAAGGGAAAGCCCCTCAATGAAGCCCGCAATGTCGCCGAATCAACGCTTACCGCGATTATGGGCCGAATTTCCACTTATACCGGTAAACTGATTAGATGGTCGGACCTTACTGAGAAGAAAGACTCCCAGTGGTATAACCTGACCCTCAAACCGGCCGCGGAAGATTTCGAAAAAGGCGAGGTGAAAGCTCCGCCGGATGATGTCGTTCCAGTACCAGGCAAAGATTAGCACTGGTTCTCTCCTGCTGATGCTGATTACAGCTTGTATCTAATAAAAAAGTCGCGCCGATAACGGCGCGACTTTTTTATTCACAAGTTTTGCTTCGCCCCGCAAGACCGATTATTTTAGCTCAACTACTTCGGTGAACTTCACGAGGGCTTTTCCTGTCTGCGGATGTGCCTCAAGCGTTCCAACAAGACCAACCTTATGGCCTATAAGTTTACTAAAATCCTTCGCCGCAGCCTGGCCAATCCCGAACGCATAACAAATCGTTTTGTCCGACTCATCGGTTATACGGTAATGCCTCAACTGCGGCTCAGCACCAAAAATACTTGAAGTTCTAAACTGCCCTATAACTGTAAATTTGCCAAGCTCCTCAAGGTTTGTCAGCTTGGTAGAGCGCATCTTATCTATGCGCTCGCGGGTCTGCCCCAACTGTGTATCCTGCAGCTTAACCTCTTTAGCCACAACCACAGCTAATTCAAACCGCTCTACCTGCCTGATTGTAAACTGGGCAAACCGCGATGCCTTGCCGGCCTCCTTATTGCCGGCAATCTCAACAAGCGCCTTTTTGATAGCCGAATAGCTCTGCTGCTCTACAGGTTTGGCCCGCTCGGCTTTAAGACGCTTTTCTAACTCGTAATATTCTTTTAGCTTTTCAGCCTCAACCGAAATCTTCGGCGCACCAACTCCGGCAACATCGTTAGGCTCGACCTTCACTAAAGTTTCCGCCACTACTGCTCCGATGGCTGCAACCGGCTTGACATATTCGCTGCTTACCCACAGATACGCACCGCTCGGCGGAACTATTTTATAGTAATTTTCCTTCTCTTCACCCAGCAGCTTCACCTTATCACCACGGTTGAGCTTCAATTGCAGACTTGTGGAATGCATCGGCCTGACCTCATCCGAGCCGGCATAGACCCTGACGTTATCGCCGGTTACAATACCCACGCCCGGACTATTCGGGTCGATTGCAACATACTGTGCGGAAATCCACGAGAAACTGCCGGCCGGCGGAACAACCCGGGACCAGCTAAACATAATGCTGACCACCTGCACCCTATCACCCTTCTTGAGCTTGCCGCAGTTGTAATAATTCGTCCCGGCTCCGGACCGAACATAGACATCGTCGCCGGCTATCTGGGCAACATAAGGAAAAGATAAAGCACTTGCCGCATTGACGTCATTCGGCGAAGCAACTCTTACAGTTGGCTTATTGGGGTCCTGACCAAAACCGCTCGACACTAAACCTGCCAGAATAGCTACAATAACCAAATTTGCATATAACCGCATTTTGCACCTCCTTGAAAAAGGCTCCTATCTAAAACCAAAAATAGCCCGCCTTCGGCAGGCCAAACAACTTTTCGTTTCTTAAAATTATCCGTTACCTGACCAACTGTCAATCTTTTTATCGCGATGATATAACCGTTACAGCAGAATCGCCGGTAAAATGTTTGCAGGCCAGTTTGAGTTATATAAGTATAGTAACTATACGGATTTGCCTTATTTGCGTGAAAGCTTTGTCGTAACCAGAGTAAAAAAACTGCGGATTTTTTAACTCGTCAGGGCGAAGGCCCTGCCGTAGCCTAATGAGACTATTTGACAGGTCTAATTGAATTTTCTTATTTTTCGGTTTTTGACAGCGGTTCTTGTTTACCGGCTTTCTCTCGCTGTGCACGTTCTTCGGCTGCTTTTTCCCGCTCGGTTTTGAAATAGGGTAGTGCCACTGTAAGATTCTTTCTTACAATCTCGTCTTTGGTTTCTTCAATCGCCATTTCAAGCCGAACTTTTCCGAGTTTTGGTCCGAGGATTTCCCTGATAATCCAGCAGCAAATACTATGACCTTTTTCTTGCTCACTATATCTACCGAGTTTGTCAATTACTGGTCCAACCGCTGGCATTCCTATTTTCGAAAGTGCCTCAGCCGTAGGATACCAGCCACCTACATCCATGTAGCTACCGGCAAGTTCCAGTGGGTTCCGGTACTCAAGATTGCCCAACATAACAGGTACGGAATCGGCAGATCGCATATCACCGAGCAGGAGTATAGCCAAGTGCTTGGAGTCGTGCCAATCATAATAGGAGAATTTAAAGTCATCCTCTTTTGCTGACAGCTTAATCAAACATCGAATAAGTTGCAGGTGTTCGTTGCGAATTACTTCCGCGGTCCTTTCTCGCTCCTCACGTTTTCCTGCCTGCAAACCGGCAACATTTATACTGGAAGCCTGAATAGATGAGCCAGAAGAATCAGTAGAAAACAGAAAGCGTGTTGACATCGCTACCCATACACCTAAAACAATAATTGCTACGAAGATAGACACCAATAATATTCTAATCTGAAAAATCCTCATATTTTCGTCTCCTTATTGTGGTGGAATAACCTGGATCCAACCACTTCCTAATCGCTGGTAGGCCATATCCTCTCTGGTAATATACGATGTGATACCTTTGGGTTGTGTCTGGACCTTAGAGTGCCATTTGTAATAGTTCGAACACTGATACCAACTCCCGTCAATCTTTATCATAACCCATTCTTTCAAATCGGCTACATGTGAGACATAGTTAGGTGGACGGTCATTCCATGGCAGACCGGGCCCATCAGTCTGATATAGGTGATCGTTAGATGAGACGGTTTTGTCCTCGTCGTCTTCCCTCAAATCGTCAGGATACCATGGGGTCTTATCTTGATCTAGGTCCCAATCATATCCGTCTGGACTAACCCACATCCTCGCCCAACATTTTCTGTCAAAGTCGAACTCTGCCTCAGTCGTTACACCGGAGGGTTTAACTGTTCCTTGGCATTCCATACAGTTGTGGAAGTACTCACAGTTGGTGTCATTATCACCTTTGGTTCCATCAGCATTTGCATCGTCCCAGCTAATTTTGCCGTTCTTATCCGAACTTCCGTCAAATGTACTGTGCTTAACAGAGCAGTCTGCTTGCTGGTTGCCAAAGCCGAATAGGCCGGTCAAAGTTACCTCAAAGACGGTCACTTTTACGGTGTCATTAGCACCGCAAGGCACATACGTTGCTTTAAGGTCAACATCTCTAAAGGCTCCGGAGCCGGAGACCCCTTCAAGATAACACTCCTTAGGTAAATTTTCAATCTTAAATTCGCTGCCAGATGGTAACTCAGAACTTACCATTTGACCAAACTCGGATTTCTTTTTAGTGTTCGTTTCCCATACCTTTACCTTATTTGGAAAAGTGATATAGACTTTTGTAGCAGGAAAATACGCTGGCAGGTCATCTGGGCTAATGGATATTAAAAAGAGCCGAAGGTCATTATCGCCATTTTCAAGTTCAGAGTCATCCTTATCCCCAGTATAGACTCCGTTAGGCGGGGTATCATTGGGCGTCCATCCATCATTGTCATCATCATCCCAGTTCACATTGACATACTTTCCTGGGTTGACCTCATCTATCTCATTTAGACTGGCATCTAAGTTCACCTTCACGACAGTAAACGTGACTAAATCGCCGTCGATACATGCCTGCTGATCTACTAAATATGATAACTGCAGCACCACAGAGCTTGCAACCGTGCTACTGGTGCCTTCAACATAAAGAACCGGCGGCATTTGTTGCACCGGCCACTTCTTTGACCAGCTCAGCGGGTCGCCAGTCGGTATTATCAACCCTTGCTTATCAGCACTGCTCCAGATTCGCACTGCTGTCGCCGAAACTACTTTCAATTCCATCTCACCAGTATTCAGATTAGAAGGCCAAATAGAAAGGGAAATTGCAACAAGGTTATTTTCGCCGTTCACCGGGGCCTCGTCTTTATCTTCAGTGCCGTTATTGTTATCGTCATCGTTATTTAGAGACACTAATCCGCCGGGATTATCTTCTTTATCCTCCGGCACACCATTTATATTCAGGTTCACCCAGACGACAGCAAGCTGGTAAATGTCTGAGTCACTTTTATCAGGCCAACCGCCTTCTGCCGTAAAAACCTGCGGATTATTAATGAGACTGTTTGCCAAGGCTACGTGTCTTTTCCATTATGTAAAAAATCCTCACCTATTCATAGAGGACTTACTTTTCGTGAACCGGTTGGGGAATTCTCTGATTCAGTTTGTTTCTTTCTTTGTTTGGCTTTTTGGATGTTAATTATGATTATCGCTAAAATCAGGCCAAGAGCTCCACCGAGAATGGTGCTGGTGAATTGATAAAGATACAGATCAAAATACGAGCGGAAAAAGTAACCCGATTTGGTATAGGTGATAGCGAAACCGTTTTTGGGAACCTTGCAGAGCAGATAGCTGGGGAGCCACAAGGGTGAAGGCTCCCAATGCCATGCATCAGCTCTTTTTTCGTTGGGAACTTTGTCCATGCCTGGAATGGGATAGTATGGGTTTTGATTGTGAACGGAGGAAGTATAACCGTATACCATACCAAGAACTAATAGAATAGCTAAAGACAACCACGTTTTTAACCCAATCTCTCTCATAATACTATCAGAATTGTGTCTACTTTCTCTGTTTTTGCATTGCATTGGAAATATGGATCTCCGAACTGAATACTTTATTTGTGTGGGCATTTACATATTGATTATAAATCCTTCCATCCTTTTCGAAAGTAAAACGCCAGGTAGGTAGAAAGAGCTTCTTAGGTTTTTCAGCGTCATGAAAGCCATAATAACAAAGCTTTTTAATGGCACTGTTCGGTCTGGGTAGGTGGGTTTCGTAGTTCGTCAAGGCGGAGATCGATAAGCTTTGTAAGAACATTTTTGCGAGTTCGATACTGTTTACCCTCAAAGCGAAATAGATCGCCAGACGTTCCGATTTTGACAAGTATAATATTCTTTTGATAGAACTCCAGTTGAATAACGCCTACGATTGTGTCGTAAGCTGTATCATCTTGAACACTCTCTTTAATCGCTTTGAGAATTTTTTGCAGGTCTTCTCCAATATATGAAATTCTCAGGTCCGGATTATCCCATTCGTAACCGTCGACACGATCTGAGGTGCTTATAATTTTTATAAGTTTTTGCTTGTGTAAATAACATCTAATTGAGCAATATGAGCCCCCAAAAAATACGATGGTTAAAATTGAAACTATTCCCAGCAATATATACTTTGCAATTGTTTTCATTTTATTTGCGCTTCCGCCTAATATCTCTGAAGTAATTAGGCGATTCTTTTGCAACAGGATCCCAGAACACACGTTTATCAGCTTTGAAGTTTACCTCCCAGACGATGCGAGGTTCGTTACTTTCATCAAAGACATAATAAACAGGTCTGACGTATTTTACATCAGGTGCATCTTCTATACCACCATAGAAACGACATAGCGCTTCAAAAGATGATTTTAAGTCCTCATTTGTGAAAGGCGATATCTGATGACGACCTTGAACAGACGTAACATCATACCAGGATGCAGAGACCAGTTTCACACCATCGCTCTGGACAATGAGTGTAATGTGGTCTCCAGCGAGTACACAGCCCCGATAGGGGTGAGTGAAGCTAATAGCGTATGCAATTGCTACTGCATCCTTCTCAAAGGTAAAACGCCAGGCGGGCAGAAAAACTTTCCGAAGCATCGATTATTTATTAGCATTACCGCTGGTTTCCTTGCGATGTTGGTCCTGAAGGTAGTTTAATCGTTGGCTCCATATATAGAGGTCCGGTTTCCTGTTTTCAAAATCTTCGCTACCAATAATACTGCGCATTGCTTGTTCTTCTAAAGTTACTATAACAATCTCTTTTCCTCGCAGGAAAAAGGCTACTCGGTAAATCATTCCCTTCTTAGTTGTGATAGCAGTTGTGTATGCGATCAAAACCGGCCTATTACTCTCAAGCTTATCCGGTAAGAGAAGGTAGAAACCCAGGTCGCGATCAGATGTGTATGGAGCTATTGGAGCTTGGCGAGAAAATACGAGCTTCTTTTCTGGGTCTGTAATATAGTTAATGAAGGTAGAAGTGGTTTCAACCGGAGGTTTGTCTGCTACTTCTCCGTAGTACTTTAAGAGGTGACTTCTCATAGTGCGACAGTTTATCGCGGCCAACGTCTTAGGACTTAGTTTAGGACTTGTTCTAAACGCAGGTAGTATTAACAAGAACGTTATAACCAGGAATAAAATCCCCAGCAAAATGATCAAAGCTATAATTCTAATTCTCTTTTTTCCCATTATTTTGGTCTAAAAGCTAACGCACATTACTGGATTGATCTATTTCATAATGGAAAAGATAATTCTTGTACTGAATTTGCCAAACGGGAACTAAAGTTGCCCCTCTTATTTTGTATACGATACTTATTTGAAGCTCATCCTCTTTTATCGAGCTATCTTTGAATTGAAAGTGCGGTTTCTTAACAGTTATAGTAGTGGTTTTCCTCAATGGGTGTTTGACAAAAGTATAAGAAAGAATCTTGTTATTTTGTATGGCAGCGCTACATCTATCATCAAAGATTTTATGTCCGTTATATTCCCTGACAAACTGGAATGTCTCACCTTCACACCAGTTTTCCGATGGATAGTGCTCTCCGATCGGATTAGAGACGTACTTTCTGACCATCATTTTGCCTCGGGAGTCTATGACATAATCCGCGGGTATATCTAAACCGAGAGACATCAAATACGTAGCCTCTGTCTCTTCCGGAACAAGTGTGTTGTGTACAGGTATATTGGGTTCCTTTTCACCATTCCACCCAGAAAACGAAAAGTTCTTAATTTCGCTATGTTCAAAAAGTGAGCGTATACTCTCAGACATACTTAAGACCTGTTCTTTTTTATCTAATGATAAAACATCTATATAGATATCCTCTTTGAATTCCATGGCTTCAGCAATCTTACGCTGGATAGTGTAATAACGCTTAAATGGCGGAATATGCTGGCTATTTTCAGTAGGATCTATTATCTCCTGCTCACCGTCATAATAAAAGTAATAAAATGAGGTCTCAATATCCATATAATCTCTCGTTAGTTGCTGGCCACCGCCTCCTAGAGGTGGTAGGTAATCGTTAAGATTTTCCTCACGAACGAGAATTCCATAGGGGGTGTTGAACAAGCCGCTATAGCAGGCATTCTTGTAGGCGTTGTATAATACTCCCCAAAAATCAGACCAGCATATAAGGTGGTAAGTTGTGTTATAG
>CAYWXK010000072.1:0-13442 GCA_964462515.1 uncultured Pirellulales bacterium
TCTTTCCTAAAAACACAGAATTTTAAAAATTTTTGCATCAAAATAGGATATATAAAACGTTGCTAAATTTTCACTTTTTCATAAGTCACTGATAGTAAATTGGTTATGGAGTGGGATATTTTGCAGAATTGGCAGATAATAGGTTGTATAGTTGTATAATGGTTGTAGTTCTTTTTAGTCTGTTTTTCTCAAAACCATGTCACCATGTCAGCAATTCATAGTTCATGACTCATTTTGCCTGCATTCGCTTTTTTAATCTATTGTTAATAACGTTAACCCTGACGATGTGTACTTCGGAAGAAAGGAAAGCATTCTGAAAAAGCGACAAGAACTTAAAATAAAAACGCTTGAAAAAAGAAGACGTTTTAACAATAATATCCTTAACAAACTGGAGCTAAATCAGAAATGTGTTTATTATTAAATTGTTCCACTTTTGAAAAAGACAGTCAGAGATTCAAGTGGCAAGAACAGGCAGGCTGTCGGCAGAATAAGTCATGGCAAGTTCATCAAGAGGAGATAAGGAAATGAAGACATGGTGGTTGCTGTGTACGATGGTGTTGGTGTTCGCCGGCGTGGGCTATTCGCAGGAGAAGAGCAATTCGGCTGCGGGCAAAGGCGGGCTGTGGGTTGATATTTCGGCAGGGGTTATCGAGGGCCTTGCGAGCGAGGGCAAGAAGATCGGCTATCCCGGCAAGACGGCTGGTATTGCAGTGGACCGCGTCAATGGTGATGTATTCATGGTCATTCCCGACCAAGGAATCTGGCGGAGCAGCGATCAGGGCAGCTCTTTCACGCGTGTTGACGGCGGGAAGATCGGTGGAAGGTGCGAAACCGGCTTTGCTCTTAATTTCGATCCCCTGGGCAAGCGTCTGGCCTGTTTCATGCTCGACGGGCCCAGCGGCTACACGTTCGACGGCGGCAAGACCTGGCAGAGCATGCAGGGCAACCAGCGTGGTTGGGATGCCGGCTCGGTCCACTGGTCGGCTGAGAAGACCATCAACATCTTCGCCCTGCGACACGAATGTGGAGGCGAGGTCTACACGAGCAACGAGATGGGCAAGAGTTGGGAGCTCAAGGGCAAGGCTTTCTCGTCGGTGGGCATCTTCGATGCCAAGACATTCGTCACCACCAGAGAGAAGGAACTGGGCATTTTTCGCACCACAGACGGTGGCGAGAGTTGGAAGAAGGTCAGCGAACTCCAGCCCGCCGGGCGCGACATTCGAATTCTCAAAGGTGCCGCCTTCTGAACCAGCGGCAAGGGGCTTCTGGTAAGCAGGGACCGTGGCATGACGTGGGCCCTACAGGGGAAAGAGGTGGAATGTTCTTTCGGCCCATACTTCGGCAAGGATGAAATGCACATTGTTGTCGTGGGCAAGAACGGTTTCTTTCAGACAGCCAACGGCGGCCGAGAGTGGGAGCAGGCGGCTCCGTTACCGCCTCAGTACAGCGTGACAATCCCGGGCTGGTTCCTCAATTTCGGCTGGGACCCTCACGCAGACATCTTCTACGCCTCGTGCATGGGCAAACCTGCATATAAGTATCAGCGATAACCGTGGCCAGCTCTCGAGAATGGACCTGAAAGAACGGACGATTCGTAATCATTGCTGCTTCCATCAATCACACATGGGTGAATCACTGGAATTACTGTGTTTGCCGGGATGAAGGTCGCTCAAAAACCTCCGCGCCCTCGTTGGCGTTGTCGTCTTTCAGTGTGGAGATGTCCGCGAACAGCAACTCGACTGGACACAAGGCGCGTATCACCCACTGAAATGCACCCCGAAGCCCACGCAAACACATATTACCCGCACATCCAGACAAGCCTCCAACAATCAATTCTTCTCGATAAGGCTGAGCCAGCGGATGTCGCCGTAACCTTTGTGAGAGACCGACAGTGTCGTGGTGCTGGTGATAACGATGTCGGCCTCGGCGAGTCCTTCTTTCTTGCTCAGAACCATCTTCAGCGGTTCTTTAAGTCCTTCGACAATAACTATGCCGGTATCTTCAAATAGGCCAAAACCAAGAGACAGGCGGTACGTGCCAGGCTCGACACGGAACTGGAATTGTATTCCGTCGCCAATGCGGCAGCCGTCGCCATCGAGTTTCGAGCGAACCCATTGGCGATTCTCGTCAGACATAGCGGGGATGTTGAATCCGTAGCCCCGGTCATGGTCCCAGACATCAGCCGCTTTGACCGGCGTATAGGGGAATCTGATCCCTTCGAGGAAGTACTCACCTACGCGGTCCGGCATCCCAAAGTCATATAGGTACTTACGGCACGCCACGGAGCGCTCGCGACGCTTCTTCAACTCAAGCTGATGGGCGTCATAGTCGGCAAGCAGCGTTTGCCAGCCGGCGCTGGCGTCCATGTTGCGGATGTAGACCGGTAGCGGTGTGATCTCCAGTTTATTCGTATCCTCGAAATCGAACGTTGCGCCAAAGGCATCAGTGATTTTGCAAAGTCCCAAATTCAGACCGAGCCGGGCGTTGCCTTCAACGGTCCATGCTGTCAGCAGAGGCTTTCCGGTATCGTTCCATTTCAACAGCCAGACGTTCTCATCCTTGTGCGGCAATCTCACGGCCCGGCCCTTGACCTTCTTGAACTGCCGCACGAGCGTCCCAAATGTGAACCAGGATGGTTTCTCTGTGAAATCATCCCTGAGCAAACCGGAGCAGGCGTGCATTGAGGGAGTTGAACCGGATTCGCGATAAACAAAGACCCTGTCGACGCCGAAGGCAAGACACAGCATCACCACACGAGGCAGCCGAGCAGCCTGAATGGACTCGGTCGTACCGAAGGGGCCGGCTGAATCGTAGCCGGTCTCAGTCATCCAGATCGGCATCTGTGGTGCATATTTATCTCGCCAAGCGGTCAGTTCTTCAATGCCCTGTGGTAAAGTCGTGTTGCCTGTGGTCCCGGCATTTCCGTCCTCTGTAGCGGTTTCCGGCGGATTGAAGCCGGAGTAGTAATGCACGTTGATCACCTCGACGAAATCGAGAGGACACTTTCCATCCGGGTATTTGTAGGTACGCAGGCGGTTGACAATCTCTGTAATTATGCCTTCATAGCCGGCGCTGGTGACCGTAGCGGTAGGATCGGCTTTCTTGATAGCCTCAGCACCGTATCGCATCATCTTGTAGTACTCGTCGAGCGGGGCCGACCAGCCGCCCCAAGTAGCATCAGGATTAGGATTAAGTCCGGGCTCGTTCCACATTTCGTAATAGTGGACCAAGCCTAGGCCGGACTTCTTGTCGCTACTGAGCAAAGCACCAGCCGAATGTCGAGTATTGCCGTAACGCGCCGCGACCTGGAAGCAGAACTCACCGAACAGCGAAGGGTCTTTCGGGGGGAACGTAATGATTCTGTCCTCCTTGGCACCCGGCGGCGCGCTGGAGGCCCACCGAGGGGTAAGGAACATATAGCTGAAGATGTTCAAGCCGTTTTCGCGGTATGTCTGAAAAACATCGTCCGTATTCACATGCCATGGCCCCACCGATCCGTCAAAGGCATATTTGTGCGGTTCCGGCGAGACAAAGGGCCACTTCATGTTCTCAAATCGCACCCAGCCAATACCCAGATCCCGCAGCTTGGGCGCCAAAGGAGTATGGGAGACGTTCAGCCCAAAACGCGAATCTGGCGAAACCAGTGAGGGATCACTCTGCAAAGCGGTGAAAATGTGCCGATAGGACATTATCCGCTGGTCCGACCAGGCGGCCTCAATGCCAAACAGACAGGCCCCAGCCTTCAATTTAGCCTGAGTTGAGAGATCCACCATGCGGAACGACCGAGCCTGGATGGTGACCTTGACGCTGCCTTCATCCAGAACCGTGCCAACACTGGGCAGCGCAATTGTCTCGTCGACCACGCCGTCGTAAAGCCCCAGTTCGCAGGGAAACCGAATGGCGTGAACCTTCTTCTGCGGGTCGCCGGTATGGTAACGAAAACGGATGACCTTTGCCTCGAAAGGTGACAGCAGCAGGTAATTTTGCCAGCCCCACTTTTTGTAGTGGTCGACATTCTGAAGGCTCTTGACCGGCGTGAATTCTCTACCATCCCGCGAGACGGCCACGTCCACAAACCACGTGTGGTTGGCATCGCCGGACAGCCAGGTCATCTTCGTGATTCGGCGCACCTTATCCAACTCCACGTATTGAAAGGCCTCAGTGAAATGGTTGGTCGTGTAGACCGTGCCAGCGTCGGTCCATGGCTTGCCGTCGGTAAGTGAGCCATCCTCAATGATTTCACCATCGGCAACGATCCAACTCCTGAGCCCCGGTGCATGATTGGATCCAAATACTGGATCGGGTAAGGGGGTCGAGTAAAACGCAGAATCCCTCTGGACAGAGTACGCCAGATTAACCGCAACGGATTTGTCAGTGTAGTTGACCGCCAAGACGCTAACTGGGAGTGCCTGGCCCGGCTCGACGATGTCAGGAGCAAGAATGGTGATTGTCAGGTTTTCCTCACCGACGAGTTCACTTCGATCTACGACGGCCACCATGCCGTCAACGATCATTCGTGTCGCTCCCGGAGCCTTGGCGAACCAGACCACCTGTTGGCTGCTCAGCGGCTGATCTATCGAGCCGTTCTTGTCCGGCTGCGGATAGGCTTGCTGCACACGGTTTCCGGTGGTAGCAAACTCGACCCACTTCCAACCGCTCCAGTCGGCCGGGATCAACATCATGAGCGCTTCACTCTGGGCATCATAGACCTGAATACCAAGCTTCTCGATATTGGAATCCTCTTCCAAATATACCCAAAGACCAAGCACATCTGTTTTGCCGGGCAAGTGACCGTGGATGGAGAAATCGCCTTTGGCCCCGGCAATCTCCGCATCGGCTCCGAAGACCAAGGCGCTGCGGCCAATCTTTGCCTGCATACCTTCAGCGGTCTTGATCAGGAAGTTCTTCATCCGCCAGCCTCCGCTGCTAATGTTGTCCCCAAGCTCCATCGGACCGATCAAAATCCGTTGATAGTTCTTATCATTCCTGCCGGCTCCCAGCGAAGCGGTCCCCTCAAGTCGCGGTTCGCCGGCACTGATGGCAGAGCCGATTGCCAGCACAGCAAGGCACAACATCCCGGGCTTGATCGATTCAAACACATAGCCTGTTTCCCGATTTCGCATCGTACAGATACTCACTTCCTTCTCGAGTTTACTGCTGGCTTTCCCATATAATTATTGTATATTCTTGCTCAGTTGCACTCTTGAGCCTATTCTGTGACATGCTATCAAGTCTGTCGGATAATTCAGTATTCAGGGCTTCAAATGCTATTGTAGGGCGAATCTAATCGAGGGACTTGGATTCGCCGCACAAAGCAAGCGCCAGAACTCCATAAGCCGTTCCGGAATTAGTGATCAGATGTGTGCTATCCTGCTTCATGGATCGCGTGAACCAACGTCCACTCACTCGCTGATGCGTTTTGAGCCACTCAATTCCTTTCTGGATTCGTGGATCTTCCGCCGCGATGCCCGCGCAACGCAAGACATAAATGACAAAGCCAGTGCCATATCCGTCACTTGATTCGTAGTCCTGTTCTTTGCCATCCGACCGTTTCCAGTTGCCCAGCGTAGCCAACCCCCAGCCCCCGTCGGGCTTCTGCAGCGCGAGAAGACCCTCAACGACTTCCGCGCGCTCGGCGTCTGTCATTATTCCATCCACCCGCAGCGAAGCCAACAGCATCATTGCCCGCTGATGCATGTTCGCAGGGGGATTGTTTCGAAGGTACTGGCGAATTTTCTCAAGACCTTTCTGGGCTGCGGGCGTCTTACTATAGCCGTCCGGTGCAATGCCGACACCGATTGCCGCCATCGTTACACCGTAGTGGTCGTCGACCTCTGACGGCGGTTGATTATTCTTAATCCACGTCCAGCCGCCATCCTCGCGCTGCGCGGCCCAGATCCGGTCCAGTGCCTTGCGGGTAGATGGGTGCAGCTTCCCGGTCGTCGCCGCATCATTCTGTGCCAGAGTTGAGGCCACCATCACGGCTTCGGTCACCCAGTAGTCTGTCTGTCGCGGATTCTCCGCCAGATGTTCCAGGGCCAGACGAACGGTCGCATGCGCAGACACCTTGTGACTGACCGCCGGCCGGGCAAGCAGGAAAGCATAGTCGGAATGACATGCGAAGCACTTGTGTTGCTTCTGCCACGTGAGGGCCGTTGTATCAATGTACCGAACAGCGGCGGGGAGGGAGAACTTCTCGATGAACGGTTCGTCTACCCGGTTGGGGCCAGGATCGATTGCGTTCTCCATAGTCACCATATCGTCTGCGGAGAGCAATAGTGAAGCCACCAAGAGGATTGCGGCGCCGACCACCAGATACTGTACTCCGACATTTCCCATATTAAACGTTTGGCAACTCAGCCAAGCCTTCTAATTTCACAATAATATCAAAATCTTCCTATAGAGTATGGTTGTTGAAAAGAAATATCAATCGTGGAAACTACATAATTTTGTTTATGATTTCTCTTCCTAATTCTTCTCCCAGGGTATTTACCAACCAGAAGAGCGTAATAACAGCACACGGATATATAAAACGGTTGCATTTTTTATGTTTTTAGTAAATCATTGATAAAGAAAGACTTATAGAACAAGAATTTTTATAAAATTGGCAGATAACAAAACCTCTGTTTTAGCCGAGTTGTAGTTGGTTGATGCTATGTGAGTACAGTTTTTCAAACCGCTATATAAGCCGAAATTTTGCCGGGGATTGTGCAAATTTGCGTTGATATGCTTGGGTACGCGAAACGATATTTAATGGGCGATACAGGATTCGAATCGAGGACTCAGAACTGTCCGGAAAGGAACCTCCGCTGTTAAGGATTGTTCTGTCTATGGTTTACCTTCGTTCTGCACCGTTGTTTCATAGCGAACGCCATCGGGAACCGGAACCGGCACTGCGACGCTAATGCCATGATCGCCCTCGGTCTTTCGCGAAGAATCGACGGCGACAAAAGCGGTATAGTTGCTTATAAGGCCAAACTCGAGCGCCACTTGCTTTATCTGGGCAGCCGGTTCGTTGCTGTTATCATAGGTTGCCTGATTGGAAAGGTCTTCGATTTTCTTCCGTGCCCATACGGCGGCGATGCCGTTGTGCGCGGCTGCGTCAAGATTCATCGCCACATCTATTTGCTGTTCGGATTGGCCGACCTTGCCGAAAATATGTACCATCTCTTGTCCCTGACCGGTGAATCTTCCGGTCAGGATAACTGCTCGGCCGACAAAAAGGTCCGGTATCCGGCGAGGATATACATCGGTCACTTTCATTCCGCCCCAGTCTATTTTAATATCAGTAAGCGCTGGATGACTGATACGCTCATAGAACTGGTCCACCACATCTACTGCACTATCGTTTAGACCCATATATGCCACCGCGCCTTTGCCGATGGCCGCCATTCCTTCGATGAGGTATCTATTGACAGATGAGCCGACACCGAAACTGAAAATCCTGCTTTCACCCAGCTTGTTATGAATTGCGCCAAGTATCTGGGTTTCATTACCGATGAAACCATCGGTCATAAAGGAAACAACTCGCAGCCGCCTGGAGTCATGTTCAAAATCAAGGGCGGCCTTGATGCCTTCTATCATCATCGTTCCGCCTTCGCCATTAAGCGAATCCGCGTATTTCAAACCTTTCCGCACGTTCTCATCCGTCGCCGGCACAGGTTTGTCTCCTAATTTCGATGCCGATATAGAAAAGCTGATTATCTGGAACGTATCATCTGGTTCGAGTTTTTTAAGCGCCCGTCGCAGGGCGTCTTTGGCTATCGAGATGGGCTTGCCGCTCATACTGCCCGAACAATCCAGCACAAAAATCATTTCCATTGGACTGCGCTTAAGATTTTTGAGGTTTTCAGGCGGATAGAGCATCATTGTGAAGAAGCTGCCCCGCTCATCTTTTTGCGCAAGGATCGACGTTTTAATTTTGTCACCCGCCACCTTGAGCCGCAGGACAAAATCCTTGTTGGGAATGGCATCGAGCGGGCTTAATTTCACCGTTGCTTTTTCCGGAGAGGTCGAGCTTTTCATTATCACATGACTTCTGCAAGCAAGGTCTTCTATTGCCACACCGGCGTCAATATGCACGCTTATTGAAATATCGTGACCGCTGCGTTCGCCTGGCTTGAGATACTGGACTTCGGTTTTTTGCCCGGAGATACCGCTTTTACCGCGTTCGACTGCGCCAACGCCCTCGGTCGAACCAGGCGGATTAAACCGCGGCCCTACCACCATCGGGAATACAAACTCATACCAGCCATCAATGTATGCCAGGGTGTTGAAGTACTTTATATTGACGTCAATCTGCCTGCCCGGTTCGATGTTTGCAACCTTTTGGGTAAATATGTTCGGCCGTTCCTGTGTCAAAAGTGAAGCGACATATCCCTGCTGCCGTGCCTCTTTATATATCTTTTCTGCCTCTTCTCGCTCACGGATAATACCGCGAATGTGCCGCTCGCCTATCGTCATTATAAATTCGTTGACAGCCGCATTCTCCGGCAGCGGAAATATATAGCTTGCCTCAATTTTTTCACTATAGGGATTATGAAACTGCTGCGTCACTTCGACAGTTGCGATGTAGCCGACCACACTGCCCTTAACATCAGTGTGCTTAAGCGGCAGCGGGACTTCTTTTTCTTCTTTGGGTAGCTTTGCCATCATCGCTCCACAGCCGGGCGTACTTCCGTCTTTCTTTGATTCCGTTTCGGGCTTAACAATTACCCATAACTCTTCTGGTGCCGGCTCGAATTGTCCTTCTGTAAGTGCTTCTGATTCTAATGCTCCCCTCGTTCCCAACTTGTTTCCTTGAGCTTGGTCCATTGCCGACTTGTACATTTGTGCTTGTTCCATAGAAGACTTGGCGATGTTTTGGCAACTGAAAGAAGGCATAAGTATTATCGAAAGCGCAAGAAGACAAACCAGGACAATGGGTATGATAATCAGTATTTTTTTGAAAGTTTTCATAATCGAGTTTCTCCATTCACAAGTGTAATAATACCGGAAATTTTTTTGCCATCAGAATTGGCAGCAACGGTTAATTTTATTTCATATTGCGGCTCTGTGTCACCGGTGCTCTGCATATGAAGTGTTGCTACCCGCATCTTGCCTTTGGGCAGGTCTTTTGAGGTATTAAATGCCGCGATGATAATACGGTCATTCTGTAAAGCAGCGGGGTCGTAGTAGGGTGGGCCTGCAAATGCCTTGTGTTGGCCGCCCTCGACACCCACGATTTTCACCTGTCCTGCTTTGGTCGTGAGTTCAAACTGATATGCCGCAAGCGGCTCATCGCCGCTGTCGATATAAATATCAATGGGTTTAAAATGTACCTTCGGCGATTTTGACGGCATATTTTCATCTGTTTGACCTGCAAATAGAGGCAAAAAAATGTTTACTGCCGTAATTGTCGCAACCAGATAAATGATGGATTTTTTCATAATTACGCCCCGTTATGCAAACGTACCGCCGCAAACGCGACAGCATCCACATCCCTTTTGTCAATTATTCCATCGCTGTTCAAGTCCCACGACTTGTCAATTTTTTTGCCGGCATCGATATTACGTGCCAACGCGAAGGCGTCGAGGATAGTTACTTTATGGGTTGGATAGGTGTCTTCCCGAACAACTACTGTCTGGTCATTCAAGACGGTCTTATGAAGCGTTGTCCCGGATTCAAACTGAAAATAAACATGCAGTGTGATAAAAATAACCGCCGCCGCTGCCGCAGCTCTGCCTGCCCACCGCAAAACAACAAAACGAGCGGTTTTTCTTCGGCTGGCAAAATGCCTGTAGCCCATTTCGATGATTTTTCGGTCAACTTCCGGCGGCACCGAATCGGCTGTCCTGAAAAGCTTTTTTAGCTCCTTTTGCAGTTCTTTGCTGGTCTCAAAATGTTTTTCACGGTCGCTCATATATTGCTCCAATGCGTTAAGTGAGCTTATCGCGGAAAAAGTTTCAAAAAAATCGAAAAAAATATTCTGCGGCTTATTTGAGGAAGTATTTTTGTACGCGAGGGTCGTCGCGAAGCGATTGTAAAGCCCTGTAAAGACGAGACTTAATCGTGCTTACCGGCAGGGCCAGCGCCTCGGCGATTTCTTCAATAGTCATATCATCCACAAACCGCATTAACAGCGTTTCCCGCGATTCGCTCGGCAGTACAGCCAAAACCGCAGCCAAACCCTCATCCAAATCGGTATCCCTGGAAATCGGAGCGACCACCTGGGCCAATTCCTCTTCGGAACCGACAAATCGTCGCTTTTTGCGGTTTGATTCTATTGAAAGATTTTTTACCACCGGATAAAGAAATGTACGCAGATTTGAGGTCAGCTCAAAACCGGGGAATTTTTTAAGCACATAAATGAATGTTTCCTGCAGGATGTCCAGTGCATCCTCTGAGTTGCCCGTAAATCTCCATGCAAGGTTGTAAATCCAGTTGTGGTATCGATAATACAGCTCTTTAAATCCTGCCGGGTCGCCTCTGTTTGCTGCCTCTATATACAAACTATCATCGTTCATATCAGTTCACGTGTGACAATTTGTAGATTAAAATAATAATTGAACAGATTATATAAAGCTTTTATGATTTCCCCTAACTATTTTGTCTCGGTATATGTAGAATTGAAAAGCAGAAACTGGTGCTCTGCCGGAAAATGCTATGATTAAAAAAGTTATTGCTTCAATGTTGGTTATGTTGGCGATCCCGGGTTGCAAAAAGGAGCAGAACTCGCGTTACGCCGCAGAGACTGTTTCTCCAGCAGCTAAAACGGTTTGTTTTGAAATCAGTAACGGTACCTATCGCTTGACAGTCACAAAGGCCGAAAACGAATTGCAGATAAAGCTATTGGATGTGGCCATGGATTTTGCCTGGTCCGATGGACCGTACCTCTACACTGCTAAACGCTGGATAGACTCAAAACAAACCGATTTTAAAGGTCTAACATCGATAATCCTTAGAAAATCAGATAATTCCATCCAGATTGAAGGTGAATTAGCCGGCCTTAAACTGCGGCATACTTTCACGTTACAATCGGACCAATCCTTTATGGAGGAAACTCTCGTAGTAAACAATCCTACAGATACCAAAATTGCCCTGGTAGATTTACAAACCTCCTTCCAGCGACTTGTTACCGACGAAAAAGGAAACGTCCTGCCGGTCTTTGCCCATGACCGTTTGATAGCGGTTCCTTTTCGCCATTGTGCTGACGATCCTCCGGATTATTTCAATGACTTTTCCATCAGCGATGTGATAACTGCTCCCGGATATGAAATAAGCATTAATGAGTCTCTGCAATACCAGAGGCCCCCATCACCTTATCGTCATTCGGAGGGGTGGTCTTGGAAGCATGGTGACTACTGCTTAGGCATCTTCAGCTTCAATCAGGATAACATGAATTTCAGCCTTATCTCCAAGCAGTCAACCTCCCAGGGAGCAATGATCAACTTTGGTGGTTTTGGTATGTATATGGATGAACCGGCGGACCTGACCCGTATTGAGCCGGGTATGAGCGTAAACCTGGGTCTGGTTCGATACCAGAGTGTAAAAGGTGATTATTACGATACCCTCTACGCTTTTCGTTGTATGCTGGACGAAAAAGGCTGTCGTTTCCCGGCCGGCTTTAATCCCCCCGTTCATTGGAATCAGCTTTATAACATGTGGGGGGCCTGGGATGATAGGCAAAATAAATATACCAAGGCGATGGTCGAACAAGAGGCCGCCAAGGCCAAAGACTACAGTTGTGAATCCCTCTATCTCGATCCGGGCTGGGATACCCTATTTGGTTCCTTTCTCTGGGGTGAGAATTGGCTTGGACCACGCAAAACGTTTGTCCAGGATATAAAAGCGAAATATGGTCTTCATGTCTCTCTGCATTGTCCCCTGGCAACCTGGATGTCCATCGGTTGGCCGATGGGCCCGGATGCAGTTTCCAGCTGGCCCGAAGCAGCAAAACGAATCCTTCCTGCCGAAGACCCGGACCTGGAAAATGTCAAGGTCCCTGCACGGTTGGATAACCATCGGAACCTTGCCCTTCTGCCCGAAGCCCAGGCTAATGCTTCCTCGGTTATCAAAGGCTATGCCATCCACAAAATCGAACACCTTAACGATGGCTGGTTTGGTAATAAAGCCAGTTGGATTGCCGGCTCTATGCCGGCCTGGGCCGAAATCGATCTTGGCCAAATCTATGAAATCAATAAGGTTCGTCTCTGTAATGACCGTTTGCTGGAGTATCAAGATCGTCTGCCCTCGGAATTGTGTATCCTTGTGGCAACGGACTATGATGCCGATACCGCTGCAAACTCCTGGAAAACTGTGGCTGAATATAAGGGCGATGGATTTACTGGCTTGAAAGAGTTTGTTTTTGAACCGGTTTGTGCCCGATGGATTCGTGTAAACATTACCCAAAGTACCCCAGGAAAAATCCCGGAAACCGATCCACGCCTGGATGAAATTGAAATCTTCGAGGCCAAATTCACCCCGGAAAACGACATCCCCGCTGTCGAAGCCGCCGCAAAACGCGGACCAAAACCTTCAACATCAGCCAAAGTCCGTTTGTGTCTCGGCTCGAAACAGTATCTGGATGAAGCGGAAAAACGCCTTTTGGCCAATTGTGCTGATGGAGTGGTTTACCTGATGTACGACGGCAACTGGTGGAACGGCGGTTGTGATAATCCTGAGCATGGTCATCCCATTCCTTATCTTATGGAGGATCATATCCGGGCTAACCTCAATCTGGCCCAGAGAGTCCACGCTAAGTACCCAGATGTTCTGATTGAGATGCATGACATGCTGGCGGGAGGGACCACCCATCGGATAACACCGGTTTATTACAAATACGGCTTGTCGGGCAGCTATGACGACAACTGGGGTTTTGAGTTGATGTGGAGTCCTCTTAATGACATAAAAGAGTGTAGGTGCCTGGCACTTTATTATTATAATATGGGCTGTAATGTCCCCATATACCTGCACGTAAACCTGAACACGGATAACGAACACTGCCTGGTATTATGGTGGTATGCTTCCACCTGCAGGCATCTTGGCATCGGTGGTACCCATCAAGACCCAAAGATCGTCCAGGCCCAACAGGAAGGTATGAAAAAATATCGTGCCTTTGACCGTTTTTATAAACGCGGCGATTTCTATGGCATCAGCGAAGAAATCCATCTCCACGCCCTCCCGGAAGAAAGCTCTTTCGTGGTAAATTTGTTTAATCTTTCCGATCAGACTCGAACCATCGAAGGCAGCATTCCTCTCGCCAAAATGGGCATCGATCCCAAGCTGCAATATGCTAGCGACAGCAATATCGGCAAGGTCGATACGGCAACTGGTGTGTTCTCAGTTAGTTGTCAACTGCCGGCTTGGGGCACAAAGATGGTTGCTATAAATCCGGCTAAATAAAACTTTATGATTAAAAGCTGGTTTCCTGAAATGGGAATTTGCAATTTAGATATGGACGC
>CAYWXK010000073.1:0-12954 GCA_964462515.1 uncultured Pirellulales bacterium
CAAGTGTGCCTGTTCTGGGAATCTTTTCAAGTGATTCAATAGTTTCCGGCCATAAAGGTAAATCCCTAAAAATTCCTGTTTTTCTTCTCGGCAGCCTAACCCCGGCATTTGCCAGATCCAAATCTGTCCACGTAAGCTCTGAACAATCGGTACATCCGAAACCGCAATTTAACCCAAGCCATATCATAGCTCTCATTTTTACATCAGCACAGGATAGCAACTTGTTTATCTGTTCCGAATTAAAGGTGACCCTTTCCTGATGAATTATTTTGCCTCTTGAAATGGCATCAATGTTTGGAATATCTTTAAGAATCTCATTCTTTCTGGCCCAGTGAAACATTGCCTTCATAATACTTATATGCAAATTTAATCTACATATCGAGCCGTAGCTTTTCTGGAGCTTCCTTTTGTAGTTCTGTAAATCCAAGGTTGAGATGCTCTTGACTTTTCGATTCTGGCCCAGAAAGGCCATTAATTTGTTCAGACTGTCAATTTGGTCATTGTGGTGTCTTGCAGTAAGGTCATTTGCCTGAAGTTTTGAATACTGATAGTTAAGATACATATCACAAAGCTGTTTTAGCGTCATATTATCGCCTGTTGGTTTTTGTTGTAGATTGTTTTGACATCCGTGTAGATATGTTGCCTGGTCAAGGTATCTTTGAAGTGCCGCTGTTTTGTCAGAGCCGAAGTAATACATTTTCCCTTTGATCCTTTTACAGTATTGGCCTGTCGGATGAAGCGTTAGCGGAAATTTGTCGGAACGTGTTTTTCTTTTTGCATTCGTTTTCATAATCCTGCCTCCTAAAAAATAGTTTACATTTTACGAGATAATCCCGAATTAGTTGTAGTTTTGGTTGTAATTTTCGACAAGGCAACAGCAGTCGATAATTACAACTAACTGGTATACATTAGCTTATGATTATTATACGAAATGGAAGTCAATAGGTTATATAATCCGTTAGCTACCTTTGCATAGAGCCGTCCAGAATTCCAGAGTCTGACGTATTTATTATGAGTTTGTGGGTCATGGCTTGCCGGCAAATAAACAAAACTAAACGTTAGGGCCTATCGAAGTTTGTGGTCTGACGGTTGCAATCCTTTTTTGTGTCCGCCCATGCCAATCCGATTGGGATTATACTCGCCTACAAAATCGACCTTGCTTTTGTCTGGAATCTTATCTTCCATTCCCATTGCCCAGTAACAGGCATTGACAAGAAGTCGGCGGAAACCCTCGCTCTTGAAATCAAACGCGTGCCCCATCGTAGTAGCGAAGACGCGAGCAGTTTTCCCCCGTTCACCTGTATAAGTCTTCGTCCATGCCACAGGCACCAATTTCTTATTTGGGTTGGGCTTATCGTTTGGGTCCATACCCGCGAGCACCTGGCCCATAATCAGTGGCTTGCTGTCACCACTTAGCGTTGTGATGCCGTAAACATCAGATTCTCCCCATATATCTTCGATGCCTTTGACAATTGGGTGTTTCTCCATACCTTTGGCAATCAGCCCGCGTGTGCTTTCCCTCTGGTGGACACCGTAATGGTCAATCCAGGTCTCGCCCAGAACCTGACGTCCATATCCGCCGTCGAATTCCCTGTCGCTGAAACTGTATTTGGCATACGGACTATCCTTGTGCTTTGTATAGTTGAACGAATGTGTCGCAGTTCGTAGTCCGATGATGGGCTTACCTGAGTTGGTGTAATCAATAATATACTTCATCTGCTCATCAGGCAGTTCGCGAAAGCGGAGGAAAAGCACCATAAGGTCCGCCGTTTTGAGAGCTTCCAGGCCGGGGATGTTGTCAACTGTCTGCGGGTCGATTTCGCCGGTTGTTTTATTGATGGCAAACAGCACTGTGCATTTGAAACCTTGGTGCACAGCCAGGATTTTGGCCAACATGGGCATTGAATCTTCTGAGCGATATTCCTCATCGCCGGTGACAAAAACAATGTGTTTGCCTTTGCCTGGCCCCTGGCTACCTTCAAAAACAACCCAAGGTTCGGCACTCGCCCACTCACCCAATAAACAGACCAGCACCAAGAAAAACGGCATCCAGAATTTAATTACATGTTTCATCTTGTTCATTTTCATATCCTTTCAGGCTACGATAAACTACAAGGCCCCTAACTGACGATACTGATAGCGAAGATGTTCGTTTGCCTCAGGGACATTGATAACCTTCATAGTTCAGTCCCTATGCCACGATCGAACCATCAGCCTTCAGGCTCAGACTGTGGTCGCCACCCACGGTGATTTTACTCCGCCCTTTACATCGCGTCAACCCGACTTTTAATATTGTCTTATTTCATTACCAATTTATCTATCTGAAGGCCGGGTGTTCAGCAGGGAAAGCAACACAAGGAATGGCTTCCGAACCCAGTATTATCGCAGCGTGAAATTATTGATGTACGAGCCCGGTACGCGAGGGCAAAGTTCTACCTGTGTCATTTTTGCTGAGGGAACGGAAATACAGTAAATGGCGCATACACGTTCACCCTTCTATTATCCTTGTAAACTGACGGGAGTTACTGTGCGTGACCTATCTTTTGGAATGGAATAGGTTTGAAGCCAAGCTTAAACGCCGGAGAATTATCTTTAAGGCGGAAATCTCCCGCCGAGGGGTCTATAAAAGGCGGGTCCACATTGGTGATATTGTCCCGAACCTCAACCATCTCCTTGTCGGCCCCCCAGGTGGTTTTTAATAATGTGTTCCCTACACAAATATTGCGTGCCACAATGATATTACCGGGTGGGACGCCGTCATTTGTGCTGTAATACTTCTCCAGAACTCCTAATTCGGGATATCGCGTGCTGTATGGTGGCTGCTTCCAGTTCATATCTTCAAGCCGCTGTTTCATAGTTTTATAGACCATATCATGCCATACAGGCGCTGTGCTCAGGCCACGACCATCCAGTTCAATAGCCGGGTCGCAATCGACAAAGATATTATTTTCGACCTTAAAGTCTCGTCCGCCACCCAGGAAAACAGCGCGATGAAGTTTCCATAGCACATTGCCGTAAATCTCTGTTCCACTGACGCAATCATCCATATATATGCCCATCGAACCCATACCGACCCCTCCGGTATGATGAATAAAGTTGTAACGTATAATATTCCCGCGGAAGGTGTAGTCCCTGCCTGTGTATATTGCACCTACGTCGCCGGTCTCAAGACAGACATGGTGGATTTCATTAAGCTCGATTGTATGCTCATTGCCGGAGAAAAGGATGGCACAGTGAGGATGCTCATAGATAAGATTGTTAGATGCGCGAATACCGACGCCGGCCATCAGAATCGCAGGCACATAACACCTTGACCATAGTGCTATGTGGTGAATACGGTTGTTCTGTGCAAAGTGGCCTGCGGCAGTAAGGGTTTTACGGTCACCGCCACTCAAAGATATACCTCCATCGCCCGTCTGGTAGATGGAGCAACCTACCACACCGTGATTGTTGCCGCCATTTATTACAACACCGTAGTTTCCAAGGTTACGGATAAAACATTCGGCTATAAGATTGTTACTACCACCAGAAATCCTAATGCCATCCCCTCGGCTGCATTCAAGAGTAAGACCTCCGAGGGTCACACAGGAGGCCCCATTTATGTGAATAATGGGACTTTCGACTACAGAGACTATCGCCTTGCCAAGCCCCTTTGGTTCAGGAGGCCAGAAATAAAGGATTCCTGCTTTACGGTCAAGATACCACTCACCTGGCTCGTCTAACTCTTCTAAAATATTCAGGAAATAGAATCTTCCACTAACTCGAAAGCCATAGTTTCCATGCGGCGGGCTGGTCTTGATTAACCGTCTCTCGATGTCGATTGACGCGATGTGTTCGTAGGAATTTGCCCAATCATAAGCCCAGTATCCATGGACCCAAATATCGTTAATATCCCTCCATCGCGTGGGGCGGTCTCCTTCATAGTTAAAGCCACCGCTCAATTTGCCAAGTGTCCCACCGTGGTCATCGACATTGCTCTCCGGATGTCCAGCGATTCTCAAAAAGCCGCTATTAGGCCACCTCGCAATACTCATCGGTTTATCTTGGAAGAATAATTCCAACGCGGCAGGTGAACTCTGACGAGCAAAACCACGGGAACGAAATTGACCAAAGTCATTGATGCCTTGCGCCTTCAGGTCCACCTGGAAGATATTACCTCGGGCATCTGGAACGAGTCTATCCAGAATAGCTCGATTCTGCACCCTTTGCCAATCATCTATCGGCCGTCCTCCGACAATCCGAACCTCCTCATCCGGCACGGCTTGATATACAATTCGCGTTTCAACGTCGCCAGAGTCGTCGGGGGTTAATTCGAAGCCCTGATTCAGGTAATAAGTTCCGGCCTGAATCCATACGGTCACTCCGCCTTTGGGCAGAGCGGCCGCTCTTTTCAATTTACGTATGGCCAGTTGTGCGGCTTCAAGCGTTGCAAAAGGACCGTCACTTCCATCCGCGTTCGGTGAGGTAAGCTTACCCGACCATATGTCTTTCCCAGCAGGCGAAACATAGAAACTCGTATGGTCTTGTCCAGCAGTTGTTGTGTAGAAGAAACCTAAGATTAACAACGCAAGCGGCAGTATCTTGTTGTGAATTAAATATCCTGTTTTCATAAACACTATATCTTTCGCTGAATAGATTGGAAAAAAGAACCGTTAATTACGCTGTCATTTCGGTCAATATCTGATTCATAAGGCCTATTCTTAAAGCAGTAATTTCCGTTGGCCTAAAGTGTAGATTCCCACGTCTTTACAGACGTGGCACTTACTGTTTCAGGCTTCGCCTGTCCAGCAACTCCGTTGCTGGAAACTGCTCTCGCCCCCGCCTTTACGGGTGGGGAGCTCACGCTGGATTAGATTTTACCCTGTTTGTACTTTTCTGTTAAGGGCGCATATATATCGACAGAAATCCCTCTACATATTCATAACCTTGCCCTGACCAGTTCATATACATTACTAATTTCTCTATGTGTGTTTGGGTGTTCAGCAGGGAAAGCGATTTTGTGAACGGCTGGAGGACCTAACATCAATTTGAAGATAGAAGTTACTACCTGCCTTCGAGCCAATCCTCTGACATAATAGCGAGATCGACGATGTCAACTTCGCCACTATGATCCAGATCAACACCTTCACAACAGCCATCCTCATAACAGTTGGTTTGTAGCCAGCGGACGGAGAATACGCTGAAATCACCGAAATCCACATTACCGTCAGGCGCAATGTCGCCGACAAACTGCCGGTCACTATATGCCTGCTGGAGAGAGCAATAAATCTCTCGTGGTCGCATTATATCTGTTGAAGTCCCGCTTTTTTCGACAGCCATAATACCATACCATTCTTCATTTGAGAAGAAATCCGGCTGCACATCTGTGTAATAACCACACAAATCCTGAGCAGATGGAAGACCGCATTTCCACCATTCATCGCAGTATTCCATAACTACTCCGCCCAGACAATTGTTCCTTATCTGGCTCCACTCATGTACAACCCATTCGGCCTGGAGATGCTGGTTCTGAGGCGGCGGTCCGCTGCCGTAAGCATCAACTCCAAATTCCGTCAGAATCAGCGGTTTTGCGGTAAGTTTGTCATAATAGCAGAAATAAGCGTGGTAATCATAACACACATAGCTGTTATGCCCCCAAATATCCACATAGTTCAAAGAAACATCATCTGAGCAGTGGTCGGTATCCGCAAAGAAGAGCATATAACCATTTACAAGAATAGTTGGATGATAAGCTGGCTTCTCATTTTCATAAGCAACCTGCGCCAGTTTGTTTGCAAGCTTATACCAGTCTGCAACATTTTTATTGTAGTGAAGATTGTTTTCATTTCCGATAGCCCAGGCAAGAGCAGCAGGGTGATTCTTGAATTGGTTCACATAATCTGCGATGCCATTTGTATATAGTTGGATTGTAGTAGGATTGCTGTAGTCGATGTCGGGAACGTCGGTGCTCGCCGGGACATAAAAACCCATTATTGCATATATACCAGCTAATTGCAGGGCATCCAGGAGGGTCGCATCCGGAAGCTGAGTCCAGAGCCGAACCGTGTTAACGTTCATTTTTTTTAGATAGGCTACGTCCCTCTGGATGATGTTCTGGTCGGTAAATATATAATCCAGCGTATCCCTGGTAGGGGACATCTCGATTGGAACGGGCTGATAACCCACTGCTTTGACAAGAAACGGCTTGTCGTTAACGGTCAGAGTTTTGCCAGCCACCTTTACGGGGCCGGTACTGACGGGCTTGCTTGTGGGCTGATATCTGTACCTGTTTGATGAGAACACGTATTCCGCGTAAACCTCAGGGTCTGAAAGCGCCCAATTCAAGAAACGCATCTCGTCTATAACTCCCCTTCCTCTGCCATACCATTCGCCTGAACCAGACACGCCTACATTCATAAAACTGTTCACGTGCACAAAAGGAGCTGGGAGCTGTTCGCCTCCGGCATAAATGCCGTTGATGAAAAGTTTCATGTGGTAGGTTCCTTGCCTCTCGTACCATATCACGACGATGTGGGTATAACTGTCCTGCGAAAGCACATCCGGGGCATACACTACCCTGTATTCGTTGGCTGCATTACGAATTTCAAAGTACACATAGTCCGAGTTTGCATAGAATATGCCCATACTGTTAGGCGTTCCGAGACGGCCAATTTCCATAATGCCGCCTTTTGGGTCAGATGAGTTCTTTTTGAACCACAGCGAAAGGGAGCCGGCAGGATTGTCAAATATCTGTCCGGTGAACTTCACATCGACTGTGCCGTTGAAATTCGCGCCTAAGCCATTAACGGCGATAGGAAATGTTAGCGCACCATTAACCGTTCCGCTGCATTGGGTAATAGCCGTTTCACTATCAAAGCTGCAATAGAATGGAGCACATTCACCAGCAAGGGATGGTGAGATGACTAAGGCAAAAAACCAAAGATTACTCACTATGAATTTATTTATATACATCTTAAGTCCTCCATTTATAACACATATGATAAACGATAACTGGCCTAAAGTCAAACACAAACACGCCTCAGGTTAACCCGAAATTTTACTCCCGCTTTTAATTTTTTGCATTACCAAATTCTCTATGCGTGGTTGGGTGTTCAGCAGGAAAATCGACGCAAGGGGCGGCTGATTGAACCTTCTCACGAAGCGGCTTTTATGGCTATCAAGGGCTAATCCAAATTGAGAGAGGGCGAATTCTTACCTCCGCTCTATAAAAAAGGGCTGCAGGCTGATGCTCATGGCGCTTCTATTTGAAATTAGGGTTATGGGCAATCACTGCTTGAATCACCGCATGCAAGCCAATCGGAAGCCATAATAACAATATCCTCCAGATCGACTACACAATCATTATTCAAGTCTCCTTCGTGCCTAAGTCCACAGGATAAAAGGTATTGGGCCATCACTTCTTCAATGGCCATCTGAGAAATCTTGTGTTCTTTGTGTGAGGAATCGAGATACAGGTAATAGAATCCCTCGCCAAGCGCATTGACGGCCTCGGTTACAATTGGTTGGAACGTGCGGTAATTAATTCCCCAGAAACAACAGGAATCATACTGATTCAGGATATGAACCTGGCCCCGGCCCCGACCATAACTTCCCAGAATATAGATATCCAGCCAACTGGCTATATGCTCATATAGAGCCGGCCATTCCTGTTCAGCATCGCCCTTTGAACCATTTGGACAAGGACCGGAGCGTAGATACAAAGGCAACGAGCCGGCTACAGGAAAACTCAACTTTATTCTCGTATCCAGCGCCGCGCACAGATGTGTGGTCCAACCGCCGCCGGAGATTCCTGCCATATTAATATCCCCGTAGTCGAATTTAGTCTCTACATAATTGAGGGCGATAATTACCGGTTCAATGAAAAAACGAATGAAGCTTCCTTTTGAGTTTTCCAGCACGGGTGACATTGCATCGTGGCCGGCGGTGCCGGAAGAAAAAGTGCGGGTGCCATGGTTGGGAACATTTTGCGCTGTTCGCGTATTCTCTCCAAACAGCGGCATCCAGAACGTCAGGACAGAAAAACCCTCATCCAGAAAATATCTTATTGTTTCTCGTCCGCCGGCTGTGAGAATGTCGCTGCTGTGACCCATCTGGAAAATCAACAATCTATTTATTTTTCTTTTCGGATGCAAATGATAAACATAGGAATGTAGCTCATAATCCATTCGGATGTCGATTCGGTCGATTTCATCGAGGTTGTCACTGCCTATCGTTGAAATCCAATCCGGAATACCATGAAATCTAAAAATCGCCATCTCATCTTCGGTTAAAATACGATTATACAAGCGCACATCATCAATCAGTCCGATGTAATCCTCAATGAGTCCCTGGACGCCATAGGACCCTCCTAAAGTTATCGTGTTGTTGAACCAACCGGGAAACGTCGGATTGCCCAATTGTTTGAGGTCGCCATCAAGATAAAACTTCATAGTACTTGTAGCACCATGGAATGTCAGGGCAACATGATGCCATTTGCCTTGGGTAACAGACCATTCTCCTGTATGGCCTGTGCCGCCTTTCTCTTTCCATTCGGGCCAATTAATAGCCCCGGTAATGCTGGTACCATTGGAAAAATACCGCAGAAAGACAGACTCCCAACCTTTACCTCCATCCTTATAGTAATCATATCCAGCACTTAGAAACATACCTACATTGCCAGGAGCCCCTTTCACCCAACACATTAAAGTCCAGTCGGCCCCCACTGTGCCGAGCGGCAAGGTAACATAATCCCCACCATTAAATTGGGCGGCGCCGTCAAAAACACCGTTATCAGTCCCTGCTTTGACCGGCCCGTTGGGAATGCCCTGTTGGCTTTTGCCGCTGGAATCGGAGAAATCTCCGTCGAATTTCCAATGTCCGACCAAGTGGTCGGACGGTGGATAAATGGTATCCCGATTATCCGGGTCATCTTTTGATAGCCGAGTAACCGCTGTCGGCAAATGTACTGGCCAACCAGCTTCCAGCCATAAATAGCGAATGATATCATTACGAATTCTTTCGGCATCTGCGTCTATGGTTATATGTACTTGAGAAGGGACATCGATAGTCCAATAATAGGGTTCAATCTGTGTATAACAATCAACAGCGGAAGACCGTGTTCCACTTAATTTGAAAAGGACGAAAATAACACCAACGCTAATTCGGCTGAAATGCCGCATAAAGTCTCCGTCTCAAAAATGGACGAATATGATAAATTATAGATTATAGCCTATTGCTCACAATCTGCCAAGAATGTTTCGCAAATACTTTCATGCTACTCATCCATCTAACTGTTCGATGAGAAGTAGTAGATGAAGCGTGCACCGAATGCGCTACGCGTGTACAGAAGCAGGCAAACTACTTCATCGTTATGATAACAATTTCATATACGTTGACCTTTGGTACAGTGAACTTGACGCAGCAACCCTGCGCCTCAAGCGACACGAGGAACGGCAGCTAAACTTTTTGCTTGTTCTTCTGGTACTTATACCCATCGGGTGAAAGTCTTAACCTGTGACATTTTTGCTTACGTCTAACAGTGTTTTCCGTCAGCAGAAGTGGCTCAGGTTGGAGCCTTAAGTTAAGAGAGGGATGTAAAGATGGAAACTGGATGAACCATACCAGTATATTAAAATTGAAGGTTAAGTGTTTGAGTGCCTTCGGCTTTATTAGGCTAACGGTCAGGTAATGTAATCATTCTGACCCGCAAATTATGAGTTTTGATGTCTTAGTTCTACAACGCCATTTTGGCTCAAGGTTTTTGCCTGGGATAGCCGAAGGTAGGAACAAATAGAGACAACAAAATTGGTGACTGCCTTGCTTGTCATGGTCGACTCCTTTTGATGCCGTAAGGCATCTTGACGATAGAGTTGAAGAATTTACGTAATTCTTTTTAACAACAACTCTTATCGACAGAGAGTCAACCATTTCTTTTATACACTTCTTAAAACTGGGGATGATTCAGGCCTACTTGCCCTTGATTTGCAGGCAGGTTGAGGGTATCTTAAGAGCAGGAACTGGAATGAAGACAAGAGTAAAAACACGTTTGAGGGTCAAGAAGCTCGGCGAGCTTCTGGCAAACAAGAGCAATCTGTTGATTGTGATGCAAGATAATCCCGACCCTGATTCAATTGCGGCGGCGGTGGCGCTTCGGAAACTGGCGAATAGCTTAGCTGAGGTCCAATGCTCGATAACGCACGGCGGGACAGTAGGGCGGGCGGAGAACCGGGCGCTGGTGCGATATCTGGGTTTGAATCTGCGGCATTTCAGCGAGATTGAGTTTGATAAGTTTGATTTAGTAGCGACGGTGGATACGCAGCCTGGTGCGGGGAATAATTGTTTGCCGGCAAATGTTATGCCTGCTATCGTGGTGGACCATCATCCGTTTCGGCGTGCCAGCCATGGTGCGCAGTTGATTGATATTCGCAGGGCATACGGTGCTACGTCAACGATATTGTTTGAGTATCTTGTTGAGGCGGGGATAGAGCTTGAGATACCGTTGGCGACCGCGTTACTATATGGTATTCGTTCGGACACGCAGTATCTGGGGAGAGGGGCTGGGCCTGCGGATATTGCGGCGGCGACGGCGTTATTTGCGATAGCGAATATGAGGATGCTTGGCGAGATTCAGCGAGGAAGCGTGCAGAGGGAATACTTTGCAATGCTGACGAGGGCGCTGGAGAATGCGAGGGTTTATGGGCGGTGCATAATTACGCGGCTGGGCCAGATTGATAATCCGGATATGATTGGTGAGGTGGCGGACCTTCTGGAGCGGGATGAGGGAGCGATGTGGGCGATGTGCAGCGGTTTTTTTGGTGATAAGCTGTTAATATCGGTGCGGACATCGGAGGAAGGTAAAGATGCGGATGAGGTGGTGCGGCAGGTTGTTGCCAGGCGAGGGACGGGCGGGGGACATCAGAATTACGCCGGTGGACAGATTCCGCTGCGTAAAGGGACAGCGGCGGAACAAACTAACCTGCAGAAGCTAATTGAGCAGAAGTTTTTGAAGGTGGTGGGGGTCGATAGTGAGGGCGAGTCGAAGTTGATTTAATTTGATAAGAGAATCCCAAATAAATTTGGGGGCTAAATATGTAGGGGGCAGATATGGTTAAGAATATATTGCTGTCGTTTATACCGATATTTGTTGCTGTTGATGCGATTGGGGTGCTTCCGATTTTTGTGTCACTGACGGCAGGGATAGATGAGAAGAAGAAGGCGAAGGTTATTGCGCAATCGGTGGTAACGGCTTCATGTTTAGCAGTTGGTTTTATATTTTTAGGCAAGGCGGTTTTCAGGGTTCTGGGGATAACGATTGGGGACTTTATGGTAGCGGGCGGAGCGATACTTTTCTGCCTTGCAATTACGGACATTATAAATCCGGTTAAGGAGAGGCGGATACCAGGAGATGAGCTTGGGGCGGTCCCGCTGGGGACGCCATTGATAGTTGGGCCGGCGGTTTTGACGACGTCGATAGTTATAATATCGCAGTATGGATTGGTGGCGACGCTGATATCGGTGCTGGTAAATATTGTGCTGGCAGGGGTAATATTTAGTTTGTCGGGCGTGGTGATAAAGGTTTTGGGAGAGGCAGGGTCGAAGGCACTTTCGAAGGTAGCGAGTTTGCTTTTGGCGGCGATTGCAGTGATGCTGGCGAGGAAGGGGCTGACACAGTTTATTGGGCAGATTTGATTTTTTATTGTTTCCCGTTAGAAAAAATTTAACTTTCTAACGGCGTGAATATCCCTATTACGGCGGCGGGATTCACAAAAAGACTTCCTGAGAGCGAAGGAAGTCAAAGGCGCCGAATTTTGGGGGATTCCTACTATTAGCGCATTTTCAAATCAGCCATATTACTCTACTGGTCTGCCATAGATCTCTACTTCGACGTAGTGGTTCAAATCATTGTTGGTATTGCCTTTGCTATAAAGGCGGACATAACGGGCACGCACACCTTTGGCGTCAATGAGTTTACCCTCGTTAGTTTCGACATAGTATTTATCCTGGCCGATACCCAAGCCGGCTGAATTGTCAATGTCATTGTTGAAAAGCGTCCTGACATTTGTGATAAAATCAGCATCATCAGCAATCTGCACCACCACGTCAAAATAAACCCGCGCTTCCTTATGGTAATGCCATATCACAATCGCGTATATCTCGTGCATCGTCTGCAAATCTATTGTAACGTGCTGCAGAAGTGGGCCTAACTCGACATAACTGCCGTCGATTGCTTCCTTGTCCCCATCGGTAATCAATTTGATTTCGCCGATGACCGGCTCTTCATCACTGCTGGAAACAGGCTTTCCAAAAGCGACATTTTTTATCCCGATGGGGGCCAGGAACAGCGGACGCGGCCTGCCCAGCGGCTTCTCAAGATTGTCAACCTTGAAATGCTGCGGCGTCCCCACAAACATCGGTCTCGGCAGCTTAATATCGACCACTTCATATCCTTCTGGGACATATACTTCACCACTGATGAGAATTTGTGCCGGCCCTACAGAAGGCTTCGCATCCGGGACATTCGACTTAAAATAATAAATGCCGCTCACTACAGCGATAATTATCACAGCAGCGACAGCAAGTTTTGGAATTGCTCCTCTCGTAATCGTTCTCCTTAAAGTTTGAAAATTTGTGTCAGTCCTATGAATTTTGCTTTCTGCCTTACTTTTATGTCTTTGTGCCTTTGTTGTTAATAATCAGGGTATTTAGCCTGCCGTTTCACGGCAGGTTAGGTGTTACCCCGCCCTTTGCGGTTTCGTGCCCGAACTACCAGATTGTCGGCATCGCTCCCAGAGATACTTTCAGCCATAGCTAAAATCCCGAAGCATCGGGGCCACAAATACAATTGCGCTAACATCCTTTATGTTACACCTTATTGCAAAAAAATCCCAAAAAATGAGTTTTTTAGCACAGAGGAAGGCCAAAAAAGTAATGGGTCAGTTACGGGTGGGTTGAGGGATGACCCAAGCAATTCCTCGT
>CAYWXK010000074.1:0-12707 GCA_964462515.1 uncultured Pirellulales bacterium
AATTGTCCCACCTCATCGTGGGCGGTTTGAGTTACGTTCCAGACACTTCTTGCCCGAACGCCGGCTTCTAAACGGACACGGAAGACTATGTCTGTAACGCGGTCTTCGATTGTTTCGAGCATCTCATTGAACATCCGGAAGCCTTCTCGCTTGTATTCGACCTTTGGGTCCTTTTCGGCAAATGACCGTGTCCAGATGCTGTCTTTTAAGTGGTCCATCGCATAAAGATGGTCCTTCCAGGTGCCGTCATAGACGTGGAGCAAAATGTATTTTTCGAGGTCGCTGAGCTCGCTGCGTAGGAACTCTCTTGCCAGTTCGGATAGATTTTCCTTGAGTCTGGGGCCGTCACCGAGTTTCTCTTCGGTCAAAGACGCCTGAAACCTTTCGTTTGCCCACTTGACAAGTTCAGCAATATCGAGGTTGGCGATTTTTTCGGAAAGCTCCTGTTCTAATTTACCGTTGTTGAAGCTGTCGCTTAGTTGTCGCAGTTGTTGATGAAGCAGGTGTGGTTTGATATTCTGGATTTGTTCTGCCGACAGGCCGGCGTTATATTTTCTGTTGGCCCAGTCGGCCAGCGCCTGAAAAGCATATACGTTCGTCCCTTGCGGGCCATAAACCATATTCATCGCAAACTCAACCGGATATTCGATTTCTCTTTGCTTATATTTGGCTGCGGTCAATTCGATAAGAAGCTGTCGTGCCTGTGAAGCGTTGAGGCCTATTAGTTGTTCGGCGGTCAGTTTAACATCAAACTTAGCTCTTGCCCATTCGGCGAGTCTGCGGACGGCAAAATCCTTTTTGAGAAATTCTTTTAGCTGGGAACAATCTTTTTTATCTACCTGGTCGGCAGCGGCGGCAATTAACTGCTCCTGGATTTCTTCGGGCGATTGCTCCTTGACTTTGGATGGGCTAAGATTGACTCTGAAGGTGCTCATAGCCCATTTGCACAGCCCCTGGATGTCCCAGGTTTGCCGGTCTTCATAGTCTTCCATGTATTCGCCGATGGAAAGCATTATGTCATCGGCTGTGTGGTCTTTTGCCCGTTCTTTTATTAGCGTTTCGATTTCCTCCGCTGAATATTCGGCAATATCGGAGGGCTTCAGGTCAATGCCGAAGTTAGTTCTGGCCCATTCAATGATGCACTTAGCAGAACAGTCTTCGCCAAGAATCGCGCTGGTGTTTTTTGTAATGGCGGATTCGAGCATCTCCTGGATGATATTCTTGAGGCCTTTTCCGGTGAGGATTTTGCGTCGGCGAGTGTAAAAGATTTTTCGCTGATAGTCCATCACCTCATCGTATTCGAGCAGGTTCTTGCGAATCTCGAAGTTTCGCTCTTCGACCTTCTTTTGTGCCCTTGCGATGCCTTTGGATATTCTGCTGTGAACGATTGGCTGACCTTCCTCCCAGCCTATCCAGGAAAGTGCTTTCACGGTCCATTCGGGGGCAAATGTTCGCATCAGGTCATCGTCGAAACCGAGGAAGAACTGACTTGAGCCCGGGTCGCCCTGTCTGCCGCAGCGTCCGCGAAGCTGGTTATCGATACGCCTGGCCTCGTGCCGCTCGGTGCCGAGGACGTGGAGCCCACCGATGTCGGCTACACCCGGGCCAAGTTTAATATCGGTTCCGCGTCCCGCCATATTGGTTGCGATTGTGATGTTGCCTCGTGTTTTGCCGGTTCGGTCTGTGTGTTGCTGGCCGGCTTTGGCAACAATGAGAGCTTCTCTTGCGTGTTGCTTGGCATTGAGGACCTCGTGCTCCAGGCCGTATTGTTTTGTAAGAGCCGCCGAAAGAGCCTCGTTTTTTTCGATACTGATTGTTCCTATCAGCAGCGGCCTGCCGGCGGCACTGATTTGATTTATCTCTTCGACAATGGCATCGAACTTTTCGCGCATTGTTTTATATATTATGTCCTCGCGGTCTTCTCTGATGCATGGTTCATTAGTCGGTATCACGACAACTTCGAGGTCGTAGATTTTCATAAACTCTTCGGATTCGGTGACGGCGGTGCCTGTCATTCCTGCTCTCTGGTCATAAAGCTTGAAGAAGTTCTGCAATGTTATGGTGGCAAGTGTCTGGGTCTCTTCCTTTACAGTGACAGCTTCCTTTGCCTCGACCGCCTGATGAAGGCCATCTGACCACTGTCTTCCGTGCATCAAGCGTCCGGTGAATTCGTCAACAATAATGACTTTGTCGTCTATAACGACGTATTCTTTTTCTTTTTCAAAAACGATATGGGCACGAAGTGCCTGTTCGAGAAGATGAGGCCATTCCATATTTGAGCCGACAAAGAACGAACCGATGCCGGCTGCTTCCTGTGCGGCGCCTACGCCTTCGTGTGTGAGGTGGGTCTGTTTGCGGTCGTATTCAACTTCATAATACTGTGTGGCTTGTGTTAATCTGGCCTGGGCGGAGTCAAGCTCTGCCTGGGTTTTTTCGATAGCATTCTGTGCCTTTTCGACACGCTTATTATCCTTATCCTTTTTTGCTTCGGTCAATTCGCCCTGTGCGCTGGCGATAGCTCGCTGGGCAGAATCGATTTGCTGTTTAAGGCGGTCGTAGCCACCTTGCAGCCCGATTAGCTCTCTTGTGACCTGGTCTGCCTTTTTGTATCTGCTGACGTCATCGAATGCCGGGCCGGATATAATTAGCGGCGTCCTTGCTTCATCTATTAGAATTGAATCGACCTCATCGACTATGGCGTATTGGAGGGCGCTCTGGACCATTTGTTCGAGTGAAGTTTTCATATTGTCGCGCAGATAGTCGAAACCAAATTCATTATTTGTGCCGTAGGTTACATCGCAGGCATATTGACTTTTTCTCTCGTCGCCGCTTGTGTCCATATCTGCCTGGATTGCACCCACGGTCAGGCCCAAAGCTCGATAGATTGGCCCCATCCATTCTGAGTCGCGTTTGGCAAGATAATCGTTGACTGTAACAATATGAACTCTTCTTCCGGTTAAGTGAACCAGATATGCCGCGAGGGTTGCCACGAGGGTTTTGCCCTCGCCGGTTGCCATTTCAGCAATTTTGCCTTCGTAGAGGACATTGCCGCCGATAAGCTGCACGTCGAACGGCCGCATTCCATACATACCGTATAGGTCGATGGGCTTGCCGGTGGTAGGGTCGAGCAGGCTTTCCTCGCCGTGCATAGCGCTGCGGATACGATGCTGAACATCAGGGTGGTAGTCTGCCGGAGCCTCCTTATTTTCGAGCCAGACCGTCCGCTTGGCAGTTTCACGAACGATGGCAAATGCTTCTGGCAGAATGTCTTCCGGCCTGGCGCCTGCTTTAAGAGCGGCCTTGAACTGGGCGGTTTTGGCTTTTAAGGACGCATCATCGAGATGTTTTATTTGTTCCTCGAATTGGCCTGCCTGCTTAGCGATTATCGAATAAGCCTTAACCAACCGCTCGTTGCGTGAGCCAAAGATTTTTATCAGAAATTTGCTTATTTTATCTAACATCAAAATTGACTCTATACCTTTTCACCGTCGTTTTTTCTTTTCGAGCAAGTATCCTATAATTGGTGTAAAATGTCAAGAAAGCAAAATGGAAACTATCCTTGATAGGAAAAGGCATAAACGGTAAAATGTTGATAATCGAAGTCGAATCTATATTCTAAATTCAAGGCTAACTCTATTTTTTTCTTCAGACATACCTAATGTCATATACGAATAAATGTTATGGTTGCATTGAAAAATAATAAATTTAGAGCCTCAAGTAGTCAAATATCCCAAATATTGGATTTTGATTACATCAGCGCTCCAGTAGAGAACGTTTTTGAGAAGTTGAATACTTCTGCTAAAGGTCTTTCTGAAGCGGAATCAGGAGAGCGTCTTGAAAAATACGGCTACAATGAGCCTGCCAGAAAAAAGAAAAGGACCATCCTTTTCCAGATTCTTTCAAAATTTCTCAATCCTTTAGTTATCGTGCTTTTGATTATCGCAGCATTTTCGTTGTTCTTTGGCGAAGAGATTAGTGCGTTTTTGGTTATATCGATGGCAATTATGAGCGTGTTTCTTTCTTTTATTCAGGAATATCGCGCCGGCAAAGAAGCAGAGAAGCTCAGTGAAATGGTGCGTGCTACAGCTACTGTTTATCGTAATGGTAAAGCGAAAGAAGTAAAAATCAGAGAGATTGTTCCCGGCGATATCGTTGATTTATTTGCCGGGGATATGGTGCCTGCGGATTTACGCATAGTATCCTGCAAAGATTTGTTTATCAATCAGGCATCATTAACTGGGGAATCGTTTCCCATAGAAAAAGTTGCTGAACCGATACATCCTAAGAGTAAAGCCATATCCGAGCTGACCAACATAGCTTTTATGGGGTCGAGCGTAGTGAGCGGGACGGGACTGGGCGTGGTTGTAAAAACTGGCCTTGCCACCCAGTTCGGGGAACTTTCCCGCAAGCTTGCCACCATCGTAATAGAGAGCAGCTTTGATAAAGGGATACGTAAGTTCACCTGGCTTATGATTCGCTTTATGCTTTTCTTGGTGGTCTTTATCTTTGGCATAAATGCTTTACTGAAAGGTAACTTTATTGAGGCGCTTCTTTTTTCCCTGGCGGTGGCCGTAGGCCTTACTCCTGAGATGCTTCCAATGCTGGTTGCGATAAATCTTTCCAAAGGCGCAATAGCAATGTCCAAAAAGCAGGTTATAGTGAAACGGTTAAATTCTATCCAGAACTTTGGCGCGATGGACGTGCTTTGCACCGATAAAACAGGGACCCTTACTTTGGACAAAATCGTTTTGGAAAGACACTGTGATGTGGTAAGGAAAGAGAGCGATGATGTTTTAAGGTTTGCTTATATTAACAGTTTTTACCAGACAGGCCTTAGAAATATATTGGATAGGGCCATCTTAAAGCATGAGAAATTAAAAGGTCCGCAGTATAAAAAGGTCGATGAAGTGCCTTTTGATTTTTCCAGAAAGATAATGTCGGTAGTCGTCGAGGTGGACGGCAAACATATTATTGTTGCCAAGGGGGCGCCGGAAGAGATTTTTAAGAGATGCACAAAATTTGAATTAGACGGCGAAATATTAGATTTAGATATGGAAGACTTGATACTTACAGATTTGAAAGAGGAATATAATGACCTGAGCGCAGATGGTTTTAGGGTTCTTGCTATCGCATATAAAGATGTGGAAAATAAAAAAGACGTATATTCGAAGGATGACGAACAAGGCCTGATTCTGAAAGGATATGTTGCCTTTCTGGACCCACCCAAGCCGACAGCGAGAAGAACAATCGAAGCATTAAGAAGTTTGGGAATAGAATTTAAGATTTTGACCGGCGACAACGAATTGGTGACGAAGAAGATATGCAGTGAGGTCGGCCTTGATGTCAAAGGATTAGTTACCGGAGACGAGATAGAAAAGATAAGTGATGAAGAGCTCAGGGAATTGGTAAAAACCACTTCTGTTTTTGCGAGACTTTCACCTTTGCAGAAAGAGAGAGTAATTCATGCGTTACATGAAAATAAGCATATTGTGGGTTATTTAGGCGACGGCATAAACGATGCGCTTGCCTTGAAAGCTTCAGATGTGGGGATTTCCGTGAACAACGCCGTTGATATCGCTAAGGAATCCGCGGATATAATCTTACTCAAGAAAAGCCTTATGGCACTGGAGGATGGTGTTGTAGAGGGCAGAAGGACCTTCGGCAATATTCTTAAATACATCAAGATGGGGTCAAGCTCGAACTTTGGCAATATGTTTAGTATGACCGGTGCGTGTTTGTTTTTGCCGTTTTTGCCTATGCTGCCCATCCAGATACTATTGAACAACTTTCTTTATGATTTGTCACAGGTGGCTATTCCTTCAGATGAAGTGGATGAAGAATATCTTCTAAAGTCAAGGCCCTGGAATGTAAAGTACATCAAAAAGTTTATGATTTTTATTGGTCCTATTAGTTCCATATTTGATTTTGTAACCTTTGGAGTATTGTTATTCATTTTTCATGCTTCCCAGCCCCTTTTTAACACGGGATGGTTCCTGGAGTCTCTTTGCACCCAAACACTGGTTATTCATATAATTCGCACCGGCAAAATCCCTTTTATTGAAAGTAAACCGAGCCAGTTTTTGATGTTCACCTCCATTTACATTGTAACGATAGGGTTAATAATACCGCTTACTCCTCTGGGCAAATTTTTTGGCTTTGTCACTCCGCCGCCAACCTATTTTATAGCCCTTTTCTTTATCGTTGTTACTTATCTTTTCTTAGTCCAGATAGGAAAGAAATGGTTCATTAAAAAGTATGGTTATGAGTAATAGCAGCTTAGCCGTCAGATTGGATTAAGAGGCCAATTTCTCGCCCGCCTTATATGCCTTAAGCAGTGCGCCCTCAGATAGCTGTGAATTTTCGTTCCTGCGAACCATCCCAAAATAAAGGGATTTAACCACTCTTGCCCCAATACATCTTGCTGCTGCTTTCAATACACTCAGTGCGCCTGAAAAAATGATTCTGCCCAGCAATGCCGGACAGCCGCTTGATGTAATAGTAACCGCTTTTTTATTCATCTTGCTTTTCTTTATTCGATACCTGGGTATTGTCCTGCCCCAGGGCCAATAACTATATGGCAGCAGCCTTTCGATAAACTTTTTCATAAGAGCCGTTACGTTAAAAAAATTAATCGGTGCCCCTAAAACCACTCCATCAGCATTATCAATCTCCCGTAATATTTCTTCCATATCATCATTATGTATGCACTTGCCTCTTGTTTCGCAGGCTTCTTCTTGAACACAACTTCTACAGTTCTTGCAAAATTCAATATGCTTATCAACTAAATAAATCTTCTTCGTTTCACACCCCCTGGCTTCAGCGCCCTTAAGGACAGCAGAAACAGCGCTGTCAATAATCCCGCCCTTACGATAACTGCCTACAATAGCTACAATTTTTTTGCCCATTGCTTGTCTAAGTTTGCCCAATGTCAAGAATACCTGATGGATGTTATTTCTGCCTCGTATTATTGTTTTTCCTGAACCTTATTTTCAATTTCTCAAAGCTGCTCCTGCATTTATTTTTTAGCGCCCGGCCGCATCTATTTTCCAGTAAAAAACCAAAACCTACCAGTTCAAGTCCTATCAATGCAAGCCACGAGCCGGGAGTAAAGGGCGTAACCAGAGCCGCAATGCCCAGGACAATCAGTATGACTCCGATGGTTTTCTTTAGGACAGGCTTCATCCGGAATGTCTTCTGCGTTTTGCCTTTCTAAACCTTTTTGTTGTTATACCTCTCTTTTTTTCTGCAGCGGGTTTGACCAATGGTTTGACAGGTGCCAGATTTAACTGACGTGCAGAGACATTCACCGACACTATAATTGTCTCTATTGGTTGGCCGAGGCGAATTGTGCAGCCGGAGCGCTGCCCAATGATGCAATGGGCGACTGCATTGAACTTCCACTCGTCCGGTCCCAAATCGACCAGACGAACAAGACCCTCTATGCCAAGTTTTCGCGACTGGGCGAATACTCCAAAATTCGTTAGGCCCGTAACTACGCAATCGAGCTCTTCGCCAATTTTATCGCTTAGCATTTGCAATATAAGGACGGTCGTGAGCTCATCTTCGGCATCGTCAGCCCGTTCTTCAGTAAAGGTGATGTGTTTTCCAATTTCAGTTAAGTCTATTTCGGCGGAAATATCCCTTGCTAAGTCTAAGCGGTTTTCCAGATAGCATTCGAGGACGCGATGTACCAGTAAATCGGCATAACGGCGTATAGGGCTTGTGAAATGGCAATAATGAGTCGAAGCGAGGGCGAAATGGCCGATATGCAGAGGTGCATAGCGGGCTTTTTCAAAGCTTCGCAGCACCGCCAGATTTATTGCGAAAGAGCAATCCTTATCTTTGACGGCGGCAAGCAAATCCTGAATCGCCGTGCGGTCGGGATTTCGCGGCAGCTTATACCCGAATCCTTTCACAAGCTCAGCGAGATTTTTCATACTCGATGCGTCCGGCTCTGGATGGATTCGCCGGATAAAAGGAATGTTAAGTCTGTCCAGAAGCGAAGCGACTGCTTCGTTTGCCTCGACCATAAACATTTCGATAATCGTATGAGGATAGCTATTGTCCGCAGGGTGAGCATCCACGACACGTCCTGCTTTATCCATTACCAGCTCTGTTTCCAGAATATCGAGATGTATCATTCCGTTTTTGTATCGCCGGGATTCAATTGCCCGGCTGAGCGTCTCCATATCTTTGAGCAGCTCTATAACTTCAGGATTAGCGCCTTTGGTGTGGCCTTTCAAAATCCTGTCGGCTTGCTGATAAGTGAGCCGCTGCATTGAGCAGATAATAGTATTTGCAAATCTGCGGGACAGGATATTGCCTTCCCGGTCATACGTTATAAACACAGTTTTGGTAAAACGCTTTTGCTGTGGCTGGAGGCTACAGATGCCGTTGCTCAAAGTCTCAGGCAACATCGGGATTGTGTAACCCGGCAGATATACGCTGTTTCCGCGATTTTTCGCTTCGAGGTCGAGGGGCGAACCCTGCGTCACAAAAAAACTTACATCGGCGATGTGAACACCCAGAACCCACTTGCCTTTGGAATCTTTTTCCAGACTTATCGCATCATCAAAATCTTTTGCATCCGGCGGGTCAATTGTGATAATCACTTTATCTGTGATGTCCTCCCGCGTGTCGGTGTGCTGGGGGTTAAAGTCAGCGGTGGCAGCGCGTGCCTGCTCAAGATGGGCAGCATCAAATTCAGTAGGCAAATGGAACTGACGAATTATTGATTTTATCTCGGTGTCGTATCGCCCCGATTTGCCGAGGACTTCGATAATTACGCCTCGTGCAAGATATTTTTCAGTCGGATACGAGAGTATCTCAACCACAACCTTGTCTTTGTGTTTGGCATTTTTTGCGGTAACATCATCAACGCAAATCATCTCGAAAAAGCTTGTCCCGTCCGGCTGAACGAGCCAGCCTTCCGGTTCTTTCAATAGTGTTCCGATGAACCTATTTTGCGCCCTTTCGAGGATTTCAATGATTTCACCGGTGTATCTCATCTGGCCGGCGCGCTTGCCTTTTCTTGTAATCCTGGCTGCAACAGTATCGCCTGTCATTGCATTGGCAGTCGCATCAGGCGGGATGAATAAATCGCCGTGAACATCAGGTTCGAGCAAAGTAACAAAACCAAAACCTTTAGGATTCGCTCTGAATGTTCCGATGATTTGTCCTGCCAAAGATGGAGAAACGACCAGGTTGCCGGCGCCTATGATGACGTGGCCGGCTTTATGAAGCTGGTCAAAGGCTGATTTGAACGCCTGGTAATCCTGCGAGCTTACACCCAAAACTTTGGATAGTTGTGCGAGCTTAACCGGCTCGTATTCGGGGTGTTTTAATATCTCTATTATTCTTTTTTTGAATGTCTCGGTCATTTAGGTTGACCTGCTTAATCCGCCATACGTCTGGCGGATAAAAGAAAAAATCACGCGGTCGATTTTAGTATCGACCTGGCGCCGTATCTATCTGCAATTAAACCGATGGCCGCCTCCGGCAAGTGGGGATAGAAAACAATAAAACGCACGTATTGCGTAAATATCTGAAGAACTATTGCGGTGTCCCTTTTTGGGCTTTAATAAGATTGTTGAGCCTTCTGGCAAGACGCGACTTTTTTCGGGCAGCGGTGTTCTTGTGCATTGTGCTTGTCGAGGCAACCGTGTCGAGCTTTTTGGAAACGAGACGAAATTGCTCGGTCGCTTTCGCCGCATCGCCGCTGCCTAAAGCCGCCTCGAAACGTTTGATTTGTGTCTTGACTTGGCTTTTGCGGGCTCGATTGATTGCCCTTCTTTTTATGTTCTGTCGAATTCTTTTTTTAGCTGATAACGAATGTGCCACTATAGTCTCCTATTTTATTACTGATTTTCAAAAAACCGGTTTTAACTGTTAGCTCCTCTTAATTTATCCACGCGCTGGCTGACATCCCTGTATCCGAAATCGAGCTGGGCGAGCTTGCGATAAATATCGAGAGCTTTTTCAGTATCGCCTTGCTCTTCATAAGCGCGGGCAAGATTATACCGTAATTCCTTGCCGACTGCATCTTCTTTTATCTCGTATGATTCTATTGCCTGCGTGTATATGTCGATTGCATCCGGCAGCCAGCCCTTCAGAAAGAAGCAGTAACCTATCATATTCATTGCTGCAACCTTTCGCCTGGGGTCTCTTTGTGCATCCTGAAGTAGCGGTATTGCATCATTATAGCGTCTGTTGCGAACCAGACGCACCGCATACTCATACTTAGCCTGCAGGTCGGTGGGATAATTGTCCATAGAAAGGCGGTAATGCTCCAACTCGGTATTATTTAGTTGTGCGGTCAACCCTTCGAATCTGGCCTTAGCCTGGCTGTCAGTTGGATTGGCATCAAGCGCAGCTTTTACCTCCCTTACCTTTCGTCTGAGTTGTTTTATGCGTAGCTGGCCGGCTCGCTGCTTGAAACTAAAGTCATCTCTGGCTTTATAGGCATTCTCCAGCAGCTCTATGGCCTCATTCTCGTCTTTATCGGTTTCCGAATCCGATAGGGCCTCGGCTAAATTAAATATATTCATTGGCAAGTAGGGGTCTCTTGCCAGTTTTTGCCTGGCCTCCTGGACAGCCGACAGGCGGTAAGTATCGGTTTTGACTACGCTGCTCTGGGCGTGAAGTTTCTCCTGCTCCTGGCGGTCCTTGATGGATTCCCGAAAGTCGGTATCCTGGTCATATTTGCCTCTGGCCATAGTCAGTTCTGCGGAGAGGTTCTTAAAGTCATCAGCTAACTGGCCATCATCAGGCCTGAGTCTGGCGGCACGCTGACAGGCAGCGATGGCCTTGTCGTATTCACCCAGCGCCGCGTAGCAATCTTTTAACAGGATATATGTGTGAACTGACGGTTTTTGAACGGTATTATTTCTCTGGAAAATCAGGTTTGCAATCCAGCTTGCGGTTTTTTTGTAGTCGCTTTCTATGGCAGCTTTTAGCATTGCCTCGGCGTAAGGCAGGTGGTCAGGGTCTTTTGTAAAGAGGTATTCGGCGTTAAGCATCTGCTCAAGATGGGTTTTGCCTCGCATACGCTTGATTTTTTCGACCATCGAAGGTTTTTTACCGCCTTTTCCCTGCCGTTGCAAAGCAAGTTCGCCGAGCGGCAGATGGCCTTCTTCGAGGGCATCCGGCGCATAACGCAAACCTTCAATATACATCTCTATAGCGTAGTCGAAGTTGCTTGACGCTGCTGCCTTCTGGGCTCTTTCAAAAAAGGCCCTCGCATTTGCCAATGCCTGATTACTATTTTCTTCCGGCATACCTTAAAAAAGTCCCCTTTTTAATGATACGTTGTTTTTTCAATCGTAATCTTAACTGAAAATTTGTCAACAAATAATCAATAAATAAATGGGATGAAGGGGAAACCGCCTTAGGTGGGTATGACCGAATTTAGCGAGACCACACGAGCTTGGTCGAGCCGATAGGTGCTATTTCAGTTCCCTACGGGCACACTAAGCAATTCGGGTCAGGATTCAACTTCCAGTGTGCAAGAAGGATGTTCAAGTCCTTGAACAAAACCCTGAAATAGCCACTTTTTGGACCCCCCTCCTTGGCGTGGTCAAAGTCACCACAGACGCACGGTATTCCATTAGCCCACAGCCTTGTTCGTTGCAAATCAAGTATTCCACTCAAAGCACTCAACAGACCGGCTATCTCAACTTATTACGGGTAACTGTGAGGACACACAATCGACTTCGGCTTTCCGGAACCATAGGAACTAATCCAGCCGGCAATCTTGATAAGATCACTGTCATCTATCTTGCAGTCGACATTCGCATCCGCGCAGAAAACATAATGCGGGTCTGTACATGGAATTGCCTTCGGTGTTCCAGTACCATAGGAAGCAATCCAGCCAGCGATCACGAGTATGTCACTGGCGTTCACCTTACCATCGCCGTTCACTTCGCCGAAGCACGTACAAACCAAAGTAACCTCGTCAGCCCCAATATCAACAATACCAGCCATTACACGCGGCTCGCCGTCAATATCCGTCTGGCCAGCGTAATTGCCGTTTGAATCGCCGGCGCAAATACACGGTGAATTTGGTTTGAGGTGAAGATTCTCGTTGACATCGGTAACACCTGGACCCCAATTGTAAATGGCCATCAACGGGACGGAATTGGCATCAAGGGCCGGATAGAAGGTAATTGTATTATCATCTGTGTTCACATCAGTTGCTGTTCGAACTATGACGTCATCATCATATTCTAAACAATCATTTACCTCATACAAATTAGCATTGGCAACGATTATGGTAGTTCTCGTCCCGTTAGCGTATGTCTTGTCGCAGAATTCATACATATTTACAAAGCAAGGGTCGGAGCTGATGCTGCCAATAAAGTCTGGATCATTAGGGTCAAAGTAATCTTTAATACAACTGTATGTCGCACTAAAATCATCGTGCAAATCGTCCCCATTGTACCAAAGAACGCAGTTACCAATGACTGGTGGTGGAAGATTTGGCTGGGACTTGAGCTGACCCCCGAAAACTGTACCATTGCGGATTAGAGGGTATCCTGAAAGAATTGGTCGGTTATTTAGTGAAAGGGATACCCAAATGAAACGTAAGTATCACACAGCAGAACAGATCGTTAGCAAGTTAAGACAGGCAGATGCAGTCATAGCTTCGGGTGGTACTGAGCTGACCCCCGAAAACTGTACCATTGCGGATTAGAGGGTATCCTGAAAGA
>CAYWXK010000075.1:0-12593 GCA_964462515.1 uncultured Pirellulales bacterium
TTGCCTTTCGCATCGCCCGCGCCTTCGCCGTCCCCCTCGAAACCGTCTTCCAATATCAAGAAGCGGAAACCTCACCTGAAATGTGCTGAATCGCTGTATGATTTATCGGGGGCGGAAATTTCAACAACATGGGGAGAAAAAAAGATAAAAAAAGTCAAAAAATAAGGGTTTTTGAGGAAAATTTTGAAATTGGGGTCGTTGGTGATAGCCACAAGATTGATTTTATAGGACATATCGGTTTTTAGCGTAAAAATGGGGGTAAAAATGAGCACTTTTTTGCACTTTTTTAACAGAAATTAACAACTTTTTGCTACTTTTTGCAAAAATGAGTCACTTTTTGAGCTGTTTTTGAGCGGTTTTTTAACACCAAGACACGAAAGTAAAAGACACAAAAGTAACCACGAATTCACACGAATAGACACAAATTTTTTAGACGCGGATTTACCCGGCGCGGCCGGTGGCCGCAACCAAAATCCGAAGCACTAAATCCGAAATACTAAACAAATTCAAATGACCAAAACCCGAAATTCAAAACAAACTGCAACATCTTATTATCGCAGCGGTTATGACAGTATCGCTGCAAAATCAAGCAGAAAAACAAAGAATTTGAAAGATTGTAGTACTGATTCTTTAACCACAAAGACCCGAAGGCACAGAGAAAATAATCAGACACGGATTGACATAGACACTGATTGACGCGGATTTACACCGATTTACACTGTCTTTTTGTGCCACAGAGGTCACAGAGAACACAGAGAATTAAGGGACTATATCGAAATACAAAATGTCATTTTAATTGAAAGGTCATTATTCGATATTCAATTCGCTATTTCTCCCCCTCAATGAGTTTTTCCGCTTCACGCAGAAAGCCCTGTGCCTCCTGGTCGTCAGCGAACCGTTCGTCCTTCAATAAAGTCCGCAGCCGTTCGAGAGTAGCTTTCGCCTCCTCAATTCGGCCAAGTTTATGTAGGGACATCGCAATAAACACCAAATCCTCAGGAGCAGATGGTTCATTTGAGTCTGTTCGCAGTTTGTCAGCGCGTGATAATGTCACAAGCGCGGTCTGGTTCTCCCCTACACGGTATTGTGCCACACCGAGTGTATTAAGGAAGTTCCTATGGGGATTCAAACAGACAGCTTTCTCAGATTTATTCAACGCTTCTCGATAGGTTACTTCATTAGCATCAGGCGAGCTTACTACTTTCCAGCTTTCTTCATTGAGCTTATAAACATCCCACCAACAGCGGGAATTGGCGATCGGTAAAGCTAACTTTCGTATTGTCTCATCGAGCACGTTTTCATTTTGCAACCTATTTATAACCTCATAGTAATACCCATGTTTTTCGTATAGTTTGTTCACAAGTGCCCTTGCTTCTCGAGCAGTTTCCCGTAGGCCATACCCGCCAGAAGGCTTTGTCGTCTCCCATAAGATAAGACCCTCCCAATATAATGCAGCAATGGAACTTCCATCAGGGCTAAATGCAACCCGATACACATCTTCGCCGGGCAAGGTCATAAGTTCTACGCCTGCTGTCACGTCCCAGATTTTAACGGTGCCATCAAGCCGACTAGCTGAAACAAGACGCCTTCCGTCCGGACTAAATGATACTGCAACGACTGCGTTATCATGGCTCTGGAGTGTCATTAGTTCGCTGCCGGTCGCTGCATCCCACACCTTGACTTTTTTGTCTGCACCTCCAGATGCAATAAACTTACCATCAGGACTGAATGAAACAGAATATACCCAATCGCTGTGCCCGTTAAGTTTCATGACTTCGGTACCGTTGTTTGCATCCCATACTCTGATTGGCTTCTCATTGCCCCCAGAAACGATTCGTTTTCCATCCGGACTGAATGCCACGCAATTAACCCGATCTTCATGTCCGCGCAGCATCATTACTTCAACCCCCGTTGTTACATTGTATATTCTGATCACCCCATCGCTACCAGCAACAGCAATATTCTTGCCATCTGGGCTGTAAGCTAAGATAACGGTAAATCTGTCATCCCCCTTATGCTCACAAAGGTTCATTAGTTCTTTACCTGTGGCCGCATGCCAGACCTTGACTACTCCATAGCTGCTCGAAGAAGCAATATACCTTCCATCCGGACTGAAGACGGCATCCCAGACCTGGTTTTCATGACCGTAGAGACTCATCACTTCAGCGCCTATTGAAGTATCCCAGATTGTCACTTGGTTTTGGGGTCCTGCCGAGGCAATATGTTTACTATCCGGGCTAAAAGAGATTGAGAACATCCACGGGTATGCCCTCATGGTTAGTTGGTCCACAGGGGTCGGTGCATACCAGAGTTTGATAGTTTTGTCATCACTACCTGATATAATTTTCTTGCCATCGTGGCTGAATAATGCCGATCGGACGGGACCTTGATGACCACGCAGTGTCATCAATTCCTCTCCAGTGGTTGCATCCCAGATGTTAATGGTATTGTTTTGGTTACTAGAAAGTATAAACCTGCCACTGCTGTCATAGTTCACACAGTACACCCATTGACTATGCCCGCGTAGAGTCATTACTTCTTTACCGGTATCTGCATCCCAAACCTTGATTTTTGGGTCCCAGCCACCACCAGAAACAATACGTTTTCCATCCGGACTATAGGCCACACACACAACCCAAGATCTATGCGCTGCAGGAATAGTCGTTGCTTCAACTCCGCTATTCGCGTCCCAGACACATATTTTGCCATAATCACCTGAAGCGATATGCTTGCCATCTGGGCTAAATGCTAGCCCCCCGACGCGTTCACCCCCATGTTGTATATTCGTCACCTCCACACCTGTTATAGCATCCCATATCTTGATTACCTTGCCATATGTGGCAGAGGCAATACGCTTGCCATCGGGACTAAATGCGACGTGCCGGATATCGTTGTCATGCCCACGGAGTGTCATCAGTTCAGTACCGCTTTCCACATCCCAGATCTTGACCGTTTTGTCCGCACTGCCAGATACCAGACGTTTGCCATCCGGGCTAAATGCGACAGACCCGACGTTATCTTCATGGCCGCTGAAAGTCATAAGTTCCGCACCGCTTGCCGTATCCCACATCTTAATACTCTTACCCCAGCCGCCGGAAACGACTCGTTTGCCATCGGGGCTGAGTGCTACTGAATGGATAGTATTCTGATGTCCGCTGATGGTCATTATGGACTGGTCGCTGATATAGTTCAGTCGGTTCCATTCCCAGCCGCGAAGGTCGTTAGGGCAGGAGGCTAATAGCTCACGGACACGGCGGATGTTGCCTTCCTTGTATTTTGAATCGGCTAATTGAATGTTATTTACATACATTGCCCGGCGGAGGTCTTCGGCTTTTGTCTCGGCCAGCGTTCGCTGCCGTTCCGCCAGCATTCGCTGTTCTTGTTCAGCTTTTTGGGATTGTTCAGCTTGCACACGCATTTTTTCTGCTCGAAAGAACATCGCTGTGCTTATGACCAGGCCCAGGATTATCGCTGCGGATACGAGTATAACCGTAGCTACCGAGCCGGCGTGCCTTCGCACGAATTTCTTGACCCGATATATGGCCGTCTCAGGCCCGGCTATTAGAGGATTGCCGTTAAGGTAATTTTGGATATCGTCTGCAAGTTCAGATGCAGACCGATAACGCCGCACACGCTCTTTTCGCATCGCCTTTAGCGGTATCCACTCTAATTCTCTGTGCAGACGCCTCGTTAAAGGCACTACCTGGGTCTTACGCTTTTCAGCGATTTTTTTAGCTTCTTCGCCTAACATAGAAAGAGCAGTGCTCGGATTAGGCGGGTCAACCTCCTGTATTACCCTCTGGATTTCTGCAAAACCGCCCTTCTCAAATGACTCTCGTCCAAAAGGCAGCATTCCAGCCAAAAGCTGGTAAAGAACCACACCTAATGAATAAATATCTGAGCGGGTATCTATATCCTGCGTAGCTAAATCTGTCTGCTCAGGACTCATATACTCAGGTGTGCCAAGTAACTGGCCTTGCTGGGTAAATAGCGTCCCTTCTGTAAACTGCTGGGTAACGGCCTTGGCTATCCCAAAATCAATAATCTTTGGCACTGCCCTATCACCCTCAACAGTTACTAAGATATTTGATGGCTTGATATCCCTGTGTATGATTCCCTTCTGATGGGCATATTGAACCCCTTCGCAGACCTGTCTAAACAGCTTCAGCCGGTCTTCAATACCGGTCTTATGCTGGTCGCAGTATTCGGTGATGGATTGACCCTTTACATATTCCATCACAAAGTATGGCCTGCCGGCCTCCGTTGTTCCGGCATCATAAACGCGGGCGATATTGGGATGGTCTAACAGGGCCAGCATCTGCTTTTCGGCCTCGAAGCGGGCAATGACCTGTTTTGTATCCATCCCGAGCTTGACGATTTTTAGCGCCGCTCTTCGGCGGATGGGCTCCTGCTGCTCAGCAAGATAAACCAATCCCATCCCGCCTTCGCCGATTAGTTCCAACAGCTTATACCGCCCAATCATTGTGCCTGGCCCTTCAATCCGAGGGCTCTCGAGGGTAACATCGGCGTCCTCTTTACTCATTACCCCCTTCATTAGACATTTTGGGCATAGACCTTCGGGGGCATCGGCAGGCAGTTGTGCACCGCATTGCAGACATCGGTTTTCTTTAGCCATAATAACTTCTCCTTTCTTGGTTTCCGTTGTTTCCACCTGTTAATAAGGAAAACCAGCAGAAAAGTTACAGGAAATCTAAAAAAATTCTGCTCTGAAAGAAACCGGAGAATATCTGAAAAAGGTTTTGCCGATTTTACTTGCAAAAATCCCTAATCTGCTAAAGCAGCAAATAATTCGTTAATTTCCTCATCCACCTGGTCCGGTGAAGTAACTGTTTGCGCGATTTCCTGCCGGACAAGCTCTCTGTAGCGCTGTCTGAGCCGATGAACAGCAACCCTGAAAGCTCCTTCGGTCATATTTAACCTGACGGCTGCATCACGGTAAGGAATAGAATCTTGCTCCGCAGTAAGGTATGTCTTCAGATAGTTAAAGAGTTCCATTTTGTTGGCGGTTACATATTCGGCCTTTAACCGGGCCATTGCCTGCTTCAAAACCTCCAGTGCCCAATATCTTTCAAAGAGTTTTTCCGGCGAAAGATTATCAGCCGGCTCACGACTATATCGGGTTTCGCCGTCCTCAATATCCAGAGAGAAAACTTTTCTTTCGCCGCCGCGTTTTTGAGCCTGCGAACGGTCCCATTCATCGGCAAGAAAATTCTTGAGCGAGGCAAGTAAGAAAGACCTAAACTTTCCCTGTTTGGGGTCGGCTTTCCCTATACCTTGCCTCTCCAGTAAGCCGGCAAAAAATCCCTGCGTATAATCCTCCGCCTGCTCTCTGTCACATCCCCATCTGCGAAGATACACATAAAGCGGATACCAGTATGTCCGGCATAATGTGCTTAGTGCCCGTGTATAGTCGGGCGATGATTGATTGCCCGCTGCGAGAACCACGCTCCAGTGTGTGGTCGCAAAACTGGATTGGCCGGGTGTCGAGTTTCTTTCAGTTCCTTCCGGCATTTTTCCTTCAGACACAATACGCTGAATTATTTGAACTCTTGTAGTAAGCTCAGCAGTTTGCGGTCGAGCTTGTGGCCGTTAAAATCCTCGTATTCTACATCCTGCCTGTCGGAGTCGATAATCCCGAACGCGCCGCGGAAATTCCACAGCGCTATCCCGATGCCGTAACCAGTCAGGATTTCCAGGACATCTCGCAGCCAGGCGAGGACGACTTTATGTGGGGTTTTATTGAATGTGCCGCCTTCGCCGCAGTGGACTCCCACACCTTTTTTGGCAAGGTCGGCCCACCTGCCGTAATGCTCTTCTAAGCGTTTTCGGTCCCACCCATTACCTGGCCAGGCCGGCTCAGGATAATTCTGGCTATTAACCCAGGAGGCCTTGTAATGACTTATAAACATCGGCTCGTATGCCCGGCAGCTTTGAGCGATACCGAGGTCAGCCAATTCCGGCATAGGCTCGCGGGCCCAGTTCAAGCCATCGGCAATAATGATGCGGTCGGGACTCTCCTTGCGAATAGCCGCCACTGCTACCCGCACAACACGCTCGTGGTCGGCCCGGCTCATACGGTCACTTTCGTTAGGCGGCTCATTTATAAGATTAAAACTGAGCTTATCCTTTGAAATCCCTTTATATCGCTTTGCAAGAAGCTGCCAGTGAAAGCAAAAAGCATCGAGTGCCTTCTGGTCTTTCCAGAGACTAAATGGCTCGGTGAATTCCCCGTTCACCGAATATCCGGGGCCGCGATGAAAGTTGATATCCACGTGCAGGGCGTATTTGCTGCCGAGCTCCACCGCCCGGTCGAGTTTTGCTAACATCTCTTCATTGATTTTGTAATCATCGCCATCTTTTATCCACAGGCGATAGCAGGCCGGCAGCCGGACGAAGTCGAAGCCAAAGTCGCGTATCCAGCGAAAGTCATCTTCCTGCCAATCACCCCTGCTTCGCATAGTGAACATATCCAGCAGGTTGAATCCGCGCCAGCGAGGGATTGCCGTTTGTGCGACCTGCTGTTTTGGCTTTTCTTCTTTTTTCGCCTCTTGCGCATAAGCGGGCAGTGCCATTGTTACTGCCCCTGTTGCCGTCATTTTCAAAAATTCTCGTCGATTAGTTTTCATTTTTATTTTCTCCATTTTTGCCGCCTAAACTGAATTTCTCAAAGCCGCCCTGCTAAATTACAAATATTATATTCCACCTGCTCGGCTTTGTTAAATTTTTTCGAACGTGAATTTGTGGTTGGAGGCATCGATTTTGATTTTGTCGCCATCGGTAAATTTGCCGGCCAACTTAAACAACGAATGTGTAAGGTCGAGAATCTATTTTAATGGCGTCAGCCATTCCCGAGCGAATTGCGCGATGAATTAAAACTGCTGGTTGTCTGGGGCTTTTGTTATCATAAATGCCTCTGTGAAATGGCGTAAGCCATCCTGGCGATTGCAAGAAAATTGACGATTTCGAACAGTTTCTTGCAATTTAGCGCACTTTTTTTAGAATGCAACTTGCTTCTTGTAAAAAAGTTAAATTATTTTTCAGTAACAACGAATTTAGCGGGCAATTTTGAATCCTGCCTGTATCCGCCAGCCGGGGTTTTTCATGTTATCTCCAGATTCGTAAGCACCGACATCAAACGGCGACCTTCTTTCTGTATGATTGAAGTCAAGCTTTGGAGTAAAATCCGGAATCCCCTTGTTTAGCAGAGGAGAGCCGGGCTTTGGCCAATAGTCGTTTGTGTCCGGCGAGACAAAGGCCGATGAAATGCTCCCGCCATTGTAAAAACGGGTGCCGTCAATCACCGCCCCTTTCAAATCGCCTGCAATGTAGTTTGAGCTAAAAGAAGCACTGTCTATTCCAGATGCGTCAATTGCCGTAGTATCCGGACAATAAACAGCATTATTGCAGAAGACCATATTGGATGCTTTGGACCATCGGATAAGAGCACCTCTTGGATGATTAACGATGGTGTTATTTACTATCTCGACATTACGCATCACAGAAACGGCAGAATGTGGGGCCGCTGTGATTCCAGTTACGGAACAATTAAAGATGATGTTATTTCGGACAATCGCATCAGAAACTACCTGGATACCTTCTCCGGCATTCCATATTACGTTTCCTTCCACGATGTTGGATTTAGGGCCGCCGCCATATACAAAGATGCCGGGATATTGCCTGCCAATGTTGGTATCGTGGATAACATTATCGCGGATGATATTGTCATAGGAGCCAAACTTGATTTCGATGCCATCGTTTCCGCCATCGCTTGTGCTGCGTAAGTGATGAATGTAATTGCCTTCGACAAGTGTGTTAGTCGTAACATACGAGCCGTTATGAGCACCGATATACATACCTTCTCCCTCAGTGGCGCCGGAGGCGCTCAAGCCGGTATGATGAATGTGATTTTTGCGAATGACAAAGGAATTGCAGTCTCCACTATTCATCGTCAGTGCATTATTGCCTGTTTCAAAAATCTCACAGTCTTCAAATGTTATATGGTGGCCACGGATAAACCTCACCCCCGAACTGCCGCCTTTGAATCTAATTCCTCTAATGGTCAAATAACAACAGTCAACAAACTCAATATTATTGTGCTTGTCTATGTTATCGGCAGGACGCGTAAGAAGCGGCTTTTCACTATCGGCAGCTCGAATAATAATAATGGGATTATCTGCAACACCTTTTGCAGTAACTGCACGCCGGCCGTTTTGTGAATAGATTCCCCCATTCAATATCAGCTCGTCGCCGGGTTTTAGTAAATTTGCGATGGTCTCAAATTCTTCCTCGGAATCCACAGTTGCCGGGTGAATCTGGTAAGTGGCACCGTAACAATTGCACCCAGCCAAAAGATACAAAAGGATAAGAATTCGAACGCCTCTCAATCGGATAGTCTTGAGTTTCGTTACACTCGCCAGAGCAGGTCCTGAAATGCTATTTAACTTTATCATAATGGTTGTCCTTCAAAATAGCGGTAATATCCAAATCCTTGATTTGTATGGCTGCATCGAAAGTTCCGGGGATTTCCCAGCCCATATTCATATTCACAACGGCGTAATCAGAAAGATTATCGCTGCTTAAATGGCCTTCACGCATAGCCTCTTTCAATCCCTCTTTGATATAGGGCAACAAATCCTTTTCTATAGTGACCCACCGACCTTCTTTCAACGGCGTATTATTGACCTCTTTGCCATCGATAGTGTAAATCAACTTTCCGGTAGCATCCTCTTTGCCTGCATCTTTTGCAACATACTTAGGCGGGATGTCATACCTGTCATCAAAGAAGGGGACACCAAACCAGAAATAATTGCCGTAATCTTTGGACCGGCTATTTACATTTTTTATAACCAGGAACACTTGAAATTGTGCAGTATGAAGCTGCGGATTGTAATCTTCTTTACCAATATGATTCTTCCAATATAGCAGTCTAAGGGCTAACTCGAACGTGAGCTTTTCCAGCTTATCTATGGTATAAATGGCAGCCGCATCCTGCTCGACAAGAAGATGTGGCCAGCTTTCTCCGTATTTTCTAACGCTCCGGCCATATTCAGCACTTCCTTTGACCTCTAAGATAATGTCCCTGCTTTCAGAATTTTCTATCCCTATTAAAACCTTTTTACCCTCATTTTCATAAGATATATCTCCATTTGGATTGCGAATACATTGGGAGGAGGCCAAACTATATCTTGTCCCCCATTGACACAACCTCCAAACGGGACTGTTGTTTCTATCGCCGTAGTCGAGAACAGCCTCAACTTCTCTGCCCTTTTTTGTAGTTGGGTACATAAGAGAAAAACCCTGCCTGAAATTCATATCCAGGAATAATGGCTTGCTATGGGCCTGCTGTTTTTGCCAGGCCCTGACATATTCAATGCTGTAAGTGGACGGCAAATCAGAATCTCTCGGAAGTCCGAACCATTCGGGCATAGTCTCGCTGTCAAAATTGAGCGTCAGAGGCTGATGCCAATGTGTATTTTCCACCCATCTGATAAGAACACCGTCAAAATACCATTTTATCTTGTCACTGTCCCACTCAAGCCCATAGATATGATAGCCATCTGCGAGGTCGGACGGCGCAATCCATTCTGCACCAATCGACCAGTGCTTTTTCTCGGTAGGGGTACAGAATACGTGCAAAGTCATATTGTATTTTCGCTCAAATCCCGGAGCACCGCCGCCAATCTCAAATACATCAATCTCAGTCCACTGCTCCGGCGTGCTGTCATAAAACCAAAATGAGCTGGAGCCATTAGATTTCATTGGTTTGGCTTTGACCTCAAAGTAGCCGTATCTGACCCTGGTTTTGCTTTTAACTGCGGCAGAGGTGTATGTATGATAGCCTTTGTCCTTCGGCATCTCAGGCACTTCCTGTTTTTTCATTGTCAGGTTCAGTTTTCCACCGCTTACCTGAACGTTGCCGGGATAGAAGTAAGCCGGCTGCCTGCCAAGCCATTCGGGATTATTTGGCCACCACTTGTTAGGGTCAAGCTGTGCGACTTCAAATTCATCGCTCAACAACTCGTACTTTTGCCAGTTTCCTTTGTTGCTCTGGTCGGATAATGGGAAAATGTCGGTAATATGTTTTGGTTTTGGGCCAAGCTCTCCAGCCCTCACCCAGCTCTCGGGGCGTTCTTTTTCACCGGCAAAGACACAGACACCAAAAGATATAGCGAATAGGATAGTTACGTTTTGGACGCTTTTAGCCATTGGAAATTTCCTGGTGGAACGGCCGCAAAGATTTGCGGATTGACGCGGCCTTGTCGAAAATCTCTTCTCTGGTAATGCCCGCCTCATCATACATAACAAAGATGTTGTCGTCCGGGGTTTCCGGCGGCACCGTGTGGGAAGCGGCAAAAATGTAGCCTCCACCATCGCGGGTCATTCCTTCGAGCAATTCGGCTGTCGCCTTACGCACCTGGTCGGCTGTGCCATTAGGTAAAACCCCCTGCGTGTCAACACCGCCCATAAAGGCAAGGTCTTTGCCGAATTCTTTTTTCAACTCCAGAGGGTCCATACCGGGACAATTGCACTGAATCGGATTCAATACGTCCACTCCAATTTCAATCAAGTCACCAATTATGGGCCGGACAGCGCCGCAGGAATGGAACGCCACGTAAAGACCGTGTCTCTTGCCCACCTCGGCGTTCTGCTTCAAGAAGGGCTTTACCATTCGTCTCCAGGTATCCGGGCTCATAAGAGTTGACCGCTGACCGGCAGCATCGTCACCCAGCCAGAGCCAGTCCAGCTTGAATCGCTGACAGGCTGCTTCGGATAGCTCTATAGAAAATTCTGTGCAACGCTTCAACATTTTTTGTGTTAGATGGGGATTGAGGAGCATTTCCATCAATGTCTTTTCCATACCGCGTAAACGCCAGAACATTTCAAAAACGCAGGGCGAGACGTCACAGCCTATGAAATAGTCGTCTTTAAATTCCATTACCGGCTTCATCAGGTCAACAAGGCGGTCGATGCGGCTGAATGGAAACTTGTATTGTTCAAGCTGGTCCTCGCCGGCATCGGCCAGAGGGTATTTGGAGATTTGGTTGAAGCCGTTGGTGCGAGTCCATTCTATTCCCCATTCATCCACGTGCGACTGGCCATCGTGCTCGTGCACAATCCCCTCCATTGCATAATTATTACTCACCCACGTCTGGCGGATATCGTCTCCCATAGCAAGAGGCACATATTCAGGGGGTATTTGCAGCAGTTTTCCCAGCCTTTTGGTGGTCTGGGGATGATACCACATAAAAATCGGAACGCGGTCCACAGGTTTTCGCTGCAGTGATAAATGAACACGCTCTTTTGACGTCATCAACGGTTTCCTCCAAAAGCTTATCTAAGCCTGGCAAGTGTCTCATCAACAGACTTTTTAAGCTCTTCAGGGGTAAGTAATTCAATCTGCCCGCCAAGTCGCAGGACGCTACATTTCCCATTGTGAGCAGGTTTGGGCTCAAACACCAGAATATTTTCAGCAGACATATCCTGACTTTGACCAGGGATGAACACATACTTTTGCCCATCTGGGGCCGGACACTGAAATAACTGAGAGCTTCCGCTCCATTCTTCCAGTGCTGCTTGTGACGGTGGAAATCTCTCGTTGCTTACGACATACATCTGCAGGTTCTGCCAAATGGCTCGCAGGTTAGTTTGACACTTTATTGTTATGGCTGAATATTTTGCATCTACCAGGGCCTTGTTATACTGCTGTTCTGCTTGCCCTAAACTCTTGATGACCCACCAAATTCCAAGACCAACAAGTCCAAGAACAATTAGGGCAGTGACAATGTTGACAATCGTCCCGCCACGTGAGCTCCTACACCAGCTCGTCTCGGCCTTCTCGACTCTGCGAGGTGCTCCGCCGAAGCAGGCCCTTCTTAATGAAAATGACGAAGGGCAGGCCGCCGAGACGAGTTTATTATCTGCTTTTTGGTCTTTAATAGTCAATGAGGGCAAGGGCAATCCAAGCAAGGTATAAAACAGTGCGGCTACGGGCAATACAATTATCTGGAATCCTCCGAACAGCAGGAATCCTATGATGACCAACATTCCGAACCGTGCAAAGTTATTGTATGTGCTGATAGCTTCCGGAGATTTGAGCCTGGAATAAACCATTTTTGAGCCATCCAGGGGCGGTATCGGAATAAGATTAAACACAGCCAGGATAATATTAAACAGTATAGCCAGTAATACAAAATTGCCCAGGAAGGCCAGGTCTCGCAGGCGAAACAGGTGGAAAGCGATGGTCAGAATAACCGCCAACAGCATATTAGCAGCCGGACCTGCTGCTGCCACCTTAAAGATTTGCCTTTTGGTGAGGATTGAAAAGTCAACAGGTATAGGTTTTGCCCAGCCAAAATGCGCCAGAAGCGGCAGAATAATTGTCCCGAACAGACTGATATGAGCCAGAGGATTAAGAGTCAGACGCCCCATCCTCTTGGCTGTGTCATCCCCGAATCTATAAGCCACCCAGGCATGCGCATATTCGTGGATAGTCAAAGAGACAAGAAAAACAGGAAGGGTAACTAAATATGTCAAAGCTCGATACGGTAACATTTCACCAACTATACAAAAAA
>CAYWXK010000076.1:0-12291 GCA_964462515.1 uncultured Pirellulales bacterium
ACCTTTATCTCGAAGGTTTTTCAGCCAAAATAATCGCAAAAATACGAATTTGACAACGGATTCCCGGATATTTGACGTACCTCGCTCTGTGTCCCCGTTTGAAAAACAAGTTTTTCAGCAATTTTTAGTATTACCCGGTACTGGGAGGCAGTATCGCCATTGCTAAACCACGGATACGCTCAAGGATTTCCCGAAACAATGCCTTTGACACCATCACCTCGGCCATTTGAAACATCACATATCTTGAGTGCTTTATCACCTTGGCACCGATCTTTATCAGTTTTACTTGGAGCGTCCTAAGCGACCAGTTCCTTATCTTTTTTGGCAAAGCCAAACGCCTAAGAAAATTGCCGAGATTGTAAGACAAAGCAAATAACTGAAGTCGAACCTGATTATCCGTAAAATCATGACAGGAAAGGCGAGTCCAGTTTAACACGTATTTGTCTTCCTTGATCCATTGCTCTGCTGTTCCACGCTTATTGTAAAACTTCACTACATTACTGGATTTCCACCGAAGATTTGTTACGATAAATCCGATCTGCGGAAACAGTTCGCCTGCGTGCCATTCAATCTTAGCAACTACACGTCGAACCTTGTCCCAACTGGCGGCTTGGTACTGAAAACTTTTGTATAGAACAATCGGTTGTTTCGGAGGGCGGCCTACCGGTCGAGTCAGTAAAGGCTCAATCTTGTCGTGCAATATGGCGTTATCTTTCAGCCGGATGGTATAGAAATAGTCTGCGGCTTCAAGGCAGGAATATACATTGGGATCTGCGAAAGCTGCATCGCCGCGATTTTATGGTAAGCCAATACTAATTGGTTTATGCAGCTTATTCAGGACATCCTGAAGTATCTTGAAAAATCTCTCATTATCCGGCCAGATAATCCGCTCATCACTCGGCATCGGCTTATCGAGAGTATCGAGGAAGCGGGCCAAAACCGTTTCATCTAACTTTTCAGCCGAAATTCCTAAGCCGAGCTTTTCAATATAATGTGCATTTATTATCTGCTCATACTGGCCGGCAAGCGGCAAAAGAAGCATCCTCTTTTTTAGGTGCATACACTCACTTATCAGCGAAAAGCCTGCAGAAGCTACAACGCCGCGGGCGCCGGCAAGGTCAGCCAGAAATCCCTCCGTCGAGCGTTTCTTGAAAACGCAATTGCCATCTTCGGCGTTTTTATCTGCCCCCGATTCTTGAAGTTCGGCGGATTTATCAACCCTGTTAGAGACTTTTTCTATTGGGTCTCTAACGGGGTCAAAACCATAAACGTAAAAATTTTGCCCGCTGAATTTACCGAGGACCTCGCGCAATTGGCCTGCACCTGTCCCGGTGGTGGAATAAATCAGAATATAATCCCCTTGTTTGGGCTGAAGAGCGCAAACAATCGGTCTTACAATAGGCGGTGCTAAAATGGCAGAATCAATCCTCAAGGGCACCTTAAAGAAATTTATGACAATGTAGGTGACCGCACCCACATAGTGACATTTGGTTACCACACTGGCAGTCAGCCGTGAAAACCAGTTCCTCGCAGGATGTTCGAGAGAACATAGCGTAAGGAAATGCTCGTGGTCGATACTGATAAACGGCACACTTTTTCGCCACGCCCACCAGGCGCTAAAAGGCTCAAAATCAGAGATAACAAGGTCCGGCTCAAACGGCTCAAAATGTTTCTTAAAAAGCTCATCGTTTTGCCTGTTTGCCTCAGGCAGTTTCATAAGATTTCTTTTCAAGGTTTCTATCGGGTCCACGTATCCCTGGTCATAAGCAAAAGACAGGCCAAATATCTCCTTTACACGCTCACCAAAATACTGCTTTAAATAGAGGAGTGATTTTTTCGACCCAACAAACATCACGTTATGGCCGGCGTCAATTAGTCTCTGCCCTATCAAGTGCGAGCGAGTACTGTGCCCGAATCCTTCCCCCGCCACACCATAGATTATTTTAGCCATAAAGCATCTCTTGATTCATCATGCGTCGTGCGTCCTTCGTCCATTCTCCGTAGCAGCTCCGACTGGTCGGGGGCTACTGCGAAGGATGAATCTTTCGTCCCTCGTCTCTCGTTGCACCACTCACAACTCACTACTCACCACTCACTAATTAACCATTAACCATTCACCACTCACCATACTTGCTTTTTTCCAGATAAGTCAATGTTTTTTCAACTATTTCAGCGGCCACCGGAGATGCCACAGCCCCGCCGGCATATCCCTTGCCTAATCTTTTGTTTGGTTTGACGACCGAAACTAGAACAATAATGGCCGGGTCTTCTGCCGGTGCGCCTGCTACAAAAGAAGCGACGTAATCATCCTCCGAATAGCCCTTTTGATTTTTCAATGCGATATTAGCGGTGCCGGTCTTGCCGAATACCTGCCATCGTTCGAGCTTGGCTCGCTTACCCGTTCCCTCGTTGACTACGCCAACCATAGCGTCAGTAACAATCCATTTGGCAACTTCCGGCCTGACAACGAAACCTACCGGTGGCGTGGGCTGTTTCAGCTTGATAATCTGTCCATCATCTCCTACCATTGCCTTGACTAAATAAGGACGAACCGACCGGCCTCCGTTGGCGAGTATGCAAAAGGCCCGAACCAGCTGCATCGCAGTTACGGAAATCTCCTGTCCAAAAGGTATCCTGGTTACACTATATCCTGTCCACTCCCCCGGAGGCCGCAGAAATCCCTCGGCCTCGCCGGGCAGGTCGATTTCTGTTTTTTTGCCAAACCCAAAAAAACTTAATCCCTCATAAAGTTTGTCTCTGCCGGTTCTTTGCCCTATCTTTGCCATCCCTATATTACTGGAGTTAATCAGAATTTCCCGCACCGTCAAGTCGCCGAAACCCTCGCGGTATTCGCCGATTCGACCGAAGCCTTTGCCGTAATAGCTGCCGTTTTCGCAGAATATCTTTTCGAACCGGTTAACAACCCCTGCATCGACCGCAATTGCCGCCGTTATCGGCTTTATAATACTGCCCGGCTCAAACTGGTCGGTTATTGCGCGATTTCTAAAATTATTCGGGTCGGTCAAATGTGCGTTGGCCGGGTCAAAATCCGGCAGTGAAACTAAGGCAAGAATTGCGCCGCTCTTTGGCTCGGCCACAATCGCCACAGCCGACTCTGCCTGATAGCTTTCGAGCTGCTTTACAAGTGCATCTCGCGCAAACTTTTGAATCGTTGCATCGATGGTCAAAATAATGCCGACCCCGTTGGTCAAAACGCCGTTTTGCGCCTCTGTATTCCAACTGAAGCGAATCGGCCTTCGATGCACGTCGGCAAGAAATACCTCCTGTGCAGCGGAACCTGTCAGTTCTTTATCATACCGTAACTCCAGACCCGCTAAGCCTCGATTGTCGGCGCTGGTGAAGCCAACAATGTGGGCGGCTGAATTTCCCATTGGGTAGTGTCTTTGCCAATCTGATAGGACTCCTATGCCGTAGATTTTAGATGCGCTATTGCATTGATTTGCATCGGCGCCGACCTTTATTTTCACAAAGCCAGGATTTTTGCCATCCATAATCAGCTTGCAAATCTGGTGTGCTCCCATATCCACAGCCTCGGCAAGTTCAGAAGATGTGTCTTTAGGGTCTTTTATGACTCGTGGCTCGGCAAAAATGGTGTTAATCTTATCGCTGGCGGCAAGTACCCTCCCGCAACAATCGAGAATCACGCCTCGCTGGGGCTTTAGACGCACCAGCGACTCTTGCTGTTTGAGGCAAATATCATTATAGCGCCCGCTCCTGAAATATTGCAATTGAAAGCACCGGCCTATCAGCGCGATAAAAGCACCAATCACAAGCAACAAAAAAAAGGTGGTAATTCGAACGCTTCTCATATTCGTTATTCGCAGTTCGTTGTCGATGGATCCCCGACTTGTCGGGGAGCACAGAACAACGAATTTACTCGCCGAGACGTTCAGAGATGGCGGCTGGATTTAATAAACTTTCTAACCGCAACTGCTTTTGCCAGAGCTGTTGCTTAAGGCGGTTTTGCTCGGCGTTGATGCTGCAAAGCTTGTAGAAATTATGGTTACAGATGCCGCGTAAATAAACAGTGAGAATTAAAATGGCCGTAAAATAAAAAACAACAAAAATAAAACGAAATCGGGACCCCATAACTATCCGGCAGGACCTCCGCAGATATTGTAGGGTGGGCTTCAGCCCACCAATTTCCTATCGAGACGGCAGCTTCAGACGCATCCCAACAACAAGAGTATCCTCATCCTTTACAATATCAGCGTTTAGCTTGCTTATCTCTTTGTATCTGTTGCCGTCTCCAAGCTTCGCAGCGGCAATCCGCCACAGATTATCTCCTTCTTTCACAACATATTCACCGCTCGGTTTTGGTTTGGTGTCATTAGTGGAAGGCAGCTTCGGAGCAATGGACTTGACCTTCTCGAACATCGAAGAAGAAAAAACACTTGGCGTTTTGCCGACCTCTGCCGACAGAGACGGCGCCGGTATAGTAAGTTTTTGACCGACATAAATCTCATCCGGAGACTTCAGGAGATTCTTGTTGGCTTCAAATATCCTGTCGATGCTTATTCTTCTATTGCCTTCCTGCGCACCATAGAGCTTTTGGGCTATCACAGCCAAATTCTCGCCATCGTTGACGATATATGTCTTAGGCCACCCTGCCTTGGCAGCAACAACTGGTTTATTGACATCGGTCCTTTCGCCGGCAATAGGACCTACAATCGGCGCAGGCAGCTTGAACTGGCTAACCTGCTCTCCGGCGGTCGGAGTAAAAACATCTGTGGTTTTCCCCGCCAGAATCTCCCTGACGCTTGAATCGCCTGTGGGCACGGGAAATATCGCACGAACATCCTCTTTCCCTTCATCCGCGATAGTTACAGGGTTGCTTGTAACTGTCTGGTCTTGAGCTGACTCTCTCAGCGTAAGCGTTTCCTGTGCCTTGCGTTCTTTGGCCCCAATTCCTGGCGAATTGTCCTGCATCACCATCTTGGTTGTCAGCTCGTTATTGTCCTTGTCCCCGCGGAATCTCGGCAGCCCGTTAATAATAAAGGCAATGATAAATATAAAGACCAAACCCAATAACAATCCAATCTTGGCATCGGAAGTCATAATAAATCTCCATATCTTCCAGCGGTTAATAAAATTGGTTCTCAATTTCTACTTCCCCCTGACTACCGTCTATTGTCTTTGTGCTATTCGCAATTTTGCGCTTCTTGCTCGTGGGTTCCTGGCGATTTCATCTGGAGTGGCCACAATCGGCTTTTTCGTGATAATCCTGTAAACGCCGTCCCTTTCATTTTGCTTAAAATTGTGCTTAACCAACCGGTCTTCCAGGCTTTGATAGCTGATAACCGCTGCAAAACCGTTTTTATTCAGCAGCTGCGCAGCCGAAATAAGCAAACTCTGCAAGTTCTCCAGCTCGTTATTAACGGCAATTCTCAATGCCTGAAAAGTCCTGGTGGCCGGATGTATCTTGCTTTTTCGTCTTTGCCCCGGCTGCCCCAGCGCCTTACAAACTACCGCTGCCAGTTCGCCGGTCGTCGTTATCGGCTTCTCTTTGCGATGTTGCACAATAAATCGAGCAATCCGGCGCGACGCCCTGTCCTCGCCGAATTGATATATCAAATCAGCCAGAGATTTTTCGTCTGCATTACAAATTATATCGGCAGCAGTGGTCTTTAATCTTTTGTCAATTCTCATATCTAAAGGCATATCTTGCTGAAAGCTGAGTCCGAACTCCGGGTCAGCCAGTTGTGCTGAGCAAAGACCTAAATCAGCCAGTATAAAATCGACCTTGTCTATACCTTGTTTATGGGTTTGCCCGATGATTTGAGAAAAATTGGAATGGAGCAGAATGACCTTGCAGGAAAGGCCTTTTAGTCGAGATTCGGCTTTCTGAATGGCTTTCGGGTCAACATCCAGGCCGATGATGACCCCCCGTGGGCTTAAAGTTTGGCCGAACAGATAACTATGACCTCCGTGCCCAATGGTCGCATCGACCATCACCCCATCCGGCGGCAAGATTATCTGTTCGGCTAACTTTCCGGTAAGAACCGGAATGTGTTCGACTATTGTATCATTCACTTGGATTACAATGGACAGCGTTTAGCACCAGGTATTGCCGATTGCGCATAAAATCCAATCCCGTAACCTGTTGCTAACGCTATGGTTACAACCCGTTTTTAGCCCACGGGCGCAGGATTTTTCAAACCTTCAAGCCTTTTTACATCTGCTGAAAAAGCAACCTTTGAAAAAGCCTTGTCGGTTCTCTTAAGATGCTCCAGTCGTTCAGCAAGAACTGCCAGCGAGGCAAAAGTTTGCTCATCAATCTCTCTTTCGCCGTTCAGGCTTCTTGCTACAATCTGAAAATGGTTTGAAACCGTCTCAAACATTTTCGCTGCTCCAGAATTTAAATTTCTTCATTCTGCTTCTGTAAAACTGTCTGCCGTGCCTGTGCCATCTGTTTTTGATATTGTGGCATATTGTCGGAAAGATACTGTTCCCAGCTCTCGGTATTCCACAGTTCAACGTGGTCTCGGACGCCAATCAGCGTAATATGCTCTTTCAATCCCGCCCTTTTCCGCAATCTTTCGTTCAGGAGCAATCTCCCCTGGCCATCCAGCTCCACCTTGCTGGCCAAAGCAAAGCTCATTCGCTCGAACGACACAGCCTCATCAGGAGCGGTTGCGCCGGGCGCATTTGCTAATGTTATCTGTTCGAAATACCTTTCAGGATACAGACAAAGTATGCCGTTTGCGCCGAGAACAAGATAAAAGTTGCTGCCGTGCTCGTCGGCGTCAATCTGGCCTCGCAGCTTATTGGAGACCAGCACCCGCCCCTTCTCATCTATAACGTGCGGATATTCACCTGTTAATAACAGCATGGTATTTCTTCCACTCAATCTATTACTATTGGGAAAAGATACCACTTTCTCCCACCAAGTCAACATATAAAACTATTTTTTTCAAAAATTTTTTAAAATTTTTTTTATAGGACTGCCGCTAACTTACGATAATTTCAGGCAGAAACAGTTTTTACAAAATGTCTGGCATTTTTTAGGACCCGTTTCTTTCGCGGTAATACCTCAGGTAATTTTTCACACCATCCTGTTAGTTGAACAAGTTCTGCCTTTGTTCGGCAGCGGGTGCGATTCACGTTTATAGGTAAAGAAAGTGGCACGGCCATCATGGCCGTGTTTTCACGGGCTGGAAGCCCGTGCTACGTCGTGTGAAAATAATCTACCTACAAAGATGAATCGCACCCTTCGGCAGCTTACAGAGATAAAGGTGCTTGCGGAAGAATACCGGCTTGATTATAATCACAAAAGTCTGTATCCGCTCTTGGCGAACAGGAATATATGACACCTGTGGTGTCGGCGGATGTATAAAGCCCTAATCTTATATGATAAATAAAATGGGGTCAGGTAAGAGGTAATATATGCGTCTATATCTTATAAACCCATGCAATCCGTTAGTGAGCTTGGTCAAGGTCAAAGAAAGCCGCTGGAACAAATACCGTGTCTGGAAGCCGCTTGGCCTTCTGGTTTTAGCCGGCCTGACCCCTCCCGAGTGGGACATCACGGTGGTTGACGAGAACCTCGGCGTGCCCGACTACACGGCTATGCCACGCCCTGACCTGGTGGGCATCACGGCCTTCACTTCACAGGCGGGCCGCGCTTACAGAGTGGCCGCCGAGTTCCGTACCTCTGGCGTGCCCGTGGTGATGGGTGGCATCCATGCTACTATGCGCCCGGCGGAGGCGTCGGAGCGGGTGGACGCCGTAGTAACGGGCGAAGCGGAGAGCATCTGGGTCCAGGTTTTGGAAGACGCTAAGCTGGGTGCCTTGAAGCGGGTCTATACTGGTACCCGTCTGGAAATGGACAAGGTTCCACTTGCCCGGCACGACCTGCTGCCGACCGGCTATCGCTTTGGGTCTATCCAGACCACGCGAGGTTGCCCGCTCAACTGCAGCTTCTGCAGCGTCACTACCTTCAACGGAAGGGCATACCGGCGCCGCCCGATCGAGAACGTAGTGCAGGAGTTCAAATTGATTCGGGAGAAATATGTCCTCATCGTGGACGACAACTTCATCGGCACCCGTAAGGACCATATCGCTCGCACCAAGGACCTGCTCCGGGCCATAATCCAGGCAAATCTTGGTAAGAAGTGGATTGCCCAGGTGACTATCAACATGGCGGATGACGAAGAGCTGCTTAGACTGGCGGCGAAGGCCGGCTGCAGCGGTGTCTTCATTGGCTTCGAGTCGCCGAACGCTGAAGGGCTGGTAGAGGTTCACAAGGAATTCAACATCCGGAAAGACCGTGACTTCCAGGCCTCCGTCCGGCGAATACAGCGGCACGGCATCCTCGTGGTTGGCTCGTTCATAATGGGTTTGGACGTTGATGAGCAGGGAATCGGACGGCAGATTGCCGATGCAGCCAATCGCTGCGGCGTGGACGCCCTCAACGTGCTGTTTCTAACGCCGCTGCCCGGCACACGCCTGTGGGACAAGATGGAATCCCAACGCCGCATCGCCGCCAACACTTTCCCGGAAGATTGGAAATATTACACGCTGACTCTTCCGGTGGCCCATTACAATCATCTGTCCTGGGCGGACATCATCAGAGAGATGGAGTCCTGCAACCGGCGTTTCTATTCCCTGTCGCGCATCTTCCGCCGCGTGTGGGGAAACTTCTGGCGGGGGCGCAAGCCTCTTATCACGTTAGTGAGCAATCTTTCCTTCAGGAACAACTTTGGCTCGGACCGCAAGCTATATCGAGAGCTTAACTTGTCGCGCAGCCAACCGCTGCCCAATGTCATTCCTGCGAAACCTGTCCTGCCTGCCCTGAGCACCGTCGAAGGGCCTGCCCTGAGCAAGCGCAGCGCGTCAAAGGGTTTAGCCGTTGTCGGCACGACAATGCAAAAAATGTAGGGTGTGCTCCGCACACCATTTTCTTTATTGTTTAGTTGGTAGGGTGGGCTTCAGCCCACCAATCCCCTCATCTCTTTGTTTTGCTTCGGCGTTTACGGCGCTGTTTCTGTTTGCGAATCTTGTCGGCCTTTAATGCCGCAGGACTCTTGGAGCCAAATTTCTCCTGTTCGACCAGCTCACACAATCGCTTTCGTGCATAATACCGGTTCAGGGCCTGCGACCGTTCCCGCTGCATCTTGACTTCCAGCCCGCTCCGGATGTGCTTTAGATAAACGCAGCTCGCTGTCTTATTTACCTTTTGTCCGCCCGGCCCTGATGAACGAATATATTTTTCCTCTATGTCCGCTTCGCGCACCCCCAGCGCCGCCATTCTTCCCTCAAGTTCATTCTGCTTCTTCTGCCTTACCCCAAAATTCATTGGCGTTATCCCTCTCAACGCCTGCCGTTTAGGCGTTGTTATTTAGCCCGGCGTTTTACGGCAGGTCAAATCACGAGTCACGAGCCGCAATTTACGAACGACGAAGTTATCCGAAGGGCCGAAGAACCCAAAAGCTCAAATAACGATAAGACTTAGCGGGGGTCCGCTGGGGTTAATGGTTTTGACCATAACATTGTGTACTTGAGATGTTTTTCATCATTAATTTCTTTAGCTTCATTGTCATTTATCTTGGCTATTAAGAAGCCACGTCCAAGATACCAATTAATAGACTCTATGTTTCTCACGTAAACGTCAAGATACAAAGACCCACTGCATTGTTTTGCTAAATCTAACAGGGCAGTTCCAATACCCTTCTTTCGCCATATAGACTCAACAAACAACTCAAGTATGTAAGTATTTTTCACAGTCATAAATCCTTTGATCACTCTGTCTTCCTCACAGACATATCCGTCCGCATCAATTGTGTCTAATATGAAAGTACCTTTTTTCTTAAGCCAGAAATTTTGATAATCATCAATGAAATTGTGTACCTCGTATGACCCGTTTAGCCAGATTTCACAGACCCGATCGAGTTCTTTTCGATCATTTTTGTTCATTTGTCGAATCATATTTGATTACTCCTCTAACAGTGCGGTTTACCAGCGGGGATGGAGTGCCAGTGGAAAACCGGTCTGTGTCGAAGCTGTTGATAGATGTATCACTACCGAATAAATAAAAGATTTCAATTTTGGCTAAACATATAGCGCAAAGCATTACCCGCCGTGGTCTTATCTTCCTTTAAGATAAGATCATAAAGCTTAATCACAGCATCACAATGACGTTTATAATCATCCTTATTTTGAAGTCCTCCCAATTCCAGATAATCCGCATATTCTCCAAGTTCAAGTCTCAGCTTCTCCAATAGAAGTTCAGCGGCCTCTGTGTCAACAGTCGGATTATTTTTCTCATAGGCATCAATTATGATTTTGTCGAGCGCGTCCAACATAGACTTACTTTCGTCGTCAGAAAAATATTGAGAATATAAAACAGACCCATATTGTTGAGGGTGAAGCATCTTCACACCAAGAAATGGGTCTATCTCCTTGAGTTTCTTAAGACGAATCATTAATATTTTAAAAAGCTGGATTAGTGCCTCGTCGCTCGATCGCGACATCATGGAAGTAGCAAGCGGTTCTATAATGTCAGCTCCTGCACGTCCCAACTCAAGCGCAGTAGCACCTTTTTTGATTCGTTTCTCAAATTCCACTATGATTTTTCTATAGGTGTTAGGGTCATATTTTTGAATGGTTTTATAGACGGGAATATCGAGAAGTTCTTCATCAAAATCATTTGAACTAAAACTGTATTTTACGGGCAATAAATCTGATGGGTTGACAATCCCATGAATGACACCGGCATCCAGCATTTCATCAACTGTTGGATACCAAAGGTCATCATGGGGCGTATTAAATAGTTTATTCAGAAATTCGCTATTAATTCCTTGCTGTTGAAAAATAAGCAAATCCTTTGCTTGCTCTGCTTCCATATCTACAAGGGCACCGAGATTTTTATAGCCCATTTTGTACTGGTGAAACGCCAAGTTTGCTCCTATTCCAAGGAATCGGTTCTTACCCGCTATAAAAGCAGTTGTAGCGGCTGAATAACAGCCTTTAAGAGAATATGTGTCGAGACCATAAGTTGATATTATCTTGGCAAGCTCACGTCCTTCATAAATTCGCCCTCCGTAACTATCCAATATGATGCCTTCGACCTCAGGATACTTTTTTAGAAGCTTGGTAACATCTTTTGATACTCCAAAACACAACCCGCCTTGCAAGTGAATGAGAGTGTTATTTTTCTCCAATTTGAGCGTGTAGTTTCCATACTCATCTTTTTGAAAACCAATACGGAAAAAGTCTTTATAAATTGGCCATGACAAATTCAAATTACTTAATGTGCAAATAAACCCAAGAACAACAAGAACCTGTGTTGTACGTGCCCAAAAACGCTTACCACCTGTTTTTATACGATAATTACAAGCTCGCCACAAACCTACAAACTGCCAAGGATAGATAATCAAAAGAGCAAAGGCAGCATAAACAAATGAAACACGAGCAGCAATTACCGGATTCTTGATGACTTCATTATAGAAAAGCAATTTCTCAACTAACCTGATGACAAAATTGATTAATAAAAGGTTAATCCAGAATGATACAGCCAGTGAAAGCTCTCCACGCCAGTGTTTTTTAATATAGTTCACCATTCTTCTTTTTGCATATATCTAACTACTGTTTATATTTTTTCCGCGTAACGAATTTCCTATGGCACAATTGCCGATTGTATGCTACCCTCACCCTCAAAACCGGTCAACCCAGAAATTTCCACCGCTCCTGCCAAATATCGAGGCTTGTCCGCCGAAGGCGGAATCCAGAATCGAGCATCCAGAATCGAGTATCCAGCATCGCTTGTCCGCCGTAGATTTATCGAAGGCGGAAGTATCGAGCATCAAGTATCCACTCACCAATTAACCAATTAACTTGCCTTCGTGTCTTCACGGCTGCTTTTTATTCTTGCTTAATCAGTGTTAATCCGTGTAAATCCGTGTCTGAAAACAAATCGTCCGGATTATTCAAAGTCCACATCCGGCACCTCTCGGACGGATGGGTGCACACTGAAGTAGTCTTGCGACTCAAAGCCGAATATGCCGGCGATGATACTGCTCGGGAAGGTTTCGCACTTGTTGCGATAGTCACGCACATTCCCGTTGAAGAACCGGCGTGCCGCCTGGATGCGGTCCTCCGTATTAACCAACTCCCGCTGGAGTTTCAGAAAATGCTGGTCTGCTTTCAGTTGAGGGTAATTTTCCACGACCGCCAGAAGCTGCTGCAACGCACTGACCAATTTGTTCTCATCAACTGCCTGCTCCTGCGGAGCTCCCTGGCTGGCTAAGCACTGCGCACGCAGTTCAGTAA
>CAYWXK010000077.1:0-12085 GCA_964462515.1 uncultured Pirellulales bacterium
TTTTGGTCGCCGTGATTTTTTGAAAAAGTCGATTGTCGGTTCTGCAGGCGCAACATTGGGTTTGCACCTCGGCAATAAGGTTCTTGCAGCGGAAGATAAGAATGTTGAGAAGGCGAGCGGAAAGAGCCCGGATGATAAGGGATTGCCCGTGGGTAAGATTGGCAATCTTAAAATCAGCAGACTTATCAGCGGCGGGAATTTAATCAGCGGATGGGCGCATTCGAGGGATTTAAGATACGTGCATAATCTGATGAGGCAATACAACTCTGACGAGAAGGTTATGGACACGCTCCAATTGTGTGAGGAACAGGGCATCAATACCATCATAGCAGACCCGAGCGAGAGGCCTTTAAGGATTCTGCCGAAATACTGGAAGGAGCGAGGCGGCAAGATACAATGGATTGCAGAGGGACATCCGAAGTTAGAGGATGTAAAGACCAATCTCAAAAGGTCGATTGATACCGGCGCTGCCGCGATTTATATGCAGGGCGTCATCGGGGACAGGTGGCTTAGAGAAGGACATCTGGATAAACTTGCTGAGGCCCTGGAATTTATAAAAGAAAATAAGATACCCGCGGGCATTGGGGCACACGAGCTGGAAGTTATTGTTGCGACAGAAGCGGCTGGATTGAAGCCCGATTTTTACGTGAAGACCCTGCATCACAGTAGTTACTGGTCGTCCAAACGGCCAGACCAAAACTTCAATGTCATTGACAATCCTTCGGACAATTACTGGTGCGTTGAGCCGGAAAAAACCATCGAGTTTATGAAGACCGTAGAGAAACCGTGGATTGCTTTTAAGGTTCTGGCGGCAGGAGGCATCGAGCCAAGCAGCGGTTTTAAGTATGCCTTCGAGGGCGGGGCTGATTTTATCTGTGTCGGGATGTTCGACTTTCAGGTTATTGAGGATGCCATTATCGCAAAGGATATTCTCTCAAAATTACAGAGGGAGCGACCGTGGAGGGCGTAAGTTCGTTCCGGCGGCGATGTAATTATTCTGAATGATGGTTGAAAGTATTAGGAGTATTTTCTGTGCCAGGCAATGTTGGAGTGATTATCTGTGCGGCTGGGCCTGCAAGCCGGTTCGGCGGAAAGAGAAAAAAACAATTTGTCGATGTGGGCGGGCGGGCGGTGTTTATGCGCAGCGTGGAAGTGTTTTCAAATCGCGATGACGCAAAACAAATACTGATGGGCATCGCCCAGGAGGACGAAGAGATTGTCAACGTCAAATGGGGGCCTAATCTAAAATTTTTCAACGTAAAGCTGTTCTTCGGAGGTTATGAGCGATTCGACACGATTCGTAAGGGACTTGCTCTTATTAGAGATGACATCGACCTTATCGCCGTGCACGATGCCTCGCGGTGCTGCATAACGGCCCAGCTAATAGACAGGATTATTGCTGCTGCAGCTAAAAGCGGAGCGGCGATTCCAGCCTGCTCCGTTTCGGCAACTATAAAAGAGGTAAAGGATAATACGATAATTAAGACTGTTGAGAGGTCTAATCTTTATGAGGCACAGACGCCGCAAATTTTTGAGGCGAAACTGCTCAAAAAAGCATACGAAAATCTAAAAAATTTAGATGAGAGTAAAATCAGCGATGATTCGCAATTAGTCGAGGCGTTGGGACATAAAGTAACGATTGTGGAGTCGGACTCTTCAAATATCAAGATTACGCGGCAAAGTGACATCGCAATTGCAGAGGCCATCATTAAATCCCGTCCAGAACCCAAACGGGAAGGTTACATCGGTCCTTACGCTGAGGCACAGTGGTAATAGGTTTTTAACCCATAGAGGACACGCCTGCAAAGGGCGTTAGGTTTCCAGCCCCCAAAAAAATTTGATTAGCGGGCTTATAAGCGGTATAATTTTGTTATGACAATTTTGGAGGCAGGATTTTTGGTTCGATTGGAAGGTAATTAGTGAAATTACATAGTTGTAGGAAAACAAGAGCCATTTTCAGGGTTCTTTTCGGTCTGGTGCTTATTATCGCCAAACCTGTGTGGGCTTTCACGCAAGATATTTCACCTGTTTTTCAAACTTATCAGGAGCCATCGGCTTTGGCAGGGCTGGACCAGGTAGTTGTAGTGGGCGAGGCGGTGGAGTTTTTTGGGACTGGCTCATCCCCGGATGACCCGATTATCGAATATGCCTGGGATTTCCAGTCCGATGGTGTGCAGGATTTTGTCTCCACACAAACGGGGTTCACGACATATCAATTCAGCTTGCCAGGTGATTATCAATGCGTGCTGACGGTAAAAGACTCCGCAGGGCGGATTGCGAAGGACAGCCGGCGAATTATAGTTGTTACAAAAAAAGTTGCACCTGATGCTGCCAAGCAGATGCTGTATCCTTCCGCTCCTGTTTTAAGTAACCCTCCGGATGGAGTAAAGCGCTGGTATGCGGTTATGCTCAGCGGTAGTTATGAGGAGCGTTTTTGGACTGATGTGAAACTGGCATACGATATGCTAATAAACGGCTATGGTTTTTTGCCGGCGGATGTGTATCTATTGAATAGTAACGGCACAGACCCCAGCGGCGGTAATCCGGACTGGATGATTGACTATTCAGCCGTGTATGCCAACATCCAGAAGGTCTTCAATGAGCTTGCCACCAGGGTTGACGGAGATGACGAGGTATTCATCTGGATTACCGGCCACGGCTATGGCTACAATGGTCCTTTAAGCGAGGGCGGGAAGTATTATGGCTACTGTAGCGGCAGAATATCGGTTGACCCGGGAGATGAGCCGGACTTTCTGGAGAGCGATTTTAAGCTGCGAAGTCTTTTCACAGGCGGCGACTACCGCTGTAATCACGGGATGAACGTATGGAAGGTCCGCAAACAGTATTCTTCGGGCAGCAAGACCGAGTTCTACCGTAATAAGTTTGTTTCGACCCTCGACAACGTATATATTGAAGACCCCAACACTACAGTCTCCGACAGTGATATCTACATCGAGCGTCTTGTGGACTATGCTCTGGGTGATACCAACCGCGATGGGTATATTGACACCAGCACAGGCGAGGTCTATGACTTCGATGGTGACGGTCGCCAGCCGTATAATCCCGGCACAGACGAATTTGACGAAGACGATTGGGGAGCGGTGGATAAATTGGAGGACAACTACAATAATGCCCCCTGTATGCTGCCGGAAGGCGGTTATCCTTGGCAACTTTTTGATGAGGGTTTGAAGGGCAAGATATGTATCGACCTCGGCTACACTGGCGGTGAGCCGGAAGTTGATGGCCGTGACGAGGACAACGCCGGGCTTTTCGACTGGATGGACGTCAACGGTGACGGCGACACAAATGATATTGTCAGCGTGGATGAGTCAATACAGCTTGCTATGGGGGATATTTACGATGACCAGCTCGCTGACCTTGTGAATCAATTATCTGCTGCCAAAATTACAGTTGTTGCTCTGCCGTGTTTCTCAGGCGGCTTGGTGGAGGACCTTACCTCACCCACTCGCGTTATTTGCACCGCTACGATAGAAGAAGCGGTCTCGTGGGGAAACCTGTTCATTCGCAACTTTGTAGCCGCACTTCACGGACGAAACGAATACGGTGCTATCGTCAACGCTGATACAAATCAAAATGGTTTTATCAGTATGCTCGAAGCGTTCAACTACGCGGCCAAGAATGACTACTACGATGAAATCCCTCAATACGATGATAATGCTGACGGAGTTTCACATGCAGAGCCGGTGCCGGCAGAAGGAGATGGGACGCTGGGCTGTCAAACACACCTGGTCGAATTAATTGTCGGTGACTTCGACGGCGATAGTGATGTGGACTTTGTTGACTATATCAAACTGACTGAACGCTGGCTGAAAACCGGCTGCGGTGGCTGCAGCGGAGCCGACCTTACCTGCGATGGGAATGTGGACCTGTTTGACTTGCAGGAATTTACCGACAACTGGCTGGCAGGCATCGATAATTGATAATTGATTATTGACTATTGATTATTTTTTCTGCGAGGTTCTGCCGAAGGTGGATATCCGATTTTGCAGGAATTACAATTGCCAAAGGGCTGTGGGTTGTGGTGTAGTAATAGAGACTTGCAGCCTTTTTTCTTTTCCTTGCCCCCTTTTTGTGTTAAACTGTCTGCGTTCTTATGAAAAAAATGTGTGCGTAGAAAGGATGCTATGAAGCAGCAGGATATGCAGGTCTATGGTGTCAATTCTCGCTGGAGCTTACCCCGCACTATGATGCGGGGCGGGGTTGGCAAGAGACATATCAAAGCGGTTCATAAGTATGAAGTTGTGGAGAACAGAAGAAAAGTGGACGTGGCAGGCAAGAAAATTCACTTTATAGGCGCAGGCGGTATCGGGATGAGCGGACTGGCACAGCTTCTGATGAAACATAAAGCGGCTGTAACCGGCTCGGACCAAACGCCCAGCGAGGTTGTAGAGAGACTTTGTCAATTGGGTGCTGACATAAAAATTGGCCATAGTGACCAGAATCTCAGGTCTGATACGGATGCTGTTGTTATCTCTGCGGCTGTAAAAGAGGATAATCCGGAACTAACACTGGCAAGAAAGCGCGGACACAAGGTCTATAAATATGCTCAGATGTTAGGTGAGCTGATGAACCGCTACGAAGGGATAGCGATAAGCGGCACGCACGGCAAAAGCACGACCTGCGGCTGGCTGGTATATTGCCTCAAGCAAGCGGGTATCGATGCAAACTTTATCATTGGTGCGGTGATAAGTCAGCTTAGCACCTCGTCAGGAGTGGCAGACAGCAGGTTCTTTGTAGCAGAGGCCTGCGAATACGACCGCAGCTTCCTTAACCTGAAACCCAAGATTGCTTGTATCCTCAATATTGAGCAAGACCATCTGGATTACTATAGAGATGAGCAGGAGATAGTTGAGGCATTCGGCGATTTTGCCCGCGGCACAAGGCCTGGCGGTATGTTAATTGTAAATGGGCAAGATGCCAATGTGGCAAAAATAATTATGGATTCCCGCTTTCGCGGGAATGACAAAATGGTGCGGTTCGAGACCTTCGGGCTTGATGAAACTTGTAATTTCTACGCAAGGAACCTTATAGCACGTGATGGGCTTTTTAGTTTCAATGTGTATCATAATGGCAAATTACTCGGGCCTACCCGGCTTTCCGTACCAGGCAAACACAATGTTATGAACGCTCTGGCGGTAGCGGCAATGGCAGTTAATGCGGGGCTTGATGGAAAGCAAGTCCTTCAACTGCTGCCACTTTTTACCGGTATGGACCGTCGTCTGATGTTAAAAGAGCAGCTTATGGGTGTTACAGTTCTCGATGATTATGCTCATCACCCAACTGAAATTCGTGCGTCATTGAAGGCGATGCGCGATAGGTTCAATCCGAAACGGCTATGGTGTATCTTTCAGCCGCATCAGTATAGCAGGACAAGATTTTTGCTCGACGACTTTGCTGAAAGCTTCAAGTTAGCCGATATAACAATTGTGCCGGAGATTTACTTCGTGCGCGACTCGCAGAAGGAAAAAAAGGCAGTTAACGCGCAGATGCTGGTTTCGCGAATGCGAGAAGCCGGCACAGAGGCAATGTTTATTGATGGTTTTGCGGGTATTTGTGATTATTTGAAGAATAATGTAAAAAGCGGCGACCTGGTAGTTACAATGGGTGCGGGCGATATTTGGAAGGTAGCAGATGAATATATTCAGTGGCTTAGAGGAAATAGTTGAAACCAGCTATCCGCTGGCCAAACGAACCTGGTATGGTCTTGGTGGGCCGGTTGACTATTTTATCAGGCCAAAGACGGTCGAGGAGCTCAAAAAAGTAGTCCGTCGGTGCAATGAAAACCAAATTCCTATTTACGTAATGGGGCTGGGCTCGAATCTGTTGATTAGCGACGAGGGCCTGCGAGGTGCGGTGATAAAGCTCGAAAGCCAGCAATTTGCGCAGATACATTTTAACGGCGAGCAGATTACAGCGTGGGCGGGAACAGAACTGAGTAAACTGGTTCTGACCTGCGTGCAAAAAGGGCTGTCCGGCCTTGAGGCCCTTACCGGCATACCGGGTTCGGTGGGCGGGGCGGTGAAAATGAACGCCGGCGGACACTTCGGCGATTTTGGTAGAGCTATAGAAGCGGTTACGCTAATGGACAAGTGGGGCAATGTTTTTGAAAAGCGCAAGCCCGAGCTTGCATTTGATTACCGCAGCACCAATATCGCTGCGAAATTCATCCTGAACGCTCAGTGTGAGCTAAGTGAGAGTGACCCTGAGCAAATTATGAAAACGGTCAAAGAAGTCTGGATTTATAAGAAGAATAACCAGCCATTAAACACAAGGAATGCCGGATGTATATTCAAAAATCCGCCCAACGCAGCAGCAGGAGCTTTGATTGATAGAACAGGGCTGAAAGGAACGCAAATCGGCGGGGCCTTCATCAGCGAAAAGCACGCCAATTTCATAATCGCTAAAAAGGGATGTAAGAGCGACGATGTAAGAAAATTGATAGATAAAGTCAGACAAACCGTCAAAGAAAAATCCGGCATAGAGCTGGAGCTTGAGATTGAAATCTGGGGTTAAGTGAGTGGTGAGTTGGTGAGTCGTGAGTGGTGAGTAGTTAATTAACTATTTAACCATTTAACCAATCACCAATTAACCAGATACATTAAATTGAAAATGGTAAATAATAAATTAAAAGTAGCCGTCCTTATGGGCGGTATCGGGCAAGAGCGTGACATCAGTATTCAAAGCGGCACGTCTGTTGCGGGGGCGCTGGAAAAAGCGGGCCTGAATGTTGTAACCGCTGATATTCGGCCGGATAGTCTCGGCATACTGGATGATGAAAGTATCGATGTGTTTTTTATCGCGATGCATGGCGAATTCGGCGAGGACGGGCAGCTTCAACAGATGCTTGAGGATAAATCCCTTGTGTACACAGGCAGCGGGCCCCAAGCATGCAAATTAGCATTTGATAAAATGGCAAGCAAAAAGCTCTTCGCTCAAGCCGGCGTGGCTACTGCGGCGGCAGTTGAGTTCAATTCTAATACTGATATCAGGCAGCTTGAAAAACAATTGATAGAGCTTGGGGATAAGTATGTGATAAAACCTGTAAGGCAGGGCAGCAGCATCGGTATAACTATCGTATCAGGCTGGCAGGAAGCTGTTACTGTTGCTGGTAACACATTGAGCCGGTTTGGCGATTGTATGATTGAAAAATTTGTGCCGGGGCAAGAAGTAACGGTTGGTATTTTGTGCGGTCAGGCTCTGCCTATCATTGAGATTCGGCCTAAAACCAGCTTTTATAATTATCAGGCAAAATACCTGGATGAGCGAACGGAGTTTCTTTTCGATACAATTGAATCGCCTGCGGTGGCGGCTAATGTTCAAGCGGCAGCAGTTACTTGTTTTGATGCGCTGGGAGGTCGGCACTTTGCGAGGGCAGACTTCATCCTCGATGATGACGGAATCCTCTATGCCCTTGAGGTTAATACCATCCCTGGTTTTACGACCCACTCACTTTTGCCGAAGGCGGCGGCGAAGACAGGACTTTCGATGAGCGACTTGTGTGTAAAGATTGTTGAAGCAGCGTTGGAGGACAGCAGCCGGAAAGCTGTCGCAAATCGGGGATGCGCAATAAAATAAAGCGGTAACTAAAATGACAGAAGAAGTGAAGCGGAGAGAATAATATTTGGGGTCAACAGATTGAAGAGAGGGAGAAGCTTAAAATCAGGTTTAGATAGACCACATTTGATGGGTGTTTTGAAAGTCGTAGGTGTGGTCTGTGTTTTTGCCGGTGCAGGAGTCGGCATTTTATTTCTCGATAAATACGTAAGAAGAACCGCCCCTGCCAGGCAAGAAGGTATTGTCATAGAATTGGTGGGTGTCCCTGCCTGGGTCAACGACCAGTTAAAAGATAAAGTTTATACAGCGGCGGGAGTTGATAGCGGCCGGTTGAAACTCGACGAGAATGCCGCTATAGCGGTGCAGCAGAATATTGCCGCATCGGTTGCGTGGCTGGATGATGTAAGGGTGCAGACGACTCACGAGGGGCTGCGGATTACAGGGCGATGGCGGAAACCTGTAGCATTAGTGAAATTCGGTCCTCGCAAATTTTATGTTGATGCCCGGCAGGTTGCGCTTGATTTTGTGCCGATTTCAAATCTGCCTATAGTTGAGGTGAAGGGGCTGTCCCAGGTAACAGGGATGCCACAGATGGGCGAAGTCTGGCAGCGTGACGACCTTGCTGCGGCTGTGGGTATATTGGTGCGGCTTGGCCAGATGGATGAGCTTGTAACACCCGATAAGCCGCTGCTACATGAAATTGACAGCATCGATGTAAGCAACTTTAATGGTAAAAAGAGCGCTCGGCTTCCACACATTGTCCTTTATTCAAAGGACGGCACCGAAATTATCTGGGGAGCCGAGATTGGCAACTGGGCGCAGCATCTGGAGGCTACCGATGAGGAAAAACTGGCAAAACTTTACGGGTATTACAAGGAATACAGGTCGCTGCAAGGGGGTGCAAAATATATCAATTTGCGGGACCCGCAGGACAGGATTCCGCTGCCGGTCGATAAATATTAGGTAGTTAGGAAACTATTACATTTTTCGTAAATTGCTCGTTTAAAAATAACGGATGAGATTGTTTCATCGGTCTTCTCATAGTAACCGCAGGCTAATATGTAGATTCTACCTGTGAACCCGGTGTGTTCCCATTCCACAATTAGAAAATGTAAAACTTGACAAACTAAACAATTAGAGGTAGTAATAGAAATTACTGGCATAGGTTTTTTGCCCTAAGTCGCAAATTCTGTATGGGCGATTAGCTCAGTTGGTTAGAGCGCACGGATCACACCCGTGAGGCCACTGGTTCGAATCCAGTATCGCCCAATTGTTTTATAAGAAATCGTGCCCCCGTGACTCGTCGCTCGTGCCCCGGGCACGCGACCCGGGTCACAATTAACGAGCGACGAACATGAGAATACCGCTGACCAGAATCCAGAGGCTAATCGGCGAGCGGATGTTAAAATCTAAGCTGGCCAAGCCCTCCTTTTATATCCAATCAAGAGCTGATGTAACTGAGCTGATGGCGATTAGAGGCAAGTTAAGCAAAGAATTAGGGGCAAAAATCACAAGTAATGCTTTTTTCATCCGTGCGTTGGCTCTGGCTGCCGGAAAGTATCCAATCACAACAGGCAAGCTGGAAGGCAGCAGCGTCAGGATTGCAGAGGCGATTAACGTGGGTTTTGCGGTGCATAGTCCGCAGGGTCTTGTGGTCCCGGTGGTAAAGGAAGCGGATAAAAAAAGTTTGGCTGAAACAGCCGTGCAGGATAAGTTGCTTACTGAGAAGGCGCGGAGTAATAAATTGACGCTTACCGATATGGAGGGCCAGACAATAGCCTTGAGTAATCTTGGCGTGTATGGTATCGATTATTTTTTTGGGATTGTGCCGCTACAGACCAGCACTATTTTGGCTGTCGGTAATGTTGTCAATACCGCTGTTGCGGGGTATGACGAAGGTGACTTCAAAGTAGCTTCGCGTAAGATAACGACTTTGACAATAGCAGTGGACGGAAGGGTTGTAAATGAGGTTTATGCTGCCGAGTTTTTGAGTTTTATTACAGGACAACTGCAAAATCCCAGAGCGTTGATTTGACCGGGAGACCAATGCAGTTAAAGATAAGGAGAGAAACGTGGATAGGTATTTCAGGATAGCTTTTTCTTGTTTTATCATTGCGGCAGGAGTGGCTGCGACAGTCGTTGCGGAGGATGTGGCAAGCTCACAGCCTGTGGAAATACTCTGGCCTGATGGTGCACCAGGGGCCAAAGGCGACCAGGAAGGTGACAAGCCGACGCTGACAATTTATTTGCCGCCAAAAGAGAAGGCCACCGGTACCGGCGTTATGATTTGTCCCGGAGGCGGTTACGGATTTCTTGCTATGGACCACGAGGGACATCAGATTGCACAGTGGTTGAATTCGCTTGGTGTGGCTGGTTTTATTCTCAAGTATCGCCATAGAAATAGCGGTGCCGGCTACGGTCATCCCGCGCCTTTGCAGGATGCCCAGCGAGCAATCAGGATGGTCCGCAGTCGCGCGAAAGAGTGGAATATCGACCCAAACCGGGTAGGCATCCTCGGTTTTTCGGCAGGTGGCCATCTGACAACGACAGCAGGGACGCACTTTGATAAGGGCGTAAGTAACGCGAAGGACCCAATCGAACGATTTAGCTGTCGGCCTGATTTTATGATACCGGTTTATCCGGTCGTATCGTTGACGGAGTGGTATGTGCATAGCGGCTCGCGGCGGAATTTATTGGGCGACAACCCCGATGCAAATATGCCGGAGAGTCTGTCGAATGAAAAGCAGGTTACAGCCGATACGCCGCCGACGTTTCTGGTGCACGCTAACGATGATACCGGGGTGCCGCCGGAAAATAGTATCTACTTTTATCTTGCCCTTCGAAAAGCCAAAGTTCCAGTTGAGATGCACATTTACGAAAAAGGCGGCCATGGGTTTGGCCTGGGAAAAAAGGATAGCGCTGCGTCGGGATGGCCCGTGGCCTGCGCTATCTGGATGAAGGAGAGAGGTCTGCTGAAATAAAGCTAAATAACCCCCAGCATAAAGCTGGGGGCTGAACGATGAGTTGAAATCGCGATTTGTCCCTTTAACAATACGAAAGTCAATAAGACACAATTAAAGGAGTAAAGAAATGAAACGGAAGGGATTTCGAGGACTAATGTTTCGGACAAGAACTATCGGGAAAGCCGTTACGGCTTTGGTAATTGTATTGATGGCCGGATGCGCTTCGGCGCCTGTTACAAAGGAAAGCATGCAGCAGAAGCCAGAGGCGAGTGAGCAGGAAAAACCGAAAACCAACAAGCTGGTCGTTTATGCGGATAAGGGGAAGGAGAAAATCAACCGGAACATTTACGGGCATTTTTCGGAGCACCTGGGCAGATGCATTTACGGTGGATTCTGGGTAGGCGAGGATTCGCCGATTCCGAACACCCGCGGCATACGCAAGGATGTGGTCGAGGCGCTGCGGCAAATAAAGATACCGGTGCTGCGCTGGCCGGGCGGGTGTTTTGCCGATGAGTATCACTGGATGGACGGCATCGGCCCGCGGGAAAAACGCCCTACGATGGTCAACACGCACTGGGGCCGCGTCACAGAGAACAACCATTTTGGCACTCACGAATTTTTGGACCTCTGTGAGCAGTTGGGCTGCGAGCCGTATATCTGCGGAAATGTCGGCAGCGGAACGGTGCCGGAGATGCAGCAGTGGGTAGAATATATAACCTTTGACGGCATAAGCCCGATGGCGGATTTGCGGCGGCAGAACGGGCAGGATAAACCGTGGCTTGTGAAATACTGGGGCGTCGGCAACGAGAGCTGGGGCTGCGGCGGCAATATGCGGCCGGAGTATTACACAGACCTGTATCGGAGGTATTCGACGTATCTACGTAACTTCGGCAACAACCGCCTTTATAAGATAGCGTGCGGGCCGAACGGAGCGGACTATAACTGGACCGAAGTTGTGATGCGTGAGGCAGGGAGATTTATGGATGGGATATCTCCGCATTACTACTGCGGCTCAGGCAAAAAGAGCCGTTCAGCCACGCAGTTTGATGAGGAGGACTGGTTCGAGCAGCTTAAGCGGGCGCTGCGTATTGAGGAAATTATTGTCAAGCACGCGGAGATTATGGATAAATATGACCCTAAAAAACGCATCGGAATGATTGTAGATGAGTGGGGCGCATGGCACCAGGTCGAGCCGGGGACAAATCGGGGATTTCTTTATCAGCAGAATTCGCTGCGCGATGCGCTTGTGGCCGGCGTAACACTTAACATTTTTAACAATCATTGTGACCGTGTGAAGATGGCCTGCATTGCCCAGACCGTTAATGTCCTGCAGGCGATGATTCTTACTGATAATGAGAAAATGATTGTGACGCCGACTTATCATATTTTTGAGATGTATAAGGTGCATCAGGATGCAACGCTCCTTCCGGCAGAGCTTCAATGTAAGGATTACCGGTATGGGGATAGTAATATACCGGCAGTAAATGTTTCCGCGTCAAGAGATGGAGCGGGTAAGATTCACATATCACTTTGTAATCTGGACCCTA
>CAYWXK010000078.1:0-11728 GCA_964462515.1 uncultured Pirellulales bacterium
AGTATAAACTAACTGGCGATTTAAATGACGATTGCAAGGTTGACTTTTACGACTTCGCACTAATGGCGGCGAACTGGTTAACCGATTGCAATATAAACCCATCCGACCCGGCTTGCATACCGAAATAAAAGTTCGGAGGTCGTTAGTCGTTGGTTGTTAATAGTTAGCCCGCCGCTTGTCCACCGAAGGTGTGGTTTTACGGCGGGTTCAACAATGTTCAAAATACGGGTCACGAGCCACGAAGCGCATAAGGGCACAACGCAAAAGCAAAAAAAAGGGCCGCAAGTTTAACGCTTACGGCCCTAATCAACTAATTCTCGAATTCACTGATGCTCTCAGATTCTACGTCTTACGCCTTCGCAGCAATCCCAAACCACCTAAACCGAGTAGCAAAAGCGTAGTCGGCTCAGGAATACTAACCTCGATGTTGTCAATCCAAGAGATACCAGTGGCTCCAGGTACGTAGTTGTCTCCGACTGTTGACATTGCAATCCTGTCAATACCAGTAAATTTTCCCACCACTTGAGAATTTCTTTCAACTAAATGAGTTCCATCAGGTTTTAGGATCTCTGCATATAATTTTCCTTCGTCTGGAAACCACTCAACTATGCAGTGATACCAAACATTTAGTTGAAAAGGATCATAGAGTTTTTGACCTCCGTTTCCATTTTCATCCATCCATTCAAGCATTGGGATATAGCCTTCATCTATGCGAGCAAAATTAAGGCCAAAGAAGTTATTACGTTTTTGACCGCTAACAGCCATATCTGCATCAATAAAAACCAGACGTCCATCGCTAGCCCAATCGCGAGAAACTGCCAGGATGTCATACTCAAGTTCCCATTTCACGTCTTGCTTTAACCCAGGCAGAAGGTGATATGCATACTCACCATGAAGCCCATCAGGAGGAAAAGCACCATCTCCATCAAGCGTGCAGTCAATTTCCCTCTGATAATAAACGGGGGGAGACTTACCTACGCGAGAATCCAGATAATAATTCTCCGCGTTGTTGGTTTGCCAACCTTGATTGGTGGAAAAATCTGTCTGGTAGATCACCTCTGGCAATCCAGCAAAAGCTGCACTTGATACCCAGAGACTTAAACACAATGTTACAGTCATTAAACAGAATTTTTTCATCTAACTATCCTCCATCAAAAATTTCGTTTCCTTCGTAACAAAACACTATGCTCTTCACCAAAACCTTTTACGAAAGGGAAACCGAAAAAACTCTGAGTGCCTCCTCAGAAATTCCCTTTTCTGTGCGTTCTTAAACTATGTCCTCCCGATGAGAAAGTCAAGCATTTTTTCTTGATTTTTGAAAAATTTTTGAATTTTTATCGGAATTCCGTGGTTTTCGCTTAAAAAACCGCATTTTCAAGTCAAAAAAACACTTCTATAGTGAAAGTGTCTGCCTTCGGTGGTCCGGAATGGCCTGAAAACGATTTTTATGGTAAAATGTTTAAGCTGACAGATTTTATTTTTAGAGAAATTGGTAGGCTAACTCGTCTCGGCGGAGGTCGAGCCGGAGCAGGAAGCCCACACAGCAATAACCGGATTCCCGCTTTCGGGCTTGTTGCCAAAGCAGAGATTGCTTCGTCGCTCCGCTCCTCGCAATGACATAAAACTCGATTTCTTTGTCATTGCGAGGCCTGCGAAGCAGGCCGTGGCAATCTCAATGCCGCCCAGTATAATTTAGCAACAGCCGCCTTCTCGGGAATGACAAATTAGGGAGCAAAGAAACTTGGCAATAGATTCGGACAAAAAGAAGTCGCTGCGGGTGGCGTTGATTGCATCGCAGAGGACACTATACGAATATGCGGCGTTTTTAGAGCATCTGGTAGTCGGCCTGGCTGATGAGTCGATTCCTTTGACTCTTGTCTGTCCGCCATCAACTGACGTGGATACCGTCATCTCCGGCACCGCGTCAGTCATCAGATATCCTGTCTTTGAGCTGCCGTTCACAGAACATCTAAATAGAAAGATACTCATTGAGCGCCTCGCACAGTTTGAGCCAGCCGTTTTGCATTGTCTGTGCGAAAGCAAAGCGGCGATTACAATGTATTTAGCAGACCAGTTGAATTTGCCTTATGTGCTGTCGGTCAATTCGCTGCGTCAGCAGTGGCGTCACCTTTCTATTTCGCCGGTGTGGTGTGCCGGAATCATTGTGCCGACTAAAAGCGTGGCGGAAAGTGTTGCCAATGCCTATCCACGTTTTACCGACCGGATAAATCAGATAAATATCGGGACTTTTGTAGAGGATGGCATTAAATGTTTTAGCAGCTCATCTCGACTTGCCAGTATTATAGTAGCTCCCGCAGGGGGAACGTTGGATAACGCCGATGACTTTGAGAATTTATTTAATGCTATCAGGCACCTGATGATTGACCGGTATGAATTTATGGTTGTGGTCGTGGGCGAAGGGCGGGCGGAGGGCCAGTTACGCAAACTGTCAGCCGCACTTGGTCTTTCGCAGGTTGTTACTATCGTTCCAAGGTTGAAGCCCTGGCCCGCCTCCCTCCGGCGGGCAGCCGGTGACATTTTTATCCAGCCTCAGCCCGATTTTGCCTTTAACCCGTTATTGTTGGAGGCAATGAGTGTTGGGACTGCCGTCGCTGCCTGCAAAGGCGGAGTCGATGATTTGATTATAGAAGGCCAGACAGCGGTTGTTTTCGACCCCAATGACCAGATTAGTATAAAAAGCACCCTGCAGGGCTTACTTGACGGGCGGGAGTTTGCACGCAAAATTGCTAAGGGGGCACAGCAGTATTTGAGGAAAAACCATACGGTCAGCAAGATGATTTCGGGCATCTTACAAACTTATGGCGATGCTTCGCAATGGTCCAGGTGTTCTGATAAAGAAAAAACGCAAAGCAGGGTAACTTCCTGAATAATTTGCAGGTTCGCAGCGTCCTAAATTATGAGTAATCGAAGAAAAATCAGATATTGAAAGGAACCTTGCTATGTTTGAGAATGAGAGTATTTTGTTGCAGCGTTTTACCAGGACCGGCGATTCGGAGGCCTTTTCCGAGCTTGTGAGGCGGCACGCGGGATTGGTCTATGGGGCGTGCTTGCGAGTTCTTGCAGATAAAGACAGGGCATCCGACGTTGCCCAGGAAACGTTTTTTCAGCTCTTGCGCAGCGCCCACAGCGTTACGGGGTCGCTGCCTAACTGGCTGCACAGGGTCGCTACTCGCAAGGCCATAGACCTCATTCGCAGAGATTCCTCAAGAAGGCAGCGAGAGACCCAATATGCCGCAAATATCCCTCATGAGGTAACAAAATGGCAGGACCTCTCGCCTTACGTCGATGAGGTGCTTAATGAGCTTGATGACGAAACGCGCCGGGTTTTAATACAGCACTTTTTTGAAGGCCGAACCACAAAGGACATTGCAGCCGGCCAGGGTTTTTCGCAGCCGACGGTATCCCGCAGGATAGAATCGGGAGTAACAAGATTGCGGGAAAAGCTCCATAAACGAGGGATAATAATTACGGTTGGTGCGCTGGTAACTTTACTGGTCGAGAATGCCGTCCAGGCCGCGCCGGCGGCGGTTTTGCAGGAGCTGGGCAAGATGGCGCTTGTAGGAACGCAGGTTGCCGTTGCCTCCGGGGCAGCTACTGCTGCATCGGCAGCAGGTGCCGGAACCAAGGCGGCAGCCGGCGGGGTGCTGGTCGGGGTTAAGGCCAAAATCATAACCGCGGTCGCGGTTACCGCTATCGGCGTCGGTTCGGTAGTAACATATCAACAAGTTACTCAGCCCCCTGCAAAATCTGATGAGCCGGTTGCTGAGGAAGTCACGCAATTTTATTCCCGCAGCCCGTCAGATAGGGTGCGAAGCAGCCGTTCTGCACAAAGTCGCCGTTTCGATGTGGAGCAGCCGGAGGAGCTGACAATGGCTCCTTCTGAACCACTGGACTACAGGGATACGATAGATTCGGACTTTGACGACTCTGATATGGCTGCTAATGTCTTTCCAGAAAAACCTGACAATAGTGGGTCTGAGGGTGATAATGCTGGTGTTGGTGCTGGCTACGGAGCAGTTGGTGGGATGGCGATGGGCGGCATGGCCGGCGGCGAGAGCAGTTCTGAAGGAGATGAAGGTCCTCCTGAGGGTTATGGCGGTTATGGAGGCGGCTACGGCGGCTATGGCGGCAGTTATGGCGAAGACCCCAATGCGCCGGATAGTAACTCACCCTCGGACCAGCCGTAATCAGCTTCATTTGGATAAACATAATCGTTACAGAGCAAGGCGGGCAATATGCACGGGCTTTCGCGGATATCTTGCGTTGTGGTTTTAGCTTGTTTGCCGGCAGTTACAGTCAGCCAATCCTACGGCCAGAAGGTTGCTTACAAAGTCAGAGTTGTGGATATAAAAGGTGTGCCGGTTGTCGGTGCTGAAGTGGCTGTTGTGGGTGTGGTCTTTGATTATGCTGACGGCCAGGTCACCAAACAGTTGTTGGAGAAAAAAAAGACTGGCGCCGATGGCACCGCTGCCATATCAGTTGAACTCGACATAGCTACGAGTAAAGATGCGGTTGTTGTTGCCAGAAGTAAGTCACTGGCACTTGGCTGGCATTATCTGAATCGTGCATCTTTGCCTGTTGATGGAACAGAGCTTATAATACTGTTAGATAAGCCGTGTGTGCTGGCTGGTAAGATTGTGGATGAGACTGGCAAGGCTGTTGCTGGTGCCCGAGTGCTCGCTGAAATTGCCTCCAGCTACCTGCGAGATGAGCATAATATTGATGCACCAGAAGATTGGCTCACCGTCGAGACCGATGCCGGGGGTCGCTTCCGCTTTGAGAATGTTCCCCCGGATGCAACTGCGGACTTTCTCGTAACAGCGCCGGGAAAGGCAAATACCTGGACATCTATGGCTACGGGCGATATCTCCGGCTATAGTTATGCGGCTGGTCGCACAGATATTCAGATTATCTTACCACCGGAAGCTAATGTTCAGGGTCGGGTAGTAGGCCCGGCAGGCAACCCGGTTTCAGGGGTAAAACTGTTGCTGCGGCCGAATAAGGCAGCGGGCAACTACTGTTACACCTGCCGAACAGCTTCAGGAACGGACGGACAATTTCTCTTTGAGAATGTGCTGGCTGACATATATTCTTTGCAGGTGGTCGCACCGCTGGATAGGATGGCTGAATGGGTGGGCAAAGATGTCAGGGTTATTGTCAAAGCGGGGCAAACTACGGACAACGTCATTGTCAGGGTGAACAAAGGAGGAGTTGTTGAATCAATCGTTTGTGATAGGGCCACTGGTCGGCCGATTCAAAACGCTTATGTATCTTTGCATCAAGAGTCAAATTTCAGCAAGCTACCGTGCTTTTATCAGGATGGCAGAACTGATTTTGACGGCAGAGCACAGATTCGCGCGCCGCTTGGGAAGTGCAATTTTGGGGCAGGCAGCGAGAGATATGGACGTTTCCAAGGCACTGTGCTGGTTACGGAAAGGCCATCGCCTCCGCTGAAGATTTTGCTGGAGCATCATCCGGAGGCGTCAGGTACTGTTCGTGACCAGGCTGGTCAGGCTGCAGGTGGGGCGGTGGTTGCGGCGGTGCCACCGGGCTATACAGAGGGAGCGGTTCGCACAGATGATGCCGGCAAGTTCTACCTTTGTTGGCGAGTAGAAAGCAAGGAGACTTACTTATTTGCGAGAGATGAGCGACGTAACCTTGCAGCCGCAATAGAAGTCAAAGAGTTGTCACAGCCAATGAACATCGTGCTTAAGCCGGCTTTGAGACTGGCTGGTCGCGTTACAGACCCAAATGGTCTGCGAATCCCGGCAGCCGCAGTGGGTCTGGTCATTCACGGTTCGAACTGGTTAGCGTCTGCTGGAACAAAAATCCTTACGGATACGGATGGGCGTTTCGAGATACCGGCTGTTCCACCGCCACAGAAGGACTTTAATTATTGTATTAACGTTGATGCAGCGGGGTTCTGCTCTATCGAACACGAGCGCATTTCAGTAGAAGAGTCCTCTGGAAAACAAGTTGATTTAGGCACTTTTGTTTTACAGCCATTGAATATGTCGATTTCCGGCATAGTAGTTGACGCTGGCGGTAGACCCGTCCCTAACAAAATCATTCACTTAAGTGGGCTTCTCGAAGCCGGGGGTCAACCACACAAGAGTATTATAACCGATGAAAGTGGCCGGTTTTACTTCAATCGAGTCTGTAAAGGGCCGCTTCGCCTTTTTGCAGGTTGGGCACATGAAAAAGATGCCGGTTCCGTTAATGCAAATGCCGGCGACAGAGACGTGAAAGTTATCTTGGGAAAAAGGGAGGAGCAAAAACCTGACAAGGCGAACCGCTAAACGAGCAATCTTCATCATAACACTAATTTTGGCAGGTTTCACACCAGACCATTTGGCTGAAAACACCACTGGAGCACCTGAGAAAAACCAATCTGGTGTTCTGGATTTGCTTAAAAAGTATCAAACAAATAAACCGAAGGTTCAGAATCACAAAGTTGGCGAACAAATTGTTCACTTTCCGCCGGATAGGTCATTGGGCATACTCAAAATCCAGGATGCGAATATGCCGAGGTATATTGATACATTTTTCTACTGGACAACACAGGAGGATACCGAGTGGAAATACCTTACCCAGGCAAAAGGCGATGTTACGATTCCGGCAGGCAAACGGCTATCGCTTTCCGTGAACAAGAGCGGCTGGAAGGACCTCTCGCCGCTTTCAAACATCGGGCCTGACGACCTTTATATGTTAAGTATTTATGGTCCTTTTGAGGGTGGGCCTCTGCCCGATGATAAATGTATGCCGCATATTACCCACCTGACAGGCCTGAAAGTCTTGTTCCTTGAGAATACGACTATATCAGCCGAGGGATTAAAATTCCTCAAGGGTCTCAATTCTCTGGAACGCCTGTCAATATCAAAACAGCTTACAGATGATGGTCTGGCCGAGATTGCTCAATTATCATTTCTGAAAGCATTGTATATCAGGGAACACCGGCTGACCGATGATGGCCTGGCGCATCTGGAGAAGCTGGCGTCACTTGAGGAGCTGGATATAAGTAATGGCCGAATGAGCAATGCCGGCCTGGCGCACCTTGCCAAGCTTCCTTCGCTGCGATACCTGATGCTTTCCGGCAAGAACTTTACTGATGATGGACTAATCTATATAAAAGACATCCCTTCAATAAAGATTCTCCACTTCGGCCATCTGACGCACTTAACTGACAAGTCGCTGGTGCATTTATCGAATGTTGCCACTCTCGAGCGTCTGAGCTTGCACTGGGTGGAGAAGATTACCGACTCCGGCATCGCAAATCTAAAGAAAATTCCGTCGCTGAAACAATTGGATATTGTGCATTCCCAGGTAACCGATAATGGTCTGGCTCACCTGAAGGAAATTAAGTCACTTGACTATCTGGACCTGCCTAACTTGTGTAACACTGATAATGGCCTGGCTCACCTGAGCGGACTTTCTAATCTCAAGCACCTTAGTATTGGCGGCACAGCCAGTCCTATCACAGATGCAGGTCTTATGCACCTCAAAGGCCTTAAGTTGCTTGAAGAACTCATTATTGGTGGGCAAGGTATAACTGATGAAGGTATGTCTCACATTGCTAAGCTGGCAAATCTCAAGTATCTCTTACTTGCGACCGGACCGCCAAATCAAGGGCGGCTGACCGGCGCGGGTTTGTATTCTTTGACCCGATTGAGGTCGCTGGAGAAGCTATACCTACATCAAACAGATATGACCCTCACAGACCTCACACAGCTTGGAAAATTGCCGAACTTGACCAATTTGGATGTTACTCAAATTCGCCGTGGCGGCGCTGCACTGGACATCTCGGGTCTAACTAAACTTAAGCACCTTTCTATCAACCTTACAAGACCCGATGTCTTCGGCGATGGAGATTTGGCCTGCCTGTCCAAATTAAAACAACTTGAGGGGTTGCACATAGGTCCCCCTGAGTTCAGCGATTTGGGTGTTGGCCACTTACGTAATCTTACCGAAATGGAACGTCTCGGCATTGGCGGCCCTGATTTAACCGATAAAGGACTTGTCTATCTTGCCAGAATGCAAAAGTTGAACCATTTGACGATTGACGATGGACAAATAACCGATGCCGGGCTTGCCCATTTAGAAGGTCTTAAAGCCATTGGGTACTTAAACATTAGCTCAAGGCAGCGTTTTAGTCCTGCAGCGTTACAACATCTCCGCCAGCAACTGCCTAACCTGACTATGCTGAATACCCAAGTCAAGACCAATTCTTCTGGCACGGCAAAATAACAGGTGGAAATGTCCAAGACCAAGGCATACAAAATTTGGATATGTCACGGTGAGACGGCAATGATACGACGGGGCAAAAAAAGTTTTACGGTTATGGTGATTTGTGCCTTTCTGGTTCTCGGCGAAACTACGCCCGCAATTGCTCAAGAAAAGAGTCGCTCTGTCCTGGATTTGCTTCACAAATATCAAACGGAACAGTCGAAGGTTAAGAACATTCAAAATAACGCCCGTGTTGTGCATTTTCCTAAGGACCGGTCTTTGGGGTCGCTTGCAACGCAGGATTTTACAGCACCGTGTCCGACTCTGGAAACAAGAGGGCATTATTACGTCAAGTATGGCGAGTATCTTGGCCCCGCCCAGGGTGATGTTGTAGCCCCGCCGGGTAAGCGATTGCTGCTATCTATTAGGTCTGATGCTTGGCAAGACTTGTCGCCGCTTTCAAAACTCAGACCCGATGACCTTTATTATCTCGAAATCCAGGGCTCACCGTTTGGTCCTGAACCGGATGATAGATGTATGCGTTATCTCGGCGGCCTGACGGGGCTGAAGGCGTTGGAGATTTTTGATGGCGACATCAGCCGTAAAGGTCTGCAATTTATCGGTGAGCTTAAATCACTCAATTATCTGGGGCTGTCCTCGCAGAAGCTTAGCGACAACGATATGTCTCTTCTGGCTGGATTTGATTCACTCGAAATCTTATCCTTGGGTGTGCCTGTCACTGACGAGGGACTGCAACATCTTGCCAGCCTGAAGTCACTTAAGCAGTTATCTGTTTGGGTAAAAAATGTCCGCGGTCCCGGCCTGGCTTATCTTGCTAAATTACCCAGGCTGGAATATCTGTGTCTTGGTGCCTCCTTCGAGGATAAGTGCAAGTTCAATGAATCCGGCCTTGCGTATCTTAAAGACATACCCTCTCTAAAGAAACTCTATATTTTCTGGCAACTACCAATCACCGATGCAGGGATGGCGCACGTGGCTAATCTCACCGGCCTTGAGGAGCTGGACATCGCCGAACTACCTATTAGTGATGCAGGCCTGGCACACCTGAAATCCTTGAGTGCACTTAAGAAATTGAACCTTGGTTATAAAGGGTCGCGTATTACCGAGAAAGGGTTAGTTTACTTGAAACAAATGAAGTCGCTTGAATCTTTGACCCTGCCTCCCATCCTGACTGATGCGGGACTGGCTGAGATAACTGAGTTTGATAAACTCAAGCACCTATGTATTGGTGGGAAGATTTCCGACGCTGGCCTTGGTTATCTAACCAAGCTCCAGCATCTTGAGACTCTTAACATTACAAACAATAAGGATGTAACCAATGTTGGGGTGGCCCACATAGCCAAACTCACCAACCTAAAAGAGCTAACACTTTCCTCCGACAAATTAACCGACGATAGTCTGACTGCATTGGGTGCCGTCAAGTCTTTGAAGAAACTATATCTTAGCGGAGCTGGTCTGACTACTTCAGGATTATCTAATCTTAATCCGCTGTCCGAGTTGACGGTGTTAAGGGTGTGGAGGATGAAGCGGGACGAATCACCGTTAGATATCGGCAGGTTGACCAATCTCGAGGAGCTTATATTGTTCCCTGAGATTGGATGGGAGTTTGGCGATAAAGACTTAGCTTGTCTGGCAAAACTTACCCGGCTTAAGAATCTGCAGATGCGCCACGGGGGCATCAGCAATACGGGTCTGGCGCACTTGGCGGGTCTGGCTTCCCTTACTTTTATTTCCATTGGCGGTCCAGGAGTAACCGATGAAGGATTACAATACTTAATCAGACTCGATAAGCTGGGCAGTTTGGTAATCAGCGGAAATTTTACTGACAAGGCCTTTAGTTATCTCGAGCAATTCAAAGGCTTAAAATATGTGAAATTTACTGCGAGAGCGAAAACGAACTTTAGCCGGTCTGCTCTTGACCGATTTAACGAAAAAAGGCCTGACATTAAAATGGAAATCCAACCCTAACGCCGGAATCAGGCAAATAATAAAGTGCAGGAAGTTGATAGGGAATAGGATAAATTGTTATTGACTGCAATGAGTTTGAATTAGAAACATATTGGAGAAGCTATTATGTTTTGTTTGCTCAAGAAGGTTTTGGTTGTAGTGCTGATTTGTTGGGGAGCCGCACCACTTTTTGGTGTGCCAAAGACACCTACTGAGGCAGAACCTAATCGTATCAGCGTTTCACAGTTGCTCGATAAGTTTTCTGCAAGCTATGATAAGGCATCTAAAATTCGCTCGTATATTGTTAGATGGGAAGAGCTCATCTCCGGCGATTGCTCATTTTTTGGCTCAAGCTTTAGAAAGACGTATGAATCTTGCGAGCGTATCACCGATGGCGAAAGGTTTTTCTATTGTGAAAAGAAATGGGGCCATTGCTTGCAGGGTGAGAATCTTTTTATTTCTAAGAACGATGCCGAGATGAGAACGTGGTTGTGGGACGGCCAAGTACGTTTCGAATATCAAAGACATCCGGCGGAGGGAGATCCTATCGGCACGGTAACCATTTACCAAAAGCCCAGTGAAAAACAGATTGAAGGGTTTATTAACTATAAATGTTGTGGACACGAGATTTTCGGTTTCCTAATCGGTGAATATGAACGGGTGGATAAAGTGCTTCGCAAAACTGCTAATATATCCGTTAGAGATAAACTTGAGCAAATTGGTAGCTCCAATTGCTATGTTATCGATGCAATGACACAAGGTGGCAAATACACGCTCTGGATAGACCCACAACATGGCTATAATATTGCAAAGGCAATAGTCCGGTGGGGGGAAAATGTGCCACCTTATGGACAGGCCCACTGGAGGGTAAAGAACGCTTTGAATTCCGTTGAGAATGTAAGTTTTGGGAAGATTAAAAACTTGTGGGTGCCTGTAGAAGCCGACATTGTGCTCAATAGAAACTGGCACAATGGTGAATGGACCAAACAGAGCTGGCACCATAAGCTAACCGAGGTTATTTTAGACCCTGACCATGATGCGCTGGGCTCTTTTGTTCCCGACGATATCAAAAATGGAGCAGAAGTTCGCATCGTCACGGCTGATGGTACTCTACACTACAAAGAGAAATATACCTGGCAGGATGGCAAGGTTGTGGACGGTAAGGGAGGCATGATTCTTGACACCGAAACGAAGAATCTACCAGAAAAATGACAAAGCTATATTGCGGGAGACAATAAAAAAATGCTCACAGGGAACTTTTCAAAAAAAGTTTTGTCGGTTGTGATTGTGTGGCTGGCTTTTTATTCAGCCGGTTCCACAGGTCTCTTGGGACAAGAAGCTGAGCAAGCGCGCCCCAAAATCATGGACTTGCTTCGCAAATACCAGGAGCAAAAAACGAAATCTGTTTTGCCGCAGTCAGAAGAACGCATCGTTCATTTTCCCAGCGATACGTCTTTAGGCCAGCTTCGCATACAAGACGCAGGTTCGGTCAGGCAACTGAACTACTGGTTCTATT
>CAYWXK010000079.1:0-11376 GCA_964462515.1 uncultured Pirellulales bacterium
GCGTCAAGAGATGGAGCGGGTAAGATTCACATATCACTTTGTAATCTGGACCCTAATACCAGTGTTGAGATTGTGTGCGAGCTAAAAGGTATCGAGGCGAAAAAGGTGAGCGGTCGCGTGCTGACTTCTGAGGCTATGACTGCACACAATACCTTTGATAATCCCGAGGCGGTCAAGCCTGCTGTCTTTAATGACGTGCAGTTGAAAGAAGATGTTCTGACGGTTGTTTTGCCGGCCAAGTCGGTTGTGGTTCTGGAGATTGAATAGCTTTCAGCAATTTTCCTCTCCCGAATCGCAATGTTCTTACAGAAGCCAAAACAACTCGTATCATAAATGGCCTTAACAAAGGCAAGAAGGCTGATTTTCAGCAAAAGTCGTGACTTGGGTTAAAACTATAAAAATATGAGCCGTGAGGCCGTTGAGGTCGTACCGCTGCTCATATAGCATATTGCATTTCAGCGGAAGCATAAATGCCCGAATTGACTATCCCAGCATTTCTTCGACGGCTCTTTTGAGTCCAGACATTTCTTTGACAACGATATTCCAGACTGTGTCCAGGTCAAGGCCGAGATAATCGTGGACAAGGATGTTGCGAAAGCCGGCAATTCTGTACCAATCGATATCCTGATGGGATTCTTTCGCTTCGTCCGAAAGACGTTGTGTTGACTCGGCCCGGACCTACAGATTCCGTATTACTGCGTCCTGCAACAAAGTTGCGTCGAAAAATTTTTGCTTGTTGGCATTGCCTAAGTATGCCTCGATGCGTTCGATGCATTCCTTGATGTGAATAAGATAGAGTCGGTCGTCTTTCATATCGGTCTTGCCTCGTGGAGAATCCGTTCCTTGATATACCAGTGCAGACCCTTTTCAGTTACAACGTCAACATTACGGCCGAGGAGTTTTTGTAAATCCATCAATAGCCCGCCGAGGTCCATCAGCGACCTTCCCTCTTCAAGGTCAACAAGAAAATCAACGTCGCTGTCAGGCCGGTCTTCGCCTCGAACGACGGAGCCAAATACACGTATCTTTTTCGCTCCATAGCGAGAAGCAATTTTTAGGATGTCATCTCTTTTCTGTTTTAATATCTGCTCAGCATCCATAACTAAGGTCTCTCCAACTGATTATCGGGTTCGCATCCGGCGTCGGGTTTAGCTGTTACCACTTTTATTGTAGTATCTTGTGAGTTTGTGTTAGCTACCTCGACGATTTTTATTGGACATTTATCCGCGGTCTCTGCGTTCTCGGCGGTAGGTGCGTTCGACTGCGTTTGGCTATGGAGGAATTCAGCGACTTTGCGGTAGTCTTCTGCGCCGTGGCAATTTGGTGCATACTCAAAGATTGTTTGGCCGTAACCGGGCGCCTCGGCTAACTTGATATTTTTTCGGATATAAACCGGCAAAATCCGTGCCTGCGCCCAGGCGCAGGTGGTTCCGCGGGCCTTATTGAGGAATTGTTCAATATCGGCTTTGACTTCGTTTGGAAGCGAGACCCTATCTTCGAACATACATAGTAAAATCCCGTTAACTCTAAGCTGGGGGTTAATCCTTCTATTTACAATCTCAATGGTTTGAAGCAATTTTCCGAACCCTCGCAGTGCCAAAAAGTGCGGTTGAATCGGGATAAGAACCTCCTGGGCGGCGGCGAGGGCATTGAGGGTGAGTAAGCCCAGCGAGGGGCCGCAATCAATTAAACAATAATCGAATTTATCTTCGGCTGTCTTGAGGGCTTCCCGCAAAATGGTTTCTCTGCCGACTACACTTACCAGTTCGGTTTCGGCGCCGACCAGATTGATATTTGCCGGCAGCAGCCAAAGATTTGGACGCAAGAGGAGGATTTCTTTTTCAAAGTTTGCTGATTGAATCAGGACTTTATATGAGCCGGCATCGATTGTTTGCGGTTCCAGGCCCAGGTGTATTGTCAGATGTGCCTGTGGGTCCAGGTCAATGGCGACTACTCTTGAGCCCATAGCAGCAAGGGATGCTGTGGTGTTGACCACTGTTGTGGTCTTACCCACTCCTCCTTTTTGGTTTAGCACCGCAATTGTTCTCATACTTATTTTTGGTTAGTAGTGACTTTTGAATTCTGGTTTGACGCCTGTGAGACGAGCTTTTTTAAGATGGCATCGAGGACGCCGTTGACGAAGGCGGGCGCCTTTTCGCTGCTGAATTTTTTTGCAAGCTCAATGGCCTCATTTATTACAACTTTGGGCGGAATATCAGGACAGAATTTGAGCTGATAAACCGATAATCTCAAGATGCCTCTGTCAACAGTTGAGAGTCTGTCGAGCTGCCATCTTGCCGCTGAAGCGGATATAAGCTCGTCGCACTGTTGCAGATTCTTCCAGGTTCCTTCGGTCCAATCCCGGGCGAGCTTGCGAACAGAGTCGTCTGCGTCCGATTCTGTAAAGAACTGGTCTAAAAGCTCGAGCGCATCTGAGCCTTGCACATCGAGCTGATATAAGCTTTGGATTGCCAGCTCTCTGGCCCTTGTTCTTTTATCCACTCGCAGCCCCAAAAATAGCAGATAGTCTTTGTTGAATAATATTTAGCGGCTTACAAACAGCCAAGCGACAGTTATATTTGTTGCATTACGCTTGTCATTTCCATAGCGGTCAGGGCGGCCTCGGCACCGGCGTTACCCATCTTTGTTCCTGCTCTTTCGACTGCCTGTTCAAGCGTATCGCAGGTTAGAACGCCAAATATAGTCGGCACGCCCGACTCGTAGTTGATTTGACCGATACCGCGAGATACCTGCTGACAGATGTAATCGTAATGGCCGGTCTGCCCGCGTATGACCGCACCGAGACAAAGCACTGCGACATATTTTCCGCTTTCTGCCAGCTTTTTGGCTGCTATGGTAATTTCGCAGGCGCCAGGCACCCATACCACAGAAATCTGGTCATCGGCGGCACCGTGACGTTGCAGACAATCTATGGCACCAGCAAGGAGCTTTGAGGTTACAAACTCATTGAATCTGCTGACAACGATGGCGTATTTGCCTTTGCCGGCTGTTACCTTGCCCTTCAGTTCTTTAATCATAACTTTAGTTCTCCAAATATAAGCTATAGCTTGTAATTCGGTTCAAGCCGAACACCTGACACGAGATAAAGGTTTTTCCGGCAGTCATACATTATAAGACTATTTGCAGCGGCTTTCCAGAAAAACAGCATCTCTGGCTTACTTCGTCAGTTCTACGTATTTAATACTCTTTTGCTAACTTATTCAATTATAAGATGTTGTGAGATAATTTACCAGCTAAATTTCGTTGATAGAAACCGGTAGGGACTGCGGACGGAAAACTTATAAAACACTTGCGTTTTGTGGGCGATAACGAAGGTGGTAAAAAGGTAATGATAAACGATAGAGATACTGTATATGTTGTTCGATGAGATAGAATTTAATTCATACGACAAAGCTGAACGAAAGGCGCGAAAGGCATTTGAGCTTTACGAAGATGGCAACTTGAACCAGGCGCTTGAGGCGCTGGAGTCTGCAATCGAGGTAAATCCAGCGAATAGCTCGTGGCATTTCAATAAGGCTCTTACTCTGGATGCGATGAGCAGGTTCGATGATGCGATAAAGGAGTATGAGGCCGCGCTAGAGTTAAACCCGAATGACATGGAGATATTAAATTCGCTGGCAGTTGACTACACGCGAATCGGGCAATACGATAGGGCAATCGAGACCTTTGAGAGCATTCAGGAGCTTGACCCCACTTTTGAGCCGTGCTATTGCAACCGGATAATTACTTATGCGGAGATGGGGCTGCACGATTTGGCGGAGCAGATGTTTTATCTTGCTCAGCAGATAAAACCCGGCTGTGCGCTGTGCTACTATAATATCGGCAACAGTCTCTTTGCACGAGGACAATATAAGAAAGCTATTAGCTGCTGGATAAGAACGGCTGAGCTTGAGCCGACACATCCGCAGATTAACTATCGAATAGCTCAGGCCTATTGGTCTGATGGTGATATCGAGCACAGTCGAGACCATTTCTTAGCGGAACTTCGTGTCAATCCAGGCGATGTTGATGTTATTTTCGATTTTGGTTTGTTTTTGCTTGCGACCGGTGAGATTGAGCCGGCGAAGGAAAAATTTAATAGGATTCTTGAGCTTAAGAGCGGTTTTGCGCCGGCAATATTTTATCTTGGTGAGATTGCCTTTGACAATAAGGAGTATGAGCGAGCGGCGGAATTATACAAGGAGGCAATGCACAAAGATAGTTCGCTCGCAGGGCCGCGCTATCGGCTGGGGCAGTGTGCGCTATCCAGAGGTGAGCTGGCAGAGGCCAGGGATTATTTTATTTCTGAGATGAAGGTGGCGGGCGAGGATGTAAATGTGCTTATCTCTATGGGGTCGATGTTTTTGGAGGCCGGCGATTTGGATTATGCAACGCATTGCCTATTGTGGGCGGTTGATATCGATTCTGCCAACGCGGATGCTTACTATTATCTTGGCGTAGCCAGTGCCATAAAAGGGTCATTTAAAGATGCTGCGGAGTTTTTCACTCACGCATTGGATATTAAAAGCGAGCATATTTTAGCATTGAGGGATTCTGCCTATGTTTATCTGGCGATGGGCAAACTTGACCAGGCAACCGAGCGGATTGAGAAGGCGTTCTCGTTAGCAAGCGACGACCAGCAGATAAGAATGCTTCGGCGAAAAATCCACCGGGCCCGGCTAAGAGAGAAAATTAAGGTTTTTCTTTGCCGATTCATCCTTCGTAATAGGACTACTGCGGAGAACGGATTAAGGCCTTGATTTAGGCTTAACTCCATTTATGTAATAGTTGCAAGTAGAGAGTTCTTAATCGGGCTGATTGGCGTCTTCAATTTTGGTCTTGGCTTCTGCTTCTTTTTTTAATTTTTGCACAAGCTCTTGCTGATATCTTTGTGATTCCTTAACTCTTTTTATATAATCATCATCATAAGGTGGTGACAGCTCTTCATAGAAAAGGAATTCGCTCTTTTCTTTCTTACAGAGTAGTTCTCCAAGCTTCCGACTTTTACCAAGAGGTCCGACAAAAGTCGTGTCCTCCATGTCAAAATATATGTCAACGACACATAATCGTTCTTTCATACCTCTATAATAAAATAGACTCAGTTTATTTTTAGGTTTCAAGTGTGGATTAGGATCTTTAACCTCAGGTTCAGCTAAACACCTGCCAAAATATCCAATATCTCGGCCATGCGTAAAACCTTTATAAGGCGCCCAATCATCATTCGACAATAATTTATACCATATCACGCATACGGGCCTTCCTAAGAATCGTATGTCATCAATATTCTTATTCTGTCCATTCCAGAGAATTACTTCTCTATAGATGTCAAGTTTTTCCTCTCTCGCATAAATAATATCCAATAGATCATCAGCAACTTTAATAACAAACAAGATAGAAAGTGCCATTAGAAAGAAAAACGCGACCCCGATGATAACATTTCTTTTTTTCATTTTGTTATCTCCTATGGGTTAGTAAGTCTATTAGTAAGTCCTTCACCCCACACAATGATATTATCATCGATTTCATCAGGCCCTCCTTCCCCAATATCAAGCATTGCATTTAAGCCCCATAAAGCTTCCGGTACTCCCGCTTCTCCATACACGGAGGTATAGTAAAGAGCATCATAAACAGAATCTCCCCGCCCCATCCTCTCCCAGAACATCCTTACTCCTTTAGTTGTGACCAGGAACAGCTCTGTCCAACCCGGACCTAAGCGATATTCTATCTTCCAGCCAATATATACTTGGTCGTGATGTCCAGCGTTCCAGTCGGAGAACATGCCATAGGACCGAGCCATACCTGAATAAAGAGCACTGAAACAGCTATCTATAAAAACTATTTTTTTATTGCCTGAGTTCTCCATTCCGAGTGACCGTAAATCAAATCCGCGTGTATCCCAGTTGTCTGGAAGCGGTTCGGCATCCGGGACCGTTTGCCGTGTATTGGAAAATACTTTAATTTTGTGCCATTTGCTTATAATATCCCACCAGCCACCCTTTTCGTATTGCCAGCATTCAGTTTGAGTTCTATTGACCCCTTTCACGTTGCTGATGACGCCGAAGCCGGCAGTATAATTACAAGTAAGAAGATAACTCGTTTTATCATTTTATAGTCTCTCGACAATGCTCTTTTGCTTTTAGCCTGTAAATATAACATTATCACAAAAACCGGAATAATGCAAGTAAAAAACTGTGTTTTTCGGGAAAGGATTTGCAAAATTTGGGCAAATACGTTAGTTTAGTTAGTGGGCCGAGTGGCGGAAAGGCAGACGCTGGGGACTTAAAATCCCCTGTCCGAAAGGGCGTATGGGTTCGACTCCCATCTCGGCCATTATTCGATGCGCGTCGAGCGTTCCCTCGGCCTGGTTTGACTCTTTCGACTACGCTTCCTTCGACGAGCTCAGGACGGGCAAGACAAGTTCGCTCAACACTGGTCGCTCGGGACAGGCGTGCGTATTGTGTAACCTGCAACATCAGAAATACAATTAGTTTGTAGTTATAGTTCGTTGTTCATAGTTGGTGGATTTGGACGAGCACTCAGTCAAATATCTTTCGATGAACAATGAACGAAGAATCCGCCTTTGGCGGACGATGGAGACAAATAATGGCAAGTAAAAGTCCTAAACTTGTAGATGTAGGAAGGCCCAATCTGTATCGAGAGATTTTCCCATATACGGAATTTCCGAAGGTGGAATTCGACAACAAAACTGTTAAGTTTGACATTCCGAAAGAAATCTGGATAACCGATACGACATTTCGTGATGGCCAGCAGGCTATGCCGCCCTATAAGCCGGAGCAGGTTTTGCGGATATATGATTTGCTGCACCAGATAGACGGCGACACAGGTTTAATTCGCCAATGTGAGTTCTTTTTATACTCGAATCGCGACAGAAAGGCAGTGGAACTGTGCAAAGAGCGTGGTTACAAATTCCCCCAGATAACCGGCTGGATAAGGGCAGCGGCAGCAGATTTTAAGCTGGTAACACAGATGGGACTTGGTGAAACCGGCATCCTGACCTCGGCGAGCGATTATCATATATTTCTAAAGCTCGGCAAGACACGAGGGCAGGCATTGAATGCGTATCTTGATATTGTAAAGGCGGCGCTTGATAGCGGGGTTATTCCGCGATGTCACTTTGAGGACATAACGCGGGCGGATTACGAAGGCTTTGTTCTGCCTTTCGCAGACCAGTTACAGAAACTTGCTCAAGCATACAACAAACCGGTCAAGATTCGGCTTTGTGATACGCTTGGGTTTGGTCTGCCCTGGCCTGAAGTTTCTCTGCCGCGGGGCGTTCCAAAGCTTATCCGGGGACTTCGGCAAATCGGGATTCCATCAGAATGGCTGGAGTGGCACGGGCATAACGATTTTCATAAGGTTCTGGTGAATGCGACAGCGGCGTGGTTATATGGGTGCAGTGTTGCCAACGCGGCGATATTTGGTTTTGGAGAGCGGACGGGCAACTCGCCGCTGGAGGCGTTGGTTATTGAGCATGCGCAATTGAAGGGAATGACGCCGGGCGTCAATTATGCGGCTATAACCGAATTGGCTGAGTATGCCGGGAAGGAGCTGGGCTTTGAGATTCCGCACAACTATCCGCTGGTTGGGAGGGATTTTAATGTTACGCGGGCCGGCATTCACGCGGACGGCTTATTAAAGGATGAGGAGATATACAACTGCTTTGATACTCAAAAGCTGCTTGGCCGCCCCGTTGGAGTGGCGATAACCGATAAGACAGGGGCAGCAGGGATAAAGCACTGGATAGAGGCTCGATTCAAGATTGAAATACCTAAGCATGATGTGCGCATAGCGAAGGTAAAAGACAAGATTGACACTGAGTATGCAGCCGACCGGGTGTCAGCAATATCGGATGAAGAGATGTTCGAGTGGGTTCGGGAGGCGTTCGGCGGGGAGCTGCCGCCATTGAGAAAATAAGTAGATAAGCGAATGAGCTAATGAGTAAATCAGCTAACGCATTTACTCATTTACGCATCAGCACATTTACGGTGATTATGTCGGATAAAAGAATCAAGGCGGTGCTGTTTGACCTCGGCGAGACCCTGCTGAATTTTGGCAAGGTTAATGCGACTTCGCTTTTTCGGCAAGGCGCCCGGCTGTCATACGAATATCTTAAAAGTTCAGGTCAGCCGGTCGGCAACTTTGAATGGTACTTCTGGCTAAATCTTGTTCGGGTAAGGGTGCACCATTTTCTGTCCAGCATTATGAGGCGGGATTTTGATGCGCTGGAGCTATTGAGAAGAATAGGTGAGAGAAAAGGCGTCAAGTTTGATGACGAGAAATGGAAGCAACTGGCGTGGCTGTGGTATGAGCCGTTAAGTAAGTTCGCCAGGATTGAGCCGGGAATAAAACAGACACTTGCCGCGATGAGGAATTCGGGGCTGAAGCTGGGGATTGTGTCCAATACCTTTGTGAATGGCTGCTCTTTAGAGAAGCACTTGCAGCAGATGGGACTGTTAGAGTTTTTCGGCGTGCGGGTGTATTCGCATGAGTTTGAGTTTCGTAAGCCCGATGTGCGGATTTTCGAGGCGGCCGCCAAGCGTATTGGTGAGCCGATAGAGAATATAATGTTCGTCGGCGACAGCATATACAGGGACATTAGACCCGCACAGAAAATTGGAATGTATGCTGTTTTGAAAAATGCATACACCAACGCTGGCAGAAAAACCCCGGAAAATGCCTGTAGGATAGAACGGCTTTCTGAGCTGCCGGGCCTAATTGAAAGAATAGATGCAGAAGTAATGTAAATTAGGGATAGTGGTTAGTCGATAATCTTAAGAGGATTGAATTTATGGCAAGGTGCAACGTGGGATGGGCGAAAAGTCCATAGGAAACTTTGTATAAATATGCAGTCTGATGCAGCTTATCAAAAATGTATAAATCCCAATTGTGGGGTGGAGTTTGATGTAGGTAAGGTAATGTTCAAATGTCCCGCCTGCAGAGAGCTTCTGGATATACAGTATAACTGGGACAGGATAGAAGTGCCGAAAAAGCTAAACGACTTTGCACGGCGATGGGGGAGCAGAAACAATCGGCTTGACTTTTCGGGCGTGTGGCGATTTCGAGAACTGCTGAATTTTTGCGAGGATAAATTCAGAGTAACCATAGGCGAAGGGCAGACGATTCTGCAGCAAAATGATGAGGCGGCTAAATATGTTGATATGCGGCCGGGGTGCTTGTATTTGCAATACGAGGGGCTGAATCCATCCGGCTCGTTCAAAGATAATGGAATGGCGGCGGCGTTCAGCCACGCAATGATGATTGGTGCAAAATCCTGTGCGTGTGCCTCGACCGGCAACACCTCGGCGTCAATGGCATTATATGCGGCAAGTTTGCGCTTGAAATCCACGGTCTTTGTCGGCTCGGGTCGAATCGCCTTTGGTAAATTATCACAAGCGATGGATTATGGAGCACAAACGATACAGATACGCGGCGACTTCGATGACTGTATGCGGCAGGTTCAGGATGTCTGCGCAAAGCTGGGATTGTATTTGGTCAATTCGTTGAATCCATTTCGACTCGAAGGTCAAAAGGCGATAATGTATCGCATCATCGAGCAGATGGGCTGGAATGTACCGGACTGGATTATTGTGCCTGGAGGAAATCTTGGTAATTCGAGCGCCTTTGGCAAGGCATTCTGGGAATTAAAAGAACTGGGTTTGATTAAGCAGGTACCGCGAATGGCGATTATAAATGCCACCGGTGCGAGCACTCTATTCGACCTGGTCAATGATAAAAAGCTTACGTGGAATAACGGCAGGGTTAATCAGAAAATCATTGATGATTATTATGCGGATTTGACGGCCCGGAAATTTTCGCCTCACACCTGCGCATCGGCTATTGAGATTTCCAGGCCGGTAAACCTAAAAAAATGCCTGCGGGCAATTGAGCAAACCCACGGCGTGGTGCGGAAAGTCCCGGACGAAGAGATTCTCGACGCAAAGGCGATTGTAGGGAAATATGGTCTGGGCTGTGAGCCGGCTTCGGCGGCGACAATAGCGGGCTTGAGGCATCTGGTAGCCGAAGGCGTTATTGGAGGCGACGAAAAAGTTGCGTGTGTGCTGACCGGTCATGTGCTAAAGGACCCCGATGTTACGGTCAACTACCATAAAGAAAAGCGGGGTCAATTCAGCAATCCACCTATCGAGGCGCCGAATAATCTTGACGAGATTATAAAGTTGATAGAATAAAAAGTTCGAAGCAATTTCCCCTGTGGGAAGGCTGTATTACTGAAGGACGACGAGGGGATAGGTAATAAAGCCGACTGTAAGTGCGAGTGTGCCGGCTAAATGCAGCAGGACTGTCAATTGGCTGGCGCGGTATTGGCCCGGTTTGGACAGATCTTCTTTTTCAGCAATCTTTATTGCGATAATCCCTATTGGCAAAGTGAATAGATAAAACAATCCCGCAAAAAACATCGTTCGAAAGGTGAGCATAACCGCCGCGATGATAAAGCTGGCAATAAGTGCAGCTCGGTAAAACCATACAGAAACCGGCACACCAAAGCGAACAACAAGTGTTCTTTTATTAACCGCAGCATCGGCGGCGACATCCGGAAATTCATTTACCAAAATTACTAAGAAAATCAAAATGCTGACGATACAGGCCGGCAAAAGCGGAACAATGTCGATGGTGCCGGTCTGTAAATAGTATGAGCCATATATCGGAAGCGGGCCGAATAGCAGGCCGATGACGAATTCGCCGATGCAGCGGTAGCCGAATTTAAAGGGCGGGGCGGTGTAGAAGAAACCGCCGAGTAATCCGACAATGCCGATAATCAAAATAAAAAGACTTTTTGTCACAAGCACAATTGTTACTCCGATTGCCGAACCTGCTGCCAGGCAAGTAAGTGAGGCGATAAGGCAGGCTTTTGGCGAAAGGATGCCTTTCTGGATGAAGCGGCTGCCGCCCGAAAACGGAGTTGGGTTTTTATTGAGCCGATCGTTTCCGGAGATGTGGTCGAAGTAGTCGTTTGCCAGGTTGGCACCTGAGTGGAGGGCCATTATCGAAAGCAGCGCCAAGATAAAAAGATGAAAGTGGAAGCTGGTGGAGGCTGCCACAGTAGCGGACGCTGCGTGGTTTGCTGCATAGCCCAATGCTGAACCGACCAGGACCGGAGCTGCGCTGGCGACCAGAAACTTAGGACGCGAGGCGAGTAAAAATATAATCCATTTGGGGATGCATTGCGGCATTAGTTTTGAACTATCCATATCGAGTATCGAGTATCAAATATCGAGTATCGAGAACAGCTTTCAAAAATAACATTTTTAGGCTCAGGAAGCAAGACCTGGTTGGGCCGTGTTGTAATGGGTCAGTTACGGGTGGGTTGAGGGATGACCCAAGCAATTCCTCGTTCGG
>CAYWXK010000080.1:0-11012 GCA_964462515.1 uncultured Pirellulales bacterium
GGATTATTTCGCGGCAATAATCAACCATCTTTTTGTAGGTCATTACCGGCAGCCGACCCATTTTTCTCTCCGTTAGCGCCATTTCATAAAGTCTTTCTGCTTCTATTCTTTCCTCCTCGGTAAGCTCTTTGAACTGCGGCTTGGGCGGCTCAACGCCTGTAGGTAGCTGTTGCACTGGCTGCTGGCTAACCGGCTGATTGGGGCTCGTGGGTGGTTCCTTGAACTGTGCATCCGCCCGCAATCTCTTATCATCTTTCTCCCACACATCATAGACTGTTTTTTGCCCGCCCTGTGGTTTCGACGCAGGCTTAATGAAATAGGCATTTAGAACGACAATTAAAATCACAATAGCAATAACGCCGCCGGCCACTTTTAACCAGAACGTATTCATAATTATCACACCCTTTCTTTTGCAAATTTCCGGCTCGAAGGCGCAAACGCCTCGTGCTACAACAATTTATAATAACATTTTTTGCCCTGTCCGAAAAGCAAATTTATTATAACCTCGTGTAACTGAACGGTTAATAGTTACAAAAAGATTAGAATTTCTGTTGCAGAATAAAATATTGTGTGTATAATGCAGAATTTAGAAGTTTTAGACACCGCATGAAGGAGTATAAATGGGACCGGTATTGAATGGCCTTATAAAACTTCAAAGTGTTGAAAATCGCCTGCGAGCTGGAAAGGCAAAACTTACAAGATGTAGAAGAAGCGTAATTATTCAAGAAAACCAGATTAGGAACCTCCAAAATACCTTTGAAGTCAAAAAAGAGGAGCTTCAGCTTACTAAGATCCAGTTTAGCAGGTTGGAATTAGAGCTTAAAAGCAGAGATGAAGAAATTGTCAAGCTCCGGTCGGTCCTGAATACAGCCAAAACCAACAAAGAATATGCTGCAGTCCTCACCCAGCTTAATACCACTAAGGCAGACAATTCCAAAATTGAAACCCAGGTTCTGGAGCTGTTAAAGGATATCGATACCGACGAAGTTGAGTGCAAGGATATCCAGAAACAAATAAATGAGCAAAAGCAACAACTCGATAAATTGCGGGCAGAAGTCGATATATTGGCAACCAAATATCAGTCTGAAGTTGACCAAATCCAGGCTGAATGGGATGAGGTTGCCAAGGCCGTTCCTGAGGAGATTCTGGAGACATTCAGGCGTGTCGCTGAAACATACGATGGCCAGGCTGTGGTGGGAATTGAGCAGCAGGAAGGCAAAAAAGAAGCGTATAGCTGCGGCGGCTGCTTTATGGGCATCACCGCCGAGAGTATCAATCTGCTTATGACCAGAGATGAGATAATTCGCTGTCCAATCTGTTCAAGAATACTTGTGCTTGGCCAGACGCAGAGTGAATCCTGATTTGCAAAAGTAGATGAGTCAACCCCTTAATCTATTTACGCATTCACAGATGGCGGACCCGAACAAGCAGATGCGGAACACCAAAGACCTTGCTTCGCCCGCCGTAGCGGGCTACGCGAAGGCGGGCCAAATAATCGCTTACATAGACGGCGCCAGCAGAGGCAATCCGGGGCCTGCTGCTGCAGCCTTTATCTTGACCAGCTACGATGGAGCTCAATTGCTCTCAAAAGCATTTTTTTTGGGCCGGACCACCAATAACGTAGCTGAATATACCGCTGTCATAAAGGCCCTCGAGGCCGCAAAACAGGTTGGAACTGCACAATTAACGGTTTTCAGTGATAGCGAGCTTCTTGTCAGGCAGCTCAACGGCGAGTATAAAGTAAAGAGCGAACAAATTAGGCCGCTTTTCAGGCAGGCTCTTGACCTGCTGGGTGAATTTGAAAACTGGAATATCCAGCATATTATGCGGGAAAAAAATAAAGAAACGGATAAACTTGTAAATCAAGCCCTGAATCTGGAACGTGATGTTGAGGGTAAAACAACGCCAGCAACCCAGAATAAAAGGCCGACTTGTGGGGGTGAAGCCGGCCGCAGCCCTATTCGGCTTGGAGTGTTAATCAGCGGCAGCGGCACAACGTTGATGAACATCCTTGAATATATCAAGCGGGGCGAGCTAAATGCCGAGGTTGCAGTCGTTATAAGCTCACGTTCAAACGTTGCAGGTGTCGAAAAGGCAAAAAATGCGGGGCTGCCTGTAAAAATCATCCGCACAAAAGATTACCCGGACGTTGACCAGTTCAGTCAGCAAATTGAAAAAGAGCTTGTCGCAGCGAACATAGACTTAGTTGTCCAGGGCGGCTGGCTTTGCCTGTGGAAGATACCCGCACGATACGAGAACCGTGTGATGAATATACATCCGGCCCTGTTGCCGAGCTTTAGCGGGCAAGGTATGTGGGGACATCACGTCCACCAGGCAGTTCTGGCAGCAGGATGCAAAGTAAGCGGCTGCACGGTGCATTTTTGCACAAATGAATATGACAAAGGGCCAATAATTGTCCAGCGGACCTGCCAGGTCGAGGATGATGACACGCCGGAAACCCTTGCTGCCAGGGTCTTTGAGCAGGAATGTATCGCATATCCGCAGGCCATAAAGCTGTTTGCCGAAGGTAAGTTACTTGCTCAGGATAAAAAAGTAGAAATAAAATCGTGAAATGCTATTTATAAAAGAATCCTGAATCGTCAAAATATATATTCATGAACAAACGCCAGAGAACAATAACAGTGGAGGTTGTGACTGTAATAATCGTTACGGCGGTTGCAATTGCCGCGATGTTTAACTTCAAGGATTGGGTCAATCGCTCAGAGGCAATAAGGGCGATGGAAGAGCTCAGCCAGGTGGTTACAAAGTACCACCAGGAGCACGGTTCTATACCGGCTGAATCTTATGTTACCAGTATCAAAAAGAATTTGAAAGGATGGGTTCGACTCGGCGACCTGCGGTATAGAGCCGAGTGGATAGACTTAGATGCTAAACCAGATACTATCCTCGCCTATACAGAAAAAAAATATCCATCATCGTTGTTGGGCGATGGCTATGTGGTTCTGCGACTGGATGGACGAGTCGAATGGATGGGCAAAGAGCAGTTCGAGAAATTGTTAGCCCAGCAGCAAAGCAAATTAGAAATTGATATGCTGCGCCGGTAGGATATAAAAAGCGAAAAGTGAAAAGTCTGCCACGCAGTTGTGGCCAATTGTGTAAAAATTCCTTAGCTTTACACTTTCAGCTTTAAGCTTTTAGCCGTTTTCTGTGTGCTACTGTTGCCGATTTGAGACTGTCCATTGGTACCCGGGGTCCAAAGGAAGGAGACGTTTATGCCTGCGAACAACCAAAGCGGATTTAACTTCAAAAGCGAGCATTGCTGTGCTTACGACACGGTCAAAAATGCTATCAGCCGTCGCAGTTTTTTAGGGGGAATCGGCGCTGTGGCTACAGTAGGGGGACTGGGAATGAGAGCCTCGTCAGATGCCAATGCAGCAGCGACAGTTCAATCCGCACAAGGGAAAGCACTTCCGGCTGGTAAAACACTTCAGGTGCAGCCGGCCCTGTCATATCACCTGGAACAGCCCCAGGAAAAAACCAGTTGGCGCAGCTATGGCGGCATCTGCACCCCGCAAGATGTGCAGAAGGAAATCGGCCGAATTGAAACAGAATTTAAAAAACTGCAAGCACTTGCCGAATTTCCCATCGAGTTTCTGCCTCTCGCTGAGGTCCGTGACGAGGAGCAGGCTAAAAAAGTCGCCGCAGCTACCGCGGATGTGATTTTGCTTTTTGCCGCTTCTGGAGGAACAAATCTTATCAATATCGTAGCTGCGTCAAAAGCCGCTTTTATTATGTTTGTCCGTCACAAGTCAGGGCCGTTCTATCTGTGGTATGAGATTGCTCATTGGCGTTTTTTGCGACAGAATGAAGATGCCTTCCAGGCGCCTAATGTGGACGCAGAGGATATCATCGTTGACGATTACCAGGAAATCCTGTGGCGTCTTCGGTCTCTTTATGGTTTGAAGAATGCCAAAGGAACAACGATGCTTGCCATCGGCGGACTTAACGCTTACAGTGCACCGGCCCAGGCTAAAGGCCCTGACCATGCAAAAGAAGTGTGGGGCTATAAAATTATATCTATTTCCGAAGAAGAATTTTCTCGCCGACTTGCCAAGACCCGGGCAGATTCTGATATGGTCAAAAATGCAGAGCGGCAAACCGACGAATTTTTGTCGATGGCAAACGTAACGCTTCAGACGGAACGCAAATTCGTGGTCAGCTCATTTCTGGCCTTAGCCGTTTGTGAGCAACTAATGAAGGAAACTGGCGCGACTAACTTTGGATTTGCCGGCTGTATGGGCCGTTCAGTAATCGAAATGCTTGACACTCCGCCGTGCCTGGTCTTAAGTCTTGCCAACGACGATGGTTTTACAGCCTACTGCCACACCGACCTCTCGCACACATTCCCGGGTGTCTTGATGCGGTGGATTGCCGGTAAGCCGACATTTGTATGCAACACTCATTTCCCCCACAATGGTATCTTAACCGTCGCTCATTGTTCCGCACCGCGCAAAATGAACGGCAAAGATTATGAGCCGGCCGTTATTATGACTCACTTTGAATCCAATTATGGAGCGGCGTGCAAAGTTCAGTATCCAAAAGGACAAATCGTAACCGTAGTTATCCCTAACCTCCATTGCACCCGGTGGCATGCCTTCCGCGGAAGAATTCTCGAATCGCCCTCGTATCCGGCGTGCCGCTCACAAATGGAAATTGCCATAGATGGCGACTGGCGCCGTTTAGTCAGCCAGATGGAAGGATTCCACGCTCAAATCGTTTACGGGGATTACCTGCGCGAAATAAGCTACGCCCTGAAAAAACTCGGCAAAATCCAATGGCAGTGCTACAGTGAGATTGTTTGACGCAAGCCGTTTCAAAAACTATTGCCATTATGCAATGGCCGGCTCGCTCTTCTGTTTCTCTGGTTCTTTTACCTCGATACCTTCAAGTTTGAGATGTTCTTCATCCTGAATATCAATCCTTATAACGTTCTTGCCTTTGAAGCTTCCTGCAAGGACAGATTCTGAAAGCGGGTCCTCTATATAGTGCTCGATAGCCCTTCGCAGAGGCCTTGCGCCAAACTCGGGATTGTAGCCTTTGTCGATAAGGAACTCCTTGGCCTGGTCGGTTACTTGCAGTTTCAGGCCGTGGTCGGTCAGCCGCTTAAATACCTTTGCAAGCTCGTAATCCACAATGGTCTGCAAATTTTCTCTTGTTAGCGCCTTAAAGACTATTATATCATCAACACGGTTTAAGAACTCAGGTCTGAACTGGCGTTCGACCTCTTTGTGGAGAATCTCTTTCATTTTCTCATAATTTGAATCAGGCGTCTTCTTGCCGAAGCCGAAACCTCCCTGATTCTTAATCAGTTCGGCGCCGATGTTGCTGGTCATAGTGAGGATGACGTTCTTAAAATCGATGCCTCGTCCAAAGCTATCGGTTAGTCTGCCCTCATCCATAATCTGCAAAAGCATATTATAGACATCCGGGTGGGCCTTTTCTATTTCATCCAGAAGAAGCACAGCATAAGGCCGACGCCTAATCCTTTCGGTCAATTGTCCGCCCTCTTCATAGCCTACGTATCCAGGAGGGGCGCCTACCAATCGGCTGACATTGTGCTTCTCCATAAACTCACTCATATCCAGCCTTATAAGGGCATTCCTGTCGCCGAACAAAAATTCCGCCAGTGCTTGAGCAAGCAGGGTCTTTCCGACACCGCTTGGACCCAAGAAAATAAAGCACCCCATCGGGCGGTTCGGGTCCTTCATACCGCTTCTACTGCGTCTGACGGCTTTTGCCACAGCAGCAATGGCCTCATCCTGTGAAACAACCGTCTTATGCAGCTCGGCTTCAAGTTCCAGCAGCCGCTGTGTCTCCTTCTTTTCCAGCTTTGTCAGAGGAACGCCCGTCATATTGCTGACAACCTCTGCGATGATCTCGATGTCCACAACGCCGACCACCTCCTTGTGTTCCTCATACCATTTTCTGTGCAGTTCTGTCTTCTGGTCCACAAGCTGTTGAGCTTCGTCCCGAAGCGCCGCAGCCCTTTCGTAGTCGGCATTTTTAACTGCTTCGTCCTTCTCTCTTTGCAGCTCTTCAATTTTCTTTTCTAACTCGGTTAAGTCCGGCGGAGGAGTCATATTCTTAAGTCGAACGCGAGCTCCTGATTCATCAACCACGTCTATCGCTTTGTCAGGCAGGCATCTGCCGGCGATGTATCTGGTTGATAGCTCCACCGCCTGAAAGAGGGCCTCATCGGTGAACCGAACCCTGTGGTGTGCCTCATAGCGGTCCTGAAGGCCTCTGAGTATTTCCAGGGTTTCGTCTTTTGTGGGCGGCTCAACAATTATCGTCTGGAATCGCCTTTCGAGAGCGCCATCTTTCTCAATATGTTTTCTGTATTCATCAAGTGTGGTAGCGCCGATACATTGCACCTCTCCTCTGGCAAGCGACGGCTTGAGCACATTTGATGCGTCGATAGCACCTTCAGCTCCACCGGCTCCTACTAAGGTATGAAGCTCATCGATGAACAGGATAACGTTCTTGGCCCGTCTGACCTCGTTAATAACCGCTTTTATTCGCTCCTCAAATTGTCCTCGATATTTTGTCCCTGCAACCATCATAGCCAGATCAAGCACCACGATGCGCTTATCTTTGAGGATTTCGGGCACTTGTCTGTTGACAATTTGCTGGCTTAGCCCCTCCACGATAGCGGTCTTGCCAACCCCGGCCTCACCCAATAGAACCGGATTGTTCTTTGTCCGCCTGCAAAGTATCTGCACCAATCGTTCAATCTCGTTCTTTCTGCCGATTACAGGGTCGAGTTCGCCGTTGGCGGCCAATTCGGTAAGGTCTCTGCCGAAGCTGTCGAGCGCCGGCGTCTTGCTCTTTGGTTTTCGCCCCAGCGCCGGGGCCATCTTTAATCCGAGGGCAGAAGGACCATCATCCACGCCCGCCCCCAATAAATTCAACACCTCTTGACGCACATCTTCGAGCTTCAAACCCATATCCATAAGAATCTGGGCCGCAATTCCTTCGGTCTCCCGCAAAAGCCCCAGCAGGATATGTTCTGTTCCTACGTAATTATGATTAAGCGACCTGGCCTCTTCGATTGCGTATTCAATGACTTTTTTGGCTCTCGGAGTCTGAGGGAGTTTACCCATCGTAACCATATCCGGGCCGCTCTTGACCTTTTTCTCTACCTCAAGCCGCAGTCTCTTTATATCCACATCGAGGTTCTTCAGAACTGTGGCGCCTACTCCGCTGCCTTCTTTAACCAGCCCCAGAAGGATGTGCTCTGTTCCTATGAAATCGTGATTAAATCTCTGTGCTTCCTGATTAGCCAGAGCCATAACCTTACGTGCACGGTCTGTAAATCGCTCAAACATCTCTTACCTCAAAGCCATTTGCAATAAGTTGAAATTGCCTGCCACTAATCCTGAAAACTACTCTTTCTCGTGGCTTTTTTAACTCTATCAGTTATTTTGGTCAAAGCTGCTCAATAACATATTATATCATAGTTGCCGTCTCCTTGTCAAACAATTGGAACGACAGCATCCTGCATTTCCGGCCTTTCAAACTGCTATTTTTTATATGCCTAAGATGAAGCTGATGTTCGCCTGCCGCGATAATAGTCTTCTTCCGGTCAAGAATTTTATCGACAAAAACCGCTGCCGACTTTCTGCTTGCAAGCAAAGAAATAAGCATATCTTATGCCTTCATAAAGATTTATAGTCGGTGAATAGTTTTGAGCTTATCCAAAGGCGGGCTTTCAACAGATAAATTTTTCGAGCCTTCCCGGTCGGTGCAAAGATTTGCAGATGGCAGGTTACAAAGAGATTATATGCCGATTCGCTGATTATTGTTTGCTATTTCTTTTATCCACGGTTTCAGGGGCTGTTTACTCGGACTATCTTGGTTTCTGATGTGTGCTTCGGCTAACTTCGTGTCGTTGTGTATCTTCTGACCTTAACCGTTTTCTTCGAGCAGTCTTTTGAGGTATTCGTTTTCACGTCGAGTTGCCTCGATGTCGAAAACCTGATATTTGATGCACACCCGCAGATAATCGAGCAGCTCCTGCAAATTGCTTATGCTCTTTTCGAGCTTACTGCAGTCGGTTTGCATTTGTTCGGAAGGATTTGCTAACTTATTGCGCTGAGGGTCAACCCCCTGTCCGAATTCTCTGACCAGTTCGTGAATTTTGTCCTCCAACCTTGCATCGTCCATCACACTGCGCTCCTGTCAAACAGCTCTTTTCAGTCACCCTAAATGGACACTCTCTGAAGCCTTTTGTTAAAACAGCAAAATCCATACCCAGATGTCTAAATGCTGGCTTTTCGCGCAATTTCCACGATTAGACTCGATGAAAGGACAATAAGGCCGACATAAAAAACTATCCTTAACTTTTGTTTTACTTTTATGAACCGCAACTTTTGTGCGGATTAAATTTGCGTGTTGCCGAAAATCAACATCAGAGAGTCGCTTATCGGATTTTTACGCTTGTAACGGGCTTATTCGGTGCTGGTTACGATTAGTGTTGATTATTATAAACACCCTTGTCGAGATTTGACATCAGGAAGCTTGCGCCGGGGCCATAAACAGCTTATAAGACATCCAGATGAGTTTTGTTGTTGGAATGCTGAAAATTACTTGAAAATGCAAGGAATTGCGCTATCGAACACAACTACCAGGAACCCGATGCCTTTTATGATTCTGCCGTTTAGTGGTTGAGCATAAGGGTGCCGGTTGCCGGCTGGGGCGGTGGCAATACGCTAATAGATAATCGCTGTTACCTCTTCAATCTTCGAGATGAGCGCCGCGGCATCGGCGTAATAAGGTATATAGCCGTCAAAGCCTTTCTTTAGTAGAACGGCTAATTCTGATTCGCTCATGTGATTTGCAACAGCTATGACCTTGATAGTTTGCAAATCCTCATCAGCACGAATACTTCGGCAGATTGCTGCTGCGTCTATACCTTCATCTAAAAGGCTGATGAGCAGAACGTGGGGGGCAGATTTCTGGATGGCTGCGCCTGCCTGGAATTCATTGCGTGCGATTTGGACCTCGTAGTCGGTTTTGGTTCGCAAGCTGTTAGCCACTGTAAGTGCAGTGTTCTCGTTACTATCTACAATAATGATTCGAGTGTGCGCGCTTATCACTCCCATCGTCGGCATATTGTGGGCTTTCATAAAGCGAATTAGCTCGCCCAGCGGTATTCGCCGGTCTTTACTGCCGGGGATGCGATAGCCCCTCAGTTGTCCGTTATCGAACCACTTTGAGACCGTTCGTGAAGCGACGTTGCAAATCTTCGCTACGTCGCCTGTCGTTAATACGTTTTTGCCTTTTGCCATTTTTTGAGTCTGCCACAAAGTAACTGACCTCATTTTTATTCGGTTTTAAGTTAAACCCTGTTTAGCACCAAAATCGCAAATTCGCCCGAACTTTCAAATAAGTGATTGTCCCTAAAGTGCTGCGTCCCATAAGCACCCCCGTTTTTTCCAAAAGCGCCTGATGGGTGCGATTCATCTTTGTAGGCGTAGCACGGGCTTCCAGCCCGTGCAAACACGGCAATGCCTGTCCTGAGCGTAGTCGAAGGGATGGCCGTGCCGCTTTCTGTACCTACAAACGTGAAGCACACCCGCACCTGATAGCAGGTTCAAAATGTCTTTGATTTATCGTTTCTAATTGTTAAAATTTCGTTATCGCTTTGATGTTTTTGTGTGTTTGATAAGGAAGATTTTTTATGCAAATATATTTATCTCGACCCGACATCACGCAGAAAGAGATTGACGCTGTTTGCCAGGTCCTTCGCAGCCCCAATCTTTCGCTCGGCCCCAAACTGACGGAGTTTGAGACTGCCTTTGCAAAATATATCGGCAGAAAACGTGCCGTCGCCGTCAACAGCGGCACAAGCGGCTTGTTTCTATGTATGCTGGCGCTTGGAATTAGCGAGGGTGATGAAGTTATTACTACGCCTTTTACCTTCATCGCTTCCTCGAATTCTATTATGATGGCCGGCGCAAAACCGGTCTTTGTCGATATCGACCCCGTAACTCTCAATATCGACCCTGCTAAAATCGAAGACAAAATTACCGCCAAAACCAAAGCAATCCTGCCGGTTGCAATCTTTGGCAGTCCCTCAAACTTTGATAAAATTTGTAAAATCGCCCAGAAACACAATCTAAGAATCATCGAGGATAGCTGCGAAGCGCTTGGCTCAGCATTGAACGGCAAAAAAACCGGCACTTTCGGCACAATGAGCACATTTGGCCTTTACCCCAATAAACAAATAACGACTGGCGAAGGAGGCGTGATTTTAACCGACGATGACCATCTTGCGGATATGTGCGAATCCCTTCGCAATCAAGGTAGGGGCAAAGGCGCAACCTGGCTGGAACACGAACGCCTCGGCTATAACTATCGTCTCAGTGACATAAATTGCGCTCTCGGAATCGTCCAGCTCTCAAGAATTGAGGAAATCAAGGCAAAGCGCAAACAGGTCGCAAAATGGTATCAGGAAATACTGTCTTCCGACAAAAGATTAATAGTGCCTGCCGAGCCGCCCGGCTGCGATGTAAGCTGGTTTGTCTTTGTTGTCCGCCTTGAAGATGGTTCACCCCCCCGTCTTGCTTTCACAGGAAAGCAGGGGGGGCACCGTGACAAAATCCTTGAGGTGATGAGAAGCCGGGGCGTTCAGGTCGGCAACTATTTTCCGCCTGTGCATTTACAGCCCTTTATGGCCAATCAGTTCGGCTACAAACCCGGCGATTTTCCTGTCACGGAATCCGTCTCTAAAAGCACCATCGCGCTTCCATTTTATAACAACCTCACCAAAGACCAGGTTGCGATTGTCTGCAAGACCTTAAAAGAAGTTTTGGACGAGAAATTGCCTGCGTTTAACGGTCATTGCGTGGCCGAAGGTCGCGGCATTCTCCATTAATATCAAACTTGTACTGAGCATAGCTAACTCAAGTTACGCAGTTTGCGGTTCAAAATAGCCTTAACAAGGCCAAGAAGGCTGATTTTCAGCAAAAGTTGTGACTACATTTTGC
>CAYWXK010000081.1:0-10567 GCA_964462515.1 uncultured Pirellulales bacterium
AAGATGCTGTGCGGCGGCCGTGCAGCATTGACTGCCCATATAGAAAACTGGCCCGGCACACCGGATGGCACAGGTGGAATGGACCTGATGGAAAAATTCAAACAGCAATCCACAAAATTCGGCACGCAGATTACAGAATTCGCCGAAGTAACAAAAGTCGAACCACTCGAAAAAAAGGTAAAAGTTACAACAAGCAACGGCTCATATACAGGCAAAACCCTCATAGTCGCCACAGGCAGCGTTCCCAAAAAGCTAAATATCCCAGGCGAAGACAAGTTTTACGGCAAAGGCGTATCGTATTGTGCGACCTGCGACGGCCCATTCTATAAAGGTAAGGACGTCGCCGTCATCGGCTGCGGTGATTCCGGCCTGCAGGAAGGCGAATCGCTCCTTGCCTTCGCCAAAAGCGTAACCTTCATAGCATATCGCCCCTTTATGAAGGCCCGGCAGATTTTGCAGGAAAGGGTTAAGAAAAAACCAAACGCAAAGTTCCTGCTGAACCACACCGTTACATTCATAAATGGCGACAAAACAGTTGCGTCCATCACTGCGAAGGAGCAACAGACCGATAAGGAGCAGACAATCGATGTCCAGGGAGTCTTTGTGTACATAGGATTCCTGCCCAATACAAATTTTTTACAGGGCGTCGTCAATCTGGACCCTGCCGGCTGCGTCATCACCGATGACAATATGCAGACATCAGTCCGCGGCATATACGCAGCGGGTGATGTCCGCTCCAAGAAAATTCGTCAGATAACCAACGCCTGCGGCGAAGGCACCATCGCTGCCCTTTCCGCCCGCGATTACATAAAAGAATTATAGTCTTTCCCTGTTCTATAGGGTAAAGTTGCGTCTAAAAGTGTAAAAACACCCTTGCAAGTGGTGCTGTTTTTTTAGTATATATATCTTGATAAAATAAAAATTAAGTAACGAAAACAACGAGGATGGAACCTCAATGCTGCTTTCTGTGCCAGCTAAAGTAGAGCAAAAAAAACGTTGGGTAGTTCGGCCGGCGGACAGCCGGTCCAGCCAGCTTGCCAGGTCGCTGAAGGTCTCTCCTCTTTTGGCGCAGATTTTAATCAACCGCGGCATAACAGACATTCAGGTCGGCTCTACTTTCCTGCGACCCAAATTGACCGAGCTTATCCCACCGCAGCGAATGCCCGGTATAGAACCGGCGGTCGAGCGAATAAAGCAAGCAATAAGAAACAACGAAAAAATCACCCTCTATGGCGATTACGATGCTGACGGCATCACCGGCGTGGCAATCCTCTGGCAGATTCTAAATCTTCTTGGCGCCAACGTTGACTACTACATACCCCACCGCATTGAAGAAGGCTACGGCCTGAATGCCGAAGCCGTTCAGCTATTGGCACAAACCGGCAGCAGACTGCTGATTACCGTTGACTGCGGGATTACCGCTTATGGCGCTGCCTCTCTGGCCAAGCAATTAGGCCTTGATTTGATAATAACCGACCATCATCTGCCCGACCCATCAGCCTCTCAGAACCCTACCGCCGTTGCCATTGTCCATCCGGCACTGGATAAGAATTATCCGAACCAGGATTCCGCCGGCGCTATGGTTGCCTTCAAGCTGGCCTGGGCGATTGCAAATGAGTTTAACACCGCTATATCCGGCGCTTATGGAGCAAAACTTGAACCGAGGCTGTATGAATTTATGTTAAATGCAACGAGCCTGGCTGCAATCGGGACCATTGCCGACATTGTTGAGCTGCGAGGTGAAAATAGAGTGCTGGCAAGCTATGGGCTTAAAGCGATACCCGAATGCAAACTTCCCGGCATCCAGGCCCTGATTCAATCAGCAGGACTGGCCAGCCGGGCACTCGACAGCTTCGATATCGGTTTTCGCCTCGCACCAATACTTAACGCGGCAGGCCGTATGGGACACGCACGATTGGCCGCCCAATTGCTAATCAGCCAAGCGGGCGAAGACTCTATCAAAATGGCCGAACATCTAAAAGCCCTCAACAACCAGAGGCAACTGTGCGAGCGAAAAATATTCAAACAGGCCTGCGAAATGATACTGCAGCGAGACCTTGCTCACCCCGACCGAAGAAGCATCGTCCTTGCAGGTGAAAACTGGCACACCGGCGTGATAGGTATTGTCGCATCCAGAATCGTCGAAACATTCTGTCGTCCAACTATTATGATTAATCTTGTTCCCCCCGAGGGTGCCCCACCGGGCCGGGCTCAAGGTTCCGGCCGCTCAATCACCTCCTTTGACTTGCTTGGCGCAATCAGGGCCTGCTCACATTATCTTATCAGCTTCGGCGGCCACGAAATGGCAGCCGGCATAACTATCCAGGCCGAAAAAATTGACCGCTTCGCAGCCGAATTTGAAACATACGCATCACAAAATATAAGCACAGATGACATCCTGCCAAAACTCCACATCGATGCACTGGCGCAGGTAAGTGATTTTCGCAGGGAAACCGTAAGCGAATTGCAAATGCTCGGCCCGTTCGGCCACGGCAACCCCGAACCGATTTTCGCCACAAAAGGCGTTCGCCTCGCCTGCCCGCCCAGGCGAGTCGGCTCAAGCGCAGACCACCTGCAGGCCATAATAACAGATGGCACAGCCACGGTCCGCTGCATTGGCTTTGGATTTGGAAGCCTCGAAAAGAAACTGCTTGACCGTGAATTTTTCAATGTCGCCTATCAGCCGCAGCTCAACACCTATAACGGAAACACCAATGTCGAATTTGTCCTTGCCGACATACAGTTTGAATAGAGCCCGCTCCCGATTTATCAGTGAACGCCCACTGCAGATTCTGGTGTTACTTACTTTTACCTTAACAGCCATTACCGCCGGTTGCGCCAGAGTCGATTCTTATTTGAAAATTGAGGTATCCGAACAGGCGAATCCCTGGACCCACCTGAATTTTTGTAACAACCCCGATGATTTCCAGTTTGCAATTGTCGGCGACCGAACAGGTGAGCATAAGCCGGGCGCCTTTGAAAATGCAGTAGAAAAGTTGAACCTTCTCAGACCCGAATTTGTCATCTCCGTCGGAGATTTTATCGAGGGCTACAACGATGATGAAACCAAACTAAACCGGCAGTGGGACGAATTTGATTCAATTGTTGACAACCTAAAGATGCCTTTCTTCTATGTGCCGGGAAACCACGACATCGGCAACGAATTGACAGTCGGAAAATGGCAGCAGCACCTCGGCCGAACCTACTATCATTTCGTCTATCACAATGTGCTATTTCTTTGCTTAAATACCGCAGGCGCCTCTGAAGGCTGGATTGATAACAAACAGATTGAATACATCCAGAATGTTCTGGTCCGCTACTGGCAGGTCCGCTGGACGTGTGTTTTTATGCACCATCCTATATGGCGCAGCCAATCCTCTGAAAGCTGGCGCAAAATTCAGGCACTGCTTGCAGATAGATGCTACACAGTCTTCGCAGGACATCAGCATGCATACTCTAAATCAATTCGTGACGATGCGCTATACTACGTCTTATCTACCACCGGCGGCCAGGGCAGCAACCATATCGTATGGGTAACTATGACCGATGAGGGTCCTGTGATAACAAATCTCCTCCTCGAAGGCATCCGCGACGATAACTTTTACCCCTGATAGACTCATAGCCGTCTCACCGTTCCACCATTCTTACTATTCGTCAGATTATTTATTGCAAAGTATTACGGCTTTTCAATCATCACCTTCTCAATCTTGAATTGCCCCATAGTGCTGACCAGATTGAGGAAGTCTTCGGGATTGCCGCTGCCGACAGATAATGCAATATGCCCGGGCCCATACCCGCCAAGGCCGGCGCTGTTGAATGCCGCATCAAGGCCAACCCACTTACCACCGATGTATGCCTGGACCCACGCATGCCCGCCAAACGCGCCGTTTTCAAACCTGGTTTGTCTGCCGATAGTCAATCCGCTAAAATCCTTCACATAAGCCATCCCCACTGCCACTTGCGCCGGAATACCAACGGCCCGGCACATTGCCGCCGTCAACACCGCAAATTCGCTGCAATCGCCCTGGCGGCTTTCCGCCACCTCCGCCGCCGACGCATAACCAACCGACAATCCCTTGTTATCCACATATTTTGCGACGAAAGCTTCAATTTTCTTGGCGGCTTGCGCTGCATCTTTGCTATTACCCACCGCCTGGCGGGCAAGTTTAATTATCTCTTTGTTGTCACTCTGCACAAATCTTGTGGGCTTGAGCGATTCTAAAATAACCTCATCCTTGCCCTTATATGGAAAACCTGCCCCCGCCGGCGAAGCAATAGGACTGACTGTTACGCAAACCTGCCCATTTGCAAGCCGCACCTTCTGATTGTCGGTAACCGGTATCTTTAACGCAGCTCCTTTTGTCGGGCTTAAATAATAGGAGGCTGATGAAGCTGAGTCGATATTGTCCAACGGCTGCGGGCTGGCCAAAAACATCTTATCAATCACTTCAAACACATCGTTCTCTCCGAGTGCAAACTCCTTGACGCAGGCAATCATCTCAATTTGCATCCCGGCCACCGGCATAATGCTCTTTTGCATTCGAAGCTGGTCATCAACGAAACCTGTGCTGACAATTTCACCGGCGCCGGGTATATTGATAGTAGTTGTAACCTCCGTCAAGGCCACAACTCGCCCGAGAAGGTCAACATTTCGTTTCGGCCCTATCTTTATTTGAGCATCGACGGCCTGCAGAATTCCGGGGCTAAATAAATTGACCGAATACTGCAAGCCCTCTTTCAAACCTTTTTGTAGTGTCAGCAGCCGCAACCCCTCAGCCATCACCGCACCGCTCGGCCATTCAATTGTGCTTTTTTGCTCATTTCCCATTGAATTAACTGTCATCTCTAACATCCCTTGGTTGTTCACCGTCCCTGTTACCTTCATTGTCATCGCACTAAGTTCCTGTGTAACCTCAAAGCCCAACGGCTTTCCCTCCGTTGTCTCGATGCTGGTTTCAGCCATATTGATAGTAACTGGAACATCAGCCCGGCTGATTGTTATACTGACCTTCTCGGTGGTCGTTACTTTTCCGCCGGCTACCTCGCGGCTCTGAATGGCATAGCCGACCTTCTTGCCCTCCATAAAAACAGCAAGATACTCTTCCTCCAGCAAGCCTTTATTCGACCCAGCCGATTTGCCGGGAACCGGCAAACTGACGAAAAGCACTAACCAAACGCACAGAAAATGCCGAACCTTCATAAACAATTCCTTTCTCTAATCTAAAGGCCCCCTGTCTATAGCTCAAATCAGTTCAAAGTTTCAAACATTATAAATGCAAAACCTTAATCTCCAAATATAATAATTGCCGATAAGCGCAAATTGTCGTCCGGAGTTCTGTTAAAAGTGCAAAGAACAGGTATTATTAAACAGAACCGATGTCTTTCAACGAACTTGTAAAATTAGTTTCTTCACACACTGGACCACGTGTCCATGTTGATTCACGCCTGGTTGAGCCTGGCGATATCTTCGTGGCAGTTCCAGGGACTGTATGCGATGGCCACGACTTCATCGACCAGGCAGTCGCCAACGGTGCCAAGTATATCGTTTGTCAGAAACGCATATCGAGCATCGAGCATAAAGCATCGAGCATCAAGATTATCACTGTTAATGACACTACCCGCGCGGCAGCCTTACTTGCGCAGGCAAGCAGAGGCAATCCCGCTTCACGGCTGACAAACCTCGCTGTAACCGGCACAAACGGAAAGACTACAGTCGCATATCTGGTGCGTTCCTGCATCCAGAAAGCCAGCCTGAAATGCGGCCTCATCGGCACCGTCATTTATGACACCTGTTCAAGCCAGACCTGCCAATCAACTCTGACAACGCCTGATTGCTTATCCATCGCCGAGATGACCCAGCAAATGGTGAAAAATGGCGCAAAATTTATGGTCATCGAGGCAAGCAGCCACGCTCTTTCACAAGGCCGCCTGGCAGGGGTCAACTTCAAAGCCGCCGCCTTCACCAACCTCACCGGCGACCATTTAGATTACCATAAAACCAAAGAGGATTACCTGGCAGCAAAAACCAAACTCTTTCAGTCCCTCTCATCCGATGCTACTGCTGTCTTGAACAAACAATCCCCGGAGGCCGAGCTTATCGCCCAACAAATCTGGCGAAGACCCAGAATCCTATGGTATGCCGTCAATGAGCCAGCCGACATTACCGCCCACATCGAATCGATGGACATAAATAAAACGGTTTTCACCTTAGAATGCACTGGCCAATCGTCTCTCGTCCCTCGTCTCTCGTCTCTCGTCAAAACTCCTTTGCTGGGAAGACATAACGTCAGCAACTGCCTCGCATCTGCTGGCTTGTGCCTTGCCGCTGGTTTTGATTTGAAAACGATAGCCGCCAGCTTATCAGACGCCCAAACGGTCCCAGGCCGATTAGAAAAGGTCGAATGGGGTGGCGATTTTTCTGTAATAATTGATTATGCCCACACCGATGATGCCTTAAAAAACGTCCTCTCTACCCTCAAACCTCTGTGCAAAGGCAAACTGCGGGTAGTCTTTGGCTGCGGCGGCGACAGGGACAGAACCAAGCGCCCACGTATGGCAAAGGTCGCCGAGCAATTCGCCGATTTCGTAATAGTAACCAGCGACAATCCGCGAACCGAACGACCTGAGGATATAACAAATGAAATTGTTGCTGGCTTTGAAAACCCCAACTCAAAAAGGATTACCGTTGAACCGGACAGAAAGAAAGCAATTGAGATGGCTATAAAAGCCGCTGGAAAAAAGGATATTGTTCTAATAGCCGGCAAAGGCCACGAAACTTACCAGATAATCAGAACGAAAAAATTCGACTTCGACGACAAAAAAATCGCCCAGCGGTATCTCGAAGACCTAAAATGAAAAATTTCTTGATTGCAGACCTGGCACGAATAATAGGAGCCCATCTCGAAACCACTCCAGAACACGAGCGGCGAGCGATGAGCCACGAGTTTTTTGCCGGCGTAAGCATCGACTCACGAACGATAAAACCGGGCGATTGCTTTTTCGCCATCCCCGGCGAGAATTTTGACGGCCACGATTATGTTTCTGAAGCTTTTGCTAAAGGAGCGGTCTGTGCCGTGGTAAGCAAAGAATTGAAAAATTCAAAATTTAGGGTTTGTCTTCTTAAAGTTGATGATACTGTAAAAGCTCTGGGGGATTTCGCCAGAGAATACCGCCAGCAGACCGGCTTCAAAGTAGTCGCAATAACCGGCTCAGTGGGCAAAACAACAACAAGGCACATCACCTATTACGTCTTAAGCAAACATTTTCGCGTCTTTCAGCCGCTAAAAAATTTCAATAACAATATCGGCTTGCCTCTTACGCTGCTCGGAGCAGACCCAGAGCATCAGGTCGTTATCGTTGAGCTCGGCACCAATCACCCAGGCGAAATAGCTTACTTAACCGGCATTGCTCTGCCGGATATCGCAGTTGTAACCAATGTTTATCCGGCCCATTTAGAAGGCCTAGGCAACCTGCAAACAATTATACATGAAAAATTATCCATATCCGAAGGACTCAAAGCCAATGGTATTCTGATAATCAACGCCGACTTTGACCAATTAACCGATGCCTGCCGAGCCAGAGGCATCAGATTCGTAACTTTCGGCAAATCGGCCTCCGAGGCAGACTACCGGGCTGCCAATATTACATACGATAGTTTCGGCAGCCACTTTGCCATAAATGGTGTTGATGTCTATCTGCCGCTGCCCGGCCCAGGCAATGTTGAAAATGCCCTTGCTGCCTGCGCTGTCTGCAACCAGTTGGGCGTAACAATTGAGGATTTTGCACAGACAGTATCTACTAAAGGCGGACTTTCCCCTACTCCTATGCGAGCCGAACTACTGCAAATCGGAACACTTACGATTCTGAACGACTGTTACAATGCCAATCCCGCCTCAATGGAAAATGCCCTTGAAATCTTATCCAGCCTCGGCTCAACCCCGTTAGAAAAGAGATTTCTAACGGGGTCAATTCAGAACCGCAGAACAGTATTTATCTGCGGCGATATGGCTGAACTGGGTCAGCAAACCCAGCTACTACACAGGCAGTTAGGCGAGTCTATCGCAAAAGCCAAAGTTCAACTGCTGCTGGCTGTCGGCAAATTCGCTCACATCGCCGGCCAGGCTGCAAAAGAAGCTGCCGACTCATTAGGACATAATCTGCAAGTAAAGTATTTTGACGACACCATTTCGGCTTGCAATAATTTGCAAAAATTCATAAAAAATTACGATATAATATTAGTTAAAGGTTCACGGGTTGCCAAACTGGAAGCTGTCGTTGAGAAATTAAAAGAGCTTTTTTGTAACTCGATGCTGGATACTCCGCCGTAAGGCGTCCCCAAGCGGAGAAACTCGTAACGAGTGCCGAGAATCAAGGTTCGAGAGGCGAAGATGATTTATCATTTATTGTGGTATTTACGCGACACTCTTACCCATCGGCTCGGCTTCTACGCCTACCAGAACGTGGCGTTCCGCTCCGTGTCGGCGGTGCTGACCAGCCTGCTTATTGCTCTTTTGGTAGGTCCCAAAATCATTCGCTGGCTAATGCGAAAAAAAATCGGCGACCGTCCGGAATTTTATCACGCCGCCCTTAACGAATTAACCAAAGAAAAGGCCAATACTCCCACAATGGGTGGTCTGATTATCATCCTTGCCACTCTGATAACTACATTATTATGGGCCAAGCTAAATAATCCCTTCGTGCAAAAGGCGATTGTTTTGATGATATGGTTTGGCGCGCTGGGCGGCATCGATGACTGGCTAAAACTTACCAGCATCTCCCATCACAGAAGTAGAGACGGCCTAAAAGCCTGGGAAAAACTCATCTTCCAAATCGGCGGTGCCGTCCTGATTGCCTCATTTTTATACACCGACTTTATCCACATAGAAGATGCTAAATTATTCTGGCTGCCGTTCTACAAACACGGTCTGCCATTAGCCAACTGGATGTTCATCCTGATAGCAATTTTTTACATTTCAGCCACCAGCAACGCTGTTAATCTCACTGATGGTATGGATGGCCTGGCAGCAGGCTGCGTAGGAATGGTCGGCTCCGTCCTGGCACTGTTATGTTATGTTGCTTCTGAAACGATGGCGCCCGTCCACGGGCGGGTTACCTGGTCGAGCTATCTTTTTTTGCCGCACATACCCCAGGCCGGCGAACTGAGTATATTCTTTTCCGCCATTATAGGTGCCGTGCTCGGGTTCTTATGGTTTAATTGTCATCCCGCCCAGACCTTTATGGGCGATGTCGGCTCGCTTCCGTTAGGCGCCGCAATGGGATACGGAGCGCTTGTAACCAGAAATGAAATCCTGCTTTTAATAATTGGCGGGGTATTCGTTATTGAACTGTGCAGCGTAATATTACAAATCGCCTATTTCAAATATACAGGCGGAAAACGACTGTTTAGATGCTCACCCATCCATCACCATTTTCATCTGATTGGCTGGAGCGAGCCGCAGGTGGTGGTGCGATTCTGGCTTTTAGCTGCCGCCTTCGCCGCCCTTGCCCTCGCCACACTAAAAATCCGCTAATCAAAAGTCCACAGAAGCGCAATTTGAAAAAATTGGGGAAATTGCTGGCTATGTTCACACATCATAGTGTTCTTCAATGTGGATTTGGACGTTTTTTCTGTAGCCCTGTGAATCATCCCTGATATTATCGTTGTTGATTTTGTCCATTTTTCTCTGTGCCAGAAAGATTTTGACGGCGGTAATTGCACAGCCAAGCCCTGCGATAAAGAATACCGCTGCGGCCAGAAAAGCAAAAATCGCAGGCAAGGCCAGAATAATAACACCGAAACCAACCAGCACCAATCCAACGATGAATATTCCCGATGCAACCTTTCGGGATGCCTGAGAGATTGCATTTGTGTAAAAGTGAAAATTCATTTTTTCAAGTATTGCCACAAAGGCACTAAGACACTAAGATTCATAGTATATTTTTTTTGTGCCTTTGTACCTTCGTGGCTAATTTTCCTTCACACGAGCGACGGACTAATACATTTCACCTCCACCCGGCGACATACCGGGGGTCTTCTCTTTCTTTTCCGGAATTTCACTGACTATCGCATCGGTCGTCAAAAGAAGCGATGCAATCGAGGCGGCGTTCTGCAGGGCGATTCTCTCGACCTTCGTCGGCACAATTACACCGAACTTAATCATATCGCCATATTCTTTCCGCAGCGCATCATAACCAAAGTTCTTATCCTTGCTCTCTATAACTTTCTGTGCCACAATTGAGCCGTCGAGTCCGGCATTCTCGGCTATTTGCTTAATCGGCGCTACTACTGCTCTGCGAACTATATCAATACCGACTTTCTCGTCGCCGATGGTTTTGATTTTATCTAATGCCGGCAGCACCCTGAGCATTGCCACACCGCCGCCGGCTAAAATCCCTTCTTCCACCGCCGCCCGACAGGCGTGCAGTGCATCCTCGACACGCGCCTTCTTTTCTTTCACTTCCGTCTCCGTTGCTGCGCCCACCTTAACAATAGCTACGCCGCCGGCCAATTTCGCCAATCTCTCCTGCAGCTTCTCAATATCATAATCGCTGGTGGATTTCTCAATCT
>CAYWXK010000082.1:0-10197 GCA_964462515.1 uncultured Pirellulales bacterium
GACAAAACTTTACTAAAGTGTACTTCAATTACTCGAAAATGGGTGAACGCTTACCCTAAACTTTATCTATTATCTTTCTTCCAGCCAGTGGGAAGCCAGAATCGCAAGGTCTTCAAGGTTCACTTTTTTGTCGTGATTTGAATCCCCGGCTGGTTCAGTCCGCAGGAATGGATACGTCTGGTTTTCGCCAATACCCCAGACCTCGACAAAATCCCAGCCTACATTTACAAATGCGCTTTTGTTTTGCATGCTTACCGTTGGCTTGCCAACGACGTTGGAATTGATAGAATTGCCAATGCCACTAAGGTCTGGATTGATTGTTTTATCCCAAAAGCATCTTTTATAGTTACCCTTTTCATCATAACCTACTAGACCGCCTATATTGTCTGCACCTGATACTTTGGATGCAGCGTAGCAATCGGTAATGTAAGAAACACCAGAATATTCGTGGATGTTATAACCAACCCCCCTACACTCTTGTCCCCTGAGAGATTGTTGATTGAGTAGCAATAAGAAATGTCACTCTGCCAGTTCTCCCCAACTAGCCCTCCAACATGCCATTTTCCGGAGATATCGCCGGTCGCGGAGCAACACGAAATATTGGCAAAGTAATTTTTTCCGACCAAACCGCCGGCCTGATCATGACCTACTACTACTGCTGCTGAAAAGCAATTACGGATGGTCCCCCTCCAATTCGAACCTACTAAACCTCCTGCTGTGTTTCGAGAGCCAATTGTATATCGAGTAAAGACACTTCCCGTTGAAGAACAATTAAAAATGTTTCCTTTGTTAGTACCTGTGAGACCACCAATTCTCACATACCCTGAAACGCTGGCTCTTGAATGACTATCAGAAATATAGCCTGAATTAGTAGCCACTAATCCACCAATGTCATAACTTCCCGAAACGCTACAAATTGCGTTGCAACCGATGATAGAGCCAGAATCATTGTTGCCCACTAGACCACCTACGAAAAAATCTCCCTGGATACTTCCACCTTGCACACGGCAATGGTTAACAGTTCCTCCTTCTAAATACCCAACCAGAGAGGAAGTAGTGCAGGAATATCCTGTATTACTAATGTTCGGATCGATTAACTCTAAATCTTTTATTTCAGCATTGTTACCATAAACATAACCAAAAAGCCCTATGTGGTACGTGCTCTCCCTCACATTATAAGTAAAATTTGAAATCTTATGACCACAACCATCAAAAACACCACTGAACGGCCTACTATACTCTCCAATAATCTTAAACCGTGTGCCGGTGTATTGGGCGAGGTTGACATCGTTGACGAGGAGAAAGTGTTTGTTCCCGTCTTCTTGGTGATTGCCGATGTCGTTTAGGTCTTCGGCGCTAGCGATTCTGAAAGGGTCGTTTGGTTCGCCTGTCCCGCCGCTATATTTACCTACAGCCGTTCCTATCAAAAGAAAGGTCATCATTGCTGCGACGGCAACAACCATTGCCATTTGCAGATGGTATGTTTTTGACCGGTTACCCAACTTTCTATCCTCCTAATCTTAACTGAAAACGCAATTATTATACCACAATCCAGCCGACATTGCAACAAAAAGGTCAGTTTTGCATTTTTTCAGTAACGATTTGGATTTTACACTGCGGTATTGCATCCAGGAATTGTCGGCCGTAGGGTTTGTTGATGATTCGGCTGTCGAGGACTACCACAATGCCGGTGTCGGTTTTGGTGCGGATTAGTCGGCCGAAGCCCTGCTTGAATTTGATAATCGCTGACGGCAGCTGGTAATCATAAAATGGATTTCCGCCGTCTTCTTTTATCCGCTCTAATCTGCCTGCAATCAGCGGCTTGTCAGGAACTCCAAAAGGGAGGCGAACGATAATAACGTTGCCAAGGGCGACGCCCGGCACATCAACGCCCTGCCAGAAGCTGTCGGTGCCGAACAACACGCAATTGCCTTTGGTCTTGAAGTGTTGAAGCAATCTACTCCTATCGAGTCCTCCAGGCGCCCGGTTTTGTTGGAGCAATTCCAGCTTATTAGAAGCTAACCAGTCGGCAGTTTTGCCGACGATGGCTTCGAGCATTTCGTAGCTTGTGAAAAGGACAAATGCCCGCCCTTTAGTTTGCAGGACATATTTTTTGATGGCCTGTGCAGCAGCCTGAACAAATTCCGGGTCGTTTGGATTCGGCAGGTCCTTTTCTATGTAAAGTGTTACCTGTTCTTTGTAATCAAAAGGCGAGCCGAGTTTAAGCGAGTCAAAATCCTCCAGGCCGATTCGCCCGGCAAAAAACTCAAAGCCGCTGCTCTTCGAGATGGTAGAAGTGCTTAAGGTTGCGCTTGTTAGAATCAGCGAATCATATTTATCGAACAAACATCTCTTGACATCCGGGCCGACATTTATTGGCGCACTCATTAAGGATATATCTGCCTTTGGGCTGCGTGCCCCCGAATACCTGCCTGGCCTGGAGCTCTCATCGGGCGTCTCGACCCAATAGACATAATCGGGTCTATCCTGCAGAAAGAAATGGTTCAGCTCCTCCGCTAAAAGCCGGCATCTATTGACAAAACGCAGAACCTCAAGTTTTTCATCGACATCTTCAGCTTGTTTTGCTCTCTTTGCAAGTTCGGACGCCAGGTTTTTGAAATGTCCTGAGATGGTGTCATCGACAAAATTGGCGTAACATCTGCCGTTGGTCTGCTCTTTTGTCTGCTGGAACCAGTTGTTTATGCGCTCGAAGAAATTTCTGCTCTCTTTCGTCAACTGGCCGACCATACCAATCACCACGTCGTTGGGTGTATAAGCAAGAAGTCCCTTGTGGATTCTGGGATTGTATAGGCCATCGAGCAAGAATTTAATTCTGCGGTTACTAATATCTACGCCGAATTGTTCTTCGGCCACGTGCTCGATATTCTGGGCTTCGTCAATAATTACATACTTGTAATTCGGCAAAACAGATGCGCCTTCTTCTTTTAGAACAAGGTCGCTAAATAGCAGCGCGTGATTTGCAACGATAATGTCGGCTTTTTCCAGTTGGCGTCGGGAGCGCTGATATAAGCAGTCCTGAAAATGCGGACATTTGTGTCCGCGACAGTTGCCGTGTTCGCTGTTGACTGCATCCCAGGTGTGGCTGCTTGGCATAAAGGGAAGGTCGGAAGTCGAGCCATCTTTTGTCCGGCCGGCCCAGTCATTTATCATCATAAGCTCAGCATCGGAAGAGCCGAACAGAAATTTTTGCCTTCGCATAGCAAATTCAAGGCGGCGTTTGCAGAGGTAATTGCCCCGGCCTTTTGCCAGAGCCGCCGTGAACCCCGTTAGAAATCGTTTCTTCTTTAGCTTGTCCTCCGCTTGTGATATTTCTAACGGGGTGAACGAACCGGGCAGACAATCCATCAAAAATGGAATGTCTTTATTGATTAGCTGCTCCTGCAGCGTGATGGTGAAGGTGCTGATAAGTAGTTGACCGGCGCCCCGGCAAACTAATTCTATCGCAGGGACAAGGTAAGCAAAGCTTTTTCCTATGCCGGTGCCGGCCTCGACAACCAGATGCCGTCCATCGCACAGAGCCTGGCGGACCGCACTGGTCATCTGAAGCTGCTGAGGTCTATCCTCAAAACCGCTAAAGGATTGTGAAATAAGTCCGCCTGGTGCAAAAACCTCTTGTAAAGCTGGGAAATCCATTTCTCCAAAGGCCCGCCCTGCATGGTTAATTGGTTAAATAGTTAATTGGTGAGAGGTTAATTGAGTAATTAACTGCTCACCACTCACTACTCACCACTAACCACTGTTTATTGTGTCTTTGGCGCTTTCATTGCGCTATCGATGGCATGGCCAAGGGTCTGCACAGCCGGCGCCTTCGGCAGCTTTTCGGCAGCGATTTCAACCATAAATTTTGCCCGGTCGTATCTACCCATCCGGTAGTAGAGATACGCCAGCAAGAACCTAAGCTCAGGTGCGCCGGTTCTTTCGAGCCATTCCTCGAGGTCGGCCATCCTGCTGTCGAGCTTATCTTTGTCGGCCAAAAGGGCCACAAGGTCAACTTTTCTTTGCACGTAGTCAGGCGAAAGCTCAATAGCCCTGCCAAGAAACAGGGCACTACTTATGTATTCACCGGCAACAAAAAGTGCGTGTGCTCTGCCGGCAAACGCAGCCGCGTCATCCGGCTTATAAATAGAAGCCGTAGCGTATGAATCTGCTGCCAGATAGTATTTGCCCTGCTTTAAATATATCTGGGCAGCGGCAATGGCCTGGTCAAATCTGGTCTGGGAGTAAGACTCAAGATTTTTGTGTGGGCCCATAATGCGTTTGGCCTCAGCAGATAACTCGGCAGAAGAAAGTTGCTTAACCTCCTCCGCAACCGAACCTTCCCCCGCAACCTTTTGCTTTTTTTCGCTCTTGGTCATTGCATCAAGATATGATTTACCTGCATCAGGCCTGCCCCTGCGAAGTGCCTCAAGATAGGATTCCTCTTTGCCCGGTTGTTCCTGGCCGGCAGCCCCGACTTGTCGGGGTTCAGCCGCAGTTAATCGCTGTAAACCATTTTCCGTGACGCCGGATGGCTTTTCTTTCTGGGAAACCTGTAATTTATCAAGCTGCTGTTTTAGACGTTCATAAACGTCACCGCTGTCTGTCTTTCCAGGAACCGGTAACTGCTCAAGCTGCTGTTCTGGCTCTGGTGCTGCCATCTGAAGGGCAGGTGCTTTTGGGGGTTCTTTGGGCGTTGGTCGTATTTGGGTCTCTACAATACCGGGCTGCTCAAGCTGCCGGCGGAGTGTTTCAGTCGGCCCAGGCTGCGCCCCGATGTCTTCTATCGGGATTTGCGACCCCGACAGATCGGAGGTTTCAGCCATCTTTTGTCTTAGCTGGCTCATCTTCTCATTTAATTGCTGCAGTTCGCGCCGCAATTGTTCCACTTGCATTTGGTATCGGTCAGTCCCTGATTTTTCGGTTCGCGGGATTGTTGCACCCTGCTCTGATAATAATTTGTCTATCCGCTGAGGAGTCACAAGCAACGAGCGAGAGCTTATATCAGAAGTGGAAGTATCCTGCTGGGGCAAGCTTTCCCTCTTTGGCAAATTTTCAAGACCCGGAGCACGGTCGGAAATTCTCGCACTCGAGGGCGTGACAACACCGCTCTGGCCGGGTACCATAGTCGTTACAGTCCCTGTGGGTGAATAATATGGTTGGGGAGTATATCCGCCGATGTAGCGGTCGAAGGAACCCCCACCGGCCGAATCCCGCAGAAATGAATCCATCGACCACGAACCGAGCGACGAACCGAGCGGAGCCCTAAAAGCGCTGGTTGAGGAATACGGGACGGGGCCATGGAAGTATTTGCCGCCGGTAACATTGCCGGTAATTACCAGATTTCTGCTGGTATCAATAGGGTTCGGTGAGCGAATCAGGCCGCCTTGAACACTGCTGGGCGGCACAGTGGCAGAGCCAATAGACCTGCCGGGCACACCGTAGTCGATTGACCACGCCGTTTCTGCAAGAACAAAGAAAAGCAGCGCTGCAGCGATAAGAATTACCAAACGTATTTTGTTGCGCTCGGACCATTCAGTGATTACCTGGTTTTCCATAATATCAATACCTCCCTTAATTGGTTAAATAGTTAATTGGCGAGTGGTTAATGGTTCGACTCTGCTCACCATCCTGAGCGAAGTCGAAGGATTGAGTAATTAACTGCTCACCACTAACCACATAAGTTTATCCACATCTATCTGGTTGCGATTCTAAATAACCAGACAATAAGCCTTTATTATACTTCGGCTTTTCAGCCCAGCTTAATTTAGTTGCCAGGGTATCCCACTGGCTGCGAATAGGATTATTTACAATTAAAAAATCATTATGCGCCTTCTGAACCCTGATAATATCACCAACTGACAGCCTTCGGGAGGCCTGGCCGTCAATTGAAACGGTTGTGCCTTTATTAACTCGCAGGCCCAAAACCTCAATTTTGCTGTCGGCGTTAATGACAATTGGTCTAAAGCTGAGCGAATGTGGGCAAATCGGCGTAATGACTATTGCTTCTATTTTGGGCGATAATATCGGCCCACCTGCAGACAGATTATAAGCCGTCGAGCCGGTCGGCGTAGAGATTATTAAACCATCACTGACGCAGCCGGCTAAAGGCTGACCATCCACGGATATCTTCAGCTCAATAGTTCTAAAGGGCGGACCGGCGTTAATAAAAACATCATTGATAGCTACCGAGTGAAACCGTTGCGATTTGCTGACCTGTTTGTTGAAAACCCTGCAGTCCAGCATCATCCGCCGCTCTATCAGGGCCTTTCCTGAAACTATATCGGCAAAGGATTCTTTAAGCTCGCCGATGCTGAACTCTGCCAGGAAACCGAGCTTACCGACATTGACGCCTATCACGGGCACCGATGCCTGACTTAGGTTTCTCGCGGTTGAGATGATGGAACCGTCGCCGCCGAAAACGATTGCGAAATCACAATTTTTTAAGATGTTTATTGGGCAGTTCTCGATACGGTCGCTTGCTATTATTCTGGCCTTATCCTTGACAAAATCGGCAAGCTCTTCAATTGCCTCGGTAACACCCTGCTTTTTAGGGTCGCCGAAAATTATTAACTTAGGCAACGATTTTGCAATCGGCATTTTGCATCTCAATTTATCCACCCCCGATTTATCGGGATATGGCGGATTATACTTTTAGCATTTTCTTTGTCGCCTCAACTATTTTATCGGCATTTATGCCTGCCTCAATGAGTTGAGCGGCACGAGAATTATGTCCTATAACTTTTTGTGGCGCACCAAGCAAACAGATGGCATCAAGGGCCTTAGGCAAGGTGCCTTCGGCAGGCCTGTTTTCGGCCAGTTTACCTGCTGCCAATTCGAGGACAGCCGAGCCGAACCCACAGGCGGTTGTGTGGTCTTCTACTGTTACGATACTTTTACCCTGCTGGAGCAAAGAGATAATGCTCTCATCGACAGGTGCAGCAAACCTGGCATTTATCACGTCAACCGGTATATTTTCTTTAGCAAGCATTTCAGCCGCCTTGAGCACCTCTGTAAGAATGCTGCCATAACTGACAATAGCGACTGTTGAATTTCTAGCCTTTTTGACAAGGATGCTTTTGCCCAGCTCGAATGGCCTTGCACAGGCAGCTCGGACAAACCTTTGCAATGGGACAAAGTCTTTGGGATACCTTATAACGACGGGCCTATCGGAAGCGAGTGCAAATTCCAGAGCTAACTTGACTTCAACTTCGTTAGCAGGCGCTGTCAGGACCATATTTGGCATTACCCGCAAGAAGCCGATGTCCATCAGGCCGTGATGTGTTGGCCCATCCAAGCCGACAACGCCGGCTCTATCGACGCAGAATACAACCGGCAGATTCTGAAGCGCCACCTCCTGAAATATCTGGTCGAAACTACGTTGTAAAAATGTCGAATAAATACACACAAAAGGCTTTAGGCCACTTTTGGCAAGACCCGCTGCAATATCGATAGCGGCACTTTCGGCGATGCCGACATCGTAGAACCTGTCGGCGAACTTTTTGCGAAACTCAACAAGGCCCGTCCCATCGCACATCGCGGAGGTTATTGCAATAATTCTTTTGTCCTTTTCGGCCAACTCGGTCAGGTGTTCGCCCAAACAATCGGTAAAGCTGCGTCTGTCCGTCTGCGCCGCCGACTCGATGGTATCGCCGTTTATCTTGAATGGGCCGGTTGAATGAAACTTGCTCGGGTGAGAATTGGCCGGACGAAAACCCCGGCCTTTTATTGTATAAACGTGCAAAATCGCCGGGTGATTCAGTCCCGCAAGGGCCTTGAACAATTGTATCAGCGAGCCAATATCGTGTCCATCAACAGGACCAAAGTATGGGATGTTGAGGCTCTCAAACATCTGACTGGCCGGCAGCGCCATTCGGATACTTTTCTTAATCCTTTCAATCGCCTCATCGACGCTCTTGCCGATGACCGGCATATGTTCGAGGATATTGCGGGTGGTCCTGCGAAGGTCATCGTATGTCTGACTCAAGCGAATCTTGGAGAAGTATTTTGCAACCGCACCTTGCGTCGGGTCTATTGCCATTGAGTTGTCATTCAGCACAATCAGTAATTGCCTCTTGACCAGGCCGAGATTATTGAGCGCCTCGAATGAGGCGCCATTAACGATACTGGCGTCGCCGACCACCGCCACAATTTTATCTTTTTTATTCTGGTGAAGCTGTCCCAGCGCCATTCCGATTGCAGTAGCGATTGCGGTACCGGCGTGGCCGACTACGAACTGGTCATAGACGCTTTCAGCAGGGTTTGGAAAACCGCTTATGCCGTCCGGCTGGCGAAGATGCGCAAATTTATCTTTTCTGCCCGTAATGATTTTGTGGGCGTAGCATTGATGGCCGACATCCCACAGCAGTTTATCCTGTGCAAAATCGAAGACGTAATGCAGCGCAAGCGTCAGCTCCACCACGCCGAGATTGCTTGCAAGATGTCCGCCTGTCCTGCTTACCGAATCGAGGATAAACTGGTGGATTTCGTCAGCCAGCGTCTTCAACTGCGGCACGGAGAGCCTTTTGATGTCGGCTGGGCCATTAACCTGGTCTAATAAATTACTCATCTTATATGTTCAGCACAAATATTAGATACGATACGCAATCAAGGAAGTTCTGATAGTATAATATCTTATCGGGAAAAACCATTAAAAACCCTTAACAACACGCATCAGACAGCACAACTGCCTAAAACTCAAAAAAATTCAATAAAAAACGGGCAAACAACCCAAATTCTTCTTGAATAATTATGCCCAGTTAGTCTAAAATATACTTATCATTTATCCGCCGGCAGTTTTCGGTGGATAAGATGCGGAGATACGGAGGTTTCCCAAACGTAATATATTTGATAAACAGTGCTTGCCCGCCACTTTGTATGGCGGGTTAATCCGTGCTTGCCCGCCGCAGGCGGGTAAACCAGTGTCTAAAAACAGAGGAGATAGTGATGAAAAGGCAAATCTTTTTAGGGGTAGTGTTCGGGTTTTTCTTTACCGCAAGCGGTCTTGGTGCGGAAACACAAATTGTATATAAGACCAGTGACCTCGGTTCGGGCCGATGGCAATACACCTACGATGTAACCAATATCAGCTTGACCGAGACAATCGAGGAGTTTACTATCTGGTTTGATTTTGGGCTTTACGAGAACCTTGCGATTGAAACGCCCGACCCGCCGGCCAGCAACTGGAACGAGATTGTCCTGCAGCCGGAGATGGTCTTGCAGGATGATGGTGCTTATGATGCGAAGGCGTTAGGCTTAGGCATTGGTATTGGCCACATAGTTACCGGTTTCTCAGCGAGTTTCAATTGGCTTGGTGACGGTGTTATGCCGGGTTCACAGTTCTATGAGATAATCAACCCGACAACTTACGAGACGATTGATTCCGGCTGGACAATCCCGGAACCGGCAACGCTGTTATTGCTTGCCTTAGGCGGACTGGCTTTGAGAAGGAAAAATTAGCCACGAATGAACACAAAAAAAGAATTAGAGTAAATTCGTGAAAATTCGTGGTTAAATAAAAAGGGGAAAGAAGATGAGAATATATCTGAAAATCTGGCTGGTAATGTCGGTAGTTCTATTTGGGCTGGGGCTTCAAACCCAGGCCGGGTCGATTGTTGGATGGGGAAACAACAAATCTGGCCAGTGCAATATCCCTTCGCCCAATAGCGGCTTTATCGCCATCGTTGCCGGCTATTATCATTCGCTTGGGTTAAAGCAGGATGGCTCCATCGTCGCCTGGGGAGACAACTACTTCGGCAAGTGCAATATCCCTTCGCCCAATAGCGGCTTTATCGCAATTGCTGCTGGGTGGTCCCATTCGCTCGGGTTAAAGCAAGATGGCTCCATCGTCGCCTGGGGAGACAACTACTTCGGCCAGTGCAATATCCCTTTGCCCAATATCGGATTTATCGACATCGCTGCTGGAGCGGACCATTCGCTCGGGTTAAAGCAGGATGGCTCCATCATCGCTTGGGGAGTCAACGGCTTTGGCCAGTGCAATATCCCTTCGCCCAATAGCGGCTTTATCGCTATCGCTGCTGGCTACGGGCATTCGCTCGGATTAAAGCAGGATGGCTCCATCGTCGCCTGGGGATGGAATGGCTTTGGCCAGTGCAATATCCCTTCGCCCAATAGCGGCTTTATCGCTATCGCTGCTGGCTACGGGCATTCGCTCGGGTTAAAGCAAGATGGCTCCATCGT
>CAYWXK010000083.1:0-10019 GCA_964462515.1 uncultured Pirellulales bacterium
TCGAAAACGAATCGGTTGACCTTGTCCATCTTGACCCGCCTTTCAAAAGCGACCATGATTATAACATCCTCTTCGCCATCGTAACCTGCCCTCATAAAATCCCAATGAGCATCACCCTTCGCACTGGTTAATCGTAACAAAAACCGCTTGACATGGCTACTTTTTCTTCTATCATTAACATCAAGCAGTTAGCAGGCAAAAGGAAGGTTTGGCAGAATGGAATCTCGACTTATTACACTTACGAAAGCTGCATTCGACCACGGAAATCTTAATATCCGACCGTGTGGGCTCGATTTTTTTCCTGAAGGTGTCTTGGGCGGTGCCACAGGCGATCGGTTAGGAACGCAAATCACAATCAAAGCCATCGGCTTGTCGGATATAATCAAGACAGATATTCCCACACACACGAGGACTGAAAGGCCGAGATGGATTTTTAGGGAAAGAGCGTGGGTCAAGCAGTTTGTACGCATTCACAAACTAAGACCTGGCGATGCTGTTACTATTTCACGGCTGGACAATAGAACGTACAAGGTAGTTCCAGGAAATGAAGAGACGATAGTGACGACTGAGGTGGGAACGGTGGCAGAAAGGTGCACTCAGAAGCTGACGCAACTTCGTGAACCACATGGCAACCACATACTCGATATTGCACATGTACGTACATGTAATTGTCCAAAGACACATATTAACTGCCTTACCCCTAAAGACTGGACTCGCAATCAAGTCGCAATTTGGGAGTTTTACTATGAGAAAAGAGACATCAGAGATAAAGATATCCATCCGGCTGTATTCCCAATTGCCTTACCTAAAAAATGTATTGAACTTTTTACTCATAGAGGAGAACTGGTACTGGATCCATTCGTGGGCATTGGCAGCACTCTTATAGCCGCACGAGATATAGCGAGAAACGCAGTAGGTTTTGACCTTAACCCCAAATATACTGATTTTGCAAAGAAAAGACTTGCTCAGTTAGAGATGAACTTCGGTGACAACACAAAACAAATTGCTATTTGCGATGATGCTATTAATATCCCAAAATACCTTAAAGAAAACACGATTTCTTTATCAGTAACTTCCCCTCCTTACGCCAATATGCTGAATCGCAAAAGATTACATAAGAGCACTCGTGGAGATCTCCGAGTCAATAAGCACTACAAAAAGAATCTTCAGTACTCTAATGACCCACGGGACCTAGGAACGATGAAACCCAAAGAATACTCAGAAGCACTAGCAGAAATCTATAAAGGAATATTGCCGCTCCTGAAACCGAAATCCCACTGTGTAATTAACGTTAATGATTTGTGGGAAGATAACCATAGATACCCTATACATAGTTATATTATCGAAGCGTTAGAGAAAGTAGGTTATGAACTCAGAAATATAATAATCTGGGATAAAAGGAACCTAGTAAATAGAGTAGGTATCTTTGGTTGGCCCAGTAATTACATTACTTTTACTATAACTTTTGAATATATACTTGATTTTTGGAAACCATGATTACTTATAACGAAATAATAGAAAAATTGAAAGAGATCAAAGAAACGGGTTATATTAAATCCCACCGAAGGGGAAATACGGGAGTAGGAAAAACGCTCGAGGATCTTTTAGGAATAACGGAAAATAACATTCCTGGTCCAAATGCTGTAATGCTTGAGCTAAAATCTACAAGAAAAAATGTCTCAAGCATGCTTACACTATTTACAAAGTCCCCTCTTCCCAGAGGGGCGAACTCAATTTTACTACAAAAATTCGGCTACGATTCTGCCAGAGGAAATAATAGAAAGGAACTGCACACAACGGTAAACGCAAAAAGTTATAACCGCCTAAAGGGTCAATCTGGCTTTAAGATTGATATTAAAAAGGACAGAGTAAATCTTATAACTCCTCAGAATGAAATTTTAGGTTATTGGGATAAAGAAACACTAAAAAAGTCTTTTGAAAAAAAACTGCCCAAATTGCTATATGTAAAAGCGGACACAAGAATTATAGGGTTGAATGAGGAATTCTGGTTTAACGAGGCGTGGTTGTTAAGTGGTTTTAATTTTGACAATTTTTTTAATCTATTAAGAGAGGGTACAATCCTTGTTGATATACGAATCGGCCAATATTCTAATGGAAGAACCCATGATCATGGCACCGCTTTCAGAGTTTTCCCAGATAAATTAGACCTATGTTTTGCCCATAGAGAAAAAGTGATGTAAAGAATGAGTAAATATAACAGTTTGAAGTTCTTAAAAGAGACAAAAACTATAAGGTCTAATTGTTTTTGAAAGGCTATAACTATGTCAAAACGCAAAGAAACGGTAACCAAAGTAATTGATGGCGACACCTTCTGCACCAGATCACGTGAACATTCTATCAGACTTGCGAACGTGGATGCCCCCGAAAGAGGAACACGAGCCGGGAAGACAGCAACCGAAGCCCTTAGAAAAATGATCCAAGGAGAGAAGGTTGTTGTCAATACAGTTGCTAGAGACGTATATGGGCGGGCAGTCGCAAATGTCAAAGTCGATGGTGAATCTGTCAATGCTGCTATGAATAGGAAACTCAAAAAATTATGAAAAAACTAACGTCAATATAAAATTAGTATAGGAAAAAGTAAATGAGACGAACTAAATTCAAGTGCAAGAAATGTGGTTGCGAGTTTGAGAAAGATGCTTTCGAACTAGGAGAAGCAGAAGAAAAGCAAGTTCCGACGTCACCTATAACTTGCCCGAAATGTGGAAGCACAGACCTACAATGTAAATGATATAGTACCATGCTGTCAGGGGATTAACGGGTCGTTGTTATTCAGAAATAAAATGTACAGGCACAAAACTATATAGGGTTGAATCAATTAACGTACAAAGCAAGGAAGTCGTTGAAGAATAATCTTACAAAACTTCAATCTGATACCAAAAATATGAAACTGCAAACATATTCAGAAGTAATTACACATCTCGATAAAGATAAAAGGCAGAAGCACCTTTTATTGGGGAATGGCTTCAGTATGGCTTACAACGCAAAAATATTTTCATATAACGCTTTGAATAAATTCATCGATGAAATCGATAACGACCTTTTAAAAAAGCTGTTTCAGATAATAAACACTAAAAATTTTGAAGTCGTAATGAAGCAGTTAGATAACTTCTGTCAAATAGCAAAAGAGTTTAGCTCTGATAAAAGATTAACAAAGAAGATTCAGAAAGCAAGCGATGCACTTAAAAAAAGTCTCATTGATGCAGTAAAGGAATTGCATCCAGAGCATGTTTTCAAGATTCCAGAGAAAAAGAGCGAGAGCTGCGCGCAATTTCTTAACGCCTTTCTTAAATCGAATAGTCATGTATTTACTACGAATTACGATGTCTTGCTTTATTGGGTACTAATGCGAAATAAGGATAAGATTGGCAGTGCGGTTGATGGATTTGGACGGACGGCGGAAGAGGGTGAAGACATATCTACGGCTGATTTGGAATGGGGAGCAAACAAAGATAGTCAAAATGTGCATTATTTACATGGAGCCCTACCATTATTTGATGCAGGAGTATCCGTTGTTAAAGAAGAGTACGATGGACAGAATTTACTTCTGGAGAAAATAAAGAACAGAATTGAACAAAAAGAATACCCGATCTTCGTCACAGGAGGCAACGGCAAGGATAAACTGACGCATATTTTACATAACCCTTATCTTTCATTCTGCTATGACAAGCTCTGTAATATTGAGGGTTCGCTAATAACATTCGGTTTTAATTTTGGTGAATACGATGAACATATAATTGAAGCCATAAATACGGCGGCTAAAAATGGGAAAAGAGTCAAAAACAGACTTTGGAGTGTTTATGTTGGTATATATTCAGATAAAGACAAAAGACATATTGAATCGATAACAAAAAAATTTAAATGCAAGGTCAATATGTATGATGCAAAAACTGCTCTTATTTGGGATTCATAAGTAGAAAAAATATGAAACTACAATTCGACGCTAATCAAAATCGATAATTGGGACAGCTACGTTTTTCGAGAGACCCTAATTTCTTTTCCTTGCCTACTCCGCCGATTCGTCCTTCGTAGTTCCAGCCAAACCCAAAAAATACAGTGCCTGCCCGCCATCTGTGTGGCGGGTTAATCCCTTCTTATTTTCGGCCAGAATCAGCATTTTGCTGGAAGGCAGCGAAGTTGACTTCGTGTTCGATGACAAAGCTTTCGATAAAGCTCGTTTTACGAGAAAGATTTGTCGAGAACGCATCACTGGCCGGAACCTTTTGTGCTTTTTTGTGGCAAATTAAATCAGTGTAATCCGTGCAATCCGTGGTTGCTTTCCTTTCGGCCAAACCAAAATTTACCCGCCGCTCTTTTTGGACGCCTTGCCCGCTATTCTTTCGCTTTAAGGCATTTCTCCGTAGGAGTAAAAAATTCAAAGCATAAACCCGATTGAAGCTTGTTTCAGAAAGGGTTTAATTTGAATTTAAGGTGCATTTATGCACTGCCTTAAAGCAACTCTCTGCTCGTCCGCCGTAGCAGATTCCTACGTAGCTTTAGCAAAGCAGGATAGCGAAGGCGGATGGCCTCGGTGCCTGTCCTGAGCGCAGTCGAAGGGACCTCTGTGGCCCTAAAATCCTACAAACAAAACCAAAAACTTCTGCTATTTTCACCCAACCTTGAGTTTCAGTCGTTTGAACTTTGGTCATTCAAATCTGTGCCTGAGTTTGTTTGCTCGGCTTATCGTAAGGAAGTCCCTCTCTTTGGGACTTCGGCGGACAAGGCAATGGCCTTTCACAGAAACCAGTTTCGAGAAATGACTTGCCGCAGAACGCCAAAGACGAGCAAACCCCTTCGTGTCTTTGAGTCTTTGTGGCTACTAATCTGCGTAAATCCGCGTCTGAAAAATTTGTGTCCATTCGTGTTCATTCGTGGTTCCTTTTGTGTTTTTTGTGTCTTTTTGTGGCCATAAAACACCGTGTTAATTCGTGTCGATTCGTGGTTATACTTTTTGTGCTTTTTCGTGGCTAAATTTTTTTTGATATCGTTAGATTTTTATTGAATAAAAGGCGAGATTTGGTACAATATGAACCGTGTGCTCTATGTAGTACACGGTAGGCCCCGCCAGGAGCGGCAAGCTCGCGGAGAACCGCACGCAATGGAACAGCCGTTCCACGAATCAGACTGAATATTTCAGGAGTTTTGCGAAAATGCAACTTAATTTCTTTAATAACAAACACTTATATCTCTGTGTTCTCTGTGCACTCTGTGGCTCAAAAATACACATTTACTTTGTGGCTATGAGTCAATTATGCAAAACAAACCCAATTTGCTGGACACTCAAATGAACATAACCTCCGCCTATATAACCAGTTACCAATTACCAATAACCAATTACCAATATGCAAAACAAACCCAATCAAACCCAATCTTGTCTGCCTCTGGCGGATTTATCCGCCTCCGGCGGTCTCAAAGACAGCCTTGTCTGCTACAGTCAATCGAATTATCAAAACCATCCGGATAAATGGTATGGGGCATATCACAGGTATAACAGAAGACCCTGACAGCGGCACATTATGGGTTGTCGGCTTTACGATGACAAATATCCCAGAATACTTAAACGACTTTGATTTCTGGTGTCTTATGATGATTGAACACTCGGCAAGGTTAAACATCCAGTTAGACTCTACAGGTGCTGGTTTTTGCAGTACCAGCGACAAACTTCAAAATTTTTGACGCCGTGTTGGCCAGAATCAGGAGAGTCTTTATTGCGATAATAAAAATTGAAAGAAGCTTGCATTGTTTGCTTTGGAGCCATTAAATGCTTATGAAAAAAAGACTTATGCTCATGCCTCGAATGTAGACAAAATTAACAAATCTATTCAATTATGTTCAGACACGAGGGGAATATTCTGTCCCCCAATTTTTATGAGCAATTCATTGAGCAAATCAGCCTGCGATGACTCGTCTTTCGTTCAGTTTACCTGGAATAACCGGATTAGAACAGCGCTGTGCGAGGCTTCACTGCCGCCATAATCATTTCGGCCAGTTTTGTTCGAGCGGTTTCGTATGCCGCCGGATCCTTCTCCCACTGGAACCACGACTCAGCCAGCGGAAGCACGAGCTTCTCTGCTGCTTCTCTTTGGCCCAGTTGTTCGAGAATAGCCAGATATTCGTAGTCCTCGATGGCATCCCGCAGGGCTTTGAGGCGTAAGCTGGATGTGATGCCGTCATAGCCCACAGCACTGGCGGGATAGACAATCGAACCTTCGCCATTGAAGACCAGTTTGTCGTGGTAGGTGTCGGCTTGCGTCCAGGGGTCATCCACCTCTCGCCAGTAGGACATTCCGCCCCAGTAGAGAAGCCCTTTCATTTTATATCTCCAGGCAATCCAGGCCGGCACGCGGTAGTTGAGGAGCGGATAATCGGTGTGCCACCAGGGAGTAGGCTCGCCCTGGCACAGGGCAGTGTAGGTCCAGACCATCTCACCGAGGGCCTGTCGCTGAGCGGCGCTATCCTGTTTGTGGAGAGAGAAAAGTGGACACCAAATATCCACTGCTCCGTAGAGGTCGCCCCAGGCGCTGTCTGCGCCGCCCTCACCTGGCGATGTCCAGGTCTGCTCCACAACCAGAACCTTGACGATGGATTTAGCTTCACGAATGGCTCGGCCCCACTTTTGCACGTAGCGGTAATCCTCCTCGGTGTTGGGCTCATCCTTCAGGTATGTATAGAAAACAATGTATGGCCGGTTGAGTTCTTTGGCCGCCTGGTCAAATGCAGCCAGCCATGCCTTTAACTTGTCGCGTTCAAGCTCGGGGTCTTTGACCACGCTTTCGGGGTGGGGAATCTGAATGGCGTTGACGTGGTAGCGGTCCACAAATTCGCGCAGAGCCTGTAGTTTTTCTGCTGGAATCCGAAATGAGCCATCGGGCTGGGCGACAGGCCGCAGATACTCTGATGGAGGTGTAGCATTTATTCGATGCTCCGTAAGGAGCTGCGCACACTGATTCTCTATGGCTGTCCAGTCTTTGGGTTCAGGCTCTTTGCCTGCCTTGGCCCGCTGCCGGTAGTAATCCCTCATCCGCTGTGCCGGTGAGCCGAAGGCTGTTACCAGCGTGGATACTCGCGGCAGGGAGAAATCCCACACGGTCAGCGAGACGGGAATTTCCACCGACTGGCCGCTCTCGGATGTGACGCGATAAACCCCGCGGTATTCGCCAGGCTTCGCATTGGCCGGCGTATAAATGTCCACCCAAAATCCGTGGGTTTCATTAGCCGGCAAGTCGAAGGGCACCGCTTTGAACCTCGCATCTTCCAATTTCTCTCCTGAAACCGGGTGCTGGAAAGGAATGAGGGGGTCCGGGAACCAGTCCGGTTTGAATCCCTCATTTCGATATGTGCCGGCCTCGATGTGGAGCTGGTGCTGGCGGAAAAGATATGCGTGTCCCGTTACAAAAAAGTTTTGTAACGGGACGTGGCTTGTATCTAACACAGTTCTGTCAGTGCCGCGCAGTTCGCCGGCTTCTATGCGGACTCCTTTGATTTGCTGGTCTGAGCGTATGAGGATTTGAAAGCTCTCCCATTCATTTCTTGCTGCGGCCAGCTTTACCTCGTGTGAGTCGCCGGGCAAGCTACTTCGAAGCACTCGCTCGGTTCTCGTTAGTGTCCAGACGCGCAAATCCGCCCCGATAGATAGATTCGAGGCTGGCACTGTCATCAACAGTCCAATGAGAACCACTTTTGACCAAAATACTTCTATCATCTATTCACCTACCAGTTCAGCCAGACTCCCGCACCAATTGTCCGTTCGATTACGTCTATAATCATAATTTTTGCAAAGACCTTACCAAACAGTCAATCAGTGCGGGGCTTTCTAACAGAGTAAATGCCCAACTTTATTGCCTATAAGCTGCCTTTCCAATCGTGTCTAAAGGTCCGATGAAGCCCGGTCCGCCTGCGGCCACGTAACCATAGCTGGCTCCGGACTGGTCCGGGCTGACCCAGAATGAATATAGCTTGCCATTCTTCAAATAGAATTTGAATCTGGCCGGCTTGTCCACTACGGATGAAAGGTCCTTTGCGTCTTTCCAGATTACTTGCTGGATTGTGCTGTCGGTAGAAATCGGAACACAGTCCCCAAAGGATAAACCTTTTAGGGGTTTTTCGTCTTTGGTCAAGACTTCCACGCGCAGCTCGCCTTTGGGATTATCAATATTCACAAACAAATACTTCCCTCTGAATTTCACAGGCCGTGTGGTCAGTACCCCGACTTCCTTGTCCGCATCCAGAGAGGCGAAACCATCGCGACGCATTGTAGCAAGACCGGTATGGCAGTTGCCGTCCCAATAGCGGTCGCCTAACATTCGACCACTGACGTAAAAATATAATTTGTCTCTTACCACCAGGCAGCATCCGCCTGCGCTCTGCACGTTGCCCCAATTCCAGGCCCCTTCGATTGGATTTACGGGTAGAAATCGAGTCCGGTCGGGCCTGTGCCAATGGAATCCGTCGCGGCTAAAACCGACAAGCACTTCGTTGCGCTTTTGAATTTTCAGTTGGGCGCAGACATTATTAGGCGGCCCCTGCCAGATGGAAAACAGCCCCAGCATAAGGCTTTCATAAGCCACGCCGTCGAGGTTATAGAGCTGTGGCTCGATATGGCTGTAGTTGGGGTCAGGGTGATGAGGGTCTAATCGGTCCGCACACGTCCATAGAACCGAACCGTTGGCGACCTGTTTTATGCCGGCAACTGCGTCTGAGTGTTCAAAATAGGCACGCGAGCGGCCTACGTCTGCCTGGCTGGTCCGAAGACTAAAGACCCATCTCTTGCGAAACGGATTGTAGAACACGGTTGTGCGGTCACCGACCTCTGTTGCGCTTACAGCCAAAGGTTCTGACCAGTGAATGCCGTCCTCGGAGCAACGCAGAGCCAGGCTCCACCTCACAGGAATAGGCGTTGTTACAAACATCTTGTAGCGGCGCTGAGGGTCCTGGTCTTCATAATCAAGCCATACCGTGCTTGAATCACGATATCTTCCGCCGCTGGCAGGTTCAACACCGCGGTGACTGAGGACCTCGTTTGTGCCGGGTCGGACATCGAATGAGGGCTTTTCCCAGTGAATTCCGTCACGGCTGGTAGCTAAACAGGTGCTGGCGATGTAACCGCCCATATACCAGAGCTTGAATAGTTTGTCTTTTGCGTCATAGAAAACACCATCGCTAAAAGGTGCTGCTGCCCTCGCAGTGTCTTCGCACTCCCAGGGCTTATCAGGCTTGAGGACAGGACTGTCAGGGTGGTACTGAGGCCTGTGGTAGCTGCGTTTCAAAGTTGTCCGTTCGATGAGAAAATCATCCACAAATAGTTGCCGGCCGACGTCAATAAGAATAACCTCCGGCGGGTTCTCCAAGTATGGAAGAGCCATTGGCTCACCGGTCAATTTCTGAATCTGTGGCGGCCATTGGTCGGGTAGAACGATGCCGTTGTAAAGGGTTTCGCTCGCTACCGCCGACATAGCCAGAGCAGCTATTATGATTCCAGGACACACAATTTGCTTGAACACCATATTAAAGCTCCCATCAGAACGCATCTGATAATAATCTTTTCGCCTGGAGCGACTTACCTTGAGCCACCCATAACGTGCCGTGTCACAATTGTGAAAGCAGCCGCAACGGATGCCGCAGTCGGCAATTCACGACGCCGATTTTTTCAGACATAATCTTACTGCTATGAATTCATCGTTAATTAGCTGGCATTATGCTAAATCTGCAAGCTATCTTAGCACTCGAGAACCTTAAATCCCAGAGCACTTATATTTTAATCCGCCAGACGTTCGGCGGATTAATTTTATACTTTGCGCTCTGGTCAGTAAATAACTCAAACTGACCGGTTTTATTGTCATGCTGAGCCGAGAGGCGAAGCATCTGGCATTAGCAGAAAAAAAACCATCTTTTCAAGGGCCAGATTCTTCGCTTCACTTCGTTTCGCTCAGAATGACAATGGACTATGTTCTCTTACAAATAAAAGAGTTACAATTACTAATGCCATCGAATCAGTCAGTTTG
>CAYWXK010000084.1:0-9798 GCA_964462515.1 uncultured Pirellulales bacterium
CACGGGCTTGAAGATTCCATCGAGAAAATTACACATTCGATTTGCACGCTGGAATTTGAGAACCATCGGCCGTTGTATGATTGGTTTCTCGATGAGCTTGGGGTTTATCATCCACAGCAGATAGAATTTGCACGTCTTAATCTTACCTATACTGTAATGAGTAAGCGGAAGCTATTGCGGCTTGTGCAAGAAGGCCACGTCAAGGGCTGGGACGACCCGCGGATGCCGACGATAAGCGGACTTCGCAGGCGCGGTTATTCGCCGGAATCTATTCGCAGCTTTGCCAGAGTCATCGGCGTCAACAAATTTAACAGCACTGTCGATATTATCTTATTGGAGCACTGCCTGCGGGAAGATTTGAATAAAACGTCTCGGCGAGTGATGGCGGTGCTTCGGCCACTCAAGGTAATCATTAATAATTACCCACAAGGTAAAACTGAGGAAATGGAGGCCATAAATAATCCGGAAGACCCAAGCGCAGGCAAACGAAAAGTGCCTTTTTCGCGGGAGCTTTACATCGAGCAGGATGATTTTATGGAGGTGGCACCAAAAAAGTTCTATCGCCTGTCACCAGGGCGGGAAGTTCGGCTGCGATACGCATATTTTGTCCGCTGCATAAGCACTGTTAAGGATGCGAGTGGCAAAATCGTTGAGTTGCACTGCACGTATGACCCTGCGACACGGGGAGGAGATGCACCGGATGGCCGTAAGGTTCAATCAACGCTGCATTGGGTTTCAGCGGCCCACGCATTGCCGGCGGAAGTCCGGCTGTATGATAATCTATTCACAAAAGAAAAACCGGATGATGTGCCTGAAGGGGAGGATTTCACGGCCAGCTTAAATCCTAATTCGCTGGAAGTCCTTACCGGCTGCTGGATTGAGCCGTCTCTGAAAGGTGCAAAGCCGCTCATCCGGTATCAGTTCGAGCGATTGGGTTATTTCTGCGTGGACCCGGACAGTTCCGCGGGTAAGCTCGTATTCAATCGCACCGCAACGCTGCGAGATGAGTGGGCGAAAATTCAGAAGGCACAGAAGGAAGCGGCAAAGTCGTAAGCTGGGAATGTCATTTGCTGAGAATCATTTGTAGTGAGATAAGAAGCAGCACCGTTCCAAACACTTTTTTCAAAATTGGCTCTGGAATACCGATTGCTATGTTGGCGCCCAGCAGTCCGCCGACAAAGAAGCCCAGGCATATAAAGGCGGCCATTTTCAGGTCAACAGCTCCCTGTTTATAATACACCCAGGCGGCGAGCAGGCCAATGGGCGGCACCATTAAAGCCAGTGTTGTTCCCTGTGCTTGGGGCTGTGTCATACCGAATAAAAAAACCATAGCCGGGATAATGATTATGCCGCCGCCGAGGCCGAGTATGCCGCTAAAGATACCGGCTACCAGTCCCAGGCATAAATAGGCAATGACGTTCATAGCTGTTCCTTTCGCCAAGAAAAATGGACGCAAAGCTTTCATCCAAAAAGCTCCGCAAATTTCTGTTCGATGTTGGGGCTTTCGCACAAAACCTGGCCGACAAGAACTGTTTTCACCCCGACCGCTTTTAATTTATCGACATTGGCTCTTGTTTTTATTCCGCTTTCGGCGACCAGCTCATCTTTATTGTCGAGAAGTCCGGCTAATCGGCTGGTCGTATTCAAATCGACCTGCATCGTATCGAGGTCCCGGTTATTGATTCCGAGGACGCTGTAGCCTTTTTTTGGGAAGCCCACCATGCTGCGGACGGCCAATAAGGAATCGGCCTGATGAACTTCCAGAATGACAGTTAGAGTCAATTCTGCTGCGGCTATCATAAAGTCCATTAGCTCGCCCGGCTTCAGGACCTCCGCTATCAACAATATTGCATCGGCGCCGGCGGCACGGGATTCATAGACCTGCCAGATATCTATGATAAAATCTTTGCGCAGGATTGGCAAATCCACCACCTGGTGTATCTGCTCTATATATTCAAGCCGGCCCTGGAAATACTTTTCATCAGTCAGGACACTGAGCGCATCAGCGCCGCATTTTTTATAGCTTTGCGCAATTGCCACAGGGTCGAAATCAGGGCGGATAACGCCGGCGGACGGCGAGGCTTTTTTGATTTCCGCGATAACGTTTATGCCGCGACTGTTAGGCTTGGTGACGGCCTTATAGAAGTTGCGGCACTTTGGCATACCGAGAATTCTCTCTTCGAGCTGTTCGAGACTTATCTGCGTTTTTCGATAGCTTACTTCAACTCTTTTGTCGGCGATTATTTTATCTAATATGCTTGCCAGTGTTATTTTACTCCTGTAGCCTTAAAGAATGTATAGCTGAATGTGCCGTCACTTTGAGTTGTCCTGTGTAAATCGCTTATGCCCTTATTCCAGGCCTGCTCATCTATTATCCCCGCTGTCAATGCCTGATTTTTCACGCCCTCGACCATAGCGGTAAATGTGTTTTTGGTGAACCCTTCCACAAGTTCCGGCTTGCTCTCATCGACATAGACGACTCTCGGGCTTACTCTGATATTTCCAAAGCCGGCCTCTTTGAGAAGGGGGTATAATTGTCTTCCGACCAGCGAATTTCCGCCGGCTTTTGCCTGCAGTTCGATGAGACAGCGTATCGCCAACCTGGCTTGGCTGCTGTCGGGATAAAAATATGCAGAGCCGTGGTCTCCTTCTATAACGGTAATGCTGCCTTTTGGTTTTAAGACTTTTTTCAGACACATAAGTGCCTGCACGGGTTTGTCAAGATGCTCAAGCAGAAAGCACACAAATATATGGTCGAATGTATCTTCGCCGAATGGCAGGTCAAAAACATCTGCCCGCTGGACTTGCACATTTGATATATTCTCTTTTCTTATTAACTCTTCGGTCTGCTTCACAGAGGTTTCAGAGATGTCCACAGATATAAAGTTCGCCTTGGGGCTGTTTCCGGCCAGGATTACGGTCTGTGCTCCTGTGCCGCATCCAACCTCAAGGACCCTACTTTTTGCAGGATACCCTGTATCATAGTGAAGCAATTCAGCTAATGTCTCCGCCTGGTCGGTCAAACGCTGTGTTTCTCTTACTGAGTAGCCGTGTACGTAACTGCTGTTACTCATAGCTTCCTTCGGCCCTTTTGTCGGCGATTATTTTATCTAATATGCTTGCCAATGTGCTTACCCTGCTATTTTGACGTAGCCCATACGAATTTCGTGAAGGGTATTTTCGAGAAATTTTGCTTCGTCTTTGGTTAAATTGCCTTTGGTCTTTTCCGCGAGGGCCTCGAGCATATCTATATTATATTTTGCCAAATGCAGGTCAGGCTCTCGGTGCTGTCCTTCTATTTCCAATAGGCCCAGTGCGAATAAGGTCTGCGTAGTGAGCATATTTACCAGAGCGGCAAAATCACCCTTTGGCAAAGACCCGCCGGCTCGGCGAGAAGCTTGCGTTTTCTTTTTTTCAGCTTTTTCCTGCGCAGCCAGCACCTCTTTTTCTTTTTGAGCTTCCTTCTTCCAGTCCTCATCGATAATAATCTTTTTTTCTTCTTCAGCCATTCTAAATCTCCTAAAATTTTTTTGCCACGAAGGCACTTAAGACGCTACTCACCACTCACCACTAACTACTCACCACTAATTATTGGTTAGTATAACTTTGTGTCTTCGTGGCTAACTCCTGCCTTTTCTTCTGTATTTTTTCATATCTCTATCGGTATCACGTTTTTGTTGTTGTTCGGTGATTGTTCTTCGCTTGTCATATTGCCTTTTTCCTCTGGCCAGTGCCAGCTCTATTTTTGCCAGGCCCTTATCGTTAAAGTAAATCCGCAGGGGGACAAGTGTAAACCCCCGCTGTTCAAGCTTGGTTTTCATCCTGTGGATTTCGGATTTGTGCAGCAAAAGTTTCCTTTTTCTGGCCGGTTCGTAGAGAGCAACTTCGCCTGAGGCAGCCCCGTATTGGGCAATCTTCGCACCGACCAGCCAGCACTGGCTGCCATCGACTCTTGCATACGAGCCGGTAAGGTCGGCCTGGGCCGCCCGCAGGGATTTTACCTCGCTGCCCAATAGTGCCAGGCCGGCTTCGAACCTTTCAACAAGCTCGAAGGTTGCGTAGGCCTTTTTGTTGACCGTTACCGCCGTTTGCTTATTTTTGTCCTGGTGTGATTTTGCCGTCATTTGCGCTATAATAACAGCAAAACGAGGATTTTGCAAGAGCACCACACAGAAATGCAAATATCAAAACCTGTCCTGAGCGAGGCCGAAGGATTGCAGGCAAAAAAGCAAAATTTTGCTGGTTTTGCCTTTTAACCTTTAACTAAGCAATGTTGCCGGGCGGCCTTCTATTTTTGCCCGTCATATTTTTTGATGAGTCGCCGATGTCTTCACGCATCTTATCGGCAAGGGCTGAAAGTCTCGCAACCACATCGGGATGCTGTGCGGAAACATCGTGTTGTTCGCTTACATCTTCTTCGAGGTCGAATAACGCCACTTCAATTTTGGCCTGCTCATAATTAGCTGGTTGACCACCTGTCCCCCCTGCTTTGCCGGCAAGTGTGCGGTAATTATGAGGCAGGTGCAGTTTCCACTTGCCGCTTCTGACTGCTTCGAGTGCCCAGCCATTGTAGTAGAAAAAGGCCTCGTGTGGGCTTTTGGCGCCGCTCTGACCCGACATCAACGGCCAGATGTCCCTGCCATCAATTGTAAGAACAGGCAATTTTGCGCCGGTAAGTTTGGCTATCGTTGGGAGGATATCTATAGTAGCAGTAAGCTCTCTGCAGATTTTGCCGGCAGGTATTTTGCCAGGCCAGCGGCAGATGCAAGGGACCCGCTGGCCGCCTTCAAAGGCCGTGCCCTTGCCTTCGCGCAGAGGATTAGCCCGGCCGGCGTGCTCACCGTAGCTTAACCACGGGCCATTATCCGAGGTGAACATTACAAATGTGTTTTTATCGATGCCTGACCGTTTTATCGCTGAGAGAATCTGGCCTACGGACCAATCGATTTCCATTATCACGTCGCCATACATCCCCTGTTCGGACTTGCCTTTGAACTTATCCGAGACGTGCAGAGGCACGTGCGGCATTGAGTGCGGCAGATATATAAAAAAGGGCCTATTTTTATTTTTCTCGATAAAACTGACAGCGTGCTCGGTGTACCAGCCAGTCAGCTTCGTCTGGTCGGGATTATATGCGATGACTTTGTCGTCTTCTATAAGGGGAAGCGCAGGATAATTTTTGTCGGTTGGGTGGCGAGGCCACATATCGTTCGAATAAGGCAGGCCGAAGTAATCGTCAAAGCCGTGACGTGTGGGCAGAAACTGCGGATGATGACCAAGATGCCACTTTCCATAGCAGGCGGTAGCGTAATCGAGACCCTTGAGGATTTCAGCAATCGTTTGCTCCTGGCTGTTTATCCCGATTTCGGCTTTCGGGCCAAGCACGTGCGGCAGACTTACACGCTGCGGATAGCAGCCGGTCAGTAGTGCCGCCCGCGAGGGTGTGCATACGGAGGCGGCAACATAAAAGTCCGTCAGGCGAACGCCTTCAGCAGCCATTCGGTCAAGATTGGGCGTTTCAAAATCTTTTGCTCCAAAGCAGCCTATGTCAGCGTAGCCCTGGTCATCGGTGAGAATTATAATAAAGTTTGGCAGGCGAGCTTTGCCTGTCTTGTCCGCTGGATTCTGAGAATTGCTCAGACATCCCGCCATACTCAGTGTCGCCGCACCGGCACCAACATCTTTGAGAAATTGTCGCCTGCTAATTTTTGATTTCATAAGCAGATTTCTCCTGCCAGTAATAAAAACAAGCTGAAAATCTAAAGCGCAAAGTCCGCCCACCCGTCGTGGCGGATTGAATAGAAAATTTCACGGTTTTGCGCTTTCAGTCTTACGTTTTATGCTTCTGCAAAATGTCAGGCATTCAGCCAGGCCGCACTACTTAATGAATCGCAGAGATACCGGGTACCGATAATTCTGTCCTTTGTTCGCTGCTACGCAACCCATAATGCAAAAGATCAGGTCAACAACACAAATAGCCGGCAGCAGTATGAATCCAATACATACAAGCGTCAATAAGCCTGCGACAAAAGACGCGATTACAACGGTAATCTGAAAATTCAGCGCCTCTTTACCCTGCTTATCAACGTAAGGAGACTGGTCCTTCTTGATAAGCCAGACAATCAATGGCCCCAGGAAGCTGGTAAATATGGCCAGGAGATGACACAGCATCGCCATTGTGCGGGCATCTTTATCCGGCTCTAACTGCTGGACAGTTTCGACCGGAGTGGTGCTGGTCGGTGTTTCTGGGGTTTGGGGGATTTCCTCTTTTTTTGCCATAGTTTAACTCCTTTTAATTGAAACTTTCTTGTTTTGAGTTAACTTTCACACCTTTTAACAAGTACCGGTTATACAGTCAAGAATAATTTCAAAAGACGATATCAGATTCCAGCTTTGCCGGTCGCATACGAACGGGGGCCGGCACCGCTGACATCTATCGGTTTTATGCCGAGTTTTATCGCTGGCGATTCCGGGGCGAAGTTGATGTTGCCTTTCTCAAACTGGATAAGGAGCGGGTCGGCGGAAACATTACCATTCTCAAGTTTAAGCTGGTATGTGTCTGTGCGGCTGTAATCACTGAGCTTGTGGCAGTTGATTTGGCCCTGAGTGCTAAAGAGGATATTGTTTTGAAAAGTCGCTATCGCATCAGGATTTTCCAGCAAGATAGAGCCTTTGGCGTAAAGGATATTTTTCTCGAAGGCGTAGTTAGACGACCGTGGGAATGTCAGGCTCATTTCTTTATCACTAATAAAAACATTGTTACGGATTGTATTGTTTTTGGCCATATGGTTATGCGATGGCCGGACAACACCGATTGATAGATTACCCTCGACCAGGCAATTCTCGGCCTGCTCATCGAGGTAGTAGGCAGAAGCGCCGTAGCCGCCGGTGTCGATAATGTCACGGATAAAATTGCCTCGCAGAACGATGCCTTTGCAAAAAGTTATATAAATACCTGCACCATCGTGGAGCTGCTGCATTGCGCGATAAATCAGATTGTGCTCTATGCGAGTATTTTCTCCGCTGCAGGTGATGGCTGAATAGGACGTATCGTGGATGAGATTGTAGCTGATTTCACAGTTTCGGCCTCCCGCTGAAAGGGCAATGGCACTGGGGTAAGTCAGGCCAATATCGTGGATGTGGTTGTCGGCGACAACGGCCTCGCTACCTTTGAATTTGATACCGCAGCCGCCGGTATGGTGGATGCGGCATCTTTCTATCCGCAATCGCTCTGTCGATGCCTTAATGCCCTGTCCGCCGACGTTGAGGATTTCGAGGTCAAGTAAGCGGCAATCCTCGGCAAAGCTAACCGAGATTGCCCCATCGAAATTTCCGGCACCGAAGCCGCCGGCCTTGAGCGGAGTATTTGTTACCGATAGCGTCAGGCCCTTAATAGTTATGTCCTTGACAGGATTGGCTTTGCTGCCCTCAATTCTGATGATAGATTCGATGGTTGGGGCAATGACCTCAGCGATGCTCATATCCTCACCGGCAACAGGCCAATAGACCAATTTGCCGGCTGAACGGTCGAGATACCATTGTCCCGGCTGCGTCAATCCCTCTCGCACATTCCAGACCGCATACTTTTTGACGCCGAACGCCCCTGCCGGATGCCCGGCTGGATTGGCGAAGGTAATCGTCTTTGAGTTGGCATCTATAGAAGCGATTCCGACCAGCGACTCATCCCACATATGATAAATGGTAAGCTCGGCGTTATTGACATCGAGCCAGGGACCGAGGTCTTCTGAGCGATATTTCAATTTAGTCAATTCCTCATTAGTTGGCTTGCGCTTCCATCCGCCGCCTGTTGTGCTCATCCAGGGGATATTGAAGCTGCTTAGATGCTCAAAGAAGCCTTTTTCGGGCACTCGGGCACGTTTGCAAAAGCGGCCATTGACGACAAGTGCGCGGAAATCCCACTTACGGTCTTTAATATCCGGTAGTGCAGCTGAATAAAAGTTCTCGCCATCTTTTTTCCCCCCATTCTTGCTTTCGCAAGAAAGCACGGGGGTGATTTTCCGCCCACCATAGATACAGACCTTATCACCAGGTGCCGATTCTATTGTCAATCCTGAGTCTTCGCTGGTAAGCAGCAGTGGTTTATCGAAAAAATACTGACCGGCCTGAACAGTAATCTTGCGTGGCTGGGCGGTGCCGAGTTTTCCGGCCGCCTGGCGGGCGGAGTGAAATGTGGCAAACGGGCCATCTGTTCGCTCTGTGTTGGGTTTTTCCAATTGACCTGACCAGGAGTCATTGCCGCTTGTAGAAACATAAAAGGTTACAGCTTTAACCTGATTTGGGACAAAAACCAGGCACAGTAAAATCAAAAAACAAATATATAAAATGCTGTTTTTTTGTAATTGAGACCTTTTCACAATTCGCTCCTTTTTTAGAATCTTACAAAACCGGATATTATTTTTAACAACATCAGCCGGAAAAGGGCAAGCACAAAATTCAAACCAAGCAGCTTAAACAGAAAACGAATTTGCCAAAACCGCTTATTGCTATTAATATATCCGGCACGATGGGAAATCCATCTGGTTGAAAAAAAATGTCTATGAGTGCATCAGAAAATATCATTCCGGCTCTGCTGCTTACGCTTGCTGCCGGTCTTTGCACGGGTATAGGAAGTGCTATTGCCTACTTTATCAAGAAACCGAAGATAGTCTATTTGGCCTTCTTGTTGGGTTTTTCGGCTGGCGTTATGATTTACGTATCTTTTATGGAGCTTCTGCCGGGCGCTTTGAAAACTGTCGGTGGAGTCTGGGGTCTGGCGGCTTTCTTTGTGGGAATAGCTACTACCGGACTGATAGATATGCTTGTGCCCGAATTGGAAAATCCACATCGGTGGTCGCTGGCCCAGGGTCCAGATGAGCCTGTCTGTCCTTGTGGGGAAGAAAACTGCCTTATGAGAACAGGACTATTTACTGCGCTGGCCATTGCCATACATAACTTTCCGGAAGGCTTAGCCACATTTGCATCGGCACTTAGCGATGTGCATCTGGGGATATTCATTGCCATGGCAATAGCCATTCACAATATCCCTGAGGGGATTGCGGTATCGGTGCCTATTTTTTACGCCACAGGAGATAAGAATAAGGCATTCTTTTATTCTTTTATTTCAGGTATGTCCGAGCCGGCAGGGGCGATTATTGGTTATGTGGTATTGCTGCCTTTTTTGACGCCGGTTCTTCTTGCGGCTCTTTTAGCGTTTACTGCAGGCGTAATGGTGTACATATCGCTGGATGAGCTGCTGCCTATGGCTCATCGCTACGGTCACGGGCATCTGGTCATCGCGGGGATAGTTTTGGGAATGCTTGTTATGGCAATAAGCCTGCTGCTATTATAGAGGACGCATATCCTGTTGCAGGATTGCGGTCATCAAAACTTGTCTGACGACAGTCAAGATTTGAAATCTCTAATTCTATGATTTTCTGCTTTCCCGGCAGAATTTGGCCATTAACTCCATCGCTCTGGCGGTTGTCTCTGTGGAGCCATCCATTTTTGCGTAGGCATCAACCAATTCCAGTAATTCTGGGTCTGGTGGCACGTGGCCATAATGGTGTGCGACGTTGACGATGGCAGCATCAAGGCCATATTCTATTGCCTTTGTCAGATAAGCCCTGCATACGCCGATTTTTCGGCCCGGCAAATCATGGGCGCAGTTGCTAATGCCCAGGCAGCAGCGCACGCCTTTCATTTTGGGGTCGCTTTTGATTTTCCTTATCGTCTCAAACGTCCGATATGTATAGCCGGGCACACCCGGTTCCATCGGCATATCTATCGCCAGAGGAAAAA
>CAYWXK010000085.1:0-9592 GCA_964462515.1 uncultured Pirellulales bacterium
CCATCATTAATAAAAACAGCAGGCAATTTAGCAAAATCTGCCTGAACGCTTACAAATTTCTTAATCTTTCCTACCATCGCTATAATCTTTTTAGCGATTGTTGTTTTGCTTGTCGTCGGAAGTTTTAGCCATTTGCAGCCAGGCATTTTAATCTGAACGCAAACTCTATCAGCTCCGATTGCATCTGGAGTGTTGGCAACTATCATATCGAGGTTTTTTCCCCTCAATTTCTTTTCGGCTCGCCTCCGAACATCTTTATCTTCCACTGCGAAGCCGATGATAGTTTGATTTTTCTTCTTATGATTCCCGGCCCACCTGATGATGTCGGGCGTGGCTTTTAGTTTGATGGTTAAAATTTTGCTGTCTTTTTTAATTTTGGTTTTAGATGGATTGCTCGAAGTGTAGTCAGCTACCGCGGCGGCCATAATCAGACAATCGCAAAAAGGAAAATGCCTTTTCACCGCCTCGAACATCTGCGCAGCAGTTTCCACTTTGATAATTTTCAATTTCGGATTTCGGATTTCGGATTTCGGATTTTTAATTGTGGTTATAAGTGTTACCTTGTGGCCTGTTTTAAGTGCCGCTTGAGCGAGTGCGTAGCCCATTTTGCCGCTGCTCGCATTGGAAATAAACCGAACCGGGTCGATGTATTCCCGTGTCCCTCCTGCTGTAATTAAAATCCGCATCTCGATACTCGATTCTCGATATTAGATTCTCGATTCTCGAATTTTCTCTTTTCAACGAGCATCCAGCGTCGAGTTACGCTTTGTGCTTTTTAATTTTCATTGTGATTTTTTTATGGCCCTGAGAATATCGCTGGGTTCTGCCATTCTGCCGATAGCTTCTACCCCGCAGGCAAGTCGTCCTTTTGCAGGGCCGACCATTTGAAAGCCCATCTTTTTTAATATTTTGACGTTGCGCTGGACGGCAGGATTGGTCCACATATTGTTGTTCATCGCCGGGGCAAAAAGTGTCGGCTTCCGCCAGCAGGCACACAGGGTAGTGCTAAGCAAATCATCGCAGATGCCGTTTGCGACCTTGCCTATGATGTCAGCCGTTGCGGGTGCGACAACAACAATATCAGCCCAATCCAAGAGCGCTATGTGACTGCTTCTGTATTCCTCGGGCGCACTCCATAAGGTCGTGAAAACGGCACCGCAGGTAACCGCCTCAAAGCTTTTCGGACTGACAAACTGGCAGGCATTCTCCGTCATCACCGTTTGTACCTTTGCACCGCAGGCTGTAAGCGAGCTGGCTAAATCGACCGCTTTATATGCTGCAATTCCACCGCTTACACCCAACAACGCATTCAAATTGTCCAGATTTATGCTGCGCATTTGGTGAAGTCAATTCCGGCTGCCGGGCGCTAATCAGGTTTTTCAACCAGCAGCCTACTTTCCATCTAAGGATTTTGAGCCGCTATTGACAGGCACTTATTTTTCCTTCCAGTCCCGCTGACCTGCTTCCGAGTCTCTGCTATCTTCCCTTTCAGCGAAAGACGACTGGTCGATAGCGATTTTGTCCTGCAGGATTTCCTGAACGACAATCTCCATCATTGTTTTTCCTGTGGCGTTTTCAATCAATGGCCGGGAACCCTGCATCAACTCAGTTAGCCGTTTTTGAATTAGTGCCGTTAATTTGTATCTACCGCCGACCTTGTTAATAAGTTCTTCGCTTTTAAGCTCCTCTATCATCCTTTACCTCATTTAATCTACGTATTTAGTACCTTTCCTACGCACTGCCTGTGGCAGTTTTGATGATTTGTATGCACTCGCCAACCGCATGCTGCAAATCATCGTTTATAACCATATGGTTATAATATTGCCACGCGGCAGCAACTTCACTACTTGCCCCGCCCAATCTTTGTTCGGCTGATTTGCCGTCTTCCCTGCCCCTGCGGTTCATACGTTCCGCCAGAACCTTCGCAGTGGGCGGAAGGATAAAAATCATCACTGCCTCCGGATAGATTCCTTTTATCTGTTTGCCGCCCTGAACGTCAATCTCCAGAATAACCGTCTTGCCGGCCTGCAACGCCTCTTCGACCTTATCCTTTGGTGTCCCGTATAAATGGCCGAACACTTCAGCATGCTCCAACAGTAACCCTTTGTCAAGCCGTCGGCGGAAATCTTTCTCTGACATAAACCAATAATCTCGGCCATTCACCTCGCCCTGCCCCGGCGGCCGAGTAGTAGCCGAGACATTAAGGTAAGCATTATCCAATCGCTTAACTATCTCTTTGCAGATAGTGCTTTTGCCGACACCGGATGGGCCACTTATGATTACTATTTCGCCGATTTGGTCTCTTGCGTTGTTCATTGGTAAATCGCTTTGTCCAATCTGCAGTCTAAAACAAATCTATTCTACGTTCTGAACCTGTTCTTTAATGCGGTCTATCTGGCATTTCGCATCTACTACCCAGCGGGCAACATCAGCATCAGAAGCCTTACTGGCAATGGTGTTCGCCTCTCTGAGCATCTCCTGGCTGATAAAATCCAGTCTGCGCCCTGCCTGGTCATTTGCCTGACCCGCCTTCAGCGGGGCAGCAAATTGCTTCAGATGCGAAACAAGTCGGGCTATCTCCTCAGATATATCCGACTTATCTGCAAAAACCGCGACTTCCCTGGCAACAACGACCTGGTCCAATTCCAGCCCTGCCTGGGCCAGCAGCTCATTGACCCTTTTTTTTAGCTTCCTGGCATATCCCGGCAGCACGGCTTCACTGCGTGCACGTATTCGCTTAAGGTCACGCTCTATCGCTCTGCACCGCATTTTCAAATCAGCCTCGATAGCTGCACCTTCGGCTGCACGCATCCGTTTGAGCTTACCAATTGCCTGCCGGCTGGTTTTTAGAATCGCCGAGCTAATTTGCCGGGCTGCCTCTTTATCGGGTAAAGCGGGGCGAATGATGCCTGGTAAATTCAACAAGCTGCCGACATCTATACTGCCGGCAACACCAGCCGAAGACCCTATGCGGCTCAATTTCTCGATAACCGTATGCAAGGCGGACTGGTCTATGTCAAACAGCACGTGTGCCGGCACATCTTTGAGCCGAAGCACATAATTCACCGTTCCGCGAGATAAGTTCTTTCGCAGCAGTTTCTCAATGTCCTCATCCAGGAACGCCACCTGTTCCGGCAACTTTATCACCGCCTTGAAGTAACGGTTGTTGACGGTCTTGATTTCCACGGTGTAGGTTACATCATTGACCTCGCCCTGCGCCTCGCCATATCCGGTCATACTATTTATCATATCCGTTACCTATCAAACCGATTCTGTCAATATATGAGTAGATTCGTAGAAGATTAGATGGTTCGACTCACATACTCATCCATTCATATACTCATTTACACCTTAACCACCAGGTTTATTTGTATCGACCTCTGTATTAACGCCGCCGCTAATAGGAGCGCCCTGGCCGGAAGAAGGCCTCGGCGTCCCGCCCTCAGGAGATGGAGAAGCTGGCTGTTCCTGCCGGGCTGGCTCAGTTGTCCCAAACTCGCTCACCGATGGCTTATAGAACATGGCCATCAACACCGCGAGGGTCAGAAATATCCCGACCATCACTATTGTCACCCACGTCAGGAAGTCACCTATTTTGGAACCCAGAAGCCCGCTCGCGACACCACCGGCAAGAGCCGTGCTTAAACCGCCGCCCCTGCCCTTTTGAACCAAAACAACCAGAATCAGCGCCCCACAGCAGATAAGAAACATCGCGGCGACTATCTTCATTATAAAACCTACTGCCAATATCCCGAATCCCATAAACTTTTCCCAAAAAGGTTTTTAATTTTCACTTTGCTTTGTAAAAATCTTCACCCCGCCAAAAGCGGGTAACGGCAACTAAACCGCTGACTGAATTATAGCTAAAAAATCATCCGCATTCAAACTTGCACCGCCGACCAGCAAACCGTCAACATCTTCCTGTGCCATCAATTCGGCTGCGTTGTCGGGCTTGACCGAACCGCCGTAGAGAATGCGAATTCCTTGGGCCAATTTGTCATCATACACCTGGGCCAGCAGTCCTCGAATTAAACCCTGTGCTTCCTGGGCCTGCTGCGGCGTAGCGGTCAGCCCTGTCCCGATAGCCCAGACCGGCTCGTATGCTATTGTAACAGCCGAGGCCTTTTCGGCACTCAGGCCGGCCAGCCCTTTTTTTATCTGCCGCGTTATCACCTCGTCTGTTTGCGAAGCTTTACGCTCGGAAAGCAGCTCACCTACGCATAATATCGGCAAAAGGCCTCCACTTATAGCAGCGGCAACCTTTTTATTTATCAACTCATCAATTTCTCCTATTACGTGACGGCGCTCCGAATGACCGCACAAAACATACGTGCACCCAATGTCCTTCAGCATAGCCGCACTTACCTCGCCGGTGAAAGCCCCCTTGGCCTCATAGTAAATATCCTGTGCGCCGACACCGATGCTCGATGCGCCGAGAGTCTTGGCAACCGCCTGCAAATAAACAAAAGGCGGACATACCGCCACAGTAACTTTATGGCCGGCTACCTCACAAGAATCCGCTGCGATACGCCTGGCAAGCTCCACGCTGCTGTGGCTGTCAGTATTCATTTTCCAGTTGCCGGCTACAAACGGCTTTCTCATAGAAATCTCTAAAAAATCCGTATTTACAAGTTATAAATTCTCAGGTCTTTCACCTTGGGTTCAATCACAGCAGGTCTGTTGCCTTTGGGAAACTGCCCAATACCGAAAGCTGCAGACAATGCTTACGTGCCTCTTCCAGCCCATTCTGAACGAGCTTGTCTGTGTGGTGTCCCAGGAAATCCACAAAGAAATAATACTCCCACTGCCTTTTTCTGCTTGGTCTTGATTCGATGTTGGTCAGATTGATGTTGTATCTTTTGAAGACATCGAGCACGTCTGCCAACGCCCCAACCTTGTGAGCAGTGCTGAATAGTATCGCCGTTTTGTCGTCGCCGGTCGTCTTGGCATCCTCCCGGCTGATTACAAGAAATCTTGTGATATTGTTCGGCGTGTCCTCAATGTTTTCGCAGACAACCTTCAAACCATATAACTCCGCAGCAACATTTGAGCCGATTGCAGCGGCATTAGGCTCCTTAGCAGCCAGTTGTGCCGCTGAGGCGGTGGAGGCGACAGCTACGGTTTGCACCTCCTTGATTGTGGCGCTCAGCCAGTTTCGGCACTGTGCAAACACCTCCGGCTTTGAGTAAATCTTCTTGACCTCTGCCAGTGAGCAGTTTGCCAGAAGATTATTATGAATGACCATTTGAACCTCGGCGCAGACCTTCACGTCCGAATCTATAAAGGCATCGAACGTCTCGGCTACGCTGCCGCCCGTGGTATTCTCTATCGGCACAACGCCCAAATCGCAATGACCTTTGCTGACTTCGTCAAAGATGCCCTTTATATCCGCCAGAGATTCGTATTCCACACTCTGGCCGAACTTCAGAAGAGCAGCGGCATGGCTAAAACTGCCCTCCGGACCAAGATACCCGATTCGCAACGGCTTTTCTAAAACAAACGAGCCGCTCATTACCTCACGCCAGATAGCGACCAGGCACTTATCAGGCAGCGGGCCTTTGTTTGCTTCGATAATTTTGGAGAATATCTCCTTCTCGCGGTCGGGTGAGTAGATGGGCTTATCGGCCTTGCTCTTTAGCTTTCCTACCTCAATGACCACGCTTGCGCGCTCATTGAGCAACTGCACGAGCTGATTGTCGATTTTGTCAATTTGTTTTCTCAATTCTTCCAGCGACATAAAAGCCAAAATCTCGAAAAGTTTAGCCGTAGCCGGAACGGCGACGCCTGTCATTTTTATAAAAACCATATTATTTAACAGCTTTTCGTTCTTGCGTCAATCAATTTACACAATTAGATTTTAAGATAATCTAAATTCAGGCAAAAAATGGAAACAGTGTTAAAATACACAATTTTTAAGACCAAATGGGGCTATTTCGGCCTCGCCGGCACCAAATATGCCCTTTATCGAACCTGCCTGCCCGGCCTATCGCCCGAAAAGCTCAAATCGCTTCTCTTAAAAGGCTTATCGCTCACGAATCGAGCATCTCCGCTTGGGGACGCCTTACGGCGGAACATCGAGTTTGAAAAGACTTTTTTCAAGGAAATCCAGCAGCAGATAATCGATTATTTTGAGGGTGCTTATGTAAATTTCAGTTTTGATATCCCGGTATTACTTGATGGATTTAGTGAGTTTCAAAAAGCAGTCCTGAATGCCTGCAAGAGTATAAAATTCGGCCAGACAATAAATTATGGTGAATTAGCGAAACAATTGGGCCAACCGCTGGCATCACGAGCTGTCGGCAATGCCCTTGCTAAAAATCCGCTGCCTTTGATTATCCCCTGCCACAGGGTAATCCGCAGTGACGGCTCTCTTGGCGGCTTCTCCGCCCCTGCCGGGCTATCCCTCAAAAGAAGGTTGCTGGCGCACGAACAGAACTGCTTGTCGGCCGCACTGTAATGAAAATTATCAATAACTCACCCGCCGCTGGTTAGACAAGTTGTTCCCATTCCTTACGGGAGATTCCCGCTTGGTGCAGAATACGTGCCAACAGTTCGCGTCCAATGTCGCCTTTATGTGGATTTGGTATTATCAACGTCACATCACCTTTGAGCATAAACTGATGTTTACCTCCCGAATATGGCCCATCGAAACCCATCTTGCGCAGATAGCGCACCAAATCCTTCCGTGAAATAGGGCCAAATACGGGCATCAAGCCGCGACCTCTTTTTTTATGGTGAGTTTTATCCCGTCAATCTTGGGTAGTGCAAGGTTCTTGTAGATCCGAAAAAGTATCCAATCTTCGAGTGCTTGTTCCAGTTCGCTTCGGCATTCTTCTAACGTTGGGGCATTCGCATACACGCCTCGACATTTCGGGATTTCCCCGTAGTATGTGCCGTCATCGGCTAATATTTCGTAATGTGCACGTTTCATTGCGGCTTCGAGATATTTCGTAAGCATATATAAGTCCCCTTTTTTAGCTATATTAACACGAACACAACAGGAATTCAGACTATTCACATAAGCAGTATATTGAAAGTGCCGCTTGCCGTCAAGACCGACACTGAAAATGCAAACTGTAGCGAAGTGGATAATGTAAGGGTGTGCCGTACACACCACTAATCTTTTCAAAAAACTGCTTGAATGGGGCGTAGGTGAAACTTGGCAAATACGTTCTGCTCGGTCGGATGAAGAACAAATGTGCTCTCCGCGGTTAGGCAAAATCGGTTCGTTATTCAAGATGCACGACAGCGCCCCTTCGGTCGGCTTCGAGGGTTGCTTTCTTGATAATATCGTAGAGGCTGCGGGGATACCGAACCTTTTCAAAAACAAATTCAGGGTCAGATTTGTCCGTAGTTATCAAAGCCACCGTGCCAATCCCCAAAATGCAGTCGATGGAGCTCCTGCGGAGTTTCAGGTCGATAACCCGGAACATATCCAGATTATCAACCTTTCTATCCAGGATGCCCCTGCTCCATTCGATTCTGTCTGGCGTAACTTCGTAATAGACCATCCGCAGCCGAATCAATCTAAGGACAATGTAAAATGCCGCAGCTAACGAGATTCCAAGACCGACAATAAACCTGTATCGAGCAAAATCCATCAACTGACTCTGGCTAAGTTTTGAGCCTAATAGATTCTCAACAGGCGCCTTGGCTAAAAAAATTGCAATCGCGATAATGACCAATCCTTTAAGCACCGCCGGTGCCGCCCCCCACAAAGAAGGACTGCCGGCGAACAGAACATTACCATCCGGCTCTTCACCTGATTCTGATTGGGCGTCTGAATTTGAGCCAGCCAGCAGCGATTTGGCCTTTGGGCTGTTAAGAAATTCGCCGCAGAATCGGCACTTAATTGCCCCGGCCTGAATCGTCTCGGCACAAAAAGGACACTGTTTTGTCCGTAAGTCGGTAACTGTCATATCCTTATATATCGGACACACCCTCATAATTTCAGCAGTGCATCCTCTCCTCAATATTTGCTAAAAAGATTTGAAAAATTATGTAAAATTCTCTTGACATAATGTAATGTATAGGATACATTATGTATGGTATAGCGAACATAGACGACTTATAATTATGCTTAGAAAGGAATTTGATATGAACAGATCACAGAAAATCGCCTGGCTGCTTGTAGTTACAATATCGCTGGCTGTTATTCTCAGCACAGCAGCCATTGCCGTGCTTTATGTTAAGGTTGGGATGCCAAAAGCGCTTGCGGGTCTTGGGTTCATTGGTGTTGCCGGCTTCGGCGGCTTAGGGCCTTTGGTCTTCAAAAAGGACAAGAGGCCTGTAACTTGCGATGAACGAGACAAACTCATCAACCACCGCGCAGCACTTGCCGCCTTTGGCACATCTTATTTGGTCGTAGCCGTAGCGTGCATGGCACCCTTCTACATTCTGGGACCGCATGCCTCAATATCTGTAACATGGTTGCCTATGATATTTGGCGGGGCTGCCCTGACTGTCTTCTTTGCACATTCGGTTGCAATTCTGATTCAATACGGCTGGATGGGTAGAGGAGAAAAGTCATGAATAAAACACAAGAAGCATGGATTTGGTTCCTTTTAGGAGTAGCTTGTTGTCTCATCCCCGGCGGAGTCGCCATATTTATCGCCTATGATAGGGGGATGTCCTTCGTCCCGCTGTTTATGTTTGCAAGCATTACCATTTGGGGTGGTTTATTTTGGTTATTTCCTTTCATCTCCGGCAAGATTCGCAAAGGAAAAAAGAAAGTTAGTTTCGATGAGCGAGACCAATTAATCCACAAAAGAGCGGTTATGGCCGCGTATGTCGTGCTTTGGTTATATTTCGTTGCAGCATGCGTGATTCCTTGGTGGCTCGTTGGTCCACATGGTTCTATCTCAGTTAATGTGATGCCCCTGACACTTTTGGGGGGGCTTGCCATTTTTACGCTTGTGCAAAATCTGGCTATCCTGATTCAGTACGGCTGGAGGAATAAAAATGAATAAAACTCAAAAAGGCGCGATGGCGGTGATGGTTATATCGATACTGCTTTTAGTATTCAGTATGACCATACCTTTAGCATGGCTTTATAAAGTTCCTGTGCTGAGAATATTGCCGCTGGTATTTCTTGTTCTTAGTTATATCGCGATGGGTTTATCAATTATCTTTTTCAGAAAAAAGCAAAGTCCCAGCGAGGTGGATTTCGATGAGCGTGATAGGATTATTAAACGAAAGGCGATTCTTGCTTCATACATTACACTTTGGATTTTGGTTTTCCTTGGCTGCACCATACCATTCATGATTACCAATCAGTGTGGAATTATGCCGGTTAGCCTGCTTCCTATCGCACTTTTCATCATGTTCATTATAGTCATGCTTGTGTACTCTCTGACGATTCTGATGCAATACGGCCGGGGGAAATAAAGATGGCGAAAAATGAATTAAAAAACCAGATTCGCAAATTGCGGTTTGAGAATGATGAAATGACCCAGCAGCAATTAGCCGACCGTGTCGGCGTGACCCGCCAGACAATTCTTGCCATTGAAGCCGGCAAATACGCCCCCTCGCTGCCTCTTGCCTTTCGCATCGCCCGCGCCTTCGCCGTCCCCCTCGAAACCGTCTTCCAATA
>CAYWXK010000086.1:0-9231 GCA_964462515.1 uncultured Pirellulales bacterium
GGGAAAGATGAACGATATGCTCAAGTCGTCGAACGAATTGCTCGGATCATCGGAATGGGACCGCCGGATTCAGCAGGTGAGCCAGTCGGCCGACGAGCGGATGAAAATGGCAGCCGAGCAGAGCCAACGGGTGGTGTATGACGCCTTCTGGAGGGTCTACGCGGCGATCGGCATCCTGTTCGCGACGTTCATCTTCTGTATAGTGGTGGTGTTCTTGGTCATTCGGCGGCTCAGGTTAGTCGCGGGAAACGCGAGTGATGCAGGCAGAAAGGAGAGGTCCAAATGACGCGGCTGTTCTTGATGGTTACCATTGCTCTTGTCTGTGCCGTCGTGGTGGGCTGCTCCTCGCCGCCGGTGACCAACGGGCGCGGCGCAAGCGACCAAATCGTCCATAAGGCCGACACCACTTTCCCTGTTGCCGAGGGTGACGCGAATGGCACGCGCATTTTGTCCGATGCGCTGACGCCCTACGAGCCCGTAGTTGGTCTCACGGGGAAGATCACCAGCATCGGAGCGTCCACGACCACTAATCTCGTGGCCCGCCTCGCGGCCGAGTTCAGGCGAATGTACCCGGACGTAACGGTGCAAGTCACCGCGAGCCTGACGAGCATCGGCCCCGTGGCGCTCTTGGAGGGCCGGGCGGACATCGTGCCGATGAGCCGGCCGCTCGCGCCCGAGGAGGTCCAGAGTTTCACCAAGAAGTACGGCTACCCGCCCACCGAGATCAAAGTGGCTGCCGATGCCTTGGCTATCTACGTCGATAAGAAGAATCCGGTGCCGGGGCTGACGCTTGGGCAACTGGATGGTATCTTCTCCCAGACGCAGCGCCGGGGCGGCAGTTCGATTGAGACGTGGGGCCAGGCCGGACTGACGGCAGAGTGGGTCGATCGCCGGATCACTCTGTACGGGTACGGCCCCGATGATGGCGCCCACCAAATCTTTCAACAGCAGGTGCTGGATGGAGGCACATTTCAGCTGTCACTGCGGGTTGAGGGGGGAGGGTCATCGATTGTGCAAGGCGTTGCCGCGGATCCGGGAGCGATCGGATTTGCCAGCGTCTTCTTCGCCTGTAAGCGGGTGCGGGTAGTCCAGATAGCCGGGGCTGATGGGCGTTTCTATGCCCCGACGGAGGAGAACGTCCGCAGCCAGAAGTACCCGCTAAGCCGGTTCCTCTACATCTATGTGAACAAGCCCCCGCGCCAACCGCTCGGTAGCCCGGCGGCGGAGTTCTTGCTATTTCTGCTCTCGCGAGAGGGGCAGCAAATCGTTGCCGCCGGCGGCAACATCTCTCTCGATGCGGTGACAGTAGAGCAAGGCAGGCGCACGCTGGCGGAGTGATAGGTCGAGATGAACCTCTCACGCTCGGGACGGGCGTGTGTGGGAAGAGCACAAAGCCATACTTCCTGAGCAAAAATTTTGCTAAATTGGCCATAAAAAGTATTGATTAGTTTTCGAATATATTGATAATACTTGCACGGGATAACGAATTTGATTAAATTTGTTTGACAGGCAATTTTTGATGCTTAGAATTTGGTGTTTTTGTATATTAGATTACTCTATGGAAAAATTTAAGGGAGAATAAAGATGGAGCAAAAGATTCTGCTAAAAGAAAGTGATATTCCGCGTCAGTGGTATAATCTGGCAGCGGACCTGCCTACTCCGCTGCTGCCGCCGGTTACGCCCGATGGCAAGCCTGTAACGCCGGATATGCTTGCACCTGTCTTTCCTATGAACCTGATTGAGCAGGAAGTCAGCGCCCAGCGATGGATAGATATTCCGGAAGAGGTTCTTAATATTCTGTATCGCTGGCGACCAACGCCTTTGAAAAGGGCAGTGCAATTGGAAAAGCATTTGAAGACACCCGCACGGATTTATTACAAAGACGAAAGTCTAAGTCCGCCGGGAAGCCACAAACCCAATACCGCTGTCCCGCAGGCCTGGTATAACAAGCAGTTTGGCATCAAGCGATTGACGACCGAGACCGGCGCAGGCCAGTGGGGTAGCGCCCTGTCTTTTGCCTGCTGCCTTATGGGACTGGAATGCAAGGTCTTTATGGTCAGAATAAGTTATGAGCAGAAACCTTACCGCAAGATTATGATGGCCGTCTGGGGCGCCAATTGTGTCGCCAGTCCAAGCACCGAGACAAACGCCGGTAGAACAATACTGCAGAAAGACCCCAAAACGCCGGGTAGTCTGGGAATAGCTATCAGCGAAGCCATTGAGACAGCGGTAACAGACAGGACAGGCAAGACCCGATATTCGCTGGGAAGCGTGTTAAACCACGTGCTGCTGCATCAGACCATAATCGGTCTTGAGGCAAAGAAGCAGTTGAAGGCTGCCGGCGAAAAGCTGCCCGATGTCGTGATTGGTTGTGCCGGCGGTGGAAGCAACTTCGCTGGTCTGGCATTCCCATTCACAGCCGATAAAATTAACGGCGCCAATATAAAGATTATGCCGATAGAACCTGCTGCCTGTCCGTCGATGACGCGCGGGCCATTCCGTTATGACTTTGGGGATACTGCCTGCACGACACCGCTTCTGGCGATGTACACACTTGGGCACGCATTTATTCCGCCGCCCATCCATGCCGGCGGGCTGCGTTATCACGGAATGGCTCCTCTGGTCTGCCAGGGCATCGTCGAAGGCCTTTTTGAGCCGAAGGCTTACCATCAGAATAAATGTTACGAAGCTGCCCTGACCTGGGCTCGTGTTGAAGGCGCTATTACTGCTCCCGAGACAAGTCACGCAATCGCCGCTGTCATCGATGAAGCAGAAGCTGCCAAACAAGAAGGCAAGGAAAAAGTAATCCTGTTCAATTACAGTGGGCACGGCCTTATGGACCTCTCCGGCTATGATGCCTATCTGTCAGGAAAACTTTCCGATTACGCTCTGCCGGATGAGGACATAAGAAAATATACCGCCGAACTTGACAAATTGCCGAAGGCAGAGGCCAGAAAGACAGGCAAATGGTAGGATTCGTTTATTGGGGGGTTTGTGATATAAGGAGTGTCGAAAAGTTTTGTTAAGGATGATTGTTATAAGGAGAATTTCAAATGAAGAAAGTAGCATTACCAATTATTGTTATCCTATTGGCAGCAACCGGCTTGGCGCAAGAGCAAAAAGGCGGGCTGCACGGAGTCGTCGATGTAACGTACCTGAGCAAGAATGTATGGCGAGGACTGGATGTCTATAACGACAAAAGCGGTATCCAGCCAAGCGTCACCTTTGACCTGTGGGGGACTGGTTTGGGATTTCAGGTGCACAGCTCCAGGGCAAACTCAAGCGGCTACGAAGGTGCCGAATGGCTCAGATACTACCTGTTCTATGATAACGTTCTTTGTGCGGACCAGCCTTGTCAGACAAACTATCGACTCGGGTATTTCTATTACAATTTCCCCGACAATTTCAATGCTCTACCCGACAGTTCCAGTGATTTACTTGATGCGCAGGAAATGCATCTGGTTCTGGCCTGGCCGCGATTGCTTCCTGTCAAGGGTTTGGTCCCGGCTTATGTCCTGGTCAAGTTGTGGCCGGCCCACAGCGACTCTTTCGTCGGAAGTCGCTCTCCTCTTGGCGGAACCGCTTCTGGTTTTGCACACATCTTTATGCTTGATTACGGCCTGGAAACGACTTGCCCGATTACAAACAAACCGAGAGTATGGAATCTTCACTCAGAGGCGGTCTTTAATGATGGCGTCGGGCCGCAGGGACAGAACATCGACCACGATTGGTCAAACGCTGTATTTGGCGTTTCAACCGACTTCGAGCTGGCGAAGAATATAGTGTTCACACCTGCTGTTTACTATCAGATTACAATGGATAGGTCCTGTTTAGCCGCCGGGGGCGACTGGGATAAGGATGAGCTCTGGACAACGTTGAGTATGAAGTATAAGTTCTAAGATAGCCGCGTAAATATCACCGTGAAGTTAAGGCCGGTTTTGTAAGACCGGCCTTTTTATTTGAAAAATTCACCCCTGCCAAAGATGGGGCGCAAAACAAAAGCCAACGGTCGGATTCGAACCGACAACCCCTGGTTTACAAAACCAGAGCTCTGCCGTTGAGCTACGTTGGCACTTGTCTTTGCCAGAATACCGGCCTGAAGTTCATTCACAAAAATTATTATATTAGTTTACCCGTAGTTGGCCTGGATTGCAAGGGATAGCGCGGAAGCTCTCAATTAGATTCTCTCGTTGAGCTTGACCATATTTTTTGCCACTTCAACAATTTTATCTCGCAGCGCCTTTGGGGAAAGCACCTGGACCTGGTCGCCATAGCCCAGTACCCACCAGCTTATTTCGCCCAGGCCGTCAACGCTAAATTCCATAATGGCAGAGCCATCGTCGTTGTAGGTAACTTTTTGCGTGCTGTGCCATTGCACCTCAGTAACGTTATTGGCCACTTTGGGCAGGAACCGCAGCTTGATATCGTAGATTCGGCCCTCCGGTATCATTGACCAGGCCTTGCCTAAGTGACCATTCACATCGAAATCCTCGCCGCCCACAAAGCGTTTATCGGTAGTTTGCAGTTCCTTGATGCGGTTAAGCTTAAAGGTTCGGACACTTTTGTGCAGGCTCGAGTGGCCCAGCACATACCAGGCTCGCTGGTTGTAGAACAAATGATATGGGCATAGCTGGAGGTCGATAATTTCGCCCTCAAAAAGCGAGTGGTATCGCATATTCACTTTGCGTTTTTTTGCTATCGCCCCCTGCAGTTGGGCGAAGGTTCTCTCGAGTCCGCCCAAAGGGCAAATTGTCGCTTGGGCGCCGGCCCTGGCAGAGATATTGCGTAGAGCTATGTTGCAGTATTGTCTGATTCCGGAGGGAAGATTATTTTCTATTTTCAAGGCGGCAAGCAGCGCCGAGTTTTTGAAGGGTAGCTGTATGTGAACGTTTGCCTTATGAACCAATAAAAGCAGGCTCAGCGCCTCTTTTAAATTTAGGTCCACGGGCGGCAGAAAGAATTCGGGCGATATGATGTAGCCGCCGCCCTCGGCATCATAATGATATGGAACACCGATGGCTTGTAATTCTTTGAGGTCGCGAAAGATTGTCCGCCGGCTCGTTCCAAACATCTTTGATAGCTCGCTGACAGCATAGTTTTTTCCTGCTTGCAGCGTTGTTAGAATCTGTATAATTCTGCCGATTCTGCCGACTTTCATAGATTGCCTCTTGAGTTGAGTGTTTTCCCAAAAGTGGCATACGCCACGCCGTGTGCCACTTTTTTATTTGCGATTTTTACTTTGCAAAACCCAGCGCAATACATACGGAATTTGTGAGCCTGGTTCCGGTCTGGCTCAATTATCAATTCACGTCCGTATTATACATTAGTATAGTAGGGACGTCAAACCATCGGCACGGCAGGTGCAGGGACACTGGCACCGTTGTGTGTGCTTCTCGAATATGCCGTTTCGCTGGGTTAGGTCTGTTCAGCAATCAGCCCGATAGGCGGCAGGGGAGTTGAGATAAAGCGGTTCAAAAGTGTATGCGAAATGAATGTTGAGCAGTTGTGTGAGACAGGTCAAAAATTAAGGGCGAGCTGATTTAGCTCGCCCTTGTTTTATGGTTTTTATCGTTGAAATTTCACTTCTGGTTGAACTGTCTGAATAACCGTGCTGGGACCGCCTGCGCTATATGTGTTTATACGAACTTTCTGGAGGAGCTGGTCGAAGTTGGCCTTGCCTTTTGCAAAGATGTCAATGTCGGCCTTTTTGACACGAATAGTCATTATTGTGGCCCCTCCGGACACATCCTTTGTGCGTAAGAGTGTTTGCATAAGGTCGGCGCGTTTTCTGCTTGCAGTTGTGGCAGTGCGACTTGTGCCTCGTTGAGATGCATCAGAGCGCGGTGAAGCCGTGGATAAACGACTTGTGCCTGTTTGAGGGGCAGCAGAACTAGGACGGGTTTCTACGGTTTCTAAAATGACATCGACAGGGGCACAGCCTCTGATTGTTATGATGACCGATTCCTCGGGTTTTAGGTTTCGAATGTTCGCTGCATGCTTTAAGGACTTGATAATCAAATCTTTAAGCTGCTCGACTTTCTCGCCATCGTATTCCCTGGTAGGTGCTCCCACCCGCCTGGAGATTACAATCCGCGATTCCTGACTGTGGCCGACGTCCTCTTGTTGCGAATACAGCTCACGCTTGGTCTCTTCCCAGGTTAAATCGCCCTGCTCGTTAGGCTCTTGTTCTTTGATTTCAGATGGAGGGGCCAGCGGGAAATCCACCTGGAGCAGAAAAATCACTCCATAGCCCTCAAGGTATATAGCTTCAGGACCGGCAGATCTACCGAACGGGTCCCACTTTAGTGAAGTGTTAAGACCATATTCCTGGCGGAGCTTCTTGTCGAAAATGCGGCACATTATGCCGACGTCCTCGGTTATTGCAGCCAGGTCTTCTGCCTTAATTTCTTCAACAGGAATTACCAGAATCGTTTGTGCAGCTTGTGAGTGCAATTGGAGGAGTAAGTTTTCATTCATGCTCACCGTAGACTCTTGGTCCGCTGCTGGCAAACTCGCAGCCGTTGCCTGATAGACGAGGTAGTCAACTTGTTTGAGAGCTTCTTGTGTGGCATCCAAATTTTTCTGAGAAGCCTCTACTTGATTTTGTGCGGCGCTAACTTCAGCCTCTGCCTGTTCTTGTGCTTCCTTTGCTGCCGCTTCTGCATCCCTTTGCGCACCGGCTACGGCTTCTTCAAGCCCCTCTTCACCTGCGCTTTGGGCCGGGGCGCAAGCCGGTGTTGCCAGAATGAGCATCATAAGAACGACTGTCGAAATAAAAGGTCTCATTTTTTACTCCTTTCTTTCAAATGGGTTTTCGGTTTCTGATGTATCCGGCGGCACAATGTTCGGTTGTGTGTCAGCCAGAAATTTCGCTATGTCATATCTTGCCCGCAGCAGCTCATCCTCAGTATAACTTGCTAATGTCACCAGGCCGCTGCTAAGCTGGGTTTTATCCTGCAGGCGGTTTGTTTCTATTTGTTGCAGTGCTGCAGCAACCCACCGGCGGTCTTGCGTCTGGGCCGCGTTGATTGCATCTATAAGCTGCTCAAGCAACTGATTTGTCACGGTGGTGGAGGCGGCTAAAGTCCGCGTTGCAAACTGATTCAAATCCTGGCGGTACTGCTGGTCAAGCTGGTCTTTAAGACGGGCATAACTGACCGCTGAGCTTAATTGCCAGTATCGCCCCATCTCTTCAAGAAGGTTCTGGCGAATGACCGGCTCAATAGCCGCCTGAAGCTGCTCAACATCCGGCGGCTTCGGTGCCGACAATCGACCGGCTAAATACCCGGCGGCTATCAATATAACTGCCGCCGCAGCTAATTTAGAAATACTGCTTATCATCTTGAGTAAGTCTGGAAGCAGAATTCTTTTCGTGGTTGTTTTTGTTGGCACTGTGCCGGCAGCCTCGGTTAGCTTCGCAATAGTCGCATCGATAGTTTCTTGCGGCGGCCCCGGTGGGACCGGCGTTTGTGCAAGGGTCTCTGTAGCCTTGCTTAAAAGGTCATCTTTGTTTTTCATAGCTTATACCTCACTACTTTTGTATTTATCAGACGATGGCTCAAAGTATTCGCGAAGTTTTATTCGTGCACGGTGCAGCAGGACACCGGCAGCATTGGTTTTGATGCCGAGTTGTTTTGCAATCTGCCGGTAGCTCATATCATTCAAATATCGCAGGCAAAAAACCTGCCCCTCTTGTGGCGGCAGCAGGCTTATGGCCATTCGCAGCCTCTCGGTCAATTCCTGCTGCTGCACCTGCTGCACTGGTCCCAGATTTTCACTCGGAATCGCTGCCCAGGCGGCATCAGCCGAATTAGACTTCACCTGCCGAATCCTCTGACGCAGGCAGTCTATTGCTCTCACAGTGGCCAGTCGCACTAAAAGTGCAGAAAAATTACGCACACGCTGACGTTGCGAAACCTGCAGGGCCGAAACAAACGTCTCCTGAAAGCAATCAGAGGCATCCGTATGGTTGCCCAGCAGTCTATATGCAGTCCGCCAGACGATTGGTCCGTATTTTTTAACAATTACCTGCCAATCAATAACTTGCAAGCAAGTCTCCTTTTTAGCAATTGGCCTTTGTTATAGTAGTCGCTGCATCTGCATATTTTATTACAGAGGGCAAAACAAGGTTCAAAAGTTTTGTAAAAAATGCAGGTATCGGGGCATTTTCTTAAAAAAAATGATAATTTATTTGATTGTTTTCAGATTTTTTTCTTGAAATTTTCTTTTCACACGTCACAATAATCCTTAGTTGTAGGTCGTAAGCTCTATCTTATGTGCCTTATGGAGCAAATAAGTGCAGTACAATGGAGGCATAATGTTGGGTGTTAGAAAATTTGTAGTGCTGTTGGCGCTGGTTATCCTGGCATGTCCATTGTTGCTCGGGGGGTGCGAAAGCTCACAAAAAACTACACAACCTGCGCCTGTGGCAACCGATAAGCTAAAGGTCACGGCAACCGACCTCAGGAAAGAGAGTTTATTAAAAGAGCTCGACCGCAAATTCGAAAATCCCGATGCCCATTTTCAACTGGGCGAACTGTACCAGGCCGATGGCCTCTGGTCCAAGGCTGAATACCATTACAATATCGCGCTAAGTTTTGCTCCTGCTCACAGGCCTGCACAGGCGGCGAAGGTAAAGGTATTGCAAAGTAGCGGCAAGACCGCCACAGCTAAAGTTGCCGCCGATCTCTATATCAATCAGGTTTCCGGCTCGCCGGAAGAATCCCTTAAACTCGGCCTGGCATTTGCAAAGCAGCAGCTCGATGATTATGCCTTGTCCTGTTATATGCAGGCGCTGAATTTAGCACCGAATTCGGCCAGGGTTAATAGGGAGATTGGTTACTATTATCTGCGCAAGAACGATTTAATTCGCGCCAGGGAATATCTTGTCCGCAGTTTTCAGCTTGACCCCAGGCAGCCCGATGTGGCCGGTGAATTAGGCCGGCTCGGCGTGGCTGTGCGAATACCCAGGAGAACTGGCACGCAGGTAAAGAAACTGGATAAAATTGTTGGAGGTTCGGGCGAGGTGCCAAAGTAAAAAGATTTGAGCCGCACTAAAATTATCTTTACAATAGCTCTTTAACAAAAACTAAAGTCAGGACTGTATCAAACTTAATTTTGGTGCCGCTTTACGTTTCGTAGCTATTTTCATTGCCCCGTGGCGAAAGGATGCGCTGCGGGGTTTTTTCATTTTCAATTTGCTGTTTTCTATTTATTATTTCCGTTACCTTG
>CAYWXK010000087.1:0-8774 GCA_964462515.1 uncultured Pirellulales bacterium
CCGTCGCTGTTATGTCCTCATTGATGGTCAGGTCATCCGTACCCGCAGTCCCCTCAGCAGCAAGAGTAATGTTGCCGCCATCGTTATTAACAACCGGATTGCCTGCCGATACCGTCAACGGACTGGTTGCACGTATCGTAATATGGTCATTGCCGCTATTATTCGCCAACGCATCCGTTATAGTCACACCGGACAGAATACCCACCGTCCCAATGGTCAATGTGCCGGTATTCTGAAGATGGATGTCGCCGGACTCGGTGACCGCAGCAAGGGTATTAATTGCTGTGTCTATGTCATCGGTGTCCGGCGCCACCCCATCGCCAATACCGGTCGAAGCAGAAAGAGCTGCACTGGAGCCGATGATGTTGGCCGTCTCGGCTACGGTGACATCTGTCATATTACCTGTAGAAGTAAGAGTAACTTGTCCTCCAGCGGCATTTATAACGCCGATAGGAAGATTTCCTACGCTGTATATATTTATATTAGAACCATCTGTCGTGGTATCGGCATTCAACTCCGTAGTTGCCGTTACCTCGAGAACACCATCATTTCCTGTCGCGGGTGTTCCGATTCCACCGGAGTCTGCAGTTAAGCTAATCGTTGAACCTATGATATCAATAACTTTGGGTAAGTCAGTTACGCTGTCTCTGATTGCTCCAGTGGCATCCAGAGTTACGTTGCCCGTTGTGGTTATCGCAGTACCCGCTATATAAGAGAAGGTAATATCTTTGGGGGTAATTAAGTTGGTAGTATAAAACCTCAAATTATCATCCGTATTAATTGCACGGTCCACATCAATGATACCGCTGCTATTTTCGAGATAAACGTTTTGCGCCCCAGTGGCAGTATTCATAACTACATCTGACATATAAAGATTACCATTAGTCTCATCAACGTAGATATCACCACCAGCAGCACCGGTTCTAAGAGTCAATGTTCCGGTCCCAAGGTCGATTTGTACTGGATTGGCGGTGGAATTGCCTATGGTCCCAGCGGCAGTTCCGGCAACCTGTAAAGTTATATTATCAGCTTTGACTGTTGTCTGGTCTCCTAAGATAGAACCGCCACTATCTGTACCAGAATCGTTATAAGCTGCGGTCAGAGTTACTGTCCCTGCTGCTAATTGAGACTGTATGGTATAGGGGCCTGACGTTGTGAGGTCGATATCATCCCCCGCCCGCAAAGTTACATTACTGCCGGTAGAGGTTATATTGGCATTAATATCTAAGTCATCGGTGTCAACTCCTCCGGTCTCAGAAGCAGTTAAAGTAATGTTGCCGGGAGAGCTGATATCGTCATCTACAATAATAGGACTTGCGGCCGTAACAGTTAAATTACCCGCTGCCAGGTCTGCACTGTATCCATCACCATTCAAATCCAGGAGGTCTATTCCGCCGCTATGGTCATAAAGAACCACATCAGTTGCTCCCAGTCCTCCCTTTTCTATATCAACGAATGTAGCATCAAGGTCAAGCCGATTAAGGTTACTGCCGATTGAGCCGGTTGCTTCCAAAATGAGATTAGAAGTAGTAAGATTCGATGCGCCTGTGGTATCGGCATCATCAATACCGCCGGCAATAAGGTGAAGAAGACCGGCCCAGTTTATTACCGCATCATCTACTGTAATAGTTCCAGCAGTAAAAGTGCTCGCGCCTGCCCCGGCGCCATTGCTGCCGGCGGTTGTTGCCTTACCTATAATAAGCGAATTCGTCCAAATGTTAGCCAGTTCAGTATTATTAAGCATCGAGGCAGAACCTAATGTGATAGCCATACCGTTGGAAGCCGGCCCTATGGTGACAGTGCCTATAGGAACGAACCAGCCTAAGGCGGCATTGTCCATAATAAAATCGTTTCCTATCATAGTAACATTGCCGCCGACGTAAGGGTTCAGGATAACCCCACCCAGGTCAATCTGTCCAAATCCATCCCAGTAACCGGAATGGCGGCTATCGGCTTCGAGATGGATATAGCCCCCATTTGTCTCAATATACCAGGACTGAGGTCCACTACCGGCGGAAAAAGTAATATCGCGACCTGCCTGGAAGATAAGATTGGCTGATGTTGCCGGTAAAGTCCAATCCAGATCGTAAGTAGTTATCTGGTCAATGATAATATCGTGTCTTGCCTGCAGAATTATATTCCCAGTTAAACCTACTAAATACCAGGAAGCAATTTCGTTAGACCACCCATCTGGCTCAGCATCCCAATCTGCTGTAGCGAAAGCAAGGCCCATATCACCCTGCAGCCAAAAATCAGGAAGGGGTACACCACCATCATCGTAATCCTCCAAATTGGGCAAAGAATCTCTTATATAAATATCCCAGGGGTCGAGCAGGAATGTTCCGGGTTCGCCGTTTTGAGCTGAAACATCAATACCTGCCCAAGTCTGGAAGTTACGGGCGCTTAATTCAATTAAACCGCCATCACCGGATTCTGTGCCGCCTTTTGCCTGTAAAGTCGCATCCGGTCCAAGACCGGCAAAGCCATCATCCATATTTGCCAGGACCCTGATTTCACCGCCATTGCCGTTGAGGCCGGCGTTTGCGGTAGTTATGCTTTCGCTACCGACAACAGTTATGTCGCCCGCCACCAGGTCGATGTCGCCGCCATCTGCAATAGTGCCATCAGCGTGGATGGTTCCAAACTGCCCGAGGCGTTCAGCAGCTTGCATTGCGACCTGTCCGCCTTCGGTGCCGGTAACGTCAACTGTTCCTATATTAACTATTGTCTCGCCCTCGGCAGAAACTATCCCGCCTGTCCCGTAACCACTTTTTGCCTCGATAGAGCCGGTATTGGCAATTACGCCATCGGCGGCAGCAAGTTTGACTTGGCCGGCATTACCGCTCTGGGCCGAAGCCGACAAGGTGCCGACATTTGAGATTGCCTGCGAATAAATATCGCCGGCGGCAGCCAAAACTATTGTGCCGCCACCAACATCGACTGTGCCTTCATTAAGGACGGCTGCGCCTTCTATCGGTTCAGCCGAGCCAGGTGAAGACGGCACATCTACCTGAACCATTACGTCGCTGCCGACTTCGCCGAGGAACACCCTATCTCCTGAAGCCATTACGACGTATCCATCGGGGCAGCTTATAGTCCCGGAGTTGGCAACCTGTTTGCCGACGAGATAAACTTTTTCAGCGGAGATGTCGCCGCGATTAATTACAGGGCCGTTGCCGCCGGCAAAATTATACCGTCCATTTATGAAATCGGAGTTTGATATGTTCAGGGACGAAGCAACCAACTGGTTAACGTTGATTCTGGCCCCATTGCCAATGATAACACCCGCAGGATTGACAAAGAAAATCCTTCCGTTTGCCAACAGTGTACCGTCAATGGCGGTCGGATTTGCCGACAGAATACGGTTCAAGACCGAGGCACTGCTGCTGGGCTGGATGAACTGGACAATTTCCGGGCGCGCAATATCAAAGCTGCTGTAATTAATTATCGCCTTATTAGAAGCAGTAATCGTGGTATTATAGCCACTTTGCTGGAACGATGCCTGACCGTTCACAACCTTTGCATCCTGCGGCCCACCGAGGGCAACCAAAACGCACAGACTAAATATTGTAATGGTCATTATCACAAAAGTGCCGAACAGCCTGCTCAAGGATTTTGTCTGATTCTTGTAATTCATTTGTCTGTCTCCTGACAAAGGCAATGCTTTTTTAAATATCGACATAAACTGCTTTTATCCGAAAAATCAAATCAACCGGCTATACTATAAGGCCGATTTTCACCAACGATATATGAAACTAAGGTTCAGCCTACCATCGCTGCTGCTCGAACCCTCCACACTGTGTAAAGGCCAGGCATAATATAGCGAAGCATCTAAGTGAACTCCCATCTCGAGCAGGGCGCCTACACCAGCACCCCACAGGTTATAATTTTCATCCTCACCTATTACGGGGTCTTCTGTTTTTGCGTGTCCATAGTCGGTAAACGCCAACAGAGAAACATTGGGAGGCCAGGTCTCCTTGTTTTTATTAGAGCCTGTCTGCTCCGGCTCCGCTGAGATTTGATTTTGCTCGTATTTTGTTAAATCAAACCTGTATTGAAGCGAAGTTATTATGCCTCCATCTGCAACAATCCTATCCTCTTTGTAGCCTCTGACCGAGTATAACCCTCCAAACGGAGTCATTTTGGCTGGAATCAGCCGTTCATCCGGAAAAATGCCTCTGAAAGTACCGGTCAACTCGTGAATCTTGTCCTTTGCCATAAATTGTCTGTGTGAAAGTGCAGCGGTATATATGGTGAAGTCAGGGTCGGTATCTGTCCTGGCCTCTTCAAACTCACTTTTGCTGGAACCGCCAAAACTATCAAACCTGTTAAACGAAATGGATGTGTTGGCAATGTCGCTGGAACGATGAATCTCAGCACCAAGTCCATATAGGTTCATCTCGACATCAGCATTTAATCCCAAGGAAGGCGTAATCTTGCTTTCTTCGTGGCTTACCGAACCAATAAAGTCAAACATCCAGTCTTTTAGTTGAAATACATTATAGCGCAAAGTGCTACCATAGAACCAACCGTTTCCTAAAAAGTCTATCGAAGGTCCGGCATGGGTCGTCACATCAAATTCGGTATAGCCTGCAAAAAATCCCATACGTAATTTTGGCGAAAATAACGGAAGCTCATAACTACCAAATACCGCGTAGTTCTCATCTATAGAATCCGGCTTAGCTTGATAAGTAAGAGAAAACCTATCGTCTATACCTGTTAGATTGGTATTAACAACACCAACTCGCGGACTCCATCGGCGATCTTCCGACCCCGCATTATCGACCTGCATATACAAATGCCAGGGGTCGGTCTCATAAACATCGTAGTTTAAATTAAGTGAGTCCGGCTTATCACTTCTCGAGACGACCGCAGAGACATATCTATCCGGGTTTAGATTAAGCAATCTTACAAAACCATCCAATGCCTTCTTATTGATTACCTCTCCTTCCTGTATTGGTGACCAGGATTCTATCACGGAGCTTTTGAGCACTTCTTTTTCTTGCGGCTGGCGGTCTAAATCGTATCTTTTTATGGCGATTTTTTCTACTTTGCCCTCAATAATGTTTATTTGTAAGATTCCATCTTGCAGCTCTGCCTCTCCCTTAACAGCTTTTGCAGGGACATAAACATAGATGCCGGCATAACCTTTCTCCTGGTATATTGACAGCAGATACTCTGTTAAGCCCTGAATGGTTTTCCTGGAAACTTCACGGTCCTGGCCCGGCTGGAGAATAATTTCGCGCAAAACACGAAAGTCGTAGATTTCCTTGATAGTGGTATCGTCTTTCTGTTTTGTGACAGCATAGACCTCCGGCAATCCTTCAAATAACTCATCCGTAGATACCAGACTGTTGCCGCTGATACGCACTTCTTTCATTTTGAAACGCGGACTTGTGTCCTCTGGTAAATCGGGAATACCGGGATTGCTGGAAGACCCTCTATCAATAGCATCTTGAACATTTGTTTGGTTTGGGGCTGCTTTAAGGGCCTGTGAGAAATTTGTAGTAAAAAAAAGAACTAAAGAAATCATTATTAACAACGCTGCTTTTATCGGCACATTCATTTCAATCTCCTTAAATTAGTGCCACAATTACTTCCTTGTAATAAGACATTACTTAACAGCATCAGGTTATTGCTCTCCTAAAATAATAAAAAAATCTCATTAGGCAAGCTAAAATTTATAAAATTTTTATATTGTTTATCGGGTGTTTAAGCCAAATATCAATTATTATCATTTTTTCCTCTGGTAATATTCTCTTTTGCATAATTCTCTCCTTGAAACTTGATATTTTTTTTGGGACTGCTTGAGGATTACAGCAGCGGCGAGGATTTTTGCCTGCTTAAGCGACAAAAGAGCCTCATTGGCCTGCCCTTCTCAACAGCGTGACGAAGGGCCTGCTCCAATGGTAAGCGGTTTTCTAAAACTATCGCCCTCATTTTTAACCCGTGAGATAATTATCATATATTGTGGGTTAAACCCTTGAGATAATTATCATATCTCACGGGTTTAATTTGCCTTTGGTGAACTGCGTTAGCTGGTTTTCAAAGACCTGGTAACTGTCCCTGCCGTAAAGGCAGAAGACGACCCTTTCTAAGCCGGTTTCACCCTTCAGATATGTGATGGTCGTTTGAAGCATTATCTCGGCACACCTTTGAATAGGAAAGCCGAAGATGCCGGTGCTAATAGCGGGGAAAGAAATGCTTTTTAGATTTTTGCTGTCGGCTAATTTAAGCGAGTTTAAGGTTGCATTTTTCAGTTTTTCATCCTCGTTTCCTTCGCCCATTTGCGGCCCGACGGCGTGGATAACGTATTTCGCCTTCAGATTACCTCCTGTGGTTATGACGGCACCGCCTACGAAAGTGCCTCCGATTTTGTCGCACTCTTGCTGGATTTTTGGTCCGCCTTTTTTTCTGATTGCCCCTGCTACGCCGCCGCCTAAAATTAATTGTGCATTGGCTGCATTAACAATGGCCTCGGTGTCCATTTCGGTGATGTCACCTTCGAGCAATTCGAGAATATGCGATGCTATATTCACCTTCATCGTTTGGCTTCCTTAAATATGGCTGTCAGAAAACGACAAGTATAGATCGTCGCCGTGCCGGCGACTCCGCCAAACAGGTGGCGGACAAGGGCTAAACGAGGTATAAAAGATACTTACCGGTCAGGGTGCAACAAATTCAAGCCACTGCTCAGCGAACAGTCCGAGGTCGAGACTATCGACCAAATCGTCTGAGGGGATATTAATGTCGCAATCAGGATTCCATTTGAGGTCATCGGCATTACTTTTCCAAACAGATGTGAAGACGGCAAAGTCTCCGAAATCCACACTGCCATTAAAGTCAAGGTCTGCAACACGATATGGCCAGAAAATCTGGAGAGCATCCAAACCAAAGTCGGTTATATCCTCGACAGGCCTGAAAGGAGCGAGCAATTCTTTATTACGCGCCACGATTCGGCCGAGACTGCTCAAGAGGTCGCCGTGCCCTATGGGCCCTAACTGGCCATCCACGAAATCAACTTCTATAGAAAACCAGACCTCGCCGTGCGGCCAAACAAAGGCTGCATCAAGACCAAAAAGAATTGGCCGAGGCTCAATCGGATGGAACTTAGCCAACAAATCGGAACTGCTCTTATATATTTTTCCATCCTCACGAAGAAGGTCACCATCACCCACCGACGTCCCAAGACTTTCGGAAAAGAAACCCTCCTCGGTAGAAAATAGCAAGATACCATCAGGGCCACGCGTTACAGCATCAAGGCCAATGTCCGGCACAGGCGGCTGTGGGGCGAACGGCTTGATAAGGTCGCTATTACGCCGAACGACCCGACCTGCACTACTCAAGAGGTCACCGTTACTCAATGGGCCGAGTCTTTCGCTTAAAATATCCTTCTCCGGCGAAAACCAGACTTCCCAGCGTGATGAAAATGGTCGAATGGGCCACATTACGGCATCAAGGCCGATGTCCGGCGCCGGCAGCATAATGCCCAGCCGAGCAGCCAGCTCGCCATTTGTGCGAACCACTCGCCCGGTTGAGCTTAACAGGTCACCATCGCTAATACGTCTCGAACCTATTGATGATGTAAAACCTGTTTCTGTTGAAAACAGCACAGCAGGCCAGGGCACGGCCACCAGATGTATCGTAAATGTGTGGAGTGGGTCCGTAGGAGGAACCTGGTAAAGGTCAATCTCAATCCAGGGAAATGGAGTCTGTGGAAAAGCCACTCCACTATCGAACTTGAGGTCATTGAAGTCGTTGATGCGTCCCCGCAGCGCCATCTGATGGACGTAGGCGAAATCTCCCCCTATTTCGTATTTGCCTTCCAATTGGCCAATATATTTAAATTGCGAATCGAAGCTCGTAAATCTCAAGCCACGCACGGCAAAATATAAGAACCACATATCCCGGCCTGTTAGTTCCAACCAGAAGGTGCCTCTGATAGGCACAGGTATGGGCGGCCTGCCACAAATAATGCACTCATCCACGAGCATACTGCCTTCAACCAGCCGATAACGAACCGGCCGTTTGGCAGCGAAAAATGACGATACCTCTCCAAAATTGAACGAGGCATCGTCAGCTTCGGATGCAAGCATGCTATTGCTATTTGGGGTGTTTGCCGCCGCGGTGGGAAGTATCCAAATTAGCAAAGTTACTGCCGCCAGGCAACCTAATGCGGGATTATAGAAATGTTTTGTTTTCATTGGTTCACACTCCTAAATTTAGTAATTGGCGAACCCAATAAACGTATTTTTATTATATGCTTCCCGTCAACAACAGTCAAGTAGGCGAAAGAGATTTTTGAAACTTTTTTGTGTGCGTAAAATCAGCAATAAGGGCAAAGCAAAGCTACAAAAATGGCTCAAAAGTAGTGTTTTGTTCAGGTATAGGGGTGAAATTAACCGAGTAGATGCTTTGAAATTGATAAGCGACGCTTTTGGGACAAGGCTGACCGAGGTCGGAAAATTCGCAGGGGCAACTGCTTGAAGGCCTCCATAATAGAAGCAAATTTAGAGCTTTCGTGCGCGGAGGTTTCCTGCGGGAACCATAGACGCGGCTGAGGACTGGGATGCAGAGGAGTTTGATTGTTCGATGACAGTGATTTTGGGCCGAAATCACCAGCGCTATTTGGCACAGATGCATCAGGAGACTGGTGAGGGTGGACATTGTTAGGAATCCGCACTCCCTGAAAAATCGATGTTACATCCTTTTTCAATCCTGGCTTAAATTTTTCCAAGTTTAACCTCAAGACAAAATTGTTTGGGCAACATCCT
>CAYWXK010000088.1:0-8647 GCA_964462515.1 uncultured Pirellulales bacterium
GACCAAACAGAATCGGCGGCATAAAAATCGAAAACACCTCAACTTTTACCCCGCACAGCTTCGCAACCACAAAATGGCCAAACTCGTGTGTCAGAACCACCGCCCCAAAACCAAGCAAAACCAACGCCACCTTGCCGAAAACCCCAACGTTGCGGACTACCACATATACAACCGCTGCTAAAACAATAATCCCCAAAACCCCACGAAACCAATTGTTTGCTGAACGTTTTGTCTCGGACATTAAGATGTCTCCAAATTCATCTACCGTTTAATTGTTCGTTCTTAAAACCGCCTATCGCGGACCGCACGCCTTTGCCCAAAATGGAGCAGCAAGCCAACTTCACCCGTTGTAATCACCGTTTTGAGAATAGCAGTGCCTACGATAAGAGCCGTGCAGAAGCCCAGTATGGTATTCAATGGCCACGGAACAAAACCGGGAATGCCAAAATTCCTCGCATCCTCGACATTAACGATATTGCCCCCGACAGCAAATGCAATCAGCACCAGACCGCTGAATGTTACCGTCGGCAAAGCAGTATATAAAGACAGAAAAAACGATACCTTCAGCACCTCTCGCACTGCGCCACGTCCTTGCAGCCAAAGCCCGAAAACAATACCCCACACAAAAGCCAGCCCCACGCTGAATACCTGCGTAGCCATTCCTGCTGAAAATGCCACACACTCAATCAAATAAATGCCCACTAATAGCATAGAATACCGGATAGTTCTCACCTGCCCGTTGTTTAATTTGTTAAGCCGCTTCGCAATCGCAATTGCTCCGCCGAACCCCGCAGCAAGATTCACAATCGCTAACAAACCAATAAAAATATGCTCGGACGTCAAAACCACGTTACTTTTGCCTCACCGCCCATCTTTTTTGCCGTAAAGTTTTATAATATGCTCATACCGCCCACCTGTCAAGAACGACTTCCCACAATTCCCGCTTCATAGCCCAAAATAGTTAGACTTATTACTCATCTTTATTGATGTCTGGAAAGCTAATGGAATTTTTGACAAAATAAGAATATTTGCCGAGACACATAAAAAGGCAAATAACTGGCTAAAGGCGTTATGGATTCCCGCTTTCGCGAAAATGACGCCTGGCAAAATATCAATTACAAAGTATTCCATTGGCAATCCAGAGTTCAATAGGATTTAGAATTTCGTGTTTAGAGCTTCGTGCATATTATTGTCCTATAGATTTATTTGCGCTGTAGAGTTAGTTAATTTACCCGGTTTCTGCCGGTATCAGATTGTTAGGCAGCCTTTTTCTGCCGATAAAACATATAAAATAAAAAATATCAAAAATCTCTTGCATAAGGCTAACATCTTTGTATAATATATATTATGAATGAAAATCGCATAATTTGTTCGACATTCAAGGCCATTCTCGGCCAAAGCCTGCTGCTATTGCGCCGCGAGGCGCAATAGTCCACCCACAAAATCCATCTAAAACCATTGTTTTTTTGCAAAATCGTAGAATTTTTGCGCCTTTTGGGGCATAATTGACTCAAATTAGCTTAAATTTTTGGAGAAAATAAAGATGTCAGAAGAAAAAGTAATAATTTTCGACACCACTTTACGTGATGGCGAGCAATCGCCGGGCGCTTCGCTTTCCGTCAGCGAAAAACTCGAAATCGCCCAGCAGCTTGCGATTTTAGGCGTGGATGTGATTGAGGCCGGCTTTCCAATCTCTTCGCCCGTTCAGTTTGAGGCTACCAAACTTATCGCCGAGCAGGTCTCCGGCCCTGCCATTGCGGCGCTGGCCCGTGCAAATGCAGATGACATTGAAGCGGCGGGCAAGGCGATTGCGGCGGCCAAGAAAAAACGCATACACACCTTCATCGCAACCTCGTCGATTCATATGAAACACAAGCTCAAGAAGAGTCCCGATGAGGTCCTGAAAATGGCTATCGAGGCAGTCAAATATGCAAAGACCTTTGTCGAAGATGTGGAGTTTTCGCCGGAGGATGCCTGCAGGAGCGAGATGCCGTTTTTGATTGAAGTTTTAACTGCTGTTATCGAAGCCGGTGCAACAACGCTGAACATTCCCGACACTGTCGGGTATGCTCTGCCTTACGAATATGGGCGGCTTATTGCGCAACTGAAAAGCGATGTCCCCGGCATCAATAAGTGCATCATAAGCACGCATTGTCATAACGACCTTGGTATGGCGGTGGCAAATTCGCTGGCCGGTGTGCGAAATGGCGCGCGGCAGGTTGAATGCACTGTGAACGGCTTAGGCGAGCGGGCTGGGAACGCTGCGCTTGAAGAAATCGTTATGGCTATTCGCACCAGAGCCGACTTTTTTGCGCAAGCGGGGACGGCGCCGCTGCGCACCAACATTAATACAAAGGAAATATGCCGAACAAGCCAGCTTGTGTCACGGCTGACGGGTTTTGTCATTCAGCCAAATAAGGCAATCGTTGGCGCCAACGCCTTTGCGCACGAGGCGGGAGTGCATGTCGATGGCGTCCTCAAGGAGCGCACCACATACGAGATTATGACGCCCGAGACAATTGGTCTAAGCGGCTCACGGATGGTGCTGGGCAGACACACCGGGCGACACGGTTTTGTTGACAGGTGCAAAAAACTCGGCTTCAAACTCACCAAACAGGAGATTGAACGCGCGTATCAGAGGTTTCTGGAGACAGCAGACAAGAAAAAAGAAGTTTTCGACGAGGACTTAGCTGCAATAATCAACGATGAGGTCCGTATTGTGGAACAGATTTACCATCTGGAGTATCTGCACGTTGCATGCGGGACGGGGACATTGCCGACAGCGAGCGTCAAGATGATGGTGCATGGAGAGGTCAAAATGGCGGCGGCATACGGCGATGGGCCAGTCGATGCGGCTTATGAAGCGATAAGACAGGCGACGGGGCTTTCGCCGAAATTAGAGAGCTATTCTCTTCGAGCGATTACGAGCGGCAAAGAGGCACTCGGTGAAGCAACCGTCGGTATCTCTGAAGACGGCAGAACATATATTGGCCGGGGCGTCTCAACCGACATCATCGAAGCCAGCGCAAAGGCCTATGTCGATGCCATTAACAGAATGGTAGCAGCGAAAAGTAAAGGAGAACAGCAGGAAGTAAAAGGAGAACTGTAGCCGACGTTGTCGGAAACTCGAAATTCTAAATTCAAAACACGAGGCTTAAGGCAATGGGTATGACAATTACGGAAAAGATACTGGCGAATGCAGCCGGCAAAAGAAAAGTTTCGGCGGGAGAGATTGTCGAGGCGAAGATTGATGTCGTGATGTGCCACGATGTAACGGCGCCGGCGGCGATTTCAATGCTGGCTGAAAAAGGGGTAGACAAAGTTTTCGACCGGAAAAAGATTGTCGTAACACCTGACCATTTTCAGCCGGCTAAAGATGTTAAAAGCGCTGAGCTGCACAAGCGGCTTGATGAGTGGGCAAGGCAGCACAAGATAAAATATTACTACAAGGTCGGAAAGGCCGGCGTATGTCATGCGCTACTGCCTGAGCAGGGACATATCCGGCCTGGCGAAGTAATTGTAGGGGGCGATTCGCACACCTGCACTTACGGGGCATTTGCAGCATTCAGCACAGGTATCGGCTCAACAGATTTAGCGGCGGCGATTGCAACGGGGAAATTGTGGTTTAAGGTGCCGGCCTCGATGAAGTTTGTCCTCAATGGGAAACTATCCCGTGGCGTGTATAGCAAGGATGTTATCTTATCCATTATCGGCAGGATAGGGGTCGATGGGGCAGCTTACAGGGCGATGGAATTTGTCGGGCCGGCGTTAGAAAAGATGTCGATGGAAGCAAGAATGACCATAACAAATATGGCTATCGAAGCGGGTGCGAAAAACGGCATAATCGGATTCGATAAAGTTACAAAAAAATATCTCGATGAACATCTAAAAGATAAAAAAAGCTACAAGATTTACGAATCCGATAGTGACGCAGAATATATTGCGGTTGAGGAGTTCGATTGCTCTAAATTAGAGCCGATGGTTGCACTGCCTCATCTGCCGAGCAATGCTGTGCCGATTGGCGAATGTCGCGGAAAGAAGATGGACCAGGCATACATCGGCAGTTGCACAAACGGACGAATTGAGGACCTGCGAATCGCTGCGAAGATTCTCAAAGGAAAGCAGGTAGCGATTAGGACGATAGTCGTGCCTGCGACGCCTACAATCTGGAAACAGGCGAAAGACGAGGGCTTGTTTGACATATTCTACGATGCCGGCTGTGTAATTGCCGCCCCGACCTGCGGAGCGTGTTTGGGCGGGTTTATGGGCGTGTTAGCCGCAGGAGAACGGTGCGTCAGCACAACAAATAGAAATTTTGTCGGCAGAATGGGAGACCCGCAAAGTGAAGTGTATCTGGCAAGCCCTGCGACCGCGGCGGCAAGCGCAGTTACTGGTAAGCTGGAAGATCCGAGGAAATACCTCTGAGGAAATCCTAATTTCTAAATACTAAATCCTAAACAAATTCTAATGACCAAAAAACAAAATTCAAAACAAAAGTTGGATTTCGATAAACAGGTGGAAAAATTCTAATTTCTAAATACTAAAATTCTAAACAAATTCTAATGACCGAAATACAAAATATAAAACAAACAGAGAAATAACCTAATGCCTAAATCCTGAAGGAATTATAATGGCTGAAAACCAAAGTCCAAAACGATATGATCTTGAGGAACGGACGCTGCGATTTGCGCAGAGGGTAAGGGAATTTGTCAAGAAGATTCCAAAGACCATAGCCAATATTGAGGATTCAAGACAACTCGTTGATGCTTCGGGTTCGGTTGGAGCAAACTATATTGAAGCGAATGAAGCGTTGAGCAAAAAGGATTTTGCTATGCGTGCCAAGATATGCCGGAAGGAGGCAAAGGAAAGTCGATATTGGCTCAGACTAATTGACACCGGCGGAAGAAGGGAGATTGAACAGGAAAGAAAAGAACTGGAAGATGAGGCCAATGAGCTTACACATATCTTCGGGTCAATTGTGACCAAAAGTAAATGATGTTTTTGAACATTTGTTATTTGGATTTTGAGATTGTTTAGAGTTTAGAAATTAGGATTTAGGATTTGAATTAGGTGAGAATGATTATGTCTAAGGCGCACGTATATAAACGAGACCACATCAATACTGACGAGATAATACCGGCCAGGTACTTAAATACCGATAACGAAACGGAACTGGCGAAGCACTGTATGGAAGGTCTGGACAAAGACTTCGTCGGGAAGGTTAAGCCGGGCGATTGTGTTGTCGCAGGTGAGGATTTCGGCTGCGGGTCATCGAGAGAACACGCCGTCTGGGCCATTCGCGGAGCAGGGGTGCAGACCGTCATCGCAAAATCATTTGCACGGATTTTCTATCGCAATGCCATCAATGGCGGATATTATGTGATAGAACTGCCGGAGGCGACGGAGAAAATCAATAATGGCGATGAACTCAAAATTGACTACAAAGCCGGCTTGATTAAAAACAAGACAACTGGTAAAGATATAAAGTTTGAGCCGCTGCCGGAGTTTGCATTAGAGATAATTAACGCCGGCGGACTATTAGAGCACATTAAAAAAAGAGCAACAGATTAAATAGCCACAAAAAGGCACAAAAGGACACAAGTAAAAAGGAAAAACAAATGGAACCGATACAGGACAAGAATCATTTCGATAAAGTCGACCTTAAAGATTTATTAGAAACGCAAAGACAAATAACGCTTAAAATCAAGAAGATTAAAGGCGACGATTCTGAGCAAGTTGAACAACTTAAGAAGGAGCTTTATTATTGGAGTAACAAAGTTCTTTATCGGAAAGCAAAGTTCATTTGCCAAGAGATCGACAGGTTAAAATCAAAAATAGATAGGGCCATAGACATCTTAGGAAAATAACAAACAGTAAGTCTTAGACAATTTTAGATAAGGAGACAAGACGTGGCGAAGAGCGCAGCAAAGGGACCGAAAAGTTACAAGATAGCAGTAATTCCCGGTGATGGGACTGGGCCGGAGGTGATAGCAGAGGCGGTGAAGGTGTTAAAGGCGGCGGCGGACAAATTTCGGTTCAAGGTTGATTTGACGAACTTTGACTTCGGCGGCGAAAGATACAAAAGGACCGGCGAGACCTTGCCGGATAGCGCAATCGAAGAGCTTCGCAAGTTCGATGCGATACTACTTGGTGCAATCGGCCAGCCGGATGTTCAGCCGGGGATATTAGAGAAGGGGATACTTCTTAAACTCCGCTTTGAACTGGACCAGTATATAAACTTACGGCCTGTTCGGCTGTATCCGGGGGTGGAGACGCCGATAAAAAATAAAGGGCCGGATGATATAGATTTTGTTGTCGTCCGCGAAAACACCGGCGATATGTACACAGGCACCGGCGGTTTTACAATGAAAGGGACGCCACAGGAGGTGGCGGTGCAGGCAGCGGTCTATAGCCGATTTCAGGTGGATAGGTGCCTGCGATACGCATTCGAATACGCCCGCAAATACGGCAAAAAAGCACGCGGCAAAGGCGAAAATAATACGCTGGCTCTGTGCGGCAAGACCAATGTGCTGACATATATTTATGATTTGTGGGAGCGGGCGTTTCACGAAATGGGTAAGGCCGAGTATCCCGATATAAAAAGAGAATATTACCACGTGGATGCGACGTGTATGTGGTTTGTCAAGAACCCGGAGTGGTTCGATGTGATTGTTACGGGCAATATGTTCGGCGACATTATTACAGACCTCGGTGCGATGATTCAGGGCGGGATGGGGATAGCAGCGGGCGGAAACATCAATCCCGAAGGCGTAAGTATGTTTGAGCCGATAGGCGGAAGCGCACCAAAATATACAGGCAAAGGGGTAATAAATCCATTGGCGGCGATATGCGCAGCGCAAATGATGCTTGAGCACTTAGGCGAAGAGAAGGCGGCAAATAAAATCGAGGATGCGGTAAAATATATCACCGCAAATAAGCTGAAATCTTTAGCAGCGGGAAAGATGGGATATTCGACAAAACAAGTCGGTGATTTAGTAGCAGAAAAGGTAGCTGGTTAGGAAAATTCTAAATCCTAAATCCTAAACAAATTCAAATGACCAAAACTCGAAATTCTAAACAAAACGATTTGGGAGAGAGGACGAGCACATTTAAGCTATGCCTGCGAATTTGACACCGGAATATTTTAAGGCGGAGCAGTGGTTTCGGACGGCAGGAACGAACGAGGAGAAGATACTTGCGCTTGAGCGGATGTTAGCCGTGATGCCCAAGCACAAGGGCACCGATGGCCTAAAGGCGGACCTTCGGCGAAAGGTAAGTAAGTTCAAGGAAGCAGCGACTCAAAAAAAACACGGCAAACAGACGGACATTTTTCATATTCCGCGAAGCGGCGCGGGCCAGATTACACTTCTGGGACTGCCTAACTGCGGGAAAAGTTCCATCGTTGCGGCGCTGACGAATGCGAAGGTAAATGTCGCTGATTTTCCATTTGCGACGACAGGGCCGGTGCCCGGGATGGTGATATCTGAGGATGTTCAGATTCAGCTTATCGATATGCCGCCGATTACGGCTGATTATGTGGCGCCCGGGCAGGTGGGGACATACCGCAACTGCGATGTAATTGCCATTGTGATTGACCTATCCGGCGATGTGCGTAAGCAAATCCAGGTATGTCACGATTTTCTGGAGTCGAGGAGTCTTTTAATTGATGAGCAGACGCCGGCGTTTGACAACCAGGGCAACGCCATCGGCAAGAGGATGTTTTGTATATGCACGAAATCCGATATTGCGCAGCCGGGGGCGATTGAAATGGTAAAGAGGTTGTGCCAGAGGCCATTTGAATTTGTTGAGGTATCGGCCAAAACGGGCGAAGGTATTGAGAAGCTGCCGGGTGTATTTTTTAAGCAGTTAGGGATAATACGGATTTATGCCAAGCCGCCCGGCAAGCCTGCTGATATGAATGAGCCGTTCACGATGCCTGCGGGGTCAACGGTGATGGATATGGCGATGGCTATTCACCGGCAACTGGTGGAAAAGCTGAAGTTTGCGAGGGTCTGGGGCACCGGCGTCTATGCGGGGCAGAACGTTCAAAGAACGCACGTCTTAAATGATAAAGATATTGTGGAATTGCATTTTTCGTAAGTGAAAACTCCAAATAAACATCGTCAGTGGTGGATTCTGGTTGTCGTGCTCCTTGCGCACGGTTTTGTGTTACTGTGTGGTTGCCAGGACACGGCTTTGGGCATTTCGATTGGGGCCGGCGAATACTTTAGAATTCACGTTGTGTATGAGCAGACCGGTCGAGGCGTGCCTCTGGTTGAGCTAAAGACCGTCAACAACATTCGGTATTTTACCGACAGTAACGGTATTATCGCGTTCTACGAGCCGGGGTTGATGGACAAAGAGGTATTTTTTTTCGTGGAAAGTCACGGCTACGAATTTGCCAAAGACGGATTTGGTTTTCGAGGGACAATCCTACGACCAACCGCGGGCGGCAACACGATAATCAAAATAAAGCGGGTCAATATTGCGGAAAGATTATACCGGCTGACAGGCCAGGGCATTTATCGAGACAGTATTCTGACAAAGCAGCCCGTGCCGGTGAAAGAGCCGCTGCTCAATGGCTTGGTTTTAGGGCAGGACTCGGTCCAGACCTGCATTTACCGTGGGAGGCTGCACTGGTTCTGGG
>CAYWXK010000089.1:0-8413 GCA_964462515.1 uncultured Pirellulales bacterium
ATTGGTTGTGTATACTTCTTCCCATTGATATCGGTATCCACTTTGATAGGGTTGCCGTAGCGGTCCTCAATGGTTTGCCCAATGGTCGGAAAGACACCGACCAGCTCGGCACTGACCTGCGGCCCCTTCACACGGAACGGTGTGTCATTCATGGAAAACGTGATCGCAGCTCCTAAAGGATGCTCTTTGACAGCCAGTCCTGTGGCATAAGGGTCAACCACGCTGTTCTCATCGCCGAAGGAGCTCTTCTTCGCCCCTTCCAGAAAGACGTTGTAATCCGATGCATAGCCGGGGGCCGTTTTAACTTGGTCGAGTCCCCATCGGACAAAGATGTTGTTAAACCACTTGTCATCCTGGGCGGTGCCGGATTTGCGTCCAGCCGCTTTTGTTGTATGCGGTTTGTAATACTCAGAACGGCGTTCGGTGTCGGGGCTGTACTCGTACCCGCAATCGACAAACAGATTGTGCGCGAACACGGTAGCCTCGGAATTGCTCCTGATTGGCTGGCCGATGAGGACGTTGTTATCGACAAGAATGGCACCATGGTTCATCTCGAGGAAAACAGTGGCCGCTTCGGTGTTATAGATAATATTGCCCGTAATCCGGATGCCCTGGTTGCCGAAGTCAATCCATATCCCAAAAGCACCCTGCTCCTGTCGATAAACACCACGGATAAGATTGCCGCTGATGACAGTATCCACGCTATTGTGAAACTTAATCGCCGCAGTTTCCCAACCGCCGAACTCCCTGCGATAGTTGGTGTCTTCGATGAGGTTGCCGCAGATCAGTGAGCGGGTGGCCCCTTTCTGGCCGGCGATACCTGCCTGTCCACACCGCCGGATGACATTGTTGCGGATGATGTGGTCCCCATAGGCGTCGATATCGCTGTAGGCAACGCCCGGCGCATGTCCAAGAATAATCCCAACGCAGCGGGCGTTGGTGATAATGCAATTCTCGATAATCCATTGCTTTCCCATCCGTGGCCCGACAGCACCCGTTTGCAGGTCCAAAGTTGGCGGCGCCCAGTTTGCAGCCGCGTGCATGAAATGAAAGCCATCGACGGTAATGCATTTCAAGCCGGTGATTTCAGGCATGAAAAGGCTTTCACGAACGTTGATCTCGGTCAGTTCCGTGTTGGGATTTGCCTCGCCGAAGTTCGCCCGGATGGTCGTCACGTTCCCATCCACCTGGCAAAACCAGGTGTGCTCGGCCTCCATCACCTCCTGTGCTGTCTTTCTTTCGTAGAAGGCCTCGCCATTGAGATAGACGTCCCCGCGATGATGCCACTGGCCGTAATTCAGCCAGCCCCCCGAAACCGTCAGCGCGTAGGGATTATATTCACCAAAGAATGAGTTAGGTAGTTCTACTTTCCACATACCACGGTTTTCGCGTGCCCAGGAGGTGACACGCTCGGAACCTTTTATAAGGATTTCCTCGCCGGGCGCTGCGCGGTAGGTGATGCGTTTGCTATCATCGCTGCCGCTATTGATGGGCTTGACCCATTCGCGATACGTTCCAGCGTGAACGATGACGGTATCTCCGGGCTGCGCAACAGATGCGGCCTTGTTGATGGTCAGATATGGGCGAGCTTGGCTGCCGGGAGCTGAATCGCTACCGTTTTTTGAGACATGTATTTCACGCGCAGAAATGCTTTCAACTCCAAAGATGACGCCAATAAATACCGCTAATAACAGATGTAATCTTCTCATGCTAATGCTCCTTTCATCAAGCAGGATCCAGATCTTGCAGCTACTCGCCATTTGACTTCATAGCTGGTGCTTCTGCCTGCTACGCGTCCTAATATACCGTGTGTGGCATCCTACCTCAATAGCCCTGGCCATCAAGGCGGGTCCTTGAAGAATTGCCGTGGGGTCGGAGGTCGGGATTCCCCTCCGGGCCAGGGGTTTGTCGGTCCTTGCGGACATCGACAAACCCTTCGACTCCCGACGCAATGCAAGCAATTGCATTGCTCCCTTCCGTTATTCGCTGCGCTTATAACGGAGAGGGCGGGATTCGAACCCGCGGTCCGCAAAAGCGGACACCGGTTTTCGAAACCGGCTCGATAAACCGCTCCGACACCTCTCCAATTTAGTTTTGAGTTTTTAGCTTGTTGTTTTTCAGCGATCTTTTTTTCTCAATAAAACCCTGCAATTGCTCTTTACATTTTCTCTCGTGGATATCGGTAATTTAACAGATTAGCAGTTTTTTGCAAGAGAATTAGCAAAGAAGCAAAAAACGCAAAGCGTAAAGCTGAAAGCTGTTGAGTCAACTTTTCATAGTTTTACGCTTTTAACTCTAATCTATCAACTTTCCAACTTGACGGTGACCAGTTATGTACCTTACTTTGAAAAAGTATAAATAGCCAAAAGAAAACTAACGGAAAAACCGTTGGCCGCCCTGAGATGGTTAAAGCTGACAAGAAGCTACATATTACTGAACGCCCGGCCCATTTTTAGGGTCACTACCTTCCCAGGATTCAGTTCCACTGTCTTTCTACACTTCTTTATGTAGCTTGGTTAGCAATGCCCCTTGTAACTTGTGCAGTTCCAATAGATACCCAACATATTGGGCTGCTTTTGGTTGGCCTTTCTTAGTTTTTCGGCCTTTTCTCGTTGAAATTGCTGTTCTTGGTTTTATTTTTTCCGATTTAGTCATTTTCCTTCTGTTCGTTTGTTGACCAGGTTCGCATTTTCGTCTATAATTCTTGTGCATTAACATATCGAACATAGATATTAACGCACTTGCGAAATTTGTAAAGAAAATTTTCGCAAATATATAAAATATGCAAAGTTTTGATAAAAACGAGGTTATTTGTCGGATCAGAAGCTTACGTAAACAATACGCAGGCATTAGAGGTAAAAGCGATTTTGCACGAGCTTTGGGCATAAGTGCTTCTACCTACAACTATTATGAAAACGACAGGATTCCTCCGCCCGAGATTCTACTCAGGATATGCCAGATTACAGGTGCGGATCTAGAGTGGTTGCTGACAGGCGGCAGCAGTGAAAAAAGATTCGCACTTGGGCAAAATCGAGCGCTTTTGGAAAAGTTAGATGTTTTGCTTGGCGACAATCCTGATTTGACCGATGCAGTTTCCGCTTTTATCGAGCTGCTGTGTGAGAAAAAAGGAATTGAAAAGCAACTTCAATCGAAGGTTCATATTCCCGAATCCGAACGGCCTGGCTGGATTCCGGTGCTCGGTCGAACCGCTGCCGGAATCGTTCATTTTTGGGACCAAGAGCTTCTACCCCAGCCACAGCAGGCTGTTACCGAGCTTGACGAGCTGGTGAAAAGGCACCTCGGCAAAGAAATTATCAGTTCTGCAGATGGCACCTTGTCGGTCGATTTGCAGGCACGAGCCTTGGTAGATGCAGTGAAAGGAAAGCAAGCTAATCTTATTCAGGTTTGTGGCCGGGACCCGGACCAAATAGTTGAGTTTGTCCAGTGCGACCAGATTCATAAGATGTTTCCTGATAGCTTCGCACTGCGGATAGACGGTGACAGTATGTCACCGAGGATAAATGATGGTAACATTGTGATATTAAGTCCATCTGTGCCTGCTGCACAAGGGCAGTTGGCAGTTGCTCGTGTCACAAAACAAATTGGCATTACCTGCAAGCTCATAAGAACCACCGAGAGCGGCGTTCATCTTATACCGATAAACGAAAAGTATGAAACGAAGGTCGTGCCTAAAAAAGACCTTCTCTGGGCACTGGCAGTCCTTTGCCATATAAGCATATAAATGGGTATCAGGGTATCAGGGCATCAGGAAGCAGGGAATCAGGTTATGCTTAGGTGAAGCCCAGCCTACCTCTCACATCTTACTAAAAACAAGCCAAATCCGTCAAAAATCTGTAAAAACAGGATAAATAACCAAAGAAGTTTCTTGAATAATTACGCCCAATTAGTCTAAAATATACTTATCCTCTATCCGCCAAAAGTTATTGGCGGACAGAATGCAGAGATAAGGAGGTTTCCCAAATGTAAGCTGGATGCAAAGCGCTTAAAGGATGCGCGGACAGAGAAGTCGGTCAGGTATTCCATAGGGTGGAGAATGTAATTAAAATTCGAGGAGGATGTGATGAAAAGGCAAATTATAGCGGGAGTTTTGTTCGGATTTTTCTTTATTGTCTGAAAGAGAATTAGCTTATAGCCCCGACAAATCGGGACTGCGCTCCTTGCGGTTTCCGCGGTGAGAAATTCAGACTAATCACAAGCTGCCGGTTACCGAGTCAAGCTCTTTCTCTGACTCGGAGTCGGCATCATCGCCCTGCTCGCCGGGCCTAAAGGGCAGGGGACTGGCAAACTGAATCGCAACCCGTCGCACAAAGTCATTCACGTCATCGACGCGAGCAACATAAGCCTGGGTGGTGAAACTTGCCATATCGAAGGAATCATCCGGGCCGTAACGAGGGACGCTGAAGCGAGCGGTTATTTGTTGGCCCGGATATGGGCAGCAATCGCTGTAACAGGTAAAGGCGGCGGATTTACTGGAAATATCAGCCATCTGCCCTTGTGAAAGGGCCTCATTAAAGTCCTCCGCAAACCAGACAGGCCAGTAATAATGAAGTCTTTTCTCTTTTCTTCGCTCTGCGTTTGTATCCATCTCTATCACCTTTGAACCTCTTGCTGAAACATTTTCATTAGCAAATCGGCAGGTTCGAGAGGCCACTTTAAGACCTGCCGCAGAGAAAATCGGCAGAAGCTAAACCGCCAGCGGTAATTAGTGCGTTTTTGTTTTGCAATCCGCCATCCGTCTTGTAAAATTCCGTAAGAGTTCTTGCGATTTTTTTTAGCCTCCGTCAGGCATATTCCTATAATCAGGTAATCTATCTCGAAGCTCTCGCACAAGTTGGCAGAACTGTTGGCCTCGCTGCTGGAAATTCTCGAACATATCGTAGCTCGCACAGGCCGGGCTGAGCAGAACCACGTCGCCGCTGACTGCCAGTCGGTTAGCCAGCCGAACCGCCTCCGTCAGCGAATCGACAATCTCGACCTTCGTCCCTCGTTTGTTGAGGTTAGCGTTACTTATTGCATCTGAGATTTTCTGGGCGGTCTGGCCTGTCAGAATAGCGGCCTTGGCGTTTCTCGCTATCTTTTCGCCGAGCTGCTCAAAAGGCAGGTGCTTATCGTATCCGCCGGCTATGATAATCCTGGGTTGCTCAAAGGCCTCTAATGCGGCAATCGTGCTTTCGGGTGTCGTTGCTTTTGAATCGTTATACCAGCGCACGCCTCTTGTTTGAGTGACAAACTCGAGCCGATGCGGCAATGCCACAAATTTTGGCAAACAACTTATAATACTATCATCGTCGATACCAAATCCACAGGATGGCTTGCGCCAATGCCTGGCAACAGCGAGGGCGGCGGCAAGATTTGAGAGATTGACCCGCCCAGGCAGCGCGAAGGCATTACGGATTCTTGGCGGCACATCGTCGGCTGAAAATTTTATGCAAATCCTGCTGGCATTCTTCTTATATTTCTCAAACCATTCGCCACTAATTTTGTCTTCCGCATTAAAGATAGAGATAGCGGGAGAACTCTCATCGAGCCTTTGATATTTGAAGATATTTTCTTTGGCGGCACAGTAATTTGCGAATGTGCCGTATCGGTCAAGATGGTTCGGCATAAGATTCGTCAGGAGTGAAATCTTCGGGGCTTTTTGAATCTGCGATAATTGTTCGAGCTGGAAACTCGATATTTCCAGCACAACCAAATCATTGGGTTGAATTTTGTCCACGATTGTTAGCAGTGGCTGTTCGCCGATGTTGCCGCTGAGCCAGACCTTCTCGATGCTTGATGCTCGATGCTCGATGCTCGTATTTTTGAGCAGGTGGGCGGTAAGGGCGGCCGTTGTGCTTTTGCCGTTCGCTCCGGTTATGCCAATAATAGGAGCGGGGCAAAGCTCGAAAAAAATACCTATCTGCGAGGTAACAATTTTTTTGTGCCGGCGGGCAATTTCGAGAAACTTATTATCCGGAGGAACTGCCGGATTAGCGATAATAATATCTGCCTGCTCAAAATCAGATGGGTCGTGCGAACCGAGATGGAATTCGATGTCCTGAAATTGCTTGAGCTTTTCTATTGAATCGCGGAGCTGCTCGGCTGAGGCTAAATCTGTTACTATGACTTTCGCAGCGGCTCGGTAAGCAAATTCGGCGGCATCAACTCCCCCACCAAACCGCCCCAGACCCATAACCAAAACTTTTTTGCCGGTCAAAAATCTTTTTCTATCTTCCGTCATCGAACATTCTATGTGCTCTCTGCTCAGGCCGCGTAGAGTAGTTTCCGACTCCTATTGATATATTCCAGAAAATAAGGATTTTTCACGGCACGAACCATTACGAGGTCAACGTGCCTGTTGAAAAGTGCTTCCAATGCCTCGAGCAAACCAAAATATGTGTCAGCATATTCACCCTGCTTTAACGGCTGAAACTCAACGAGAAAATCCAGGTCGCTATTTTCCAGGTCAAAATTTTTGCTATCTGCAGCCGAACCGAACACTTCGAGCAGCCCAACTCGATACCGCACACAAAGTTCTTTGATTGCTTTAAGATTTTCTGCGATAAGATTAATCATAATATTTACTGTTATTCAATTTCGTTATAATTTTGTCTGCATTGCGGCAGCCAGTTCTATTTTTGCGTCGATGACAGCCTGTTCGATACACCTTCGCCAGTTGTCGCCGAATTGCTCTTTGTATTTTGGGTTTTCGTAGGCGTAGATAATTGAGCGAGATGCGTTGATTAGCGCCCCGGTGCCATCAGGTTTGCAGAACCGCACGCAGTCAACGGCCGTAGCACCCTGTGAGCCATAGCCCGGCACAAGGAACCATACCTTACCATACTTATATCGCAAGGCGCTCGTAACATCGGGCGAAGTTCCGCCCACTATCATTCCTACGTTACTATAGCCGCTGCTGCCAATCCGGCTGGGTTTATCGGCGACCTGTCCAACTACTTCAGCGAGCTTCTCAAACATTTTCTGTCCGTTAGCATCGGCAAAATCCTGGACAGCCGCCGCTGAAGGGTTGCTCGAGCGAACCCAGACAAAAATGCCTTTACCCTGCTGGTCCGCCTTGTTTGCGAAAGGCTCAATTCCGTCAACGCCCGCAAAGCCGCTGATGGTTATAGCATCGGCGGTGATGGTATCCTCCAGCCCGGATAGTTCAGGATTTTCCAGGTGTGCGGAGGCATAAAACTCGGCTGTGTGGCCAATATCACCGCGTTTTACGTCGCCGATTATCTCCAGACCCAAACTGTCGGCCTCGGAGAGCAATCCATAGTAAGTCTCTAAACCTTCCCAGAGATATTTCTCAAAAAAGGCGATGTTTATTTTCACAGCCGGCACCATTGGTGCAATAATTCGCATCACCTGCGTAGAAAAATCAAAAATTGCATCTACTGCCGACCCTGCGTCAAATTCGTCATTCATCTGGCGATGACTTCTTATGACTTCAGGAAGCCGGTTATAGACAGGGTCAAGCCCGACAATCAAAGAGGTATTCCTGGCTTTTACAGCCTCATAGAGGCGGTCACCAAAATGATTTGCCATCCCTTAAAAAACCTTCCTTTCTTTCATTATTATTGATACCTGTATTGTTAAAGCAACAAATCGCAATTCGAGTTATTAAGCCCCAGCCCCGCCCTGAGCGAAGTCGAAGGGTTTATGCCGGGGGTTGTTTAGAAAAAACTTTCTACAAAACCTTGTAACCACTATAATCATACAAAGAGTTTCAAGCAAGATAGAAATTTCAAGGGTGTCATTTGGAAGTTAAAAAAAAAGCAAAATATAAAAAGCTGTTCTACTGGCTGTTGATTGATTTGGCTGTCGCACTCATTTTGTTTGCGCTGCTTTTATATAGGCCCGGCCGTTACAAGCCCGGTGATTTCTGGATGGACGATGACAAGCCGGGGCGTGATTGGGTAACCCATCCATATTTAACGCACGAGGTTTATCCGGAGGTTTACAACGGCGCTCAACTTGGTGAGCCTTTTGAAGTGGTCATCAGCCAGAAAGGTCTAAACAGCGTTGTTGCTGATTCCGGCTGGCCAAAAGAGTCGGAAGGCATTCTGCTTTATGGGCCGGCGGTGCTGCTTGTGCCCGATACGGTCGTGTTTATGGGGACTGCAAACATAAAAGGTGTGGAGATGGTTGTTACTATTGAGCTAACACCTAAAGTCAATGAGCAGAAACTTCTGGTTCTGGATGTAAGCAAGGTGAAGGTTGGTGCTATGAATATCACCCCCTTGGCGAAAATGACGGCTAAGAGAATGTATGCCCAGAAACTTTCCGATGAGCCTATAGACACAGAGGATTTGCGAACAAAGATTGCCGGGGCATTATTTAATGAGGAGGCATTCGGCTACATCTTCAAAATCGAGGACAAAAAAGTCAAGGTGGATAAAATAACTGT
>CAYWXK010000090.1:0-8332 GCA_964462515.1 uncultured Pirellulales bacterium
CAGGAGCGGCGATTGTTGCAGGCGTTTTATGGATAGCGAGTGCGCCGCGCAGATTTGTGCGGGCGCTGCCGGTTAAAAAATATCCTGGTTCCTTGAAACCTCTGGGAGACGTTTTCAAGCAAAGCAAATTGAGCGGATGATATGGGCAGGAAAAAGAAATTTCTGTTAGGTTTGGCAATTGCATTATTATGTGTCGCAAGTCTATTTTTCCAGGCAACGTGCAGGCGAAAGGCGCCTGTACCTGTTGAAGGCACGGTGGATTCTATTGTAAAGCAGGTCTTGCTACAAACTAAGAATGTGCTGAAGTCATCGATTGCGGGGTCATGGTATTCTAACGATGCAAACACGCTGAACAAGGAAATTGAGGGCTATTTTCAGAAGGCCGAGGCTAAACCGCTAAACGATGTAATAGCATTGATTTCGCCGCACGCCGGGTATCAGTATTCGGGCCAGACGGCTGTAAGGGGGATAAAATCCGCTGCCAAGCAATACCGGAGAATAATTGTGATTGGCCCCAGTCATCGTGTCCAGATGGAAGAGGTGCTAATTGTTCCGAGAGCGACCCATTATCAGACACCACTCGGAGAGGTGGAGCTGGATGTGGAATTCATAAATAAACTTTTAGAGCACCCGGTATTTCAGTATGTGCCGGATGCGCTGGAGTATGAGCACAGTGCTCAGATTCAGGTGCCGCTGTTACAATACAGCCAAAAGAATTTCAAGCTTGTGCCGATTGTTGCAGGCCATTGCTCATTCGGGACGATTACAAAAGCGGGCAGGATTCTAAAAAGCTTGACAGACCAGGATACGCTTGTAGTTGCGAGTTCAGATTTCACACATTACGGAGCAAGCTATGATTATGTGCCTTTCAGGGAAAATATCCAGGAGCAAATCAAAAAGCTCGATATGGGGGCTTATGAATATATTGCGAAGTTAGACAGCAAAGGGTTTTTGGAATACAGGAATAGGACGGGCGCGACGATATGCGGTTCGGTTCCGATAGCGATATTGCTTTCGATGTTAAGCCCGGATGTCAAAACCGAACTTATAAACTACACAACCAGCGGCGAGCTTATGAAAGACTTTAGCAATTCGGTTAGCTATTTTAGTATTGCTTTTTGCGGCGCGTGGCAGAAATCGTCACAGAATGAACAGCCGGAAAACCGACCGGAGCTGACCGAGGAAGATAAAAGGCAGCTTTTGACTCTGGCTCGTAAAACAATCCTTTATGCGCTTAAGAATAGACGGGTTCCGGGTGTTTCGGAGCTGGGCATTACAGTCAGCGATGTGATGAAGATTCCGCGGGCGGCATTCGTAACGCTAAAAAAATATTCTCAACTGAGAGGCTGCATCGGCGATGTCTTTCCGCAAAGGCCCTTATACAAGTCGGTTCTTGTTAATGCAATAAATGCAAGTTTCAACGATAGGCGATTTCCTCCTCTGGAGGAAAATGAGTGCAACGATATTAGAATCGAAATCTCTGCACTTACGGTGCCAGCGCCTATTGCGTCGCCGAGCGAAATCCGTATTGGAGTAGATGGCGTTGTGTTAAACAAAGACAGTCGCTCGGCGCTGTTTTTGCCTCAGGTTGCATCCGAGCAGGGCTGGGACCTCAACCAGATGCTTTCGAATCTTTCGCTAAAAGCAGGTTTGCCTGCGGATGCCTGGAAGGAAGGCGCCAGCTTTTTGGTTTTTCAGGCAGTTGTTTTTGGTGAAGAAAAATGAAATTTGCGCGGGGGTTACTGATTTTTAGCTACGGGCTGTTCACTATCGCGGCCCAGAGTCTGCTTTTTCGAGACTTTTTAACCAGCTTCGAAGGCAACGATATAAGCGTTGGAATTTTTTTTGGCTCGTGGTTTTTGTGGATTGGTCTTGGCGCGATACTGGTTTATAAGGGCACAAGTTTTGCCGAAAAGTTGCTAAAAAATATAGAATTTCTTTTTCTGTGTTACCTGCCTGCCTTTATTCTTCAGTTGATACTGATTATCCAGGCTCGCAATCTTGCAGGAGTCCAGGCCCACGCACTATTATCTATACGAGCTATCTTGCTTTTATCAATACTGGTTAATGCGCCGGTAAGCATTATAACGGGGACGTTTTTTCCTCTTGCCTGCCGATGGGTTCAGAAGGAGACGGATTCTGCCATCTCTAATGTATATGTCATCGAAGCAGCAGGAAGTTTTGTCGGCGGACTTGGGGCGACAGTGCTTCTGGGGCTTGGAGTAAGCTCGGCAAAGATTTTCTTCATCCTTGCCTTGGTTCTTTCCATATCGGTATTTGCGGTCCAGCTCGCTAAAGTCAAAACCCAAGCTCAAAACATACCGGGTTTGCGTTTTCGATATTTTACCTGTGCAATTTCTTTTTTGATTCCGCTTTCTTTCGGTGTTTGCCTCATCGCCGGCGTTGATAAAGCCTTAATGAATTATGTGCGGGTTGTAAAATGGACGAAGCTGCTTCCAGAAGATAGCCTTATCGGGTCATTTCAAACGGCTCAGGCAGAATACCTTTATGGAATTTATCAGGGGCAGTGGGTAGCTGTTCGTGAAGGCAGTGTCTGCGAGGTGCTGCCGGACAAGGCTTCAGCGGGCCAGGCAGCAGCCATCAGTCTTTGCCAGAATCCCGAGGCAGAAAACATATTGGTTGTCGGCTCAGGGTTGGGGGTGTGCTATGAATTTTTGCGTCTGCCTCAGATTAAACACATAACCTGGGCACATTCCGACAGTGAATATGCAGAAAAGGTTGAGAGATTTATTCCGCCGCAGTTTAAGACTTCCGACCAGAGGCTACGCCGGCTGGATGGTGACATTCGAGTGATATTAGCCAGCCAGAAACAATATTATGACATTGTTATCGTCAATCTGCCGGAGGCAACCAGCTCCGTTCTGAATCGCTATTATACGCTTGAATTTTTTCGGCAGGTTAAAGATTCGCTCAGGCCGGATGGTGTAATAGCTATCCGCGTGGCAGGGGGTGAAAACATTATGGGCACCGAGCTGGTCAATCTCGGCGCCTCAACGAAATTGACGCTCGAAAAAGTTTTTTCACGACTGGTTCTTACACCCGGTGAATATACCTGGTTTATCGCATCTGATTCTAACAATCTTACAGGCGACCCTGCTGTTTTGCGAGACCGTTTTGCAGCGATAAAAGGTGCAGAGGAGATTTTTGCGCCGCAGGCGTTGCTTTCGGTTTATTTGCCCGACCGTGCTGCTAAAGCTCTGGAGGACTACGCCAGGGCAGATTTGCCGGAGAGTATGCTGGTTAATCGCGATTCCAGGCCGCTGACGCATTTGTATAGTCTGCTGCTGGCGGCAAAGCAATCTGGTGCGCCTGTCGCCAGATTGGTTAAGCATCTTGCATTAGCAGGGCCGGCGGTTTTTGTTGTTCCTATTTTGGTTCTTATAGTGCTGCGGGTCATTTATGTTCTGAGGAGAGATGGGCAGGGCGGCCAGACCGCCACACATCTGGCGGGTAAATCGAGCTTTGATAGTTCGTTTTTAGTTTTCTCGGCCGGCTGGATTGGAATCGGGGTGGTGATTGTCCTGATGTATCTATATCAGACTCTGTTTGGCTCGCTTTATCTGCATATCGGGGTCATTTCATCTTTATTTATGGTGGGCCTGACGGTCGGCGCAGCGATAATCAGGCACCTGTTGGCGAGGACTCTGGAAGAAAAGCGCAGAGTTAGGGTTGCAGAAATTCTGCTGTTGATGGTGACATCTGTTCATACAGTGATTTTGGCAGCGGTTGCATTCCGGCCAATTGGACAATGGAGCCGGGATTTAGCTGGATTGGGCGGCGTTCTGGAGCCGATGCACCTTATTTTTGCGAGCGTTTTTATCCTGTGTGGCTTATGCAGCGGCTGCTATTTTCCAATCGCCGCCAGACAGCTCGCTGTTGTAGGTTTTGAGGCAGGGCAGGCAGGCAGCAAGCTCGAAACCGCCGACCACCTCGGTGCGTCACTTGGAGGGGTGGTGACAGGGCTTGTGCTCGTCCCGGTTTTCGGAGCTAAAGTAACGTTGTTTTTATTTATCGCTCTTATATTAGCCAATCTGCCGCTCGCAGGATTGAAAATATATAGGCCGGAAAGTATAGGCTCACTGAAGGACACGACATTTGGATTGCGCAAGCTCGGGTTTATTTTATTGGGGGTCGGCCTTTCAGTTGTCGTGTGCTCGAATTTGCTGGCACAGGCTGGGGCGCGTCTAAGGCCATCGCTGCCGCAATCTGCTGCCCAGGGATTAGCAGGCATATTGAACATTGAGCGGGTGTCAGCGGTTTTTCGTGATGATGCGCGAAAAGTCAGTTATTTCGCTGTCCGTGATGAAGCAGGAAATCTGAGCGGATACGTCTTTAGCTCCGAGGACCTGTCGCCGGAGGTTCGCGGCTATGGGGGCAAGATAAATCTTGCCATTTATGTGGATAGTGCCGGCAAATTGATTAACTTTCATATAATCCGCTCGAACGAAACCCCTTCGTATCTGGAGCTTCTGGATAAATGGTGCGGGCAACTTAGCGGGCGTGGGCTTTTCGGGCCAAGGCCGTTTGCGGATGTTGACGCTGTAACAGGAGCGACGATAAGCTCTAAAGCCATTCTTTCTGCCCTCCAAACTTCCGGCCAAAGATTTGCGGTGCAGATTCTGGGACAATCTTTACAGCCCCAGATGCGGCAAGCGCGATGGACTAATTACCTGCCGGATACACGCGGTTTGTATCTGATTGGCGCCTTTATAATTGCCTTGATTGTAACCTACCGAGGCGGATTCTGGACCAGACTTGGCGTGCTGATATTTAATCTGGTGGTCGGCGGCATTATTTTGAATGCCCAGTATTCCACCGAGCAGATAGTATCATTGTTATCCGCGCAGACTCCTGCCTTGAGCCTGGCGGGTGCATTTTTGCTCGTTATTGGAGTGCCGATTTTTGCAATAATTTTCGGCAATATGTACTGTGGTTATGTCTGTCCCTTCGGCGCTGCGCAGGAGCTTCTCGGCTACATCCTGCCGGCAAGATTCAGACAGCCGATATCCATAGAGAAAATGCAAAAGGCAAGATTCGTCAAATACGCTGTCCTTTTTGTCTTCGTAATCGTCTTCTTTCTTTCCAGAAACAGAGTAACTCTGGCCGCAGACCCGCTGATATCGATTTTCAATTTTCGATTTATGATATCCAGTTTTCAATCGGCGGCCTTTTTCTGGCAGACCTCTATGTGGCTGGTTGTGGCAGCAGCTTTGGCCGGCGCGATTTTCTATCCGCGTTTCTGGTGCAGATATTTGTGTCCGGCGGGGGCATTTTTGTCGCTGTTCAATAACGTAGTGATGTTGAAGCGGTATGTGCCTGCAAAATGGTTCGGCAGGTGCGGGTTCGGCCTTACCGCCAAAGACCGGATGGACTGCATTTATTGCGACAAATGCCGCTACGAAGCCAAAGCGATACTAAAGCAGGAAGTATTAGAGGGTGCTGCATATAGGCCGGTAAAACCTCTATCTCGATATTTTGTAATTTGCGTCCTTGCGGCAGCGATACTTGTATCGGCGATTTCGATAAACAAATTTTTTGAGGTCGCCCCCATAGGCATAGATTACTCTACAACCGCAGTTTCATCGGCTGGTCAGCCAAGAGACGTTGACCTGCAGCGCGTCCGCACGCTGATTGAGCAGAAGAGACTTTCCGACCGCGAGGCCGAATTTTATAAAAAGGTCGAATGATTTTTTTATGGTTAGAAAATTTTTAAACTTATCAGCTTGAAGGGAAAAGAAGTTTCAAATATAATGGTAACACGGCCATCTTGGCCGTGTCTTCACCCCGTTTAGAAATAAGATTTCTAACGGGGTTCAAGGGCTGGAAGCCCTTGCCACCAAACAAACTTTTGGTTTTGGTAATTGTATGGATATGTTGACGAACATAACGGTAGCTGACGTCTTTCGGCCTTGCCATAAAAGGCTCGCTGCAATTTATGATTTTGCGCTGGTTATTGGCGGCTCATTATTTATTGCTTTAAGTGCGCAGATTGCCGTCCATCTGCCATTTAGTCCTGTTCCTGTAACCGGGCAGACCTTTGCGGTTCTGTTGATAGGGGCGCTGTTCGGGTCGCGGCGAGGTTGTTTGAGTGTGCTTCTATATGTAATTGAGGGTGCAGCGGGACTACCTGTATTTGCAATGGGAAGAGGGGGACTACCTGTTTTATTTAGTCCGACTGGTGGTTATATTGTTGGTTTCATCGCAGCGGCATACCTTACAGGATTGTTAGCCGAAAAAGGTTGGGACCGCAGGATAATAACCGCTGCTTTAGCGATGGTTTTAGGCAACATCGTTATCTATACATTTGGCGTGCTGTGGTTAGCCTGCCTTAGGTTTATCTTTGGAGTGCCGATAGAAAATGGCGGCTTGTTTCTTGTCGGCGTGTATCCTTTTATTATCGGCGACATCTTGAAGATACTCCTGGCAGCGATACTTCTACCATCCGGCTGGCGATTGCTAAAATACATTAGAAGATAGAAGTCAGCAGACAGGGGTCGTTCGGCGTTCGATATTCCATGACTCTATACGCTAAACGCTATTAGTTATCTTTCGCCGTGCAAATTTCCTGCAAGTGCAGCAAGGTCGGCTAAATTCACTATCCCATCGCCGGTAATGTCTTCTTTTATGCCTCTTGCATCGCCGGTCCAAAGCCATTTGTCCACAAGTCCTGCCAAATCAACTTTGCTGTCGCCGGCAATGTCACTGGATATGCTCTCCAACCCTCTGGAATTAACGCCGTTAATTGTCAACTCTATTTGCTGGCCGGTATCTGCCCTTTGACATTTTACCTTCCAGACTATTTTATCTGGTTCAATAGCTTGTGAGCGGTTAACCTGAAAAGTGCAAGTGTCAATACTGGTAATCGATTGGCGTGTTGCAAACTCAATATCGCCGAATGTTACATTCGGCTCAATTATAGTCATATTCTCCGGAGCCTGTATCATCTGGAGCTGGACGTTATTTACAGCAAACTGCCAGGAATTCATAAAGGTTACATTGCAGTCATATTCAAATACTGTCCTGTCGATTCGTTCTTTGTTCACAATCCCCATCTCTGGCTTTGTCGCTGTTAAGGCGAGACTATGGCTCCCGCCTGCGGCGATGGCAATAAAGCCGGTATTTGGCGAGGGGATATTGCACTGGCCATAGTCGTTGTCTCCCCAGGCGACGATAGAGCCATCTTGTTTTATGCCAAGACTGTGACACTCGCCTGCTGCGATGGCGATAAAGCCAGTATTTGGCGAAGGGATATTGCACTGGCCATAGTTGTTTCTTCCACAGGCGACTACTGAGCCATCGGCCTTCAGGCCAAGACTGTGGTGGCCGCCTGCTGCGATGCAGATAAATCTAATATTTGGCAAAGGGATATTGCACTGGCCATTGTAGTTTGCTCCACAGGCGATGATAGAGCCGTCTTGATTTATGCCAAGACTATGCCAATAGCCTGCTGCGATATCGATAAAGCCGATATTTGGCGAAGGGATATTGCACTGGCCATAGTCGTTGTTTCCCCAGCCGACGATAGAGCAATCTGTCCCCGAGGGATCGGCCTGAAGGGCAAGACTATGAACATATCCTGCGGCGATAGTGATGTAATTATTTCCTGCAGGCGGGGTTGCCTGACCATAGTCGTTTAATCCCCACCCGACAATAGAGCAACCTGCCCCGAGCGAAGCCGAGGGATCTGCCCGAAGGCCAAGATTGTGCCCCTCGCCTGCTGCGATGGCGATAAAACCGGTATTTGGCGAAGGGGCATTGCACTGGCCCCAGTAGTTGTCTCCCCAGGCGACAATGGAGCCATCGTTTTTCAGGCCAAGACTGTGCCAATAGCCTGCTGCAATGGTGATAAAACCGGTATTTAGCGAAGGGATATTGCACTGGCCATAGTCGTTGTATCCCCAGGCGATGATAGAGCTATCTTGTTTTAGGCCTATACTATGGGCGTATCCTGCTGCGATGGAGATAAAGCCAGTATTTGGCGAAGGGATATTGCATTGGCCATAGTTGTTTCTTCCACAGGCGACGATTGAGCCATCGGCCTTCAGGCCAAGACTGTGGTGGCCGCCTGCTGCGATAGAGATAAAGCCTGTATTTGGCGAAGGGATATTGCACTGGCCATCTCCATTCCATCCCCAGCCGACTATAGATCCATCTTGCTTCAGGCCTATACTGTGGGCGTATCCTGCTGCGATGGTGATAAAATCAGTATTGGGTGAAGGGATATTGCACTGGCCTTCGTCGTTCCATCCCCAGGCAACGATGGAGCCATCTTGCTTTAACCCGAGCGAATGCCCGTAGCCAGCAGCGATAG
>CAYWXK010000091.1:0-4335 GCA_964462515.1 uncultured Pirellulales bacterium
GAAAACGTGGATAATCCTCTAATCGCATGTGGTACATAAACAGGGGTCAGATCAAACCTGATAAGGCAAAAACATTTCAAGAGCAAATATCTAAAGAGGATTTATGGGTTTCAAATCAGGAATTTGAAGGCGCATTCGTTAATAAATCCCTCTACAAGCAAACTGAACTTGAATTTGTCAGGTTGGTTCTGCAAGAAATTGACAAGAAAATGCAAAGTCATGGACAATTGCCAGACTATTCCTCTATCAATACCATTGAACATGTAATGCCGCAGACCTTAGACGATGAGTGGAAGGTGTATCTTGGGGCAGAGGCAAGCGATTTAAACCTTGAAAGAATAAAAAATTCTATTGGTAATCTTTGCCTGATAAGCAAGGCGGCAAACAGTTTTGTTGGACAAAACCCATTTGAAAAAAAGAAGAATAGTTATACAGATGTCAGTGCACTGACAAGAGATTTGAAAGGCAGGACTGTAAAGTGGAATATACAAGAAATTAAAAGGCGTTCTAAGGATTTGGCTGATAAAGCGATTGAAATTTGGTCTTGGTAAAATGTATTTTTTTTATTGACCTGCTTCGCCAAGTGCGCAGCACGGCAAAAAGGCGGGTAAGTATCTGGATTCCCGTTAAGGGGGAATAACAGACCCCGAAGCGGGCTTCGGTGCTAACCAGAATTGAGCCATTCAACAAATCTTGCCACCTGTTCCGGAGTGGCAATTTTGAAGTAAGGAGAAAAGAGAAAATGAGGCAGTCGAAGGTTTTATCGCTGGCGATATTGGTTTTGGTTGGTGTGTGCGGGGAAGCTGGGCGGATAAAGGCCGCTGCAACACAACCGGTTTATCCGGGGAAGGAATGGCAGATAAAGACGCCGCGGGATGTGGGGCTGGATGAAAAGAAACTAAAAGAGTTGAGCAAATATGCCGGCGGGTTTGGGTGCGTTGTGCGGTATGGATATATGGTTTATACCTGGGGCGATGCGAGCAAACGAAATGATGTCGCCTCGGCGGTTAAGCCGGTTTATACGCACTTTCTATTGAAAGCTGTTGAAGAGGGTAAACTGACAAGTATTGATGAGCCAGTGTGCAAGTTTGAGTCGGGGTTGATGTCTTTGAATGAGGCTCTTGGATATAAAGACCGCAAGATTACCTGGCGGCACCTGTGTAATCAAATTTCCTGCTATGGTGTGCAGGAGCAGTCGGGCGATGCGTTTGATTACAGCGATTACAATATGGCCCTTTTCTTCGATACCCTGTTGCTCAAGGTTTACGGAGTAACATTCGAGACGGTGGATGCTGCGGTTTTACATCCGAAATTAACCGACCTGCTCGGCTGTCAGGACAGTCCAACTTTTATGGCATTCGGCACAGAAAACCGCCCCGGCCGGCTTGCGATTTCGCCTCGCGACTTTGCACGGTTTGGACTTTTATATCTGCGTAAGGGCAAATGGCAGGATAAGCAGCTTATTAGCCCTGAGTATGTAAAGTTAGCGACGACCTCGCCGCTGCCTCTTTCGATTCCGCGAACGGAGGGAAAGTCTGCTGAAATGATAGAGGGACAGCGCTCAATCGGCGGAGGCAACAACCAATGCGACCACAATGGAAGCTACAGTTTTGCCTGGTGGGTAAATGGTATCGGGCGGGATGGCAATCGCAACTGGCCTGATGCGCCGAACGATGTATTCGGATGCTTCGGACACGGGGACATCAGGGCTATGGTTGTTATGCCAACGCTGGATTTGGTCGTTAGCTGGAACGATACGAAAATCGAAGGAAACAAAATGGTCAACCACGCCTTGAAGCTGCTCAGGGATGCTGCAGAACCTATTGAACATCAAGACAGGCAGATTATTGTGGATTCGGAACATCCGCAATGGCTGAAACGTAAAGGCGGCGGACCATTTTTTATGTGCGGGCCGGGCGACCCGGAAGATTTTCTTTATCGCGGAAAACTTAATCCAGATGGGACACGGGACGGCGACCAGATGGCCTTGATAGAGAAGCTAAAGGGCACCGGCGCAAACCCCGTTAGAGACCCAACTCGTCTGGGTGAAGGCCCAGCCGGAGTCCCCAAGGGAAAAGTCTCTAACGGGGCAAACTGTATTTATATGATGGTGGTGCGCTCGCACGGCGGGGATGGTGACAAGACGCATAATCCATTTATTGATAACGACCCAAATAAAGGACTTAACTCAAAAGTCCTTGAGCAGTGGGAAGAGTGGTTTGACCAAATGGATAAGAATGATATTGTCGTATATCTATTTTTCTATGATGATAGCGCAAAAGTGTGGGATACCGGTGACCAGGTAGGCCAGAAAGAAAGAAATTTTATACAAGGTATTGTCGATAAATTTGAGCATCACAAGAATTTAATATGGTGCGTTGCGGAGGAATATGACGAGGCATTCAGTCCGCAGCGGGTGAAAAATATCGCTGCGACAATTCGTGCAGCGGATGACTATGGCCACGTTATAGCCGTGCATAAGCATAGCGGGCTGGATTTTTCAGAATTTGCCGATGACTCGCACATCGACCAGTTCGCAGTTCAATATAATGTTCCGACCGCAGAGGCTCTGCACGAAGGAATCGTTAGTGCCTGGAAGCGTGCGCAGGGAAGATACAACCTTAATATGTCTGAGGCCGCAGACTATGGAACGGGCAGCGAGGCGCGAAAGAAAAGCTGGGCGTGCGCAATGGGCGGTGCATACATAATGATTCTGCAGATGGACATCGCTAATACCGCAAAGAGCGACATGGAGGACTGCGGCCGATTGGTGCAATTCTTCAATTCAACCAATTTTAATCAGATGTCACCGCACGATGAGTTAAGATATGCAGGCACACAGTATGTGTTAGCCCTGTCAGGAGATAGTTACATCGCTTATGCCTCCGCTCTCGAAGGCGAAATCGGCTTGAAAAGTATGACAGGAGGGACATATAGATTTCGATGGTTTGATTGCGCAACCGGAAACCAGGTTACGCAGGAGAATATAAACGTTGCTGCCGACAGCCAGAGCTGGCCCAAACCCGATGGAATCGGCAGCCAGTTAGCGGTATATATCAAACGTATCGGCGACTAAGATTATAAATAAAAGGAATTTTGCGTAATGAGAATGAAGAGGTTTTTGTCGCCGGCGATTGTGCTGTTATTTTTGTCGCCGATAATCGGAGAGCTATTGTCGGGTTCTGCGCCGCCGGCGGAGTTTTTTAATCCGCTTGGCTTTATTATGCTGACGATACTTTATGGGGGCGGGGCAATACTGGTCCGGGAGTTGACTTTTCGCTGGGGCAAGGGCTGGCCGACACTATTTGTGCTCGGCGCTGCTTACGGTATCGCTGAAGAAGGGTTGATGTGTAAAAGTTTTTTCGACCCGAACTGGCCGGATTTGATATCTCTTGGTGGCTATGGCCGGTGGGCCGGCGTTAACTGGGTGTGGAACCAGGGGCTAACTATCTATCATTGTGTGTTCAGTATCGCTATTCCGATTCTGCTTGTGAGTATTATGTTTCCGGCACGCAGGGACCAGCCGTGGATTAGTCGGCGAAAATTTATTGTGCTGGCTATTTTATGGCTTGCGAACGCCGTCTTTATATTTTTGTTTATTACTCCCTACCGGCCACCGGCAGTTCATTATTTGCTGACAATAGCGATAACAGTTGGATTGGTTGTTTTAGCGCGGAGGCTGCCGAAACCTGTGTCTGGTGAAAAGAAGAAAGCCGTTCGCGCATTGTGGTTTTTACCTGTAGGTTTTCTGGGGACATTCGCATTATTTTTTCTTGAATGGGTAGTGCCAAAGACAGGGCTTCATCCGATATTTTTGATGCTTTTGGTGACAGGGCTTGTTATATTGGTCGGCTGGATTGTGCTGCGAATGTCCGGCGGTGGAGCGTGGACCGAAAGACATAAATTGGCGATTGCTTCAGGGGCGCTTGGATTTTTCATATTACTTGCGCCTTTACAGGAGTTGGATAAGACCCGCACTGACAATACAACTGGAATGGCTATTGTTGGTCTGGCGATGGCAATTTTTCTTATCTGGTTGGCGCTGCGCATAAGAGCCAAAGAACGCTCTGCCATCAGCGGACAAACAGAACATGTTTGAGAGTGGTTTTAGAGGTCAGATTCGAGTTATTAGAAAGTGAGGTAGTTATGGATAAGCTTTACGATTCAGAGACGGGGTGTTGTCCGAGGTTTAATCCGCAGCCGTGGGATGAAAAAGAGGTAGTCTTTAAGGATAGGTTGTTTATTAAAGACCGTGTAACAAGTTTCTTCCACATCCCGCTGAACTTCGGCAAAGTGATGGTCAGGAATATGGAAAAAATTATGCAATCCGGTGCC
>CAYWXK010000091.1:4435-7776 GCA_964462515.1 uncultured Pirellulales bacterium
GAACTTCGGCAAAGTGATGGTCAGGAATATGGAAAAAATTATGCAATCCGGTGCCCTTGCGCCGGAGCCGCTTATGCTCGTGGATGAAAACTCACTGTGGGGTGCGGATGTTTATATCTCCGTCAGTAAGGCAATACCGGGTGCGGAGATGGCAACAATATCGGGCACCTTTCTGACGAAGGTTTTTGAAGGGCCTTACAAGGATGCCGGGAAATGGGCAAGCCAGATGAGGGACTATGTCAAATCAAAAACCAGAGACCTCAAGAAACTTTATTTCTTCTATACCACCTGCCCGAAGTGCGCTAAGTTTTATGGCAAGAACTACACGGTTCTATTGGCGCAGGTGTGAGGAGATTGATTATTGTTAATGAGGGGGGATTGCATCTGATTAGAATGCGATTCGGAAGTTTTTGTATGCCGGATTTGGAGGGACATCTTCGATTATGGTTTGCCTTATGTAGCCGGCAAAATCAGCTTTGATGTCCTCTACGCAGCCATCGACGTCTTCGGTTTTGCCCTGAGCGAGCATCTCAACGCAGCCATCGGGCAAATTTCGGACAAAGCCGCTAAGTTGATGGCGGTTTGCAATCCTGTGAGCGGTAAAACGAAAACCCACGCCCTGGACCTGCCCGGTGAAAATTATGTGCTTTGCAATTATTTCTGATTGATTATTTGCCATTATCGACTATATTTGCAAACTTTTAATCCTTGTCTCTATGCTTGCACGTAATAGTAACCTGGCGTTCCTATTTGTGCAAGCAGGCGGTGATAAATAAACCTGCTTTAACCAGAAGGCAAAGTAGCGTATAATCCACTGGTTTATAATGGTAATTTCTTATGTCGGTAAAGATAAAAAGACAACTTGAAAGAGACCAGCAGATTTATCAGTTGACCACTGTGGCGGCAGGGGATTTTTCCCTTCAGGAAGTGCTTGATAAGCTGGCTGAGGCAGCAGTGAAAATAACGGGCGTCAAGGCCTGCTCGATTCGGCTGCTGGATGAACAGACCGGCGACTTGAAGATGCGAAGCACGTACGGACTTAGTGAGGAATACTTCAATAAAGGGGTAGTTACCAAGGATGACCCTGTGATTAAAGCTGCTTTTGCCGGCGAGGCAGTGGTTGTGGATGATATGCGGGTTGATGACAGGGTAAGATTCAAAGAAGCCACCATCAAGGAAGGCCTTGTCAGTCAGCTGACCGTTGCGATGAAATTTCGGCGTAAGCCGATTGGGGTGCTTCGGCTGTATAGTCCCAGGCCCAAGCATTTTGACAAAAGCGACATCAGGGTCGCTCGGGCAGTCGCCTCACAGTGTGCAGTGGCGATAACCAACGCCAAACTCTATTCAAGGGCCGTTGAAGGAGCAAGGGTGGCAGAGCAGGTCCGACTGGCCGGGCTTATCCAGCGAAAAATGATTCCTGAGACCGCTCCTGGGATAAACGGCCTGGATATAGCAGGTACATACATTCCCTGCTTTGAGGTAGGCGGTGACTTTTACGATTTTCTCAAGGTAAGCGATGATTGCATTGTGGTGGCGGTCGCCGACGTGATGGGTAAAGGCATTCCTGCTGCGCTTATGATGAGCTGCTTTAGAAGCGCACTTCGGGCTTATGCGGATACCGATGCCGGCAGCAAGTTCCATCAGTTTCTCGTGCATTCCAGGCGGGATATTTTACAGGGCTACGCAGATACCGAAGCCGGCAGTAAGGCCTTAACGAGCATCATCGATAAACTAAACAGAATGGCGTATAGTCAGTATGGCGGCGTGGAGTTTATCACATTGTTTTATGCAATTATTGACGCTAAGGAAAAGACTATAACCTATTGCAACTGCGGCCACGAGCCGACCGTGTTAATAAGAGACGGCAAGACAAGTGACCTGACAAAAGGCGGCCTTGTGCTTGGAGTTGACCCGCAGGAGGAATATGAGATTGAGACCGTTCAGCTGCTGGATGGCGACTGCCTTTTGTTCTACACCGATGGCCTGATTGACGCAGCAAATTTTAATGGCCAACTCTGGGGCAGAGAAAAGATGCTGGATGCCGCAAGGAAATTCGCTGCCGGCACTGCTGAGCAGGTGGTCAAAAATGTCCTCGTTTACAGGAGACGGTTCGTAGGACTCGCTGAGCAGATAGATGATACAAGCATCGTTGTTGTCAAGGTCGATAGTAAGATAAAAGTGAAAGGTTAATCCGCCATCGGCGGATAAAAAGGCAAAAGTAAAAAATACTGGTTGCACAAGAACATAAGTGCACAAGGGACGAGACACGGGCGACGAGCAACAAGCGACGAGTTGAGATGGCTGATTTGGTTATAACAATTGATGGCCCTGCGGCCAGCGGCAAAAGCACAATAGCCCGCCTGGTAGCACAAAAGCTGGGGGCAAGCTTTCTCGATACGGGTGCGATGTATCGAGCGGTAACGTTAGCTGCGATTAAAGCGGGCGTAGATTTGAGAGACCAAAAGCAGCTTCTCGATATTCTAAAAGAAAGTGAATTTGACTTTTCTGTCACAAATGGTTCGATGAAAGTTTGCGTTGACGGAGCTGACGTTACCGACCAGATACGCAATCCTGAGGTTACCGCTAAGGCCCGCCATATTGCCTCAGCGACACAGGTAAGGAAAAAACTTGTTCAAATGCAGAGGCAATTTGCCGCCAAAGAAAAGAAAATTGTAACCGAAGGAAGAGACCAGGGGACAGTGGCTTTTAGCGATGCCGATATAAAGTTCTATCTGACCGCTTGTCTCGCTGAGCGAGCCAGAAGAAGACAGGCTGAGCTGCAAGCGCAAGGTAGTAATGAAAGTCTTGAGGAAATCCAAAAGGCCATCAAAGAGCGTGATAAAAGCGATGAGAACAGAACCGTTGGGCCTTTGAAAATTGCCAGAGATGCAATTATTATCGATACCACAAATTCGAGTATAGAACAAGTCGTGGAAAAAGTTCTGGGCTTCGTGAAAGAAAAATGCTCGGAAAAAAAATAAGAGCAATATGGTATTGGATTTGCCGCTGGTTTTGCAGGGTTTGGTGCCTTGTGCTTTTTCGTTTTCGCGCTTATGGCACAGAAAACGTCCCTGATAAAGGGGGGTTTCTATTAGTCAGTAACCACCAGAGCTACCTTGACCCGGTCCTTTGCGGGGTTGCCTTGAAAAGGCAGTTGTGTTTTCTTGCTCGCGAAACGCTTTTTGGGAACTGGTTTTTCAGGTGGCTGACTTTTTCGCTGAACGCAATACCGCTAAGGCCGGGCGAAGCGGATTTGGCTGCGGTCAAAAAAGTTATAGCTGAACTCAAAAATGGCTGGGGGGTCTGCCTTTATCCGGAAGGCACGCGGACAAGCGATGGAA
>CAYWXK010000092.1:0-7509 GCA_964462515.1 uncultured Pirellulales bacterium
ACTCCTCCCCACAGCTCATCCCATAACTTTTCAACGTTAACGGGTTCGGTCCTCCTCCCGATTTTACTCGGGATTCAACCAGGCCATGGGTAGATCACCTGGATTCGCGTCTACCAACTGCGACTTGGCGCCCAATTAGGACTCGCTTTCGCTACGGCTGCGCAGCTTAACTGCTTAGCCTTGCCACAGGCGGTAACTCGCCGGTTCATTATGCAAAAGGCACGCGGTCAGGCATTACGCGTTGCAAGCAACACGTCATAGCCCTACCACAGCTTGTAGGTGTATGGTTTCAGGTACTTTTGACTCCCCTAATAGGGGTTCTTTTCATCGTTCGGTCGCCCTACTTGTCAACTATCGGTTGCCGAGTAGTACTTAGCCTTGGAGGGTGGTCCCCCCTGCTTCGCACAGAGTTCCACGAGCTCCGTGCTACTCTGGAACGCCGGCAATAACGCAGGGCTATCGCTTTGGCATACAGGACTATCACCTTCTATGGTTCCGCTTTCCAGCGGATTCTGCTGGCGATGCCTTTGTAACTGCTTACCAGCGCCCGCAACCCCAATCCCGATAAATCGGGACTGGTTTGGGCTCATCTGCTTTCGCTCGCCGCTACTAACAGAGTCTCGGTTGATTTTCTTTCCTGCAGGTACTAAGATGTTTCAGTTCCCTGCGTTCGCCTCAGCCGGCCTATGCATTCAGCCGGCGATGACGCCATCTGGTTGCCCAGTGACGCCGGGTTGCCCCATTCGGAAATCCCGGGATCAAAAGTTGTTCGGCACCTACCCCGGGCTTATCGCAGCCTACCACGTCCTTCATCGCCTCTCGGCACCAAGACATCCCCCATACACCCTTAGTAACTTGACCATATCAATCTTTGATTGAACTGGTCCGCGCCTTACTTAAATGACACGCTCGTATTTACGAACCGCTCGATTCAAATCGAGCAGCTCGCGGGGGAAATTTATCCCGCGCATCTGCATATTCACTTGTCAAAGAACATAAACACTGCCCTTCGATTCGTCCCTTAGGGACTCACTCAGGGCATTAAATTCGCCAGGAGCGAATTTAATGGAGACGACCGGGGTCGAACCGGCAACCTCCGGCTTGCAAAGCCGGCGCTCTCCCAGTTGAGCTACGTCCCCGGGCTCGCTACGCGGGAAATCCTGAAATCTAATATCTAAATCCTAAACAAAATCTAAATTCTCATATTTAGAATTTAGTATTTAGAAATTAGAATTTCCTTTGGCATTTGGCCAAAGGCCAATGGGCCCGGGCTGATTCGAACAGCCGACCTCACGCTTATCAGGCGTGCGCTCTAACCAACTGAGCTACGAGCCCTTTGTATTCCGGACTCGTATCAGTTTAACTCTTAACTTAAAAAAGAGCAATAAAAAAACCGCTGCTCAAACTGCCAGCGGTTTCCAAAATCAAACCACTCGTGCTACTTAGCAGTTTAAGGCAAAATCTTTAAGATTATCAGCCTTTTCTTCAAAACCCTATGCCTCGACCTTTTCAACTGGCTGTTTACGCTGCAGCCAATATCCATACATAAAGTCTATTACCGTATCGACACATAGTCAAGCTTTTTTTACGGATTTTTTTTGTTTTCCCTCTTATTATATTACTTACGGCAGATTCCAATAATTGTTCGGGTATCTACCTGCCAATCCGTATTTTTGCCCCTTTTTCTATAAGTCAATACCTGCACACATTTTACGAGCGACAATTTGATTGGTTTTAGCCAAAGAGACCATAGAAGAGAAATTCTAAACTCTAAATCCTAAATCCTAAACAAATTCAAATAACCGAAATAAAATTCAAAAATGACCACAGATTTCACAGATTCCGCCTTCGCACAAGGCTACGGCGGACAAGTTACACAGATTTTGTTCACCACGGAGACCGCAAAGAACGCAGTAAAACTTTCGCCATAATTCTGACGAGCAGACAACCCGCTGTCCATTATCCCTCATTATTCCTTCCCATTTGTTCGGTTTAGATAATTATTGTTTACTATCTTCAGTAGAAACTATCTTATCTGTCGAAGACAAAAATCGATTTTGATTTCTTTGGCAGTAATGACAAACCTTTGCTTTTAGATTAATAGGTTGCTTACAATACCGGCACTGACATTGCTCTTCATTTGTCATAGTATTATACCTTCGTTCAGATTTTCCCATATAAAGGGGACACAATTGGTCGCATTCAACACTGCACCCACACATCCATTGGTCCGGTTCAACAATCTGCTTTCGTATCTTGTGTATCCAGATGATTGTGGTGTGCCTACCATTACTTTCTTATCTTTAAAAGTCGCAACAAGGAGGTTACCGTTTATAGCGGCAATTTTCAATAAAATACTCCTGATTCGAGGAAAATAATTGGTGAGCTGAATATGAAAAGATTTACCTAATGTGGTAACAGAAGTGTTCCATAACCATTCAGTATAGCGGCTAAATCTTTGTCGAATTTACTTTTTGTCTTTGTGGCAAAAAAATCTTTAGTTAAAATGTTCTTCGCCTGCGGAGCCAGGCAACAAACCCTACGCCGATGCTGCCGAGCACAAATGCGCCCGGGGCTGGGATAAGTGACACATTCACATTGTCTAAGAAAGCATACGTGTCAACGTCATTGATAGAATAGTCGTGAGCCAGGTCGAAGACTATTTTAACATTACTGACGGTTATGCCTGACACATCAAGGCTGTATGTGTCGCCGTCAATTGTTACAAGCTCATCCTCGATGTCGCCATCACTGGATAAAGAGAAAAAATAATCCTTGTCGTCGTCAATGAAAATCAGAGGGTCGCCGCTTGAGTCCAACAAAAACGCGGTGAAAACATCTGTCTCACCACCGCCAGGTCCCATCGTCAGGTCAAACGAAAGCGTCTGTGACCCGGCATCCAATGTAAATTCCTGGCTCAACGTGCTGTGCTCAAAGAGCTCCTCTTCGTCTGGGCCGAACCTTGCCGACCCATTATCCGACCCATTAGGCCAAAGCCAAGGCCCCTGTTCTACATTATTAGTAATGACCCACCCGGTCAGGTCGGTGGGAAAGTAACCGTTGGTAATCCCGGCTTGCAGTAAATGAGTTGAAGCAAGCAGAAATGTAATGCTTACAGCGATGAGCTTAAGAACACTTTGTTTTTTCATTATTTACCTCCTCCTAATGCTTATGTCGAAGGCCTTAGTCAATCAAACGTTTCATTCATTCTGAGAAAGAACCTAAATTCCATTAACTATCTAAGTTTAACAAACCTATATCATAAAACCCAGAGTCGTTTTGTCAAGAAAAATTTGCCAAAAATTGCGGAATGGTAAGGGAAATCATCTTTTTTTCAACAAAAACATCGGTTTGGGCAGAAAAATTAGTGGACCATTGTGAATTCTAATACTTATGTTGATTATAAATCCTCATCAAGAATATGGCCGAGGCGATACTTTTTGGTTCGTAAATAATCGATATTGTGCTCGGTTGGCTCGGCTTTTAGAGGTATTTGCTCGACAATTTTTATGCCATATACTTCAAGCCGGCTTATCTTCTTGGGGTTGTTAGTCAGAATCCGTATCTTTCTTAGCCCTAAATCCCGACAGATTTGAGCGCCAATTCCATAATCACGCCTGTCAGGCATAAAGCCCAGCTTTATGTTGGCCTCAACGGTGTCGAGGCCCTGCTCCTGGAGTTTATAAGCGCGAAGTTTGTTTGCCAAGCCGATGCCCCTGCCCTCCTGCCGCAGATAAACCAGAGCTCCTTTGCCGGCCTTTTCAATCATTTTCATTGCGGTTATCAGTTGATAGCCGCATTCGCAGCGCTGCGAATGAAACAGGTCACCGGTCATACACTCCGAATGGACCCTAACAAGGACCGGTTCCGGATGCTCTATCGGCTGGCCATTTTCGTCGAGCTGACCAACGCCGCCCTTGCATAACGCCAGATGCGGCTCAGGCGAAGTTATGCTCTGGTATGCGATGAGCTTAAATTCGCCATAGTCGGTCGGCAAATTGACACATTCGAGGCGCTTGACCTGTTTTTCACGCTGAAGACGGAATTCTATGAGCTTGGCGATTGAAACAATCTTGAGGTCGTGCTTTTCGCAGAACTCCAACAGCTCCGGCACTCGCGCCATAGAGCCGTCATCGCTCATAATTTCACATATTACCCCTGCTGGTTTTAGTCCTGCCAGCCGCATCAAATCAACTGCCCCCTCGGTCTGCCCTGCTCGCACCAGGACGCCGCCGTTACTGGCGCGTAAGGGGAATATATGGCCCGGGCGAACAAGGTCGGAAGGCCTGGCATTGTCGGCAATTACGGTGAGAATGGTTTTTGCCCGGTCAGCCGCACTAATACCGGTGGTTACACCTTCAGCCGCATCGATACTTACGGTAAATGCGGTTCCAAAGCGAGCCGTGTTCTCAATTGTTTGCGGATACAAACCGAGTGAGTCGCACTTTTCGGCAGTGAGCGGCAGACAGATAAGGCCTCGGCCGAACTTTGTCATAAAGTTAATAGCTTGCGGCGTTACTTTCTCGGCTGCGCAAACTAAATCACCCTCGTTCTCCCGGTCTTCAGCATCCACAAGGACAATCATTTTGCCCTGCCGAAGCTGGTCGAGGATTTCCGGTATTTCGCTAAATTGCACGGCCATATTTGCAATCTCATATAGAATTTGAAACTTCCTGGTTTGTCCGCAGCTTTTAGTTTCTACTTTTCAGCTCTTTGTTTTGTTCACCAGAGTTTGGTCGTATTCTGCAATATAGCTGCTTCCGTATCGGATGTAAATAAGTATTGCAAGAATAGCGCTGCCGGCAGCCGACCACCAAAGGGCCCGCAGAAACCAAATCCAGCCGGGCAAAATGCGGGAAACCTCGGGAGCAATCAGAATCCCCCCAACCATCGAAAGCTGCAGCACGGTGGCAAGCTTGCCGATAAAAACGGGGGCGATACGAATCTGGGAGGTGAACATATACACAGTAACAAAACCGATTAACAAAAACAGGTCTTTGCCTATTATTAAAACGACCACCATTGGCGGCAGCACAAAATTTCCCACCCGGCCTCGCTGGGAGGATAGCAGCAAACACGCAGAGGTCATAAGCAGTTTGTCGGCGAGGGGGTCAAGAAATGCACCGAGCGTAGTAATCTGTTTTTTTATGCGGGCAAAATAACCGTCAAGGGCATCGCTAAACGCCATAAATATAAAAATCACAATCGCGGTATATCGCAGCATAGTGCCCAATTCGCTTTTGATGGATGGATCGTTAATCTTGAGCATACAACTGACAAACGGCACTATCAGCAGAATCCTTAAAATCGTAAACCTTGTGGCCCAGCTTAATTTCATAATATCCCAGCTATAATCAACCTACACTTTGCCCTTGTAAGGGTATTGGTTGCTTGAAGCGGTAGTAACAGTATCACACACTTACGCCCCTACCAGCCAACATACTAAATCAACTCATAAAATTTAGCAATAGAATATTGCTTGATGTAAGCCGATGTGCTGATATAATTACAGCGATTTATGAGGATAACAAGATGGCGCTTCTAAATGTCAATATCGACCATGTTGCGACGGTTAGACAGGCACGCAGGACTGATGAGCCTGACCCTGTCTGGGCAGCGGTAGAGTGCGAGCTTGCCGGTGCGAATGGAATCACCGTCCACCTGCGGGAAGATAGACGCCATATCTGCGACCGCGATGTCCGGCTGCTAAAGGAAACGGTGGCCTGTAAACTAAACCTCGAAATGAGTATGATTGAGCAGATAGTCAAAATCGCCGAGGAACTCAGGCCAGACCAGGTTACTTTGGTTCCTGAAAGAAGGGCTGAACTAACCACCGAAGGTGGACTCGATTGCGCTAAATACAAAAAACGTCTTGCCAATGTCGTTAGAAGAATGCACAAAAAAGGCGTTCTGGTCAGCGCATTTATCTTGCCTGAGAAAGAGCAGATAACCGCTTCAGCGCAGGCCGGCTGCGATGCTGTTGAATTACACACCGGTAGGTTCGCAAACGCCAAGACACAAAGGGCCATTGAAAAGACATTAACAGAATTGACAGTTGCCAAAGATTTCGCAATGGAAAATAACTTAATTGTTCACGCAGGTCACGGCCTGACATACCGTAATATCGCCGGTGTTGCAGGTATAAAAGGTCTTTGCGAGCTGAATATCGGACATAGTATAATAGCAAGGGCGGTCTTTGTAGGCATAAGGCAGGCAACCGTCGAAATGATAGAATTGATAAATAGATTTAGCACAGGTGTATGACGGCCACAAAGGCACAAAGTCACTAATGTTAAATACTAAATTCGAAACTCGAATTTCTAAACAAATTCGAATGTTCAAATGTTTTAAAAGTTTTGGTCATTGGTGCCTTGGTGTCTTCGTGGCAAAAAATCTAAATGGAGGTTATGATGTTCACAGGGGCAATGGTGGCGTTGATAACGCCTTTTCAGGATGGCAAAATTGATTTTGAAACTCTCGATGAATTAGTCGATTTCCAGATTGAGAGCGGCATAGATGCAATAGTGCCGGTAGGCACAACCGGCGAATGCCCAACCCTAAGTCACGATGAGCACAAAAAGGTCATTGAAAGGGTCGTCAAAACCAACGGCGGCCGGGTTCCTGTTATCGCAGGGGCCGGCTCAAACAGCACTGCTGAGGCAATCGAACTGACTGCGTTCTCAAAAAAGGTCGGCGCCGATGCAACGCTGCAGGTCTGCCCATACTATAATAAGCCGACGCAGGAGGGCTTCTATCAACACTTCAAAGTAATAGCCGAGGAAGTTGACCTTCCGATAGTGCTGTATAACATACCAGGCCGATGTGGAGCAGGCCTGACGCCGGAGACAGTCGCACGCTTAGCCCAAATAGAAAATATCGTGGGAATCAAAGAGGCGACAGGAAGCCTGGACATGGCCAGCGAAATCGCAATGCGATGTGACATAACCATTATCTCCGGCGACGATTCCCTTACGCTGCCTCTGGCTTCCATAGGCGGCAAGGGCGTCATCAGCGTTGTGGCGAACATTGTGCCCGCCGATGTGAAGGCAATGACCGATTTGATTCTCGAAGGCGATTTTGTTTCAGCCCTGAAATGGCATAAAAAGCTATTCACTTTAAGCAAGAATATGCTTGGGCTTGCGACTAATCCTATACCCATCAAAGCAGCAATGGCTATGCTAAATATGGCTTCTGAGGAAATGCGACTGCCGATGACGCCACTGGAGGAAAGTAAGAAGTCCATTCTCCGCCAGACACTGAAAGACTATGGCCTGCTTAAATAAAGGAACGTAATTGCGTCATTGTGAGGTCCGGCGTTGTATGATGGGGCGTGGCAATCTCGTATTTAGCCTCGCCTTTTAAGGTGTGATTTTCTCTGTCATTCCCGCAAAGGAGGGAATCCATTTTGGTAGGGTGCGAAAAATGATCCAAAATGGTGTCTGTCCCTATGATTTAAAAAACTTCAAAACATTATCCGCACCAGCCGCAACCGTATCAAGGTACGCCGTG
>CAYWXK010000093.1:0-7026 GCA_964462515.1 uncultured Pirellulales bacterium
TAGGTGCCGCGTTTTTAAAGCGCCGCCCGCCGCGATTTTGCTCCGCCGTTTACAGAGGTAATTCGCGACAGCGATATTGAGGAGGGCCGTCTTGTAGAAAGTATAGTTGGCGCTAATCGGGTTCTATATCAAGTTGTAGATGGACTTACTAAAGAGGAAATCATCCACCAGAAGAACACATATGGGTACGCAAGGGCTCAAGCTCAAAAAGTAGGTATTTGGGATGCGACAGCAAAAAAGTTTAAATATTGTGGTTGGATTCCTAAACTTAATGCGCTCGTTTTCTTAAAATCGACGGATGCTTTCGTTCCACAGGTAGAAGTCATCGGGCATTTCCCTTCGACTAATTTTACAGTGAATATAAAGAATATTCATGAGCTTGTAACTCACAACACAGCTATTCTCGGAATTCTCGGGGTTGGAAAGTCTATGCTTGGTATCGAGCTTGTCGAACGAATGATTACAGAAGGAATTAAGGTTATATGTCTGGATTTGACAAATCAGTATGCAAGAGAACTCTCATGCTTTTTTGATTCTACTGCTGAACAGAAAAACCTTGAATCAATTCAAGAAGCTGGAAATAGAGATCAGGATCAATGGCAAGAAAATCCTCAAGAGGGAGGAAGTTTGCCAAATCTAACTAAAGCAATAAGAGATGATCTAGCCAATTTTGTTAAGCCAGATAATAAGATTCATTTGAAAATATATAATCCTGCAAGACTATTCGCTACTAAGCAAGTAAATGAACCTCGCAGTTACCAAACAGGAGGGCAATGGCAAAGAGGTGCCGCACTGTGGAATATTACACCTGTTGAAATAACTCGTATTGTCTCTGAGGTGGCACTAGAAATTGCTCAATCCTTGGGTATGGACGAAAATGGCAAAGCACGTATTTGTCTTGTCTATGAAGAAGCACATTCTTTGGTTCCAGAATGGAATTCTGTTGCCGTTGAAGGAGATAGAGAAGCAACAAACGGTACGTCTAGAGCAATCTTGCAAGGACGAAAATATGGCCTTGGTTGTCTGCTCATCACTCAGCGAACAGCAAACGTAACCAAGACTATTTTAAATCAATGTAATACAATTTTTGCAATGAGGTCCTTCGATGAAACGGGAAAAACTTTCCTCGCAGATTATATCGGTAAAGAGTACGCTGAAAAAATGCCCTTGCTTCGCGAACGCCATGCCATCTTTTTCGGCAAAGCCTCTTCCTGTGAAAACCCGGTTTTAATTAGATTGAATGATCGCGAAGAATTTCTTAAGGTATTTCGTGAGCTGCACCCACCGCCGGATTTGGAAAAAGAGCCTAAAATCAAGGAAGGAAGAGAAGGAAACTCCGTAACCGAGACATTATAATGCGCGGTCGGCTGAACCAATTATTCGAATGCAGCTTCTGATTATTTGTGTGGATGGATTAATCCAAGCCATCGATTTGCAACACAATTTGCAACAGACATGCTCGTTTGAGCTACTATTACGCTTCGGTTGCGCTTCGGCCAGCATCATAAGTGTTTATTTGACAATCATTAATCATTTAACCACAAATACTTACAAACGTGCATTTTGGACTCATAATCCATTGGTCCAAGGTCCGAATCCTTGCGGGCCCATTTTGGTAATAACTTGTCTGCCAAACACTTACGGTTGGCAGCTTTTTTGTTACATGTCCCCAAATGGTTTTTTTTAGCCCAACTGCAGAACTTGGGTTAGCACCGGCTACAGACTTCAGTCCGGCAGTGCAATCCGCAGGTCAAAGGGCTTATATTCGATAAAATCGAGAACTTGAACCTCACTTACCGTCAACGTGCGCTCAGGCATAATGTTGTATCGCACATAACGAGCTTTAACCGGATAGCGCGGAATCAGCTCGTATGTAAAACCGGTAGCAGTTTCATCGTCAGGCATTATATGATTGACCGGAATATCCTTCCAATGCAAATTCAGCTCAAAGAAACCCTGGCTTAAATACTCTTTTGCGTCCAAAGAAGTAAGCAACTCAATCTTATCTTTGACTTCTCCTTTCATCGCATCCCACCAGGGCCAGCCTGCACTGAGGTGAATACGAAAAGCGCCGCAGGATTCGACTCCGCCAAGTTCAACTGTTATCACCGGGTTATCTCCTTTATCCCAGCAAAGCCCGTAGGTCGGACCAATTCCTCCGGCATAAGGCGGTCCAATCATCCCATCGGTAAGTTTCTTTCCTTTCGGGTCGCCGGCGCCCCAATGGTCTTTCGAGGGCACAGAAACCGTGTAGCTCTTCCCCTCCGCTAAATTATTCCCATAGCTCACCCAGCGAGGGACATATTTCCGGCTGATGATATCTTTCCCATCCGAATAACCATACTTAATGCCGGAAACAGCACCCTTGAGATTGACCCGCAGCCAATTCATCACGGGATGGTCTTCGCCGCCAACATTTATCGTGTATTTGTAAGGCACTTTTTCAACCAATTCTGTATGGCTGCGCTCAACGAGCGAATAATCCTTCTGAACCTCGCTCCAGTTGAAAGTAACCTCAACCGGCCTAAACTCTGCAACCTTCGGCTTATAATTGACTTCCATTCGAACGCTGTAGATACTGCACGCGTCCGTCCCCGCAGCCGAACTATTGAGCAGATACTTGAACAATACCGACCGAGTCTTTGCCGGAATATCCTTAACCTTCTCATAATGAATCACATCCCAGGGCGGCTCAATTTTATCCAGAGAATAACTCTTCACCCACGTTTTCCCATCGTCGAACGAATGCAGTAAGTCGATGTGCGATTTTGGCGCCCGATTATAGAACCGACCGCCATAGTTGATTTGTGTAATATCCTCCGCCGCATCGACCTTAAACACCACATACGCATCTTCGCCGGCTTTAACCGCATGCATAACTCCCTGATAACCGACGTGCTTTGGCTCAGAGATTATGTTCTTCTCGTCCACGATATAAGGCTTGTAGCTCTCGCCCTGCAGGTCAGGCCAGATGACAATCGACTCCGTTTGCTCGCCTGTCCCGACATATACGGTATTTCTCCCAAGCAATAGTTTTGGCTGTGTCTTGCTGTTGAGCATAGTTATAGTTTCAAACTCTATGTGCTTCAGACACGCATCAGCCGGATTATCCTTGCCCATCAGCGACACCTTTACCAGCACTTCATAAGCACCGTTAACCTCCTTGGCTAACGCCAGATTTACAGCAGTATCACCAACCCCTTCGTTCTTCCACACCTCATTCCAGGTCAAACCGTTAGTGGTACTGATGGAGATACTGGCCAGGTCACTGCTGGTCTTCCGTTGGAGAGCAGCTTTTATCACCAGATGGGTAATAACGTTGGCGCCTTCCACCTTGAAAATAATCTCACCGATTTCATCGGCCTTGCGGGGCACAACGCCTGCCGGTGTGACTACCTTACAATTTGAAATAGTATGAGCAGCTTCCTGCAAAGAATCCTCCGTTAGATTGGGCTGGAATGAGCGAACACCATTACCACGAATTCGATACCTCGTATTGGTCTTTTCCGGGTCATCACCGTTGTTGGGCACGTAATATTCGGCAGATGTTCCCAGACTCTTATAGTAACGCGTATAAACCTCGTTCTCCCTGAGATTAAGGATATAACGATGGCCGCGGTCCCAGTTGTAGTAATAATAACGATACTTCAGACCGTTCGGATTAAAGCAGCGATATTCCTGCTCAAGGTCACGGGCGCAGTCCGCCCCTGTCAAAAAACCATTGCTGCTGTTGGCGTTGAGACAGTGATACCTCGCAATATGCCCTGCCTCTTTCCGTCCACCTGATGCCTCACAAGCACCCTCTCTGCCGATATCCTCGACTCCGGCAATAGTCTTACCATCACATAGGGTATATATCGCCGACATACTGTTATCATACATATGCCACCGGCCGTCATATTCCACCTCCGGCACGGTGTGCAGCGTAATATCCCAGAATTTCACGCGATGTCCCATCGCATCCCAGATAGAGCAGTTAACACCTGCGATGGTGCTGCACATCGTGTAGCCATAATCATTGAACTGCCGAATGGGGTCCGTGCACTCAACACCATGCATAACCATTGGACTGGTTTGCCGCCGGGCAATATGATTCCAATAAAACACGGCCCAGCACTTTTCCTCTGGACTCTGCCCCCCGCCGTTTTGCTTCGCAAAAACGAAGCAGCGGGGGCTGGTTATGCTGCGGACCATACTGTCCATATCGTAGTAATCAGGCGAGGCATCGCTAATAACCTTGATATTGCACACCTCGGCCGACACCGGCAAGACAGCCAATCTGCCTATAGTGAAAAACAAAGTAAGGCCGAACAGGACTTTTGCCGTAAGGCATGGCCAAGCCCAGATTTTTATGCCGTTTTTCATACTTCTTTTTCTTACCGCAGAGAGTGCCGAGAACGCCGAGTTACTTTAATTTTTAATTTCTCTGCGGCCTCTGCGAACTCCGCGATTAATCCTTTTCAGTAGTCTTTAAATCCTCTCATCCATACCGGCCAGTCACCTGGCCTGCAACCACCTGCTTTGTGCATAATGATACCATAACTTCCGGCTACGGTTCGCTTCGCCGAGACGAGTTTTACAAACAGAACCATCAGTTACAAGATAATCATACGGTTTTTGAAATTATGAATCAAGGTGAAGTCTGCCTTTGCCGTGCTACGGCGGCTCCGCCCTAACGAGCCGGCAAAAATCACTTTTGCATTCAGAACTTTTTGGTAAGATAAAGGCCAGGAAGAAGGGGTCATATTCTCTACGAAGAAGTAGTTATGAAAAATTCACAGAAAAAACTCGGTGTAAACCAAGTTAGAAAGATTGGGTGTGGCTTAAACCCGCCTACGGCGGGCAAATCAGCCTGGCTTGCTAAGCGGATTGCCTTTTTTTTGCTGGTGTGCCTTTGCTCCGCGCTGACGAGCGGTCTGGCGCAAGCTGAGCTGCTGACTCTTCCAGCAAAACAACGCCCAGGTTGGCTGCAGCATGATGGAATTGTAATGGCTGGAAGTTGGGAACCGCTGCTCTTTCGAGTTCGCCGTGACGGTTCCAATGGCTACACACCCACATCCCAACAGCAGGATGCTTATGTGCAGGAGCATACCTCTGAGATGATTGCCAAATTGAAGGACTTGGGTGTTAATTTTGTGATGATGCACTGCTATAAGGGAGCGGGCTTGGCCGCAGAGCGCGAAAGTATGGACGACGCAGTCAAGTTCGCCAGACTCTGCCGCGACGCCGGTCTTCGCGTGGGCGTTTACAATTACAGCGGCGCTTTTCTTTGGGAGCCATTGTTCAAAGAAGTTCCCCAGGCCAGGGATTGGGTGCTGCTCGATGAGCTTGGCAAGCCACGAACGTATGGCAGCGCAACATACCGTTACTACTGGAACCGTAATCATCCTGATGCTCAAGCTTTTTACAGAAAACTCGTTTCTTTCGCCATCAATGAGATTGGTGCGGACCTTCTTCACTTCGATAACTACGTCGTTGGCCCTGGTCGCGACGTCAACTCTATCCAGAGATTCCGTCAATACCTGCTTGATACATTCGCGCCTGAGCAGCTTAAAGAAATAGGCATCGATGATGTGAATAAGGTGGAGCCGCCAATGGCCGGACCACCGGATAACCTGTTGCGACGAGCATGGCTTGACTTTTCCTGCCGGTCACTTGCAGACTCTTATTATGAGATGAGCCGCTATGCCCGGACGCTTCATAACGACATTCTTGTTGAGTGCAACCCCGGTGGTCCTGAGAGCTGTATTAGACCGCCTGTGGACCATGGTCGGCTGCTCCCGGGCGGCGAGGCATTCTGGGACGAGGGTAGGCAGCCTGGCTACTATAACGGACAGCTCTACACCCGCATCCGCACATACAAGGTTGCAAGACGTATGGACAATATGGCGTTTGCTTATACTACTACCCCGCTTGAGATGGCTGAGTCAATGGCTTTTAATCGCGACTGTCTCGGATGTATATGTTGGTTTGAATATGCCAAAATTGTCGCCAAACCCGGCTCGGAAGACCCCGTTTCTGACGCGCTTTCCCCGTTTATTCGGTTCTTTCATATTCGCCGAGACCTATTTCGCCAGGCCGATATCGTCGCTGATGTAGCTGTTCTCCGCAGCTTCCCATCGCAGGTTTTTGCTGAGTTAAAGCACGCCAAGCTCACTTATGATGTCGAACAGGCTCTTATCGATAATCACGTCTGTTTCCAAATAATCTACAATCAGCACCTCGATGACCTGAAACGCTACCGTGTGCTTGTTCTTGCCGGCTGTGTTGCCCTTTCCGAACAGCATATCAAACAGATTGAACAATACGTCAGGTCCGGCGGCCGAATCTGTATCATCGGGCCGGTCGCTACTTATGATGAATGGATGCGTGCGCGTGTGAAACCTGCATTCGACCACTTGCCCCCGCTTCCCCAAGAGGGGAAAGCTGCGGAGGTAGTCCACATTACTCAGAACGGTGATATCCTGGGCGCGGTCCGCAAGGGCTGCGATAACGAGCTAACTCTGTCAATCCAGTCAGATTCCGGGCTGTCTTCGGAGCTGACAGAACAGGCCGATAAGCGTTTGGTACATCTTGTCAATTATCGAAAAGATGATTTCATAAAAAACATCGTGGTTACTCTGCGTTTGCCTGCGGGACGTCAAGCCGAGACAGTGGAACTCACAAGTCCGGAGCGACAAAACGATATCCAACTACGTTTTGAAACCCACCAAGACCGTGTCAAATTTATTGTCCCTCAGGTTAGTGTCTATGAAATCGCTGTCATAACCTTGTCCCCGTGAAAACGGGGAAATGAAATAATGCCCCCGCTTCCCACTTCCCCAAGAGGGGAAAGCCTGCCAGATGTCCGGCGATCCTTGCCCTCAACTTTTACTCCGTTAGAAAGTTCCTTTCTAACGGAGTTTAATTGCGCTGTAGTGCTAATCAAACTGCCTCATTGACCAAGTTAATCCCCTCAAATCTGCAGAAACGCTCAAGCTCCTTGGTGATATCGCCATAGCATGTCACGCGGTGTATTCCATCTGA
>CAYWXK010000094.1:0-6767 GCA_964462515.1 uncultured Pirellulales bacterium
TGGTCGGCTGGATATATTGGTCAACAATGCAGGCGTTACGCACTCGGCAAAATTAGGCCAGACCCAGACCAAATATTGGGATTATTGTATGCAGGTTAACGCACGTGCGCCGTTTATCCTCTGCAGGGAGGCTCTGCCGTTATTGAGGAAGGCAAAGGCAGGTTACATTATCAACATTGCATCGGTTGTAGGAGTCAAAGGGTATCCGCTTCAAAGTGCATATACGGCTTCAAAGCACGCCATTCGTGGGATGACAATATCGCTGGCCGAGGAATTAAAGGGTTCAAATATTCGGGTGCATTTGCTTTGTCCCGGCGGGGTGGATACGGAACTGGTGCAAAAGGTCCGGCCTGATATAAAGAAAGATGAGCTTATCAAGCCTGAGGAAGTTGCTGAGCTGGTTATCTATCTTGTTACGCATAAGGGCAACGCGGTTATAGATGAATTGCATATTCGAAGGGCGACTGCGTCGCCGTGGTTTTAATTAGTGACCGGTGATTAGTCGTTAGGGTAACAACTGGAAAGAATTCGATAAAAGAAGGCTAGATATGCGGGCGGTTGTCCAACGAGTTCTACAAGCCCAAGTCAAGGTCAGTGAGCAATCAGTCGGCAGAATTGGCAAAGGGCTGCTTGTTTATCTTGGCGTTGGCAAAGAAGATACTCTAAAGGATGCTGAGTTTATCGCTGACAAGTTAGTGAACCTGCGGATTTTTGCAGATGAGGCCGGCAAAATGAATCGAAGCATACTCGATATAAATGGGCAGATTTTGCTTGTCAGTAATTTCACACTTCATGGGGATTGTCGAAAAGGACGCCGGCCTGGCTTCGATGCGGCAGCAGAGCCGGCGATGGCAGAGCAGCTTTACGAAAAGGTTATTGAGCTTGTAGGTAAGAGCGGCGTGACTGTTGAAAAAGGAATTTTCGGCGCATATATGCAGGTCAGCAGCATCAACGATGGCCCGGTTACATTCTTGCTTGACAGCTCGCGTCTGTTTTAGTTAACAGAACCCCCAGCATAAAGCTGGGGGCTTATGGCGTGATTTGTTCCTTTGGCAATACAGGTATCGATAGAGGTCGGATAAAAAAATTTTCTTTCCTATAAGATTATGGGGTAAATATAATTTGACCAATCGAAACGGCATCAATAGACTTATTTTTTTATTAAAGGTTTGTTTTGAAGGGATGTTAGTTTGGAAGAAGCAATAGCAAAGGCTGGGGCGCTGATTGAGGCGATGGGATACATCCGCAGCTTTCGCGGGCGAATTGTAGTCGTGAAATTAGGCGGCAGCGTTCTGGACGATGAGTCTTTGCAGAGAAAATTACTGACTGACGTGGCGTTTATGGCTACCGTCGGGATGCAGCCGATTATCGTGCACGGCGGCGGCAAGGCGATTACCAGGGCGATGAACGAGGCGGGCCTTGAGCCGGTGTGGGTGCAGGGCAGGCGATATACGGATGAGCCAACGCTTATGATAGTGGAGCATACGCTTGTGCATAAAATCAATACGCCGATTTGCCAGACGCTTATTGAGCTTGGGTGCAGTCCGATGGGATTACATTCGCTGTCGAGCTGTGTGTTGTTTGCTGAGACGCTCAGACTCAACAGCGAAGATGGGCGGAAGCTCGACATCGGGCTTGTCGGGCAGGTTACGAAGGTCAACGGCGAATTGCTAAAGACGCTGTGTGCAGCCGGGACAATACCGGTGATTGCGTCGATAGGCAAAGACAAGGCCGGCGGAAACCTGAACGTCAACGCCGACACCGCGGCGGGCAAAGTTGCCGCAGAAGTCGGCGCAGAAAAACTTGTTGTCGTAAGCGATACGCACGGGGTATTAACAGACCTCAAAGACCCCAACAGCAGAATTTCGAGTCTGAATGAGGCGCGGATTAAGGAAATGATTGATGCCGGAATCATCGGCGATGCGATGCTGCCTAAGGTTGAAGCGTGTTTGGTTGCGCTGGATGGCGGGGTGCGAAAGGCACACATTATTGACGGCAGGATTCCGCATTCGTTGCTGTTGGAGATATATACCGACAAGGGAATCGGGACGGAAATAGTCAGAGAAAATCAGAACTCAATCCGCCGGGATGACCTGGCGGACAAGAATCAAAATTGAGGAGTGGATAAGTCCAGAATTATGAAAACGCAGGAAACTATTAGTTTATTTGACAAATACGTTGTTGGCAATTATCGCCGGCTGCCGCGGGTCATCGTCAAGGGCGAAGGGTGTTACTTATACGACGCTGACGGCAACAAGATACTGGATATGTTTCCCGGGTGGGCGGTCAGCGGGATAGGGCACTGTCACCCGAAAGTTGTCGAGGCGATTCGTAAGCAGGCTGGCGAACTTTTGCATATCGATAACACTTTCTACTCCGAGCCGCAGGGGAAGCTGGCGAAGATGCTCAGCGAACGGGCGTTTGGCGGGAAGTGTTTCTTTTGCAACAGCGGCGCCGAGGCAAATGAGGCGGCGATGAAATTGGCGCGTCTTCACGTCGGGCCAAAAAAATATAAATTTATCACCGCTGAAGGCAGTTTTCACGGACGGACATTTGCAACGGTTACCGCGACTGCTCAGCCAAAATATCATGAGGGATTCTTACCGCTGCTGCCGGGCTTTGTCTATGTGCCATTTAATGATGTTGGTGCGCTGGAGAAGGCTTTTAGCGATGAAATCGCGGCGGTAATGGTTGAGCCGATTCAGGGCGAGGGCGGAATAAACGTTGCGAGCGATGAATACTTAGAGGCGATTCGTCGGCTCTGCGACCAGAAGGGTGCTTTAATGATTTTGGATGAGGTCCAGACAGGGATGGGCAGAACCGGCAAGTGGTTTGCATATCAGCATTATGAGGTCGAGCCGGATATTATCACGCTGGCAAAGGCGCTCGGCGGCGGCGTTGCGATAGGGGCGATGATAGCCAAAGAAGAAGTCGCGGCATCAATGACTCCCGGCAAACACGCTTCTACTTTTGGCGGGAATTGTCTGGCGTGCGCTGCGGGGGTAGCGGTTATCGAGGCGATAGAGGAAGAAGGGCTATTGAAAAATGCAGCCGAGCTTGGCCGGTATGCGAAAGAAAAGTTAGAGCAGTTAAAACGGAAACACTCTATTATAGACAGCGTCCGGGGAATCGGGCTAATGATTGGTGTTCAGTTGAACAGGCCGGGCAATGAAATCGTAGATAAGTGTCTGCAGAAAGGATTACGAATAAATTGCACTAATGAAACGGTGCTGCGGTTTATGCCGGCTATGATTGTAACGAAAAGCCAGATTGATGAGGCCGTAAGTATTGTTGATGGTGTTTTGTCCCTTTAGCCACAGAGGAAAAAGAGTTTTAAGCCACAGAGGGCACAGAGGACACAGAGAAAAAAAATAAAATGCCGGATGAGTTGACAGAGAAAATAATCGGGGCGGCCATAGAAGTTCATCGAGAACTCGGTCCCGGGCTCCTTGAGTTGATTTACGAAGAAGCGTTGTGCTATGAATTTGAACTTCAGGGAATAAAGTATAAAAGGCAAGTGCCAGCAGATATCATTTACAAGGGTAAAGTTATCAAAGGACAGAAAATCGACCTCCTTGTTGAGGATGAAGTAGTTGTAGAAGTAAAATCGCTGTCTAAGATGCCTGAAGTCGCATTGGCCCAAACCCTCTCCTATCTCAAGGCAACGAATCTTAGAAGAGGATTGATAGTAAACTTTGGCGAGAAACGGCTTATCGATGGCATTAAACGCGTTGCCCTGTGATAGCCACAGAGGTCAAAAGGTTTTCAGCCACAGAGCACACAGAGGACACAGAGAATTAAAATATTAGCCACAGAGGACACAGAGAGCACAGAGAAAGATAAAAATTCACAGAGTAGTTTAGTCAAAAGGTAAATGTTCGTTATGGACTATAACATCAAACGACTTTCTGATTATTCTGATGAAAGCTTATTAAATGAGCTTAGAAGAGTAGCGGAAAAAATAGGCAAGGATACTCTATCCCAGAGAGAATATAAACAGCACGCCAGAACTGGCGTTAATACCATTGTCAGCAGATTTGGTTCTTGGAATGCCGCACTAAAGAAAGCAGGGTTTTCGGTAAAAATGCAAAGAAATATTTCAGATGAAGAACTTTTTGCCGAAATCGGTAATCTGTGGGATCGGCTTGGGAGACAGCCAACGCGAGACGAAATGAACAGATTGGGTAAATTCTCGGAGGGGCCTTATAGAAGAAAATTTGGGAGTTGGCAAAAAGCAGTGGAAGCATTTGTCCAATGGAAAAACGCGAGCAAAGAGGATGGAAATATAGATTTGAAAGGCGTTTCCCCTGCCATTTTGCATAGCTCTCCCCCAAGGTCGGGTCGAACAAAAAGAGTTGAATATGGGGAACCGATTGAATTTTTAGGACTTCGCCACGCACCGCTAAATGAGCAGGGTGTAGTGTACCTGTTTGGAATTTTAAGTAAGCAGTTAGGTTTTATTATCGAAGCCGTAAGGACGGACTTCCCGGATTGCGAAGGCAAACGGCAAATACCAGGCAAGCAGGGCAGATGGGAGCAAGTTTCGATAGAGTTTGAATATAAAAGTTCAAACTTCAAGGAGCATGGGCATAATCCAGATGAGTGTGATGTGATTGTTTGCTGGGAGAATGATTGGAAGGATTGTCCCGTAGAGGTCATATCGTTGAAAGAACTTATGAGTAAAATCAAAGAAAAGAGTAATTAAGCAGGATGGTTGCTGCTGTTATTGAAAACGGAATTTGTCTAAAAAATATTATAGATAATTCTCTGTGTGCTCTGTGTCCTCTGTGGCTAAACAAAAATGTGTACTCTGTGGCCAGAGAAAAGATAGAGTCACCGAGCCGTTTCCGGGAGTGATAATAAATGAAAGATTTTATTTCCATATTTGATTGTCCTACAGAGTTCTTAAAAGAGCTGTTGAGGACAAGTGCCAGGCTGAAAAGCTTATATAGCGTTGGCGGGAACGATTTGTGCTTGACTGGCAAAACTTTAGCAATGCTTTTTGAGAAGCCGAGCCTGCGGACACGGGTGAGCTTTCACGTGGCTATGGCGGACCTCGGCGGCAGTGCCCTTTATATTAAGACCGAAGACATCGGGGGCATCGGCCAGCGCGAGCCAATTAAAGATTTAGCAAGGGTTCTCAGTCGATACGTCGATGGTATAATGGCGAGGACATTCGAGCATAAGACCATTGTTGAGCTGGCAGAATTTGCAACGGTGCCGGTCATAAATGCTCTGACAAACTGGGAACATCCCTGCCAGGCGATGGCGGATATACTGACGATTCAGGAGAAATTCGGACAGATAGATAACATCAAAATCGCCTTCATTGGCGATGGCAATAACGTGGCGAGGTCGCTGGCATTCGCCAGTGCAAAGCTGGGAATGAAAATGGTTATTGCTTCGCCGAAGGGTTATGAGCTGGATGCAGAAACTGTCGCAAAGGCAAATAAGCTGTCGGCGGGCAGCGTCCGGCAGATAAACGACCCGGGGGCTGCCGTCCTTGGCGCTGATGTCATTTACACCGATACCTGGGTCAGTATGGGACAGGAGCAGGAGAAGCAAAAACGGCTGGCGGACTTTGCAGGCTTCCAGGTCGATAGCAAGCTGGTCAAATCTGCGTCAGCCAATGTCAAGATTATGCACTGTCTGCCGGCTCATCGCGGGCTTGAAATCAGCGATGATGTTGCTGAGTCGCCAAGTTCAATTATGTTCGACCAGGCCGAGAACCGCCTCCACTTCCAGCGGGCACTATTAAAGAAACTGCTTGGCTAATAGCATTATGACACATCACAAAATAATTATCGGCGATTCAAGACGAATGGCGGAGGTATCTGACGAGGCCGTCCATTTAATTATTACGTCTCCGCCATATTGGCAACTGAAAGACTACGGCAACAGCAGCCAGATTGGCTTCAACGATAGTTACGAAGATTACATCAATAATCTTAATCTTGTCTGGAACGAATGTCACAGAGTATTGCACAAGGGCTGTCGGCTGTGCGTGAACATTGGTGACCAGTTCGCCCGCTCGGTTTACTACGGCAGATACAAGGTTATCCCCATAAGGACCGAGATTATAAAATTCTGCGAAACGGCAGGCTTCGACTATATGGGGGCGATAATCTGGCAGAAGGTTACGACCTGCAACACGACCGGCGGGGCGACGATAATGGGGTCATTTCCGTATCCGCGAAACGGGATTCTGAAAATCGACTACGAGTTCATTTTGATTTTCAAAAAGCATGGCACTCCGCCTGATGTCAGCAGGGATATAAAGGAAAAATCGAAACTAACAATTGAAGAGTGGAACGAATTTTTTAGCGGCCATTGGAATATCCCCGGAGAGAAACAGGATAAGCATCTTGCGGCGTTCCCGGAGGAAATACCTCGTCGCTTAATAAAGATGTTCAGCTTTGTGGGCGATACAATCCTCGACCCATTTCTCGGCAGCGGCACAACGTCAGTAGCTGCCAGAAAACTCGAGAGGAATTCCATCGGTTACGAAATAAACCCGGATTTTCTGCCATTGATAAAGGAGAAATTGGGCATACAGCAGAGGATGATTTATGAAGAAGCTGGCTTTGAAATAATCAGACAAAATGAAGCTGATATAGACTATAAAGAAGCGTTCAAACGACTGCCTTATATTTTCAAAGACCCCGTGAAATTCGACAAGAAGGTTGACCCGAGAAAATTGCGATTCGGCTCTAAAATCAATGGCGACAGCCAAAAAAGGCAGGACTACCATTGTGTAAAAAAGGTTA
>CAYWXK010000095.1:0-6759 GCA_964462515.1 uncultured Pirellulales bacterium
AAATACCTCCTTTTTGCGTTGAAAGAATTACAAAAATTCGGTTCATACTAATCCATGCCCCCCTTCTTGCTTTCACAAGAAAGCGGGGGGGCTTTTTGCATTATTCAATTTAGCAACAATGGCCTCCAAGTCAAACAAAAAAACTCCGGTAAAAGGAAACCAAAGGTTACAATTTCTCCTTGACACGCCAACGAACTACAAATAACGTAAATAGTGGCCGTGCGTGGGAACACGCAAAATGGATGGCAAGGAAAACTAAAATAGGAGTGTTTATGAATAAGAATTTTGTTCTGGCAGCTTTACTTATCGTTTCTATCGTCTCCGCTGCAAATGCGCAGGTTATTGTCTATCTTGATGTCAATGATGTTAATGACTCACCCAAGCTGGTGGAATGGGGAAAGACAGCAAAGGTGCTCATCGAGCAGTGGCACCAGAGAACGGTAAATCTTATTCCGACGAAAGGATTTGATGTGCCGACAGAGGTCTGGCTAAAAATACGTAAATCAAACAGGGGCATCGCCGGAACTTCCGGTGGACACATCACAGTCTCCTCCGGCTGGATAGAAAAACATCCTGAGGATATCGGCTTAGTCTTCCACGAACTGGTGCATGTAATACAGGATTACAAAGGAGCTGATGCCGGCTGGCTGACCGAAGGAATTGCCGATTACCTGCGCTGGGCGATTTATGAAGGTAAGCCCCAGGATTGGTTTCCATTCACGGACAAGCCCCAGGGCTATAAGGATAGCTACCGAGTGGCCGGTGGATTTCTGTTGTGGTTGGAAACCGATGCCTGCCCCGGAATAGTGAACAAACTCAATACCGGTATAAGGAAACGCACCTATAAAGATGAAACCTTTTTTGAGAAGGAAACAGGACGCACACTTGATACACTTTGGACGGACTATATAAAAGATAGAAAGAAGACCTAACCGACTTGTGGTTCGTGAAACGTGAATCATCGTTCGTAATACAAGATACTAAGAATGGAATCTCATTATGAACAATTGGAAAAACGGAAAAGTTTATATAAAGGAGTCCACATTATGAAAAACGTGCATATCTTTTCAATCGTAATTGTCGGATTTTCAATGCTAATAGGTAACGGACCTATTCTGCGAGCGGCTGAGCAGGGATTCGTCTCTCTATTTCCCACCGACAATTTGGAGGGATGGAAGGTAAGCGACTGGTCGAATGTCGCTACGCCGCAGAAGGTCGAGGGGACGCCGTGGAGAATTGAAAATGGTGTCCTCTACGGTCTGAATAAACGCACCTGGATAACATCCCCCAAAGAGTATGGCGACTTCATCCTGAAGCTTGAATCCTTAATAACCACAGGCAGCAACGGCGGCATCGGGCTGCGGTTTCCGCCGGAGGGCGACCCAGCCTATACAGCAATGGAAATTCAGGTCGTTGACCACGAGGTCTATTATGGCGGCAAATCCCAGCCCCAGCAGCGAACAGGGGCAATCTATGATGAGATAGCCCCTGTCAAAGATGTTGTCAAACCACCAGGCCAGTGGAACTCCTGGGAAATTACAGCTAAGGGCAGCCAGGTAACAATCGTTCTCAATGGCCAGAAGATAATAGATGCAGACTTATCCCGCGAAACAAAAGCAAGACAGGAAAAAGGCCCTGCCCTTTCGCAGCGGCCGCTTAAGGGACACATCGGTTTTCAGAACCTAAACGGCACAATCACTCTGCGAAACATTTCGATTAAGCAGCTTGATGGCGGCGAAGCTGACTTTGTGCCCCTGTTCAATGGTAAAAATCTTGACGGCTGGGCGAATGTCAACTGTGCGCCCCAAACCTGGAGCATGCGGGATGAAGTCATTGTATGCACCGGAATTCCAACAGGAGTATTGCGAACTGAAAAACAGTATGAAAATTATATTTTGGAGCTTGAGTGGCGGCATATAAAAGAAGGTGGTAACGCTGGCTTATTTATCCACTCGGATGCATTACCTGCGCCGGGTGAGCCATTTACCCGTGCCATTGAAGTGCAGATACTTGATGGCCGCAATACCGAAAATTACACCAGTCACGGCGATGTATTTGCCATTCAAGGGGCCGCTATGACACCGGACAAGCCCCATCCGGGCGGCTGGATGCGCTCGCTTCCGAGCGAACGGCGATGCAAACAGGCCGGCCAGTGGAACCATTACCGTGTTGAAAGCAGGGATGGAACGGTTACTCTGGCGGTTAATGGCAAAGTAGTAACCCGCGGCCAACGCTGTAATCCTCGCAAAGGATATATCTGCCTCGAATCCGAGGGAAGCGAAGTGCATTTTCGCAACATCAGAATCTGTGAATTACCCGGTTCTAATCCGCCTGTTGATATGGTTGCGAAGAAGGATGAAGGTTTCTACTCACTCTACAATGGTCTGGACCTTCACGGCTGGAAAAAGGTGGCTGGAAATGAAAATCACTGGCAGGCAAAAGACTGGACTCTTGATTATGATGGTAAGAGCCAGGCCAGCGACGACAAAAATCTCTGGACGGAAAAGGAATTCGGCAATTTCGTTCTTATTGTAGATTGGCGTCTTCCAGCCCCACCTGTAACAGACAATGTCCCTGTGGTCTTGCCTGATGGTAATGAAGCTGCCGACCCCAACGGCAAACCGACAACAGTCTCCGTGCTTGATGCGGGCGACAGCGGTATTTATCTGCGAGGCGATTCAAAAAGCCAGATAAATATCTGGAATTGGCCTGTCGGCTCCGGCGAAATCTGGGGATACCGCACGGATAAGAATATGCCTGCAGAAGTGCGTAAGGCCGCAACGCCTATCCTCTGTGCTGACAATCCCGTTGGGCAATGGAACCGTTTTGAGATTACAGTCATTGATGACCAGGTTACAGTCGTATTGAATGGTAAAACCGTAATCCACAAGGCCAGGCTTCCAGAAATGCCCAAACGCGGCCCCATCGCCCTGCAGCATCATGGCGACCCAGTCCAGTTTGCCAATATCTATATCAAGGAGCTCAATTAACAAAGGAGGAAACAAAATATGGATAAAACCAGTGCAATGCCTGAAAAGACCCTATCAACGTTTTACTCCCGGCGTCACTTCTTAAAGCGCGCAGGTTCCGCCGCAGCAGGCACAGTCCTATTTTCACAAGCCGCAATAGCGGTTGATACGACTCCTAAGAAGATTCGTATGGGGGTTGTAGGCGGTGGATTCGGGACCTCTTTTCAGTGGCACGAGCATCCGGACTGTATCGTTGAGGCCGTCAGCGACCTGCGCGAAGACCGCCGTAAGTTACTGATGAAGGTCTATAATTGCCAGAAGGCCTACAGCTCACTTGAGGAGCTTGTGCTTGATAAAAATGTTGACGCTGTGGCCATTTTTACCGATGGGCCGCTTCACGTGCAGCACACCGTTGAGGCGATGAAAAACGGTAAGCACGTGATTTCCGCGGTGCCTGCCGCCTGGGCGACAGTTGAGCAGACCCAGCTTCTATTGGATACGGTCAAAAAATACGGCCTGACTTATATGATGGCCGAGACCGGCCATTATCAGCAGTCAACAATTTCGGCCCGAAAGTTTTATCAGGATGGCAAATTCGGCTCTCTTTATTATTGCGAGGCCGAATACCAGCACCCCGGCCTGGAAGTTCTTTACTTCTGGGACGGCAAACGCACCTGGCGATATGGAGTAGCACCAATGCACTATCCCACACATTGCACAAGCCAACTTGTTGGCGTAACAGGAGAGCGTTTGACTGAAGTGGTCTGTCACGGCTGGGGCGACGATAGTACCGTTCTCAAGGACAACGTGTACGGCAACCCATTCTGGAATGAATCCGCGATGTTCAGGACTAATCGCGGCAATGCCTTTCGCGTCAATATCTGGTGGAAGGGTGCGCACCGTGGCTGCGAGCGGGCACAGTGGATTGGCGATAAAATGAGCTTTTATGCTTCTCATCCGAACGGCATCGGGCCTGTCATTATTCGCTCCGGCGAACAGACGGAAAAAGACGATGCCGGTTTTGTCCGCAAAGCGCCACAGTTTGAGCAATACGAACAGATTCAGTGGTGGAAAACAGATATGCTGCCTGAGCCTCTGCGTCACGATAGCGGCCACGAAGGTTCGCATACGTTTCTGACGCACGAATTTATTGATGCTCTGGTTCACAATCGCCGGCCTGCTATCGATGTGTATGAATCTCTGGCCTATACTGTCCCCGGCATCATCGCGCACGAATCGGCATTGAAAAAAGGCCGGCATATAAATATTCCTCAATATGACCGGCCATCTTAGGCAGCAGGATAATCCAGCGCATTAAAACTTAATATTTACGAATACCCTTAAATATATTTCGATAGGCGTCAACTTAGTTTACGCAAAGATAAAATTAGATTTTATGCTTGATAAATAGGACTAACAAGTTCGATAGACCAAAAGAATGGAAGAAATCTGGTATTTATTCCAGGATGTGGATTTATGGCTAAGTTTACCCTGATTATACTCTTGATTTGTTTCTTTACGGGTAATTTATGTGCTGAAGGTATTGTTTTGGACTCCAAAAATCTTTCAACCGCAATGTTCAATTGCTCTGATATTGGATGGATTGGGGTATTCATTGATTCTGAAAATAATCCATTCATCAGAGTAACGGTTACAAGTCAGAATCCTCATGGCATCCATTTTCTTTACTCGAATAATAGTTGGCTTCCCTTGAAACAGTATGGTGGCCTATGGGACGTATTTGTGAAAGACGGCTATTTTCATATGGCTTGTAAGAAAGATGAAACTATCTCCATCTATAAAGTGCGTAAAAATATCGAGCTTATAAGTAATATCAGCATCGGAAGTTCTTTAAATGAGTACCTGATAGCTTATCACGGTGATAAAATTATACCTGTTCTTGGGTCAGACGAATCATACTATTTACTGACCTCTTGCTGGGTATTTCCAATTAATCCTCGTGAGTTTTTCATAGATATTGTATCGGTCGGACATGGAAAATATTATAATAAACCCCTCTTGATAGAAGTTCAGGACGGTAAGCCCGGCAAACCCAAAAAGCTGCCTTACGGTGGCAAGAGAGACGAGACATATTATATTAAACAAGTAGCACAAAGTGGAGATTTAGTACACTTTTTGGGATTCCGGCAACAGGAAAAGCGTGCCTGGGGTTCGCCGAAAGAGCAATTCACACCAGTCCTATTGCATCACGCCACCTACGATTTGAAAAAGAAGAAAGTTACTCAGACTAATCCTATATGGACAGATACTCCCAGATTCGAAAAGGATACGGAGATTCGCTATGATTACAGAAACATTTCAATAGATGCGATGGGAAGCAATGTTTTTGTTGGCTTTTCATGGGTGAAGAAGAAGAGTCTGACAAATCAGGTCGAAGTTAGATATATCGAATCAAATATATTCTATTGGGATTGCAATCAAGGCAAGGTCAGCGAGGTTGAGAAAATCGCTGATGGTTTTCTTCCTATTGTTAAAGCAGACTCGTTCGGAAATGCCCATCTTCTATATGTCAACATAAAAGGGAATCTTATGCATAGGGTAAAGCGAAAAGATATCTGGCGGAAAGAAGATGTGCTTGTGGATAGGGTAGATGCAATACCCTATATCGATAATATTGCTGCGGCGTTTGATAAGTATAATAACTTGCATGTGGTTTATCCATTAGGAGGCAATTTAGTTTACGCAAAGATAAAATTAGATTTAATTCCTGATAAATAAGACTAACAAGTTGGATTGAAAAACAAGGATTACAGGTTAAGGGGGAAGGATAAAAGGCAAGAATATTTTACGGTTTAGATATAAGCCGCGTGTTTTAATGAAGCAAAATGACCTAATAACAGGAAAAGGGAAATCATTTTTGAGGTGACGAAAAGCTGGAGGTAATTATGAATCGAACAATAGTGCTTACAACCTTATCAATCGTATTTCTGGCATTATCGCTTGGTATTGCGGCTGAAGAGAAAATCTTTCGCATCGGCATCATTGGTCTCGACACCTCTCACGTCACCGCATTTACCAGTCTCCTCAACGACCCTAATAAAAACTACGGCTGTAAAGTAGTAGCCGGTTTTCCAGGCGGCTCACCTGATATTCCTTCATCTATCAACCGCGTAGAGGGTTTCACCAAACAGCTTCGCGATGAATTCAAAGTAGAAATCGTAAGCAGCATCGAAGAGCTTTGCCGGAAGGTTGACGGTGTGCTGCTGGAAAGCGTTGATGGCCGGCCTCACCTGGAGCAGGTAAAACCTGTAATCGCAGCGAAAAAGCCCGTCTTTATCGATAAGCCTATGGCCGGCAGCCTCGCAGATGTGCTTGAGATATTCCGGCTTGCAAAAGAAAATAATGTCCCCTGCTGGTCAAGTTCGTCACTGCGATTCTGCCCCGGCATCATTGGTATGAGGAACGACGAGAGAGTTGGGGATGTGCTCGGCTGTGACGCATTTAGCCCGTGCAGTCTCGAAGAGCATCACCCTGACCTGTATTGGTATGGTGTGCACGGTGTTGAGCTTCTTTTTACGATAATGGGAACTGGCTGTGAAAGTGTCAGACGAATACAAACTAAGGACACTGAATTTGTCGTCGGCCTCTGGAAGGATGGTCGAATCGGCACCTATAGAGGTCTTCGCAGCGGCAAAGCCGATTATGGCGCTATGGTCTATGGCACAAAGGGTATTGCACCGAGCGGCAGATATGCCGGCTATGACGACCTTGTGAACGAAATCGCCAAATTCTTCAAGACCGGCCGCGTTCCTGTGCCGCCTGAAGAAAC
>CAYWXK010000096.1:0-6717 GCA_964462515.1 uncultured Pirellulales bacterium
AAGCGGGCGATAACCTGTCTTGTATCCATACCGAGCTTGATAATTTTAAGCGCAACCCTTCGGCGGATGGGTTCCTGCTGTTCGGCCATATATACGACGCCGAATCCGCCTTCGCCAATCTGCTCTAAAAGCTTGTATCGGCCTATGATGGTGCCGGGACCTTCTGTCATAGGTGCATTGTCGAGTGTGACATCTGAAGCAAAGGCCGGAACCTCAAGGAAATCCCCAGCTTCTTTATGAGCTTTGAGTAGCGACTCAACTTCTGCCCTCAATTGTTGGTCATCTCCGCACATCTTGTCTAAAAAAGCCGCTCTCGCTTCTTTGTCTGCGATTTCGATGGCAATATTAAAAATTTCTTCTGGTTTCATTTTTTCTATTCCCATAAGATGTCTCCTTAATGGTCGTTTCATTAAGAAAATGCGCCGTTTAGAACTGATTTGGGCCAAGATTTTGAAAAAACCTTAAATTTTTCCTAATAAACCATACATTCTCCCGTTCTGTTTTTCAAGGCCCACAGTCTGATAGGCAGTCTATTTATTCACTTTTGTTGATTTCTCTATATAACCAAGTCCTCGCATAGACCCAGTGCCGTTTTGCTGCAGTTATGGATATTCCTAACAACTCAGCTGCTTGCTCAATTGTTAAGCCTGCAAAGTAGCGAAGCTCAACCAGCTTGGCCTTTACCGGGTCCTCCTCTGCGAGTTTTGCCAGTGCCTCATCAAGTGCAATAACATCTTCTTTTGGCTCTTCAATAGCCATAGTTGCATCCTCAAAATCAACTCTCTGCTGGTCACCACCGCGTTTTAGCCGTCTCTTGCGCCTTGCATTTTCAATAAGAATACGCCGCATAGCTTCAGCCGATGCTAAAAAGAAATGTGTGCGGCTTTTCCAATTCCTGGCTTCCTCTCCGACCAAGCGGATATAGGCCTCATGAACTAAGGCAGTCGCTTGTAGTGTCTGACCAGGCCTTTCCTGCGATAGTTTCCAGGCAGCTAACCGCCGAAGTTCATCATAGACCGCCGGGAAGAGTTTGTCCACAGCACGAGTATCTCCTTGTTCGATCGCATTTAATATATGAGTAACATCAGTCATGCCTGTTCTCGAAATTAAATCACTCTCGTCAAAGAGTTTCGGTACCGGCCAGTTTTCTCACTGCTATGAATGATGATAACGTGGCAAAGCGGCAAATACAATAAGAAAGGCTGCCCTCGCTAACTTCTGCCTTTTAGGTGTGGTCCATCCGACAACTCTTAGAATATGATTTCGAAGAAAGAACAACTACTCTAATCAGTCTAATATCTTCTCTCTTCGGGGGTTCCCTATATTCGTATCAGGTTTCTACTTTCTTTCGCCTTCGATGAGTTTTTCTGCTTCGGCTCACAACGCTTTTGCGTCCTCATCTTGTGCAAAAAACGCCCACAAAAGTTCAATTGGTGCGGGGCTTGACTTCACAAAAGGCAGATGGTACCCTGTAACCAGTGGTATGATTTATTTTTGACAGAAAAGGAGCATTAACCTATGCGTCAACAAGTAACTCGTCGCAGTTTCCTGCGCAGTATGGCCTGGACCGGCTCAGGCCTGGTCATCCTATTGAACAGTCGCTCGATATACAGCACCCAAACCAACGAGAGGCTGAACATCGCCGGGATAGGTGTCGGCGGCCGCGGTGCTGACGATATTAATGGCGTAGCGAGTGAGAACATCGTTGCCCTGTGCGATGTCGATGAAAAGCATGCAGCACAGACCTTCGAGCGATACCCTCAGGCCAAACAATACAAGGACTTCCGCAGGATGCTCGATGAAATGCACCAAAAGATTGATGCGGTGGTTATTGGCACACCTGACCATACGCACGCCCCGGCAGCGGTTATGGCTATGAAACTCGGTAAGCACTGCTACTGTGAGAAACCGCTCACCCATAGCGTCTATGAAGCCCGGGTGATGGCGGAAGTCGCACGCGAGAAAAAGCTTGTTACACAAATGGGGACGCAGATTCACGCCGAAAGTAATTACCGTCGTGTAGTGGAGCTTGTGCAGACTGGCGCCATCGGGACAGTGCGTGAGGTCCATATATGGCTTGGTGCTAACTTTTCCGGGCCGCCCAGGCCGACAGATATGTCGCAGCCCGATGCTTCCCCTGACCGCCCCGCGGCGCCTGATACGCTCGATTGGGACCTATGGCTGGGGCCTGCATCATACCGGCCTTACCACACAGCTTACGCCCCGTTCGGATGGCGATACTGGTGGAACTTCGCAAATGGTCAACTGGGGGATTTTTTCTGCCATTACTGCGACCTTGCATTCTGGGCGTTGAAATTGCGGCACCCGATAACTATAGAAGCTGAAGGGCCGGTCCACCCCGAGAGTGCCGCTCGCTGGACGATCGCCCGACAGGAATACCCCGCGCGTGGTGATTTGCCTCCGGTCACATTGACCTGGTACCACGGCGGCGGCTACCCGGCATTTGTAAAAGAAGGCAAGGTCCCACAGTGGGCAAATGCCGTGCTGTTCATCGGCTCGGAAGGGATGCTGATTGCCGACTACGGCCAACATAAGTTATTGCCTGAAGAGAAGTTTGCCGACTTTAAGCGGCCGGAACCATTTATTCCGGATTCTATTGGCCACCATCGTGAATGGGTCGAGGCCTGCAAGACGGGCGGTCAAACCACGTGTAATTTCGACTATTCAGGTGCGCTGACCGAAGCAGCATTGCTTTGCAATGTCGCACTTCGGACGGGAAAGAAACTCACCTGGGATGTGAAGAACCTCAAGGCCGTAGGTTGCCCGGAAGCTGACGCTTTTCTCAGGCGTGAATATCGAAAGGGATGGACGCTCTAAATGATTTTAGGATGCGTTGTCTTTGCTATAATCCCTCGACTCCCTCGACTTCGCTCGGGACCTTCGATTTCACTCAGGATGGTGAGCAAAGTCGAATCTGATGGTGAGCCTGTCTGTGTGCCCAGCCGATTCAGTTTGCAGACGTTTGAAATAGGTTCGACACTTCGACTCCCTCGACTGCGCTCGGGACAGGCTTGCTCAGTGCAGGCAACCCCGCAACAAGTTGCGGGGCTAAATAACCGGATTCCCGCCCGTTCGACTACGCTCAGGGCAGGCCCTTCGCGGGAATGACACTCATCAACTGATGTGTCATGAACAAGTAGTGGTATTTTGTCGCCGGTGTTGGTAACCTTGACCAATATCCAGTTCAGGAAGTTCTCGCCCTCAGTAGGCCAGTCGAATGCCTTTTGCCAGTCTTTCACATTGGGCAGCGGCGTAGCCCACAGTGTGAACTCGTACCGAACAAGCTCATCTTCAGCCACAATCAAAATAACTATGACGACTTGTCAATGCTCGGTCTATATCGACCAGATAGTGGACAAATTTGATAAGCTTGATAATATGTCTCCGGGCGCTCCACCGTTTGGTGTCCCCAGTGGGAGTGTGCGAATCGTTCGCTAATGGCGTCAGCCATCCCCAAACGGATAACGACAATAATACTTATGACAGTCGGCATACTCACAGGCGTGTTTGGCAGAGGTTACAAATAAATGAGAATTGGACGAGGATTTCTAAATCTGATGCTGGTGTTCTTTCTTCTTTGCACATTAGCTTCTGCTAAAGGGCAAGGGTCAGAACCTAACAATAAGAATGTCCCTGCAACGCAGGAGTCTGAACAGGCAATGTCCAAGCTTGGACTGCCGTCAGATTGGATTGCGGCGTGGTCAGAACCAACAGCCCAACTGCGTCCGCTCCAGATATTACATGGAGTCCCCGCCAAACAGGCCACCTTTGATGGGATGATGGTCCTTAAAGAGTTAGGACTGGGAGGAATCGTCTGCAACGTGGATTTTAACGAATATATGGTTTCGGACGAACACTGGGAAACGCTGGTTCGGGCAGTCGAGGCATGTCAAAAAGTCGGGCTTGTGGTATGGATATATGATGAAGATGGGTATCCCAGCGGTTCAGCGGGAGGATTGGTTCTAAAGCATAATCCAGACTATGAAGCTCTTGCTTTAACACACGACCCGCTGCGTCCTGAACCATTTGTATTGCAGCCTTCATACGAGCATACCCATGCGAGCAATAACTTTTATGCAGCAAGACGGTATCCTAACCTGATTGATGAAAAGGCGGTTAACTGCTTCATCGAAATAACGCACGATGCATACCGGCATCAACTCAAGGAACATTTTGGAACGACTGTTAAGGCATTATTTACTGATGAGCCTTCGTTGATGGCGGTGAACATCGGTTCCTTGCCTGATGATATCAAAGCAAAGGTGCGGGTGCTCGACCCATTGGACATTGACGCCAAACCATTGCCATCGGTTCCCTGGGTCAGGGACCTGCCCGCGAGATACCGAGAACGTTATGGAGAGGATATTATGGCGGCCAGACAAAGCCTCTTTGGAGGGACTGACGAGGCAGACCGGCGCATCCGGCGGCAGTTTTGGGCCTTAATCTCGGAGCTGATTGCCGAAAGATACTTTGGGCAGATTAGACAATGGGCCCAGGCACATGGCATAGCATCATCGGGGCATATCTTGTGGGAGGAAATGCCATTACACCATGTTCCACTTGAAGGCAATGCCTTAAAAGTTTTGCGACAGATGGACATCCCCGGACTGGATATGCTCTCATCTGACCCTGAGGCGGTGCTTTATGACGGCTGGCTGACTGCAACTTTACCGGCGTCGGCAGCACTTCTGAATGGAGGCCGGCGCGTGATGACAGAGGTGAGCGACTTTGTGCAGAATATGTCAGGGAACAAACCTGCATCATTGACTGATATGAAGGCAACCGCTGGATGGCAGGCAGCCTTGGGCGTAACTGAGTTCACACTGTACTACAATTACCGTCAGCGAAAGACCGGCGACTATCGGCAGTACTGTGATTTTGTAGGTCGGCTTAATGCCTTTCTTCGCGAAGCAAAACCGGCGCCTCGTGTATTGTTGTACTATCCAATTTATGACCTCTGGGGCGACTATTTACCAGTAGGTGAGAAGTTGACATTGGACACACAGCCCAGGAGAACACAGCAGATTGTCAGCTCCTTTATGCGATTGGGACAACGAATGGTGAAAGAGCAGATTTCGTTCGCTGTAGTCGATTATGAATCGCTTGCAGGTGCCGATATCCACGATAAGAATATCTGCATTAAAGGACATCGATTTGAAGCTCTGGTGCTGCCGGCCGAAGTGGAGCTGCCGAAGCAGTCGGCTGCAATAGTAGAGCAATTCAAGGCGAATGGTGGAACGGTTCTTCTCGACAAGGCCTCGGGGGCGACCATTGATTTTAATTCCGTAGCTAATGTTTACGAAAATGGCAGATTGAGCCCACCAAGTGACCGGCTCGTTGTGGGGCGTTTCACCCGGCAGGGAAAGGATATCTTGGCAGTTGTAAATGTATCTACTGAACCATACGTCGGAAAAATCGCCGGAAAGGATGGCTTACAGTGGTTGGTTGCGCACCCGGATAGTGGACAGATTGAGCACGTAGCCACGGACGAATTGGGCAGGATTGCAGTTTCAATCCCACCGCGAGGCACAATACTGCTCATTGGCTGTCCCCATCCTTAACTTGTGATTCTTGACGAACTTTTTTCGGGGCTGGACCCTTTGAATCAGGATTTGCTCAAAGCGGATGGGTATGAACCCAGCGAGATATCTCGTTAACCGACGACCACTGATACTCTCTTCATCCTGCGGCCTGCTACTCACTGACCGTAAGCAAGCTTATAAATGACGGAATAGTTGCCAGCCGCCATTCCCCTTAGTGTTACTCAAGGTAAGGGAACGTATTGCCAACCTTCAGTTCCAAAACGTATGTCCCGTTCCACAAATTCCCATACAACAACTTTCTTATTGGTTAAAAGACCCGGATTGCGGCTGAGCTGTCCCATTACTCTGGGCTGTTTATCGTTATGAGGATTTCTATCGTTCCCAAAATAACGCAGTATTCCGGCAGATGGGTGAATCCAAGCCGTGGTTTTTGATGACCAATGTTGAGAAGCTGCCAGCGAGGAAGCTGTCAAAAATATTCGGAAAGCGGATGAGTATCGAAGAGTATTTCCGTGATGCCAAGAGTAAGCGTAATGGCTTTGCACTGAGGTTGACTCTTATAAAGGATTCTGAGCGGCTGAGCAGATTTCTGTTGATTCTTGCTTTGGCATATATTTTGTTGGTGACGATAGGTCTTTATGCAACCAAGAGATTCCGCCCCAGGCAGTGGTGTTCAAATAATCGGGCGAAGGAATGCAGTGCCGTTAGGCATCTTGACGATTTATTTACAATCGGCAAGGTGATGCTTTTGAGGCAGTTGCCGAAGCTAAAGTATTTGTTGAAGGGTTTAAGAAATGAAATTCTCCTCGCAGAGTCCTTCGGACTACAAAAGCGGGGATGATTCAGGTGTAAGGGAGATTGCCCTGCCGACGTGATGGGAGTATTATATAGCATTATGCCGAATCAGGTATGTGCCAGGTTATGTTAGAACAAGGGTTGACTAAAGTTATATGGAAGGTTCTATTATGAGCGGAAAAGGAATCACTCGGCGTCAATTCATTAAGAGCACGGCTGCTTTGGCTGGGGCCGTTTTTTTGCCATCATGTGCTGTTTGGCCTTCAGCCAAAGGACGCAAGCCAACGGCTGTGGACCAGGTCGCTCTGGGCAAGACAGGGATAAAACTTAGCCGGCTTGGTTTTGGTACCGGCACCAA
>CAYWXK010000097.1:0-6649 GCA_964462515.1 uncultured Pirellulales bacterium
TGATGTGTGGCTTGAGGAGCTATTGTGGCCGCAGTAAGCCTAACTGTAAGCTAACCCCGTTAGAAATCTTCGTTAGAAATCTTATTTCTAACGGGGCTAACATCGGTTAGCCAATTGATATGCGTCAGTCCGGGGCCTATCCCAACAATTTCGGGATAGGCCCCGTTTGTTTTTATACGGATGGATGATTACCAAACAGCTAAAGGGTGAATTGCAGCGACTACGTGAGGAATTCAAAGACACTTCTGAAAAACCGGTAGCCTAACAAGGAGATAGAAAAAAACTACAACCATGGTTACTACTTATTTCGCAGCAACTGGCCGGTTGCTTTGTCCCACCGCACTGTGCGGACAGCAATGCGATGCTGCTTACCGTGACAGTCTGTACAATATTTCTCCTGCCCGCTCTTACCAGATACAGGCCCTTCGGCGTCTTCGTCAAAGGTAGTCTGGCTTCCGGCAAGAAGGGCAGCGTGCTCTTTGGTATCTTTTATTTTGTGTCGGGGGTGACACATCATACAGGTAGGATTGATTTTGTCCTTTGGATACATAATCTCAGGAGGTGTTAGATTATTTTCATCGGAACGATGACGCTGAGATTCGCCGTGGCATCTCTCGCAGCCGATAGCGACAAGCTCGTGTTCAAGGGCAAGCTCTTCCTCATCAAAATTATAATGACAGGTGATACAAAAAGGATTGGCGACAGGAAGCTCCTGTTCGCTCTTGGCTTGAACAGGCCCGCTTTTGGGACGTTTGTTGGCGGGTTTTTCTTTAGTCGATTTTTCAAGTGAGCAGTTTGCCGTAAAAAGTAACAGCAAACTGCTCACTATAATACCACTCAATACCAAGACCCTTGTAGCGGCAATCTTCATTCCTTACATCCCGGTTGCAACATCATTTTTTACTTCGCATCAGTGTAGCAGCCTATCACACATATTCCCAGTTTTTGAGCCACTGGTAATCCGCCGGCAGTTTAGCCCACGCCTCATCCATAGCCGCCTCAAGCTCTCTGGCCTCGGTCAAATCAAGCTCACGGCGTTCCTTAACAGCCTTTACCATATTATCGACCTGATGTGCATTTATCAGGCCCGGAATAGGTGCCGTTACGGCGGGATTGCACAAAATGTAGCGAATAGCCATACGTGCCAGCTTGTCGTCTTCCTCTGCGGTGGGGCTGCCGAGCGAACTGTCGCCCTTAAACAACGAATTGCTCGCAAAAGGCTTAATACCAAAGACGCCGACATCAAATTTCTTTATTGCCTCGAAGACGCTGTCCTGCGGCAGAACCTTGCTCTTGGCGGTATAAGGCGTAACCACAACCTGCACAACGTCGGGGTAAGTCTCTATCATCCATTTGATATGCGGCCGGTCGTGCGAAGAAAAGCCGGTGAATCGGGCCTTGCCCTGCTTTCTTGCCTTTTCCAGCGCCTTCATCATTTCGTCAACTTCGGCGTTGGTGTGGTTGCCGCTCTGCTCGTGCATAGTAATCCGCCACAGGTCCACATACTCCAGCTTCGCTTCTTGCATACCTTTGTCGAGTGTTTTAAGTAGCGCCTCAGTGGTGCGGAAATTGGCGTTTCGCATCTCTTCCTGATACCACGAGAAACCCAGATACATCTTGTCGCGCCTATTTCGCAGGGCCTCAGCATAAGTCAGCACCTCCTCTTTTGTGCAGGCGTCAATATAATTTATACCAGACTCGATGCACCGGCTGACAACATCGTAGCGGTTCTTCTTGAATTCAGGATTGTCAAGCGTCGCACCGAGCCAATCGCCGCCCTCAAATAGCTTGGGAACCATCGTCTCGACGCGTTTCCAGTGCCCGCCCATGCAAACAATTGAAGCCCAGATGTTGGTCTTGCCCAGCCGTCTGTACTCCATCTGCGGATTATAACTGCGGGTCTTTTTAACGGCCTCTTGGGCAGCGTCCGCTCTTTGGCTGCCAAGAACGCTAAGACCTGCGGCCAGACCTGCTGCGGCAACGGCACCATCACGCATAAACTCCCGCCGAGTCAAATTATCCACCGAATTGATTTGTTGTTGCTTTTTTTCCATATTTTTCTCCTTCGTATATTTTTGATTAATATTTTCTACGAATTGGACATCACGTTTTACTAATTATTTTCTGATAACAATCTTTCAGATAATCACGCGATTGGGCCAGGTTAGCCGCCATCACATCCGGCTCCAGATGGCCGTGCATAAAGGGATTGACAAACCGGCGATATCGAATTTCCGCAAGGGCTTGTATCCACGGCGTCATATCGGTAGGGCCAATGCCGGGAAGCTGTTTTGCATCAGGATAATTTTGCCAGGCGTAAAAAAAGAAAAGCTGCTTGCCGCAAATCCGAATTGCCTCCGGCACCGAGGCCTGTATTGTCTGCAAATGATATGGCGCTAGTGCAATTCCCAATCTTGGCGACTTATTTACGTCAACAAATGCCTTGAATGAATCAAGCGAGTCGAGCAGCGCCTGCCCGTGGTTTTCGATAGTAAGATATGAGTTGTATTTCTCCGCAAGTTCGACAAGAGGCTTGAGGTCTTCTATAAACTGCCGCATTCGGCTGGTTAATTCCTCTGGTTTGCAGGGACCGGCGCTGCCTTGAATAGCCACACCGCCGCCCGCCTTACCCAATAGCTGGGCATATCGAGCGTAGCCGCCGCTATAGACCGAGAATGCAACCAGCTTCAATTTGTGCTTGGTCAGCAGCTCTTTTAGACCCTCCGGGCCAAGTCGATTAGCCACATCATCCAGATGGGGACAGCCCTCGTGAGCAGACCAGATGTCAATTGCCTCGAAACCCAGTTTAGCAATTCGCTCACAGGCCTGCTCAATCGGCAGTTGCATAAAATGAATCGATGAGGTCGATAGTCGCATCCGCCACTTTCCCTTACCAGCGGTTTCTTGTGACCACGCCGACAGAACGGGTGCCCCAACCGCTGCCGTTGTCCCTATACCTATGGCTTTCAAAAAATCACGTCTGTTCAAGTTTTTGCTCATTGCACAACTCTCTAACAAACTTCTGCAAAGCACCTATTGGTGCTATTGTATCATAACACCTCCGCCACCACCTGTCAAACTTCATTTTAAGCAGTAAGACTACCTTTTATGCTCTCAAGAATCGTTTTTTTCTTTGACCTCATTATTAAAGAGCCTACAATTTTTATTTATGCAGCTAATGTAACAAGGATAGATTTAAGGTTATCATACAGAAAGGAAATCGAGATGAGCGAAAAGAGTCAATCAAACGAGCCAATGCACAAGCATATCAGCCGTCGCGGTATGCTCCAAATTGCCGCTAAAATAGGGGTAACTGGCGCTGCGGCCTTGACCCTTCCGTCTTGTGCCGCTGTGAACAAATGCGCACAAAGGACCATCACCAAAGGCCGCATTAACCAATCCATCGTTTACTGGTGTTTTGAAAAGTACTGGGACATCGAGAAGACCTGTCAGATAGCCAAAAAGCTCGGCTGCAAGAGTGTCGAACTGGTCGAGCCGAAACACTGGCCTATCCTCAAAAAATACGGTCTTGTCTGCGCCATTGCCGGCAGCCACGGATTCGACAAAGGAATGAACAACCCCAGGTACCACGACATTTGTCTGCAGCAACTCCGCGACTCCATCGACGCCTGCGCCGAAGCGGGCTTTCCCAGCATAATCACCTTTACCGGTTTCCGCGAAGATATCCCGGATGATGTCGGCATCAAGAACTGCATCAATGGTTATAAGAAAATCATCGGCTACGCCGAGAAAAAGAAAGTCAACCTATGCCTTGAGATTCTTAACAGCCGGGTGGATATCGAGATGAAGGGCCACCCCGGCTATCAGGGTGACCACACCGACTACTGCATGGAAATTGTTAAGCAGGTCGGCTCACCCCGGATGAAGCTGCTATTTGATATATACCATGTGCAGATTATGGATGGCGATATCATCTCCCGCATCCAACAGGACAAGGATTATATCGGGCACTACCATACCGCCGGCAACCCCGGCCGAAACGAACTTGATGACAAACAGGAGATAAACTACAGGCCTATTATGGAACAGATAGCCAGGACTGGCTATACAGGTTATGTCGGCCAGGAATTTATTCCGACCCGCGACCCACTACAGGGTCTCGCCGAAGCCGTCGCCCTTTGTGACGTGTAGAAAGCTCTATTCCGACAAAATCTTGCTGAAAACAATAGTTATTGCACGTCCAAATCCGGATTATCAGGCCCAAAGTGCTTCAGCATAACAATCGGGTCGGTCTTTGATGGATTTGTGATAGTAACTCCCTTTTTAGCCGCTTCTTCGCTGACAAAAAACTCATCACTGGTCAACTGGCCATATCTTATAAGCGCAGGAGTCTCTATATCCCATTGTCCCATTTTGCCGTGTCCCTGCATCATTATGAACCCATACGCTGCGTTATCCTTTATAGCCACCGTTCGAGCCGGCAGAACCGTAAGCTCTTTGGCGCTGAAGGTTCTTGACTTGTAGCATATCCAGTTTTCAATATAACCTTCGGCCTGCATTTTTTTCACCGGCCGAACAGGTATAGGCCGCATAAACCGGTTCTTTGCAAAGTTCGGGTCAACGTTCAACTCCCAGTCAATTATCTGAAGCAAATGGTCAACGTCACCTATCTTATTTTTTGGCGTATCCTTCCAGAGAAGCTCTTTTGGAACAACCTGATTGTGCGGAAGCGACTCATACATCGCAAAAACATCCGAAGCCTTTTGCGGCTCATACGTGCATAAACTTCCGGGGGCGTGCAAAACACCCGGCGGCACATCCCAGCCCGTCCCAACATCCAGCCGATACGCGACAGAAAGGGCGGTGATTTTATTGTCGCCCTTAGTAAAGTCGGCCAAACACTGCCGCACTTGCTCCTTTGTGGTGCCGGGTTTAAGACCAAAGAAGGTATAAGGGAAATCGCCTCCATAGTTATTTGCCTGAGGCGCAAAATAATAGGCCTCGGGCTTACCCAACTGCCCCGTCAACTTTGCATGCTCATCGCGATGATGAATATGATGCGGCAAAGCCCCTTTATTGTCAAAGAACTTTGAATACATCGGCCAACGCTTATGTTCCTTCCATAACCTGTCGCCGATAAGCTCACCTTTAAGCTCCTCAATCGCATCCCGCAGCAGAACTTTCTCTATCTTTCCGTTATGCTCTAACACAATGAAACTCAAGCCTTCGTTCGGCGCCGTCAAAGGCCCGTTATCCGCCGGCGTGGTCGATGCAAACCATCGCTCATCTATGCCTCCGCGCTCGCTGCCCAGGGCATAATAGTCATCCGGATGCAATTTTATTCGCCGGCCAGGCACACAAAACGAGCGCGGCACCCAGTTCGGCGCAAGTCTAACAATCCCCTTCCCCTGTTCAAGTGCGCTTGTTGCAATAGTTTTAGCAGACATAAATCCTCCTTAACTCGTAAGCGAATACAATCTCTCTCTTAAATTACACAAAAAATGGACCATTTACGATTTTCTACTTTTGCGATTGTGCTTTTTTAACCGTTTCCCATTTCAGGTTTTTCGCAGAAGCCAATACCGCGTCGCAGACATACTGCGTTGCAAGCGCCTCCCGGAAGGTCGGCGAGGTCGGCTTGCCCTTCGCAAGATTCTCCAGAAAGTCCGCTGTCTGGTGCACGAACGTATGCTCATAACCAATTTGCAGGCCCGGCACCCACCACTTGCCCATATACGGCATATCCGAGTCGGTAACGTGGATGCTCCGCCAGCCGCGGACAATCGACTCATCCCGATGGTCGAAGTAATTGAGCCGATGCAAGTCGTGCAGGTCCCACCCAATCGAGGCGTGCTCGCCGTTTATCTCGAAGGTATAAAGCGCCTTGTGCCCGCGTGCATACCGCGATGACTCGAAGTTTCCAAGCGAGCCGTTATCAAACCGGCACAAGAACGTGCACGCATCATCTATACCTACAGGCTCGACCTTACCCGTATCAACATTCATCCGCTCCTTTATGAATGTTTCCGTCATCGCGCAGACGGTTGTAATTGGCCCATTGTGCCACATAGCGGTGTCGATGCAGTGCGCCAACAGGTCGCCCGTTACTCCCGAGCCTGCGGCCTTGACATCCAGCCGCCACGTCGCCATTCCTCCCTGCGGCACCTTCGCCGAAATGGTCCAATCCTGCAGGAAATTCGCCCGATAGTGGAATATCTTTCCCAGCCGACCCTCGTCTATAAGCTGCTTGGCCAGTGTTACCGCAGGAACCCGCCGATAGTTGAACGACACCAGGTTCGCCACGCCGGCCTTTTCGATGGCATCGACCATTTCTTTGCCCTGCGCGCCATTGAGCGCCAGAGGCTTCTCGCAGACAATGGCCTTGCCCGCCTTTGCGGCGGCGATGGCAATCTCGGCGTGGAAGTTGTTCGGAACGCAGATGTCCACCACGTCGATAGTCTTATCATCGATGACCTTGTGCCAGTCGGTCGTGTGTGATTTGTAGCCCCACTGGTCTGCAAAGGCCTTGGCCTTATCTGCCTCCAGCCCGCAAATGACCTGCAGGACCGGCTCATACGGCACATCAAAGAAATTAACGACCCTGCGGTATGCGTTCGAGTGCGTCCGCCCCATAAACCCGTAGCCAATTATCCCGACATTCAGTTTCTTTTTCATAACAATTACTCCT
>CAYWXK010000098.1:0-6610 GCA_964462515.1 uncultured Pirellulales bacterium
ACTGATTGCCTCCGTGGGCAATGTATGTCTGAGCGTAGTTGGGGTCATTGTAACCTACCTTTCCGCCGCCGGCAGCTATCCAGGTCTGCCAGATTATATCGGGCGTTGTATTGGTATATCGCTCGTAATCCTCAACGACAAGGTAGTTAATTGTTGTGAAGCGCCAGACATGGCCTCGCCAGATGTTCGGCAGGTTAACCTCATCGACACGCCAGTAGTAGGTCTGGCCCAATTCGAGCGTCTCAGGCGGGTCATAGCTGTTGGAGTCACGCCTGCCTCTGTATATGCTTGGCGGCGACAACGTAGCTTCGTTCACATCGTCAAAGTCAGTGCCAAAGTAAACATCATGACCGGCAAGTTTAGCCGCCTTATCCCCGGCGGACCAGCTAAGAGGCGTAACGTGTTCTACATCCTGTGTCGAACCGTTTGCTGGGCTTGGATCCCAGGCGAGCAGTAGATCGCCTCTCATAGTCTGCTTAACCTCCTGCTGTGTGAGCGCCCGGTTGTAGATGCGGACATTACTAAGCCAGCCGCGCCATCGGTCACCAGCGGCATCGCCACCCATGAAAAACGGATTCTGGTCCATGGTCTTGGTGATAGTGGCGGTTCCCCACTTGACACCATTGCGGTAATAGGTCAGAGTTGTTCCATCCTTGACAGCCGCATGGTGGAGCCATGTGCCGCCTAGGATGTTATCGTAATCGATAGCCATGGCGTACGTAGGGTCATCGTTATAGTACTCAAACCTGTCCGGTGTGAACTTTATGAACTGAAGCGGGGATGCGGTGCCGCCGTAGCGATTGCCCACGATCACATCAAGCGCACCGGTTCCATCGCCGTCCTGCTTGGCCCAGAATGTCCACGTGAAACCGTTGGTCAGGGTCATTGCTGGAATAATCCTACCCGCACTGATGTATGCCCCGACGCCGTTATCTCCGTTAAAACTGGCGACCACCGTACCCTGCTCTGCATCGGTGTCCCAGACCGAACCATCTGGGCCAAGACCGGCACCAGGGTTATTAATCGTGCCATGATTACTATGGCCGGACCAATCAAGGGCAGTCGTCCAGGCACCTTCATCAAGCTTCCACCAGCCAAGAAGAGTAGGATCTGTGATGGGTATAGAGGGCCATGTCGTAAACCTCCAGACATCGCCCTTGATGAAGGTGTAAGGTGATGTGGTGCCAGACCTTTCATCACTCCGCCAGTAATAGGTCTTATTGGGCAGTAAAGGTTTAAATGTATTACTGGTATCGCCGTTGGGTTTATAGTACGTAATGGTCGGTATCGCTTTGCGGTAAACACCCGTGACGGCAGCGCCACCAGCGGCAATACCGCTTATCTTGGTGAAATCGTCACTAAAATATAAATACCGGGCAGTTGCACCAAGACCTGCAGTCCAGCTAAGGACCACATTCGGGTCCACAAATTTGGCAGTATCAGGCGGAGTGGGATTATAGGCAATTAGCGGCGGAACCGTGAAGCTCCAGATATTACCTCGCCAGAGCTTATCCGGGTGTAAATCATTGACCTCATCAATCCGCCAATAGTAAGTCTTGCCTGGAGTAACAGATATTGTCTCTAACGGGTCTTGAGGATACGTCGTTTCGCTCTGTCGGCCTTTATAGACCTTATCAGGCCCACTCAGGTCGGTGCTTTTGGCATTACTCACTTCGGCAAGATTATCAGCGAAATAAACATCGTGCAAAGCCGCACAATCTCCCGGAGTCCATTCAAGCAACACTTCCGTCTTGGCAATCAAGCTGTTATTTGCTGGTTGGGGGTTAATTGCAAAGGGGTTAATTAATGGAAGGACCATCACCTCTGCTATCTCTGCCGCCGACAAAGCGTGGTTATAGATGCGGACATCGCTGAGCCGGCCTGACCATCGTTCTCCGACTGCGCTTGCATCGCCACCCATGTAGAAAGGCTGGGCAACAAGTGTGGCATTGATAGTGCTGCTCCCGGAGACAACACCATTGCGATAATAGGTCAAAGTTGCTCCGTCCTTGACGACCGCATGGTGAAGCCACACACCGTCAGGGAGGACCGAATCGATAAACCCGCTGGTGTTCCCATTATTGTAGTACTCAAAATGCGTGGAGGTGAACTTGCTAAACTGTAGCGGGTCTGAAGCACCGTAGCGATTGCCCAATATCAACTCGTTTACGCCAGTTCCATCACCCACCTGCTTGGCCCAGAATGCCCAGGTAAAGTCGTTAGTCAGGGTCATTGCTGGAATAATCATACCTGCATCGACGTATGCCCCGGTGGTGTCGTTTCCGTTAAAGCTCAGGACCACGCCACGCTCAGGGTCGGTGTCCCAGGCAGAACCACCAGGGCCAAGTCCACCGCCGGGGTTGTAGATAGTGCCATTATTGTTATTGCCGCTTAAATCATTGGCAACATTGCCGGAGCCTTCGTCAAGCTTCCACCATCCAAGAAGCTCTGCGTTAGCCACGGTCGGAAGAACCAGCCCCAGCACCAAAACAAAAGAAACTAAAAAAGTCAATTTTCTACACATAATAAACCTCCTTCAAAGAGAATTTAAAAAATACCTTATGTTTTGGCCACACACCAAAACACTCCTTGTCCTAAACAGACATCAATAGCATTTAGTTTTGAGTTTTTCTTATGTCTGTTTCGGACAATCTTCACATAAATAATCAAAAAAACTCAAAAGATATACACCCTCACTTTATCTTAGCACGGTTTTTATAAGATTTGGTTACACTCCTTGTCTTAAAAATTCTAATACGAATCGCTCACCGAAACGTAATACAATCGTCTTCGAGGTATAAGCTTTCCCTGGCCTTTCCTGCCTCACCCGATAATATAGTCTTTGGCCCTTTTTTAGGACTATAACCTCTAAATTTTACAATCTTATTTATACCAAACTCGCCGGCCCGTTTCAAGTAAATTTTGCTAAAATTTCAGTTTTTTTCGGAATATTGGCTGTAATAAGCCCTTCCGAAGCCCAAAACCGACATTTATCAGCCGCAATTGTGGAGGATTTATCCGTCAGAAATTTGGCGGATTTATCTGCTTTTCTGCGGGATATAGCTTACATCGAGTATCGAGCATCGCTTGTCCGCCGTAGCTTCAGCGAAGACGGAAGTATCGAGAATAAACCGGACTACCCATAAAAACAACCGGGGCCTATACCGAACTGGTCGGTATAGGCCCCGAACTGATACAAAAGTACCGGTTAACTGACACTTTTAGAAAGTATTAGCGTTTCCTGCGGATGCCGAGCAAAGTCATTCCACCAAGGCTCAGCAGAGCAATTGTTGCTGGCTCGGGGACTATTGCCCTAACTTCATCATACGTTAGTGCCTGGTCATAGATGCGCACGTCGCTGAGGGCGCCTGACCATCGTTCGCCCCCTGCATCGCCGCCCATATATAAAGGCAGGACAACAAGTTCGGTATCGGTAATGCTACCTAAAGTCTCAACAAGCTCACCATTGAGATTGAAACGATAATAGGTCATAATTGAGCCAAACTCTCCTCCCTCCTTGACGACCACATGGAAAAGCCATTCACACGCAGGGATGTCCGTGTAATTGATTTTCCCGGTGATGTTCCCCTGATTGTAGAACTCAAAGTTCGTGGGCGTGAACTTGGCAAAATTTAGATCGATTGAAGCACCGTGGCGATTGCCTAACATCGTCTCGTTTATGCCACCTCCATCCTCGAACTGCATGGCCCAGAATGCCCAGGTAAAGTCCTGGTCCAGCGTCAATGGTCCAATAATCATACCGGCATCGACGTATGCTCCCATAGAGTCGTTTCCACTAAACCTCAGGACCATACCGCGTTCAGGGTCATTAACCCAGGTGGAACAAAGGTAACAACTTTGGACGTTATAGATAGTGCCGTCATGATTGTTGCCGCTTATATCATGGGCAACGTTGCCGGTACCTTCGTTAAGCGGCCACCAGCCCAGAGGCTCAACTGTAGCGATAGCCCTGCCGGCGGTAAACAGGCCCAGCAATAAAACAACAAAACTAACTAACAATCTCTTACACATAATAATACTCCTCCTCACTTATAGGTCAAAACAAAGCTTTGCTTTGGCCACAAGCCAAAGACCACGTTCTTTTTGACAAACACCCACAACCTTAACAATCGTTGGTTCGTATTTGTCTCAAACAATACAACTAAACAAGCAACAGGAATCTTCACCAAACCTGCGCTTGTTAAATAACTTTTTACGGGGGCTTGCTCTCTCTCCTCTGAGAAAGCTGCTGAGAGCTTTCAACCAAAACCATAAAAGCCGTGCTCTCAGGACGAAGCACCCTCTATCCACTTTTTTACCACATCCAGTTTGCCTATTTATACCAAATCAACTACATTCTTGTCAAGTAAATTTTTACAAAATTTCAGTAATTTTTTGATTAAACCCTCCTAAAACCTGTAACTTCTGCATTTACAAGACCTTACGGCGTTCCTATCAAGAAACCCTCACCAAAAAATTTTGTTGCGATTATTATTTTTTTACCTATCTTCTCAGCAAAAACCATTTTCAGCGCAAAAACGCCCCATTTATGAAAAACTCGAAATCAAAAAAGAAATCTCCTGTTACCCTGAATTTGGGTGTGACCAGCATACCTAACCCAACTTTCGCAGACAGGTATTAAAATCGACACTTTCGATAGCGCCAGTAAGGTCAGTTTCCACCACAAAGCTGACCATTTAGCTGATGACTGTATATCTTCGGTGGCGGCTGCTTCGGCAATTTCACATTAAGCTTGTCTAATATTATCCGGTGTTCAAGTTCCGGCTGCTGCGTTTTACCGCTGTCTGCATCAAATGCCTCCAGTGTTTTACGCTATGAGTCTTCCTGTGATGAGGTTATTTCACCCAGATACAGCACCGTCCGCTGCCGAGCTATCCTGAGCAACAAGCTCAAGCGAAACACCACATCAAGAATTAAAGGTTGGGCTGATTTACTTTGTCACTTCACCTCCCTTCTCTTTAGTTGAGCCACAGATAGAGCGTTCCAAAATGTGATGCAATTCATATATTCTTGTTCTCTCAACCACTGTCGATTAAGGCGTATAACCCAGTTTACCCCACACGGCCCTCTGCACCTTGTGCAAATCCTCGTTTCCAGGCGACGAAGATAAACTGCCTTGACGGCCCGTGTTTTGCCAATAGTCGTAGTCCATCTTCGCAATCTTTATCGTACGAGGGTCTTTCCACTTCCAGTATTCACTTCGCCCGTCTGCTAAAGCGAAGTTTGTCCCGTCTCCGTGTCGCGCTGTAATTTGGTCCCACCATCTTTCCTGGTCGTACCAGACGGTCCAGCTCGCCGGACTTAGCCGACCTTCATCAAGAAAAACCGCCCTCTCGCCTGGCCTGCGAATCTGCGTTCTATTTCTAAGTACCTGCCCCTCGGCTCCGGGTATCGCATCGTAACCATTCATAGAGTCAACTATAGCATAAGTTACGACCTCTCCACGCACACCGGTCGGGCACTTATAAAGTTTTATGTTCGGGCAGTATTTAAATAGCAGTCCGGACGTGATTCCCTGTATTTGTTGTTGTTCTGATGCACCGCTGCCCGGCCAATAAACCCAACAAGTGCCGTCTTTGTTAAAGCCGCCGGTGCTCGTATTACCGCTGACTATCTTGCCGTCGTTATCATCCGCATACAAAGTCCATGCAAGCGCCAATTGCTTCAGATTGTTAAGACAAACTGCACGTTTACCTTGCTCTCTGGCGCGATTTAGTGACGGCAGCAATATCGCCATCAATAATGCAATAATTGCAATCACAACCAGAAGCTCGATCAGTGTAAAAGCGCAACTGATGCGGGGGCTACGCTTGTGGTTCGCCAGGCACACCGAGTCTTTGAGACTGTGACCAACTGCTCTTTTTCCCATTGCCCGGAATCTCCTTTTTGCTACAATACCATAAAAACAGCGTTACCGGAGGCGCAGAAACCTGCCCTCTGGCTAACGTGAGTTGGACCAACGCATTCGGCAAGGTTCTTCCGTTGGCCCACCTGGCTTTTTTATACCAGATTAGCTATGTTCTCGCCAAGTAAATTTTTGATTAAAATTTTGTAAGGCACGTAACCTCTGCACTTACAAGACCTTACGGCCTTCCCGCCGAGAAAACCCCTGTCAAAAGATTTTGCCACGTCTATTATTTTTCCCCTCTCCGTTGCCTGCTTAGCCCAGTAACTTGGAACATCTGGTGTCATTGCCGCTGGTTAAAAAACACACAACAGATTTCATGGCTGTATCATCGCCTGCGGTTTATCCAGGCCATCTTAAAAATTAACTGATGGATGATGAATACTTTGATTCTACTGGTGAAAATCAGAAATTAGAAGGCATAGCAGAGCAGGATGGATCTGACCTCTCGATACCTTTGGGGCACAGGATTTTCCGAACAGATTCTAAAGGCTTGAAATCGTTTTAGCACCTACAACTGTGCTACAACCCAAAAACCCAATAGCTCATAAAATCGGAAAAATCGCTAATATATAAGATACGTAACATCAACGACTTAAAAAATATTTAAAAAATGCAACCGTTTTATATATCCGGCTGCGACTTCTTGCACTATTACATAACCATTTCATGCAACTCGTTCCG
>CAYWXK010000099.1:0-6498 GCA_964462515.1 uncultured Pirellulales bacterium
TCAGACATAACATAAAATCACCACAAGATTTTGCTTATGTCGAATAAGACGCCGTGACATTAGAGGCCATCCAGTCGGCGGCTTCATGATACTACTTTTTCAATAAATAGTTTGGTCGGGTGGGATTTTATTCGATGCAGATTTTATGGATAAAGAATACATCAAGAAACTTGCTGAAAACCCAAGATTTATCCCGGGCGTTTATAATTATTGTGATAGGTGGTGCGATCGTTGTCCGCTGACCTCACGATGCATGAACTTCGCATTGAGCGAGGAGCAATTTGATGACCCAAAAGCTCGTGACATAAACAATAAGGTCTTCTGGCAAAAATTATCTGAAGTCTTTCAGCTCACTCTTGAAATGGTAAAAGAAACTGCGAAAGAGCAGGGCATCGACCTTGACTCTATAGACCACGAGGAAATAGCAAAGCAAGAAGAGCAGGTTGACAAAACAGCCAAAGAACAGCCATACTGTCAGGCTGCTCTCTCGTATGTAAAAAAGGTGGATAGCTGGTTCGACTCAAACAAGGGGCTGCTCGAAGACAAAGCTGACGAGCTACAGGCGGCGTCCTTGGCTGACATCCCCGGCACAAGGCCGGCTGACGAGGCAGTAAGCATCAATGATTGCCTTGAAGTAGTCCGCTGGTACCAGCATCAGATATACGTCAAGCTTTGCCGCTCAGCGAGCGGAATGATACGCGGCGAACTTGAGCATCTCGAATACTCTTTGCAGGACGCAAATGGCTCGGCAAAAGTGGCCATTATCGGTATTGAGCGTTCAATTGCAGCGTGGGGAAGGCTGTTGAATCATTTTCCTCAACAGGAACATACAATTCTTGACCTGCTGGTAAATCTGAAGAGGCTGCTGCGACAGGCTGAGGCGGCGTTCCCGGATGCTCGCGCATTTGTGCGGCTGGGATTCGATATGGCAGTTACAAACACCTGATAAACCTTGTGCGGCTGGCACCCAGGGTAGGATGACCAGCACGTAGGGTGGGGCTTTATCCGGCGCAGGCAGACTGCCCCACCAACTTGTCCGCCTTCGGCGGATTCTTTATTGTTTAGCCCGCCAATTTATTGGCGGGTTTGCCTGCCTTGAGCAAGCGTAGCGCGTCGAAGGTATGTCGTCAAAGATATCTGTAGTGTTACTGGGGAGGGGCGCCGGGGGGTACTCCTTGAAACCGAAGAGAGTATTGCTATAATGATTAATGGCGTTCTAAATACGTCATTGTTTCGAGGTACGATACATGCCTAATAAGTTAGTTGTTGATAGCATACCTAAGCTTGCGGAGCTTGGCTTAAAGTATTGCAATTACATTTTTAGAGGGCAACCCAAGAGATTTGGCGTACCTGTGCCTAAGATATACAGGAAAAGATACCGGTCACTTTGCGAAATCAATTTACTTAAATATTTTCAACGGTATGCACCTGCGTTTTGTGCTTCATTACCAGATGAGGACGACTATCTTCACTGGTTGTTTTTGATGCAACATTATGGCTTTCCAACTAGGCTCTTGGATTGGTCAGAGAGTATTCTAAAGGCAACTTTTTTTGCCGTTAGTGACGAAAATTTTATGGGCGAGGACGCTGAGATATGGATAGTCAACCCAATTGGACTCAACTCTATTAGTCCTGCAACTTGGCCTGACATACACGGTGATTCGAAATGGCTGGACTTTTATTTAGCAGAACCGTACTTGCTTAATATGGCAGATCGGAATCGTCTTGCAGATAGTATGTGGCGTGACGGATCGAAGCTTCTTTGGCCGATGGCGATACGTCCGCCCATGCAATGGTCGCGATTAGTTGCACAGGATAGTGTTTTTACTCTACACCCACAGTATCGTGAAAGTCTGCCCGATGTGATATACCCTGAGCCAGCACGCCTAGATGTTATTATGATACCTAATGAACACAAGAGAGATATATTTGTACAACTTGGTCTAATGGGCATAACTTACAAAACTTTGTTTCCTGAATTAGATTCAATATCAAAAGACTTACATAGCAGTATGCTCTTGAATGGCTCTCTATATAAGGAACTATGCTCAAAGAACCAAGAAAGCATGCAATAATGGGGTGCAATCATGCAATAATAGGGACAACCTGTTTTTCGACTAACTCCTCGTTCTTTCCCTTCGGCCAAACCAAAATTTACCCGCCGTAGCATTGGCGAAGGTGTAATCTGTGCCATCTGTGGAATCTGTGGTTACCTTTTGTGCCTTTTTGTGGCTAAAACAGAATCTGTGGTTTCTATATATTTTGTGAAAATTCGTGTTTAACCCGTGAGATGGTGGCTTTGCCTATCTCACAGGTTGAATTCGTGGCTAATCTTTTATCCTTCTTGCTGTCAAAATTTTTATTGAAAATTCAAAAGGAGTTTGGTATAATACCGATAATTGGGGGAAGCCCCGCACGCAACGGAACAGCCTGTCCTGAGCGGAGTCGAAGGGCAGTTCCATGAATCAGGCAGTTTTGACCACAAAAAAGTTCAGAATGACAGAATTATTGATTATTTCTCCATATTCTTGTATGTTCTATACCTTATACGCAATATGAAACACGCTATACGCCACACGCTATACGAGAATCGAGTATCCAGAATCGAGCAACGATTTATGCAAAACAAACCCAATTTCCTATAGCAACAAAATGAACACAACCTTCTTATTAAAAAAGGATTACGAACAAATAACTATGAACAATGAACCAATAAAAACAAACCCAATCAAACCCAAACAAACTCGAAGCGAATTTACCCCTAAGGGGGCGGAGATCCCTACGGGTGAGCTTCTCGGAATCCTCAAACCGGGGACCAAGCAAACCCAGAATTTCTCTAAGCTCTTTTGGGCTTTCACTTTTCTTTGCTCCATCTATAATCTGGCAATGCAGACCTGGACGATACAAAAACTCTTAATCTGGACCATCGAATACCTCACTAAAAAAGGTATTGAGCAGCCACGTCTGAGTGCGGAACTTTTACTCAGTCACGTCCTGCAAATGAAGCGAATTGAACTATATACACAATTCAATAAATCTGTCACCAGTGAGCAACTGGAACGATTAAAAGATTTAGCAAAGCGGGCCGGCCAGAATGAGCCAATTGCATACCTTGTCGGCAAAACCGAATTTTATTCGCTGGAGCTTGATGTAAATAGCGATTGTATGATTCCGCGCCCAGAAACAGAATTGCTCGTAGAACGCGCGATTGAATTTTTGCGGACCTGCCACGGCACACAACTTGTCTGTGACCTGTGCACCGGCTGCGGATGCATCGCTGTAGCGATTGCACGAAACTGCCCAAACGCTCAAATAATAGCAACGGACATTTCCGCTTCCGCCCTCAAGGTCGCTGCTGAAAATGTAGAAAAATACAAGCTAAAAGACCGAATCGGATTATTATGCGGCGACCTATTCGACCCCATTATGCCTTACTTGGAGGCGGACAAATTTGACCTGATTGTTGCCAATCCGCCTTATGTAAGCGCAGATGAGTTTGAGACCCTCGACAAAAACGTAAAAGACTATGAGCCCAAATTGGCTTTATTTGCAGGAGCTGATGGCCTGGACATCCATCGCAGGATTATTGAAAACGCCCCTTCCTTCCTGAAGTCCGATGGCGCATTGATGCTGGAAATAGGTTTCGCACAAGGCCAGGCCATCAGAGAACTATTCGAACAAACCGGCATCTTCTACAAAGTCAAAATTGAAAAAGACTTTCACAATAACGACCGTATCGTTTCTGCCGGAAAAGCACCATAATAAGCCGGCAAAAACTTGCTATTCATTTCTTGTTTGCTGCCGCGCATCGCAAAACTCATCAGCAAAAGCTGCAACTGGCAAACACGTTGCAACAAAATCCAACGGATTCTTGCATAATTTTTAGGAAAATGATAAACTTTCTTAATACCTAACTCCTTTTTTTTAATATAGTTATGAGCAAGCCGCGGCGAAGAGAGCATTTTGAGAAAAAAATGTGAGAAAAAATTGTTGCATTTTTCACAACCTGTGTGCAAAATAACAACAGAGTTGAGTAGTAAAAACGGATTAACAGGATTAAAATTTCTCAGGGAGGAGAACAAAATGAAGAAGTTTATAGTTGTTCTCACATTGGTTGGGTTTGTCTCTTTCTTTGGCAGTGCTGCCCAAGCATCATTAGTCAACTTTAGCTGTGATGCTCCCTTTACCTGGTCAGAGAGTAGCGGGGTGGTAATCTCCCAGTACATCAGCTCACTTGCTCCATCCGACATCACGATGACGGCTCAAGCCAATTCGGAATTTACCATTACTTCCACGACCGTGAACGAGACCGATTTTATCTGGACGGGCTACATATTAGAGCTTGAGTACGAGGGCGCTCCAACATTTGTTTTCGACAGTGGTAGAAGCACGTATTTCAACACGGCGCTTTACCCAAACTCCTGGAAAATCGAATTTCAGGCACCGGAAGTGGTGCCGATAGGCGAGGTTGTTACGCTGCAATTTAAGATAGCCTTTCCTGATGGTGCGCCTTACACCTTCACCCTGACTCAGTATCCTGTTCCTGAGCCGGCAACCTTTGCTTTGCTTGGACTGGGTGCTGTGGCTCTAATGAGCTGGCGAAGGGTATAAGGTAACTTTTGCTGAATTCTTTATGCTTGATGCCTGTTTGAACAAAAGAGGTTCAGACAGGGGGCGCAGAGATTGTCTTTCTAATCAAACCTTTTTTACTACCTACTATATTCTCATCCTGATGGCACTTGGTGAGAAAAACTGTCAGTAAGATATGACAGTATGAATCTTATATTCGCTCAGTTTATCTCGGCCCGCTAATTCCCTAAGCTCAATAAGAAATGCTATGCCTGCAATCTCTCCCCCAATTTTGTTGATTAGCTTACAGGCCGCTGCCATTGTTCCGCCTGTGGCCAGTAGGTCATCGACCATTAAAACCTTTGCTCCTTTTCTTATCGCGTCCTTATGCACTTCTAAAGTATCGGTGCCGTACTCTAAATCGTAGCTGACGCTTTCGGTCCTGAAAGGCAGCTTGCCTTTCTTGCGGATAGGGACAAAACCGGCCCTGAGTGTTTTTGCAACTGCTGCACCGAATATAAATCCCCTCGCCTCCACAGCAGCAACATACTCGATTCCATCGTCTCGACGAAAGTCGGCGCATAAGGCATCTACGGCTGCTGCAAATGCCTGCGGGTCGGCCAATAGCGGCGTGATGTCACGAAATAGAATGCCCTTTTTAGGCCAATCAGGAATGCTGCGAATGAACTTTTCCAACTGAACTACCTTGTTCATCATTTGTTTGCCTTCCCTGGTATCAATCTATAAACCGACGTAAGTGCATCCATTATTAGCATTCCGCCGGCAAAATGCAAGTTTTAATCAACTTACCTGCGATGCTACTCTTCGTTCATATACTCGTAAAGTTTGGTGAGGGTATCACGACGAAGCTGACGGATTCTCTCACGCGTCAGGTCCAATTTCTTGCCGATTTCTTTAAGCGTCATCGGCCTATTGCCATCCAGGCCGTAATGCAACCTCAAGATTGTAGCTTCTCGCGGCTCTATTTTATTGAGCAGCTTCAAAACCTTCGCTTTTTCCTCGCTGGCAACCAAATGTTCCTCTGGCATACCTGCACTATGGTCAACCACAGTCGCCTCAAGCACTGGCTCTTCATCTGACTCATCCAAATTCGAGCTATCTGTTGCGGAACCGAGTGTCTCGACAATGCGGTGTATGATTTTTGCCTTTCGCAGCGGCAGATTCATAATATCGGCCATCTCCTCGACGGTAGGTTGCCTGCCGAGCCTGCTTTCAAGCTCTGATGCGATATGCCGCCAGTGATTTATCAACCCCACCATATAGGTTGGGATGTGCACCAGTTGAACGTTCTCCAATAGCGCCCGCTTAATACCTTGCTTTATCCACCAGGCTGCGTATGTGCTAAAACGAGTGCCGCGGTCAGGGTCAAAGTAATCGACAGCCTTTATAAGCCCGATATTGCCCTCCTCAATCAAATCGCCCAGACTCATTCCCCGGTCAGCATATTTTTTGGCGATATTAACGACCAATCGCAGATTGCTGCGCACAAGTTGCTCTCTGGCCTCAGGGTCGTTCTTTTCAACGACCAGTTGACCCAGCAGCCGCTCCTGCCGCAGCGTCAGTAACTTCGCCTCGTCAATCTCCTTGAGGTATTCTTTTATGGTAACATCAAATATTATAACCCACCCCCGCCCGAACAGAGGGCAAACTGAATCGTGACTATATCTTCTTTATAGGACACTTTCCTCCTTGTCCAACATAACCTGTTTAAGCTATCGGCTAAATTAGACCTCAGGTTTAGCTATGCAAACCACGCTAATCCTGCCGTATTTCGACACCTAAAAACAACCGGGGCCTATCCCGAAATTGTTGGGATAGGCCCCGGACTGACGCATATCAATTGGCTAACCGATGTTAGCTTACAGTTAGGCTTACTGCGGCCACAATAGCTCCTCAAGCCACACATCA
>CAYWXK010000100.1:0-6154 GCA_964462515.1 uncultured Pirellulales bacterium
GAAAACGTGGATAATCCTCTAATCGCATGTGGTACATAAACAGGGGTCAGATCACGTTCATATACACTCTCAGACTTTTCCTGATCGCTACCTTCAAAAAAAATCTGAAACGTATAAGGTTTCTTATCTTGGGTTTTCTTTTCATCCCAAATTTTTACTAAGAATAGACCAATCAAATTAAAGAAAAGTTCGTTTTGGTATTTTCCACCGCCCCAGAGAATATTGTGAAGCTCTCTTGCTATTCGGTCTAATTCTTCTTTCTTAACATCTACTCGCAGATCTTGTCCCTCTACGCCGCGGATGTAAGCAGGAGGCCGATCCTTAATGCCATATTTTTTCGGGATATACCGGAGATTCTGCCTTCCGTTTTCTACCCATTCTTCGAATGTTTTGAATTTCGAGTAGTTTATCGTTTCAAATTTTTCTCTTAACTCTCCGTCCTCATAGGTTCTTGTATAATAAGTCAAAAACTTTAAAGCACCACTTCCTTTATCTTCTATTGCCGCTCGTTCGAAAAGTTGTGTTTTTATCGAGTCTTCAAAATAACGGTCATATTCTTCCCAAGATTTTAGTTCAAATAGGATAAAAGGATTACCGTCTTGAGAATAAACAACAATGTCAGCTTTAGTATCAGTTTTCTTATGTGGATGACCTATTTTTCTTAAAATTTCAACATCGATAATTTTCTTTTCATTTTTATAACCATACTTTTCAATCAGATCATAAAATAGGCCAACTCTCACTTGTTCTTCGGGATCAGAAAGTTTATCTTTGTAGTTCTGCGATACATATTCAATCTCAGAAAGGTCTTTAGAAACACGGAAATATCCTTTGGATACACCTTGCTTAAGAATTGCTTGAAAAGAATCATCCATTTTAAAACCTCACAATCCGTGTTTTTCCGGTAAATTTTAAAGATAGAGATATTGTAAACGATAAGAAAGTCAGAAGCAATATCTCTGCCAAATCGCACCTGTTGTTTTATTCAAAGGGGAATCGTCTGTAATGTTCCTGTAAGGAAGCATTATACCGAAGGTTAGGACGATTACAAGGGCAATAAGCCGGCGACGACCCATTTTTTTCAGTGATTTAGCCGTAAAAGTCGAGTTTCAGGGCAATTAAAGTAAGATTGTAAATGTCATTGCTCGGAACCGTTAAAAAATTTACTACGTTGAGTAAAAGCCGGCATAGATATGCTTAGATGGCTTTCAAGTCACACCTGCATATTGTAGGTATCTTAAAAAATGGGTCATCACGAGAAAAGTTTTTATTGATATTCTGAAGAAGCGTGTTATAATGTGATTTATAATTTATTTCGGAGAATTGAATTTATGAAGAAAAAGATACATCCAGAATACCATAAGGTTGTGATTCGTTGCGGCTGCGGCAATACGTTCGAGACCCGCAGCACGGCAAAGGAAATCCACGCGGAGATATGCTCTGTGTGCCATCCGTTCTATACGGGTAAGCAAAAGTATATCGATACAGCCGGGCGGATAGAACGTTTCCAGAAGAAATACGGCACAACGTATATGAAAATAAATAAAAAAGACCAGAAACAATAGCTGCTTTTTCGGCTACAATCTGAGCTCCTATTTTGATAAACCAGCAATAGGAGCTCTTGTATTTTGGTATGATGCGAACACACAGGCAATTGCTAAATATCGAATGTCGAAGTCTGTGTCCTTTGTGCCCAAGCGTGTGTCTTGAGTTTTATGGCTAAAGAAGAGAACATTCTGGTTACAAAACTCGATGGGTTCGAGGCCCGGTATAGTGAAATTGATAAACAGCTTGCCGACCCTGCTATTGCAAAAGAGCATGCCAGGATAAAATTGTTGTCTAAGGAGCAAGGAAAGCTGCGAACGATAGTTAAGAAATATCACGATTATAAGGAGACGATTGGAGGCATTGAAGACGCCCAGCAGATATTAAAAGATGATGCTGCCGACAGAGAATTCAAGGCATTAGCTCAAGAAGAGCTGCAACAGCTTGAGGATAAAAGGAGCGTGTTGCTCAGGGAGCTTGAAGATGCCCTTATGATGAGCGACGAGATGGATGCCGACTCGGTGATTATGGAAATACGAGCGGGCACTGGCGGCGAGGAGGCGGCCCTGTTTGCCAGAGACCTTTATAATATGTATGTAAAATATGCTGAGGACCGCAAGTGGAAGACCGAGCCGCTTGATTTCAGCGTAACAGATAAAAACGGCTTACGCGAGGCGATATTTAGCGTAAAGGGCCCGGGTGTGTGGGCCGAATTGCGATATGAGGGGGGCTGCCACCGCGTCCAGCGGGTGCCGGAGACCGAATCGCAGGGCAGGATTCACACCTCAGCAGCAACGGTAGCGGTGCTGCCCGAGCCGGAAGAGCTTGATATCGAGATAAGTCCCAGCGATGTAATTGAGCACGTAAGCAGAGCCAGCGGACCAGGCGGGCAAAAAGTTAATAAAGTAAGTTCCGCCATTAAGCTTGAACATGTCCCGACAGGAATCACTGTTAGTATGCAGGATGACAAAAGTCAGCACAAGAATCGTGCCAAGGCCTGGCGGCTTCTAAAGAGCAGAATTTACGAGTTTTACGAAAGCAAAAAAAGAGCTGAGCGCGATTCGCAGCGCAAGACTATGATAGGCTCGGGCGACAGGTCTGAGAAGATAAGGACATACAACTTCCCGCAAAATCGCGTTACCGACCACAGGATAAATTTGTCGATCTATAACTTAGATAGAATAATGGCCGGCGAGCTGGGCGAGGTAATCACGGCCCTGAAGAATTACGACAGGCAGCAAAGACTGAAAAATCTGTAGAGACGACACAGGAAATTTTCCTTTTTTATGATTTTACTTGTCTGTTTTTTCACAGTTTATAAGTTCGGTTAAAATTCTTGCATAAATGGGTAATGGCGACTATTCTATATTACAGTTTATGAAGCCAAACCACCGAAGTGGACAACACCAACCCAAAGGAGATGATAGATATGAGATGTAGTATCGAAAGCTGTCCGGGAGAGTATTAGAAGCGCAAGATTGCGCACACTGTGCGCCATAAAGGGCAGGTGGTTGTCATTGACCACGTCCCGGCAGAAGTTTGCTCAGTGTGCGGAGACGTACTTCTAAAGCCGGAAACGGTTCGATTGACTTTCTAAAATAGTTTTGTTATTCTATTGGAAATGAGGCTCAACGGCGTAGATGAGCAAGAATATACTATGTTAAATGGGAAATCCCAGTTAAAAGCACATTGGAGGAGAGTAACATGAAAACACGACTATTCGTTGTAGCGTTCCTGCTGATGGTGAGCTCCTTTCTGCCGAATTGCGGCGTACATGCTTCTATTATAGGTTATGGTGTTTACAAGGTAATGGCCAGTATCACAGATAATGGTATGCACGTTGTGTCTACTCAAATTGATTCTAAAACCCCTGGCCTGGGGAGTACGGGTGCCAGCGCCTATGTCGCCGATTCCTATGGAGCGGTGAGCTCGTCCTGGTCAATCAGTCCGTTGACCGCGAACGAAGCTCAAGTCAACATAAACACGTTCTATCAGGCCCCCGCTTCAGACGCATATAGCTCTGCGGGCCAGGCTGGAGAGGTCCACTTCAATTACCACTCCGACACTGTCTTCACGGTCAACTATTACTGGGACCTTACCTGGGGCATAAATGATCCTTGCGAGTTTTTGAACCTCAACTTTTTTGGTCAACAGATAAAATTGCGGATCTATGACTCCATGGGTAACTATCGGGATTGGTGGGTACCCCAGAATTATAACCGCTGGTATCCCTATACCGGAAATTATGCTGGGTCAACCTCATTCAACCTTGGGTCAGGCGATTGGCTCTTCATCGTCTACACCAGCGGCTCAAACTCAAGATGGGCCGGGCAATGGGAGTCTATATCAGGCAATGTATATCTTGATTTCGACGGCGGGTCCAGGTTTTTCGATCACGTTGATTTCAACCATGACGGCATTGTGAACCTGGCCGATTACAGCTTTTTTGCTCAAACTTGGCTGCTTAGTGCCGGGCAAGCTGGATACCTGGAGGTCTGCGACCTGGTGAATGATGATGTAATCGATCTGAATGACTTGCTGATCTTCCTCGAATACTGGTTGGATTAGATTATCTATTCATTGACCTGAGAACGCACTTATTTGGAGAAGGAGAATTATGAGTAAGAGTATTTTTTATCATAATACTCCCCAAAAATCAGACCAGCATATAAGGTGGTAAGTTGTGTTATAGTTCTTTTAGGTTTACGCCACAGGCATATAAATTTACATGAAAGAAGTCGGAATTATGGCACAACATCGACATTTTGGCAGAAATTTCAAGGACGGATACGCAGACTGTAAGAGTTAAATCTTGAGTATCTAATGCTCAATATCAGACAGCAGATTTCAGATAAGGAATTATCGCGATATATAGACCATACGCTCATAATCGCTACGGCGACAAGAGAGCAAGTCAAACAACTGTGTCAGGAGGCGAAGGACTACGGTTTTCATACGGTGTCGGTCAACGGGCGATGGGTGGCGCTTGCGGCGGAGCTACTGGCGGGGTCAAAGGTTGCGGTTGGCGGCGTGGTAAGTCTGCCATTGGGGGCGGACACAACTAAAATCAAGGTAGCGCAGGCGAAAGAGGTCATATTTGCCGGTGCGGACGAGATTGATATGGTTGCTGATATAGCGGCGATAATTGAAGGTGACAGTTCATATCTATTGAATCAGTTGCAGGCAGTGTTGAAGGTCTGCCGGTCGATGAGGCCGATTGTTTTACTAAAAGTAATAATTGAATCGGCTGCCCTAACAAGAGAGCAAAAGATATTTGCCTGCCAAATCGCTGAGCAGGCCGGTGTCGATTTTATAAAGACAAGCACAGGCTTGCATCCTGCCGGCGGAGCGACAATAGAAGATATAAAGCTAATGAAAGAGATTGCCCCAAACTGTAAGATAAAGGCAGCAGGCGGAATCAGGACCGCAAGGCAGGCGCTTGAGATGTTGCAGGCGGGGGCAGAAAGGATAGGCACCTCCTCGGGGGTGCAGATAATAGAGCAGTTGCGGGCAGGAAGATTAAATGGCGATGGGAACAGTCACCAGGGCGAGCAAGTCTAATCTCTGCAAGCTGCATTATAAAAAGGTTTGTGAACCAACAGATTTGGCAGCTATAAGCGAGATATTTGCAAGGCGGAGGTTACCATCAATTCTCGGCGGCAACATAGCCAAAAAAGATGCAGATGGATTCAGCTATTGGGCGGCTGAGCCGAAAGAGGTGTTTGAATTTTGGGCCGGAGAAAAAGACCCTTTTGGAAAGCTGCAAAAAGTGCTGGCGAAATACAAACTTGCAGAAGATTTTGATGTAGATTCCCGCCTGTGCGGGAATGACAGGAAGAGCGAGAGTGATTTGCCGGAAGGGATTTTTAGAGGTGGGTGGATTGGATACTTTAGCTATGACCTTGGTAGATATATCGAGCCGACGGCGTTTGGAGGGTCGGAGGCAGTTATCGATGACCTCAAGATATCAATGATTAGACTGTGTTTTTACGACCGCGCTATATGCTACGACCATATTAGAGGAGCTTTCTGGCTGATTGCCCTTGAGCTGCCGAACGATACAGAAAAGCCTGAGGAAAAATTGGCGGGCCTGGAGCAGATATTAGCCGAATGCCGCGGGGTTTGTGTGTCGCAGCCGGCACCCGCCGACATTGAGAAGGTAGATTTCACACAAATTAAGACCAATATTGATAAAGATTATTATTTGCAGGCGTTCAGGAAGATAAAGCGACATATCTACGATGGTGATGTCTATCAGATTAACTTTTCGCAGCGATTTGAATGCGATTTCAGAGCCAATCCGATAGACCTTTTCCACTGGCAGAACCAATATAATCCGAGCGGTTATGCTGCGTATGTAGATTGCGGAAAGTTTCACATTGTTAGTGCGTCGCCTGAGATGTTTGTTACGATTCGAGATGGCTTGATACAAACTAAGCCGATAAAAGGCACCCGGCCACGACTTAATGAAACATCTACGTTGGAGGCAAAACAGATTAACGCAAGAAATTTTGATGAGCTGCTTGCAAGTGAAAAAGAGCAGGCGGAACTCAATATGATAATCGACCTTGAGCGTAACGATGTGGCGAGAATCTGCGAGCCTGGGACG
>CAYWXK010000101.1:0-5798 GCA_964462515.1 uncultured Pirellulales bacterium
TAACCAATTACCAATATGCAAAACAAACCCAATCAAACCCAATTTATAGTGAGCCTGTCGAATCTATTCAAACGTCCCCTTGCAAAAATGGGTCATCGCGAGAAACTTTTTTGCAATTAACCATCTTCGGATACTTGGGGGGCCAGAAAATCCATACTTATTATAGGACAAAAACAGTATCAACTCGAAAAACTGTTGACAATTGCGTATCAGCGGTTTAGATAGTGGCTATGTTAATACAAATTTTCTGATTTTAAGGGAGATATAAACTATGAAAATCATTTCTGTATGTGCTCTTGTAGTCGCAGTTATGCTCATTGGCGGCTGCTCTTCGGGAGAAAGTTACGTTAAAGCCGGCTACGATTTTACCAGGCTCGATAAGGTTGCTATTGTTGACGTTCAGGGCGACATCAGCGGCGAGCCGGCAAAAAACCAAATCGCAGACTTCTTCGGAATGGAGCTGCTCAAGAAAGGCTTTGAACCCGTAGAAAGAGCCCAGGTTCAGACGCTGCTCAAAGAGCAAAAATTCCAGACATCCGGACTGACCTCTCAGGAAGGGGCGGCTAAGGCAGGGCGAATCCTGAACGTTCCGGCGGTACTTGTAGTCAACATACCAAACTTCGGCGAACAGATGTCTATGACTGCAAAAATGATAGATGTTGAGACTGCCGGCATCCTCTGGATGGGCAGCGGCTCAGGTAAAACACAAAAGACACTATCGACTATTTTTGGGGCTGCCGCCGGTGCAGGAGCGGGTGCGGCCGCCGGTGCAGCAGTAGGCGGAAAGGACAGCACTGTCATAGGCGGAGTCGCTGGCGGCGTGCTGGGCGGCGTAGCAGGCCACGAGCTATCTCCCCAGAAGGCAGAAAAGGCACAGCAAGTAATAAAAAAGATTTGCAAAGGCCTGCCAGGCAAACTGCCTAAATAGATAGTCAACCCTCTGTTCTATCCAGAGTATGCAATACCCTTTAGTAAGCAGCCGTTGGTCTGAAAGTGGCACACCTCATAAGGCGTGTCTCGAACAAGCAGATAGCCATTTAGTAATTGGCCCTCCGTTTTGCCGTCAGGCATCTTGACGATACGGCGGGTTATCACTAAAAACCATATACAGGCTTTAGCTCTTCCGGCGTCGGCAAATGGTTGTAGAACTCGCCTCTTGGCCCCACGTAGCCAACGCCTTGTTTTTGCAGCACAACCTGGCTGACAGAGCCGTTGCTGTTGGTAATGTTGACTGTCGTGGTGTTCATTTCCTGCCGAAGGTTATTCATCTCGGCCTGCGTTTTTTTCTTGTCCCGCTCGTTGCCTATGATATAGCCGCCACCAGCTCCAGCGGCCCCGCCGATCAGCGCTCCTTCTGCTGCGTGGCCTGACTGGTGGCCAATTATGGCGCCAAGACCAGCACCGCCCAGGCCGCCGATAGTGGCACCCGTGCCGGCATCGCTCTCACAGCCCCCAGCCCATATCAGACCCAAGCTCACTGCCATTACCGTTAAAGTCGTCAATAATTTTTTACCCATTTTACACCCCTACTATCATTTTCTGTTAAAATATGTAAACTAAGTTTCACTTAAGTCAACTTTTAAGTCGTATTTTACCCCTCACCAAGTAAAAAAACAAGTAAATAATTAAGAAATACGCATTAGCGCCCATATATTTTTATCGCCTGTTTAGTTGCAACTACTTTAAGAACGCCAAAATGCGCTGTAAACAGCCTATTTTCCGCCACTTATGAATTAACAGGCTATCTTTTCACAGGAAAAGACGCTGGTTGGTTCGTTATTATTGCAGCGTAATCAAGGATGCCGGCCTTATAGTCCTTATAAACCGATTAACTTTAAGCTCGTTTTATGTCCTTGGCTGCTGCCATAAATGCTTCTATATTCTCTGTCGGCACGCCAGGCGGCATACCACCTCCGCAGGATATGATTATTCGCCTTTTATCGTCCACCGAATCTAAAGCCGCTTTTACGCTATTACACACATCCTCAGGCGCTCCTGCCGCGAGAACATCTCGCGGCGGGATATCGCCAACCAGCACCACAGCATTACCTGTCAGCTTTTTCATCTCTGCAAGCGTATGCTGATAACTGAAGTTAAACAAATTCACACCGATTTCCGACAGGTGCGGAGCACAAACCAATCCCGCTGCATCATTATGAAAAAATTTCACACTCACATCGAATGAGTGAAAAATGCGGGATAGATATGGCAACGCCATTTCCTTAAAGTCCTTCTCACCCAGGAAGCCCACGATGTCATCGAGAATCAAAATACCCTCGATGGAAGGGAACGTCTCTATCTGAAGTTCGAGCCAGTCGATAATAAAATCTGTCACGGTATTCAGCAGCCTGCCAATCTCCCCGGGATTTGTGCGGATAGCAGTAAGAAACTCTGTGCAGCCCATCAGGAATGATGCTATGTTCAGCGGCCCGCGCGAGACCGCAAACTTAATTGCGTGACCTGCTTTTTCAATCCGGCTCCGGCAGCGTTTCAATCGATTAAGAACAAACGGCAGCAAACCATCTGTTCTTGGGTTTGGCTTATTGATAAAATCTATATCCTTAATATCCGAAATTATTTTATAGGGGTTCGGCGGTTCGTTTTCCGGCCAGGAGCATCTTGAGCCAAACGCGGACGGCTTCGTGCACATTCCGAACTCGGCCCAGAACCCAGGCAAAAAAATAATATCCGGAAATTGTTTGACCGCCTTCAGATTGGCCTCAAACCATACCTCTTCACTGGCGAAATAATCTATTGTTGAGCAGCCTATCCAGCCGGGAAGCCAGGGACTATCGATGATGAATCCCACAGGTATCGGCTCAATCATCTCGCCGTCGATTACCGCCAGCAACTTTTCCCACTGCTCATTCGTCATTTGACCTTTTTCTCATCCACTCCTCACTCGACGTTGGCGAGGATGAATAAAGTGCACAACTAAAGCGAGTCCGACAAAAGCAAGAAACGCCCCGATACCGGCCCACCTTGCCTTCGACCACAGACTCCATATACTGCCGAATGCCGCTGCGCCGGTGGCAATAACCATAAGCACATTCCACGCCACACGTCTGCCCCCGCGAGGCATACTGTCACCTAACAATCCTTTTTGGTTCATAAGCAAAAGGAATGTAAAATACGCAATCGGCAGCAGCATCATACAGAATATAGATGTCGGCACTGCCAGCCAGAACGCCGCCTTCCGCCAGAAAAGAGGCACTAAGATACTTAAAGAAACCATCAAACTCCCTACACGCTGCAGCCATCCTCTCGGCGGCCGATTAAACAGCTCACATAGACACAGGCCATTGATTGTCATCAGCATCGTCGCCGCGCCTATCACCATCCCGAGGACACCCAGGCCAAAAACATACTGCGCAAACTTCTTACCAACCAGCGGCGCCAGCGTATCGGCTAAATTGAACGCATCTCGTTTGACTAACATCGCAGCCATTCTCTTATCAGCGTAAGGTAGAGCTTCTATCTGCTGCTTTTTCTCTGTCTCAGATAACCCGGCAAATGTCTCGTTGCCGATTTCGTATTTCAACCGCTGGGCCAATAGCTCATTGTAAGGCTCGATAAGATTTTTAGCCGGCTGCTCAGTAACCTTCCCCCCCTGTATCTCCGGCACAAACCCCGGGGCAGGTCTGGCGTGAAACCGCGACGCCGACGCAACGACTACAAATCCGGTCGCAAGAATAAACGGAATAAATAATCCTGTCGAAAGGTCAAAGATTGCCAGCCCACGAAACACCCTGTCCCAGCCCTTTCGCAGCATCGAATAAGGCAGCATAAAGGTCATATTTATACCTACCGCTGTGGCGCCTGCGCTTATCATAACGTCCCGCTGCTGCCCGACAATCAAAGACCTCCAGAACTCCTGACACTGAGGAGCGACCGTTCCAATAGCGCCGGCAAATGCATCTGCCGGCCGAAACAACAGTCCAAAATCAGGCACCAAACCTCGCAAAATCTGATTCCAATTGAGAGCACCTTCCAAAGCCAATTTGATTATGACGCCAAGAAAGCAAAGCACAACTATTGTAACCGACCCTTTTATGATAGTTTCATACACCTTCATCCCCCAGCCCTTGATGCCGTAAAGCATTGTCCCTGTAATGCAGACGGCCAGGAAGCAGCAGGCGGCCAAAATCTTTCCCTGCATTTCCGGCATTACATCCGGCCCGAAAAGATTTGGCAGCAGGTTCTGCCGAATCGACGCTATTCCAATCGCAAATTGTGTCATAGACCAGACCATATTTGCTGCCATTGACGCAAGCAGCCAGCCCCAGCCCAGCACAGGATTGACGTGCTGATTAATCGCACCAACCGGACGTTGCCCCGTAGAAAGGGTAACATACGCAATAGCGCTTAGCATAACTACACCCAGTATCATCGCTATCGGCTGCAACCACAAAAAGTTAAAGCCCACCAGCATCCCTAAATACAGACACGATGATAGCGACCCGCCGCCGAGAGTTATGCCGCTTTGCAGCCAGCCGGGCCCGGACAACCTCATAAACGCCTTCAGAGTCGCCCACCGGCCCTTTTTCCCGGCACTGATTATCAATTCGCGGTCCTTCTCAATCCGTGGATTCATCCCGATTTGCTGAGTCCCCCTCTGTTGAGTGCCGTTGCCATTAGTCATTTTTTTAACCTCCTGTCTTCTGGATTCTGTATTCTGCCTCCTGGTCCTGCTGTCAAAACGTCTTGACAGGGACTTCGGCACCTGACTTTTCAGCCGAGACATACGCACTGTAGATTGTCGATATGGCATCTGCGGCGAGATTACTACCGGTTTCAAGCTGGTCGCCGTATGCAATAGTGCGGTAGAACGCCTCCATCTCCTGGTGGTATCCCGTGAACCAATCTTCATCGGGTGATGGATTTGACCAACCCTGCTTTGTGCCGATTTTTTCCACTGTGTAAATATCCTTGAAATATGCATCCACCGGATTATACGTTTGCATCGCCGTATTAGGGTTGATATTACAAATTGTGCGGTGGTTATTCGCTGCAACCTCCAGCCAGTTGTGGATGCCGCCTAAAATAATATCCGAAGCAAAAATGTCCGCAATTGTGCCGTCTTCAAAGACAACGTGCATCATAGAGAAATCCTCGATGTCTTGATAGTCGGCCCGGATATGCCCTCTATCCTCTAAATTTTTCAGCCGCGTCAGCGCAGCCGTTCGGGCCGAGACCGCCTTGGGATGAATCGGCTTGCCGCTTCGTGCGTTACCTTCCACACGCTTCAGATATAGCGCCGCCGTCAATGGATGGCAGCCTTTACCTATCATTGCGCCTCCGCCGGAAAATTTCCAGAAGCCGTATGTCGATGCGTGCGAACCGGAGTGCGCCTCTTCACCGTGTATCCACAGAATTTGAGCGCCGGTCTTCTCAATAATCTCTCGCTCCTTTTGAATCGAAGGTGCATAGACCCAGTTCTCCGCATAAAGAATTCGGCCTTTGCTTTTCTTCTCAGCCGCAAGCATCCGCTCAATACTCGCAATAGCAGCATCGAGTGCAACCTGCTTCGGGAAACTATCACCATTGAAATCTGCCGAACCGTCACCGAAATAGCCTGTAAGAGGCTTTTCAACAATGGCGAATTTGTCCCGCTGTAACGCCGCAACCGCAATCGGCTCGTGAGCAACCGGCGGCGTGCAGACGTGGACGACATCTACTTTATCTATCAGCTTTTCCAGAATGTCGTATTTCTTAATGCCGCGTTTGTTTGCGTAGCGCTCCGCCTGCTCAAAGTCGATTGCGAATACGCCCTCGACTTCGATGTCGGTGCTGTGAAC
>CAYWXK010000102.1:0-5606 GCA_964462515.1 uncultured Pirellulales bacterium
ACGTGAATTGTCCCGATGCCGAACGCCCTCTGCAAAGGTCCCTGCGTAATGTCGATATTGGTTATCTTGTTATAAGGCACGGTTATACGTTTCTTCCAGAACACGCCGCCTCTTGATTTGACACAATCGCTTTCGATGGAGTATTCCAGCGAATTCCAGAATGCCGGCAGCCAGAGCGCAATCAGCATCATTACTATCAGCCAGCCAACCAGACATAGTGCGAAGACAATCGGCTGGACAATTATCAGAATCGGCCACACTATCAGGCCGATGACAAACCATATCGCCCAGCCAACAAACCAAAGACTTCTCAGTGCTTTTTCCGGTTTTATCGCAATCGCTTCCATCTTGCTTCCTTTCAAATATGAGAATATCCCGCCAATCGCCGCGGAATCATTTTCTTCCTCGGGCCTCGACCGTGCGCTCCATCAGGCCGTATTTATTTCCAGACAGGTAATGTAAAGTGTGAAATTTTTCAGGAATCCACCTGCCATTGAAAAATTCTGCCTCTGCTTCTGCCCGCAGGACCTCGCACACCAATAAATCGTGCGTCTCCATCTTGAACGTCTCGACCACCTTACATTCCAGATGTGCGGCACACTCTTTTATCACGGGCGGTTGAACCATCTTGGCAGGAACCGGCGTCAAGCCACTTTCCTCGAACTTATCTATCCCTTTGCCGCTCACACTGCCGACATAGTGGGTTTGTTCGAGAAGCTCTTGGCCGGGGACATTGATAACAAGCTGGTGATTTTGCTTAATCAGCTCATAAGAGTATCTTACGTGACTTATGGCAAGAACAATAAGACAGGGATTGGAGCTATTGACCGGTGTTTGCCAGCTAAAGGTCATAACATTCGGCTTTTCCATCGTGCCGCTTGTAACCAGCACCACGCAGCCCGGCTCGACCAGCCACTTTGCCTTATTTAGCGGCACTTGTTTTTTCATCGGGTCTCCTTAGCTGCAAAGCTTCTGCAGGGGAAATGATGACAAATATAGACAATGGGCCGGGTTGGAGTCGAACCAACGTAGGCTTGCGCCAATGGGTTTACAGCCCATCCCCTTTGACCACTCGGGCACCGACCCTTTTCGTCCGTTCTCCATAGCAGCCCCAACTTGTCGGGGGCTACTGCGAAGGATGAATCGCTCGTAGCTTGTCCGCAACGCGTCTGGCGGGCTTGTCCGCCGAAGGCGGATTCGTATATCGTGGTGCAAGCTCGAATATATTAGAAACAAAAAATCGAAAAAAGTCAACAGTAAGTTACCAACATTTTTATGGGGTTATGCTCGACCTGCCTCAGGCGGGCTGGAACGCAAAATTTCACCTGCAAACGTGAAATGCACCCTCGGCTGACCACTTTCGAAAAACAATTTGAATCACAGTCCAACGAACTGTAATATTGTGTTAATCCGCAAAACCATTAGTGACAAAAATTAAGGAGCCAGAATTATGAAAATAATAAGAAGTCTAAACTGGAACACAAATTTCAGTAGCCTGCTCATCGGCTTTTTGCTTGCACTGTGCCTTGGTGCTGGCCATCGGTGCAGGCGGCAGCGACCAGTCCGGCCCAGGACGATACCAATGTTGTGCCGCCGGAGGCGATGACTCTGCCGTATTCGTTATCGATACCCAGACAGGGCAAACCTGGAGACTCGGAAGAACCGACACCTGCGACTTCGGGACACCGTATCAGCGTAAATCGGTGCGCCATAGCATTACGCCGATAATAGAGTAACCCCGACGTCTTTGCATAAATCACATAAAGTGAGGACTCAATATGACTATTAAAGTGCTTGGCCTTTCAACAAGCCCGAGACCCAATAGTAATAGCGACCTGCTTTTGCGTCAGGCCCTGGCCGGTGCACAATCTGCAAGTGCACAAACCGAATACATCCGCCTGTCCGATTTGAATATCGCTCCTTGCATCGAATGCAACCGCTGCTACGCAACCGGCATCTGCGTGATTGATGACGATTACCAATCGCTTTCGGAAAAACTGTTTAATACAGACCGGCTCATATTCGCCACGCCGATATTTTTTATGAGCGTCTGTGCCCAGGCAAAGGCCCTTATCGACCGCTCCCAATGTCACTGGGCACAAAAATATGTGCTGAAAAAACAGCTTACTGGCAGGCAAGACCGTCGGGCAATGGTCATCGCGGTAGGCGGCTCAAAAAGCACAAAGATGTTCGATAATATCCGCTCGACAATGAAGTCTTATTTTGATGCGCTTCAGATGCAATACGCCGGCAATTTATTTGTCAACAAGGTTAGTGACGCCAGCCAAATTGAGAAACACAACGCAGCTTTCACCGAAGCCTTCCGCCTCGGCAAAGACCTTGTTACTGCTTCTACCCCGCCTGAGAATCCGTTAGAAATTGTATTGACCTGACCTTTATTTCTTCCGCATCATCACCGGCAACTTTCTTTGTGCACGGACTTCCAATTTAGCCGTGACTAATTCAAAACTATACGCTGCTATTCTCTATCTTCCGGTTTGGCTCTCATAACGACAAATAGGTACACTATCGCCCCTAAAAAATAAAACCACAGCGACAGCACAATCGCCCCAGCCCAAATCAATCTATCATACTGGGCATTTTTTGTAAGCTGACGATAGAATTTTGAGGCCGGCCTCTTCAAACAGTCAATCAACATTATCACGGAGAAAATCACACCGGCGATAGCCAATAGCACCGCAAAAATATGGCAGCCCACAATCGGCCCCAACGGCCACAACGGCAACCTGCACACCGTTACCATAATAAGCACCTCCAAAACTTCACAGTTTTAGCTATTCGACAACCGAAACTATATTAGGATTTTGCTTGCGAATTAATTATAATTTGGCGAATACGATATGGCAATCTATATAAATAATCGAGCTTATGATAAATCGCAAGTGTGAGGTGTTCAAATGGGAAAGACAATTGTCTTCACTTTGCTCGCTTTTTTACTGGCTGCGACTAACTTTGTTTTTCTGATGATGTATTTTGAGCCGGCCATTTCCACCCCTGATGCAAATAGCTACTTTGGACAGGCAAAGCTGATTGCCAGAAACGCAAGGACATACTTTGAGCCAGAATCGATAGTGCAGTATATCGGTTTTCATTGGCACCAAACCAGAAATAACCGTTACTATGCCGTTCATCCGCCCGGCTTTTCTGCAATACTGGCAGTCGTCTATAAGATTTTTGGACCGAAGGCATCTTTATTAGTCAACCCCGCGATGGCTTCTCTATCTTTGCTGGGACTGTTTCTATTATGCAGAATATGGGTTGGGCAAGGTTGGGCGCTACTTGCTATGGCATTGATGGCGTTTAATCCATTCGCAAACGAACACGCCCTCTTTGGCGATGCACATACGCCGGTCGTGTTTTTGCTGATATGGGCACTTCTTCTTATCGCTCGATGGACAAAAACTCGTTCTTTGTGGCTGGCATTGACAGCAGGTCTTTTGCTCGGCACCATTGCTACTATTCGATACGTTGAAATATTGTTTTGCCTCGCTGTTGGAATTTTTATTTTGCTTCATTTTAGGCGTGATAAGTTATTCTGGTATTCGCTTATAGCTTTTACAATCGGTGTTGCAATTCCTGTTTGTGCTTTGTGTATTCGCAACCAGACAGCTTTCGGGGCATTCTGGAAGACAGGGTATGAGTATGCGCTTGATGAGTTCAATGCGTCTGCGACTTTTGGATGGATTTTTCTTACAAATCATTACCTGCCATTGCTGCGGATGCTGATGAGCGAAGGATGCGGCTTGATATTTGGCCTGGGGGTCGCCGGCATCGCTATTATGTGCACCCACTCTGTTATGCGGAAAGAGGGACTGTTATTTGCTATGCTCGTTGTGCCAGTAACGCTTCTATATATGTCATTTTTCTGGCGGCCTGACCAGCAGTCAATGCGATACCTGCTGCCGACCTTTTATATTTACACAATCGCTACCGTATGGCTAATACAACTTGCTGCCGGTGATAACCGACTTTCGGCGTGGGTGTCTTCGATTGTCCTTCTTTTAATTACTATCCTCTGGGGACTTCAGCCATCTCTGCGGAGTATGGAACACCTGCGCGACCAGGGTGCTGTGCTTGCAAAAATTACAAGCGCAGTAGAAAGAAGCGTGGAACCAGGCAGTATCCTGATAGCCAACGAAGCCATAAATCAGCATCTCGACTTTATTGGCCGCTGGCGGCTGGCTGATGGGGCTATTTTGAATCTGCCGGAGCCGCTACCTCCCGGCATACTTGCTGTCAGCCGCAATATCCGCCCGCGCAGACTGCCCAGAAACAACGATGCACGCACCAAGTATAGCGGGCTTGAAGATAAAGAGCTATTCGATGCCTTTTCACAGGATGTATGGCAGTGGGCTGGAAACAACAGAAAAGTATATTGGATTGCAAGCGCGCAAGAGGTCGAGAACTTCAAGCAAGAGTTTCCAGCACAGGATAAGCTAATAACAATTGACAAAATCGAGCTTCCCGCCGCAAGGTTGGCAAGAGCTGATATGCCGATTGGCTTCAGAGAACAAACACGACCGATGGAAGGGCCGATGATGCAGCGAAAACCTTCTGCAGGGCTGACACCCCGTCCTCCGGAGCCGCAGGGACCAAATCGCATATTCGACCTTATTCTGGATGGAGAGCCGCTATTGCTTGTCGAGTGGACGCGGGAAATTCAATAGACTTGACGTATCACAGAAAAAGAACAAACTGCTAAAAACTTCAAAGGCAAAAGAAAGAAAATTTTTTTCTCAATAAGAGGACGTGGCCGTGGGCCCCGGCGACCCACGGCCAGCCAATGCTACATACACCCCCCTCACAAATATCAGTTATCTATACGCCAACAAACGTTAGCAATTAAGTCAAGTCTTAAACAAGTCCTAGTTTAGCTGCTGGTCTTTAGCTGCTTTTCATCGATTTTCTGCTTTAGATATTTGCCCACACGCCAGGTGGCATCTTTGCCAAAATCAAGGCACTTGTGCATTCCGCTGTTGAAGGATTTTACGAACTCTTGCGACTTGAATCCCGAAATGTCGGCAAACGATTTTTCAGCACCTTGCGAGACCTGATTTTCCGGCGCGGGGGCAAGGATGTAAATCGCAGTTGCAAAACCTGCAAAATAAACTATCAGCAAAAACAAAAATTTAGTTCTCCATCCACTCATTATAAGTTTCTCCCGACCTTAAGGAATTTGATTTTGTTGGCCGGCCCCCCTGCCCGGCCTTACCCGCATTTTTCAGCGGGCCTCTATTAAATACTTAATATAAAAACCCCCAAATGCCAAATAAAAATAGCTAAAAATCCTAAACCGCCAGAGGCGGACAAGTCTGCTTGAAGCGGATAACATAGGTTCGACACTTCGACCTTGCTCAGTGCAGGCAAGCTCACTACAGGTAGATTCGACAAGCTCACTATAAATTGGGTTTGATTGGGTTTGTTTTTCACCGCGTCTGAAAAGCCGTATATTTTCATAATGCTTTGTTGAAACAATAGCTTACGTTCATTTGAGTGTCCAGCAAATTGGGTTTGTTTTGCATAATTGACCCATAGCCACAAAGCCACCAAGACACAAAGAAAAAATGTAAGGAATAACCACGAAT
>CAYWXK010000103.1:0-5246 GCA_964462515.1 uncultured Pirellulales bacterium
ATCGCCCCAGAATGGCTATGCCCAATTGGTCGGCAAGTTTTATTGTATTGGGCTTGTCGATGATTATTGTCTTGCCTGCTTCTACCACCAGACATTTGCCGCCATTTTCGGCTAAACTTCTAATAGTATCAGTCCCAATACAGGGCACATCGAATCGCGTATCCTGATTTGGCCTGGAAGCCTTAAGCAGTATCCAGCCGCCGGTCTTGCAAAATTGGCCTGCTCGCTCAATCATCGCCGCCGTCCCTTCTATTGCCTCGACCGCGATTACTTCCTTTTCCTTCACCGCAATCGCCTGGCCTATGCCAAGCTCGGCCAGCCTTTTAACCATTTGCCAGCCAAATTCAATGTCATCCAGAACCGATTGTCGCGGTGGCCTCACTGTCATCACGCCTTCCGTTGCCAGGTGCTCCTTACAATACATTGTCGAGTTCTCCAGCGTTATTCCGCCGCTCGCCAGTTCCTCAGCCAGGGCAGACAAAACCGAATCATTAAGTTTGTTTTTGCCTTGCAGCCGCCAATAGTATATCCGAAATGCCCGCCAGTCAGGTAGATACCGCAGGATTCGCCAGGGCGTAAAAATCCGTCCTTTGGCAACCCGCCCGACCATAATTGCTTTGCTGACACCGTGCTTCTTTAATTTCCGTATCCAGCTCCCAGGCCGTGCTATCGCAACAGGGTAAAACACATCAACTTCGTTAGCAAGGCCCTGCTGGGCATTATCTCGCAAGCCCACGCAAATCACTTTTAAGCCCGCTTTTTTGGCACCGGCAGCCACCAGAAAAGGCAATCTACCTTCCCCGGCAATTAAACCCAGTACATCCGAGCTATTCATAGTTATACGGCAGCCCCTTCTTGCTTTCTCAAGAAAGCAGGGAGGCAAATCCCGCTTCACATTCAAAAAATTATGTGCGACCGAACAACAAAAATAGCTATTTCCCATTCTCAGCCGGCTCCTCAGAACCAGATTCAGTTTGTGTTGTAAGTCGTTCAATCTGGCTCTGAAGGTTGCGGATAGCCTGTCGCATCTCAGGCAGGTATTGTATCATCCCGTATGCTCGCCTGCCTTGACTGGCTTCCATAGCAGGTGCGCCCAATGCTATTTGTCCATCTGGAATGTCGTTAATAACACCAGCCTGGGCCGCAATCGTGACATTGTTCCCTATATTGATATGACCCACAATGCCAACCTGGCCTCCCACTATACAGTGATGTCCGAGAGTAGTTGAACCGGCAATTCCTACCTGAGCTACAAGCAAGCAGTGTGGGCCGATTTTTGTCCCATGACCTATCGTAATCAGGTCGCCTAACTTGCTGCCCTGACCTATGACGGTGTCACCGAGCGTGCCCCGTTCAATTCCACAGCATACGCCAATCTCGACGTCGTCTTCTATAACCACTCCGCCGATCTGTGGTACCTTGTGATGGGCGCCGTTGTGGCTGGCATAGCCAAAGCCATCTTCACCAATCGCTGAGTTTGCATTTATAATCACACGGTTGCCTATTTTGCACCCATCATAAACGGCAACATTGGGATATATTATCGTGTCGTTGCCGATTTGCACACCAGCCCCAATATATACGCAGGGATAGATTATACATCCATCCCCGATTTTTGCATCATCAGATACTGTCACGAAATCGTGAATGTGACAGTCTGCCCCAATTTTTGAGCTATCGGAAATCGAAGCCTGTTGGCTGATGCCCACCTTTTTATGTTTACGATGCCCGTGGAGCAGTACCATAATCTGCATAAAAGCATAGTAAGGGTCGTCAGCTATCAGAAGGGGCACCGATGCGCTGGTTATTTCTTTGCCTACAATTACCGCGCTTGCCTTGGTCGTCCGTAGCTGCTTTTCATATTTGCGGTTTGTCAAAAAGCTAATATCACCTTCTCCTGCCCGACCCAGTGTGGAGGCGGACTTGATAACAATATTTGGGTCGCCGCAAACCCTGCCGCCTACATATTCGGCTAATTCAGCTAAGGTTCTTTGTTGCATAGAAACACCTTTTTACAAAAAATTTATATTCGGTATTGGCTTTTTTAGCATAAGCGGTTGGTTATTTTTATTTCTTTATAAAATGCAGTCCCACCGGAGCCATAATACCTAAAACTTAATTATTATAACAAAAAATCTAACCGAGTCAACTACAACAGGCAGTTTTTGAACTAAAATCTGTCAAGAAATCTCTCCAGCCATTAAAAACTGCAATCGCTCTAAACTTACGATAGTTCTGCTCAACTTTTTAGCTCTTTTTACAAGTTTATCCATAGAATCGGGCATATTTTAACAAAAAAACGGTCAATACTTTTTGGCTCAGAACCGCCTCCTTTCTAAAAGGAAGGAAGATTACGGCTAACTTTCCGCCAAATGTTTGATTTATGGATGCAGTTATGCTTACCAGATAAATTTGGGTATTCGGAACAAAAGCTTTGAAAGACGGTCGCATTGAAGGGGAAAAATTTTTGAAAAATTTCATTTTTCCCTATTTACATAGTAGGGTTAAGTTAGTAGGTTGCAATTATCAACCGCGAGTAGCTTTGTGAGATTAGAAATTGTGATAGCAACGTAGATATATCCTCAGCAGGAGTTGCTCAAAAAGTAAATAAATCTTTCATAATTTTACAGGAGGTGTAAGTCATGCGCAGCCGAATTTCTTCCATAGTGTTGGTTCTGCTTACTCTATTGCTTGTTGGACTTACCGGCACGGTCATGGCAGACCTGTCGGCTCAATTCAAAGAGGCAGAAGAGTATGTCAAAACCGGAAATCACGCGGAAGCCGAGAAGATTTATCAAGACATTATAACATCTTACGGGGGCACTTCTGATGGTCTTCGAGCACAACAGAAGCTCACGGTCCTGTACGTTGCCTGGGGCAAACAGACGGATGCACAGGTCATCCTGGAAAATTTGCTCACCCAGTACTCACAACACGAGCTTTTGCCTGAAGCAGTCACCAAGGTTGGAGATGCCTATCGCAAGGCGGAAAACTATACAAAGGCAGCCGAGCTTCACCGCTACGTGGTAGATCGGTGGCCGAACAATGAATTCGCATTTTGGTCCCAGATGGACTTGGTGATGTGCAGCGAGGCACTTAGAGATGTTGCCGGCGCCCAAGCTGCCTTTGAGAAGCTGTGTACCCAATACTCAGGGCATCAGCTTATGCCGAAGGCAATCTGCTTTTTGGGTGATGATTATCGTCGCAGAGGACAACACGCAAGAGCCATGGAACTCTATGGACAAGTTCTGAGCAACTGGCCCAAAGCAGAGGATGCGTTATGGTCACAGATGGGACTTGCGATTTCGAATCTCGGACTCGGTGATTACATCGCTGCACAAGTTGACGTTAATAGATTGCGGGATAAATTTTCTGAAGATAAACGCATACCAACAGCGGCTTGCCTTATAGGTGACGCGTATCGCAAATTAAACAGATATAAACAAGCCGTGGAGCTCTACAAAAATGTTGCAGATAACTGGCCTGATGCAGAATACGCATTGTGGGCGCAGATGGGGCTTGCAATTTCGAGCTCGAACCTGGGCGATTATGAATCCGCCACATCTGCCATAAATAAATTGTGTGCGGATTTCAGCAAAGACGAACGCATATCTACGGCAGCTTGTATGGTTGCAGATGAGTATCGCAGGTTAAGCAAACCTGACAGGGCCCGCGAGTTATACCAATACGTTATGAGCAACTGGACAAATGCAGAGTACGCGTTATGGTCCCAGATGGGGCTTGCAATTACCAATATCCGGCAGAGAAACTACGATGCTGCCCGGGCAGCTACCGATAAAGTACTGAACGGTTTTTCGAAAGATGAGCGTTTATCTGCAGCCGTTAACAATATAGCGGATGAATACCGTAGATTAAAAAACCATGCAAAGGCATGCGAGTTGTACGAGCGCATTCTGGATGAACATCCTGATAGCGAGTATGCATTCTGGGCACAGATGAATCTGGGGATATCGAAGATTCATCTGAAGGACTATGCCGGCGCGAAGCGTGCGGTTGAGGCAGTGTTAGCTTACTCGGATGCGAACGACAATCGAGTGGCGTATGCGGCCCGGACGCTGGGAGATGATTACCGCCAGGCCGAGAAGTATGATGAGGCGTTTGAGCTGTATGAGTATGTGGTTGAAAACCACGGCAAGATGCAGGAGGCGCTTTGGTCGCAGATGAACCTGGCGATTACGAAAATCAGACTGGGCGACCCCAACGCGGATGCCGAGACGCAGAAGCTATTGGCTGACTACTCGAAGTACACTGGCGCACCTGCTGCGATGTGCTGGGTAGCGGACCAGTATCGACGGTCGAATAGGCATGAAGAAGCGATGAAGCTGTATAAGCAGGTCCTCGCTGAGTATCCTCAGGCCGAGCACGCTATCTGGTCGCAGATGAATCTGGCGATTTCAAACATAACTCTTGGAGATGACGTCAATGCCGATGCTGCTATAAGAAAGCTGCTTTCTGATTTTGCCACCCGCAAGGGTGTAGCACGTTCTATCAATAACGTAGCAATGCGGTATCGTTCCGTCGAGCGTTATGAGAAGTCAAACGAGGTTTTGCAATCTGCCATTGATGCTATGAGCAGACGACCTCAATTCGAATCCGAGATATGGCCACGAGCAACGGTAGTGGTTTCGAATATTGGTCTCGGTGATGGTGTTTCGTCTGAGGTTATTGACAAATTGCTTACCGACTTTAACAGCCATCCGGATATGCCGGACGTAATGTCTCTCGTATCTGAGGCATACTGGAACGAGGCCTTCTGGAAAAAAAATCAAGGTCAGACTGAGGCAGCCAAATTTTATTTTCAAAGGGCATTAGACAACTGGGAGATAATTATAAATAGACTTCCTGAGAAAGAAGGCATTACCGCGGAGGCCTATTATTTATCCGGCCATTGTTATGAGCAATTGGGCCAGGTCAGGCCAGCTTTGGAACGCTATCAAGTCGTGGTTGAGAATTGGCCAGATTTTGAGCGAGCGTGGAGTGCTCAATTTCTTATTGGATGCTACTTAGAGGGCTTGACGCGTGGCGGGCAGATTCCGCTATCGGAAGGTGCAAAGCAAATACGTGATGCCTTCGGAAAGGTGCTTTACAACTATCCTGACTGTCTGGCTGCAGGCGCAGCCAAGTTCAAGTTGAGCCGTTGGGAAAAGGTAGAATAAGTAAAGGAGGACAAAATGTGTAAACGGCGGAGCAAAACCGCGGCGGGGATAGAGGCGGAACAAAACTGC
>CAYWXK010000104.1:0-5073 GCA_964462515.1 uncultured Pirellulales bacterium
TTGCGGCGGGCGAAGCGTTCTTGCACACCTGGAAACTGGCCCAGTAAAACGGCGGCTTCGAACTCATTCATCCGGTATTTCGGCCCGGCTACTTCCGTGCGCCCCCGGCGCGATGTGCCGTGGTTATGGACGGTGAAACAATTGTCCATAAGCTCTTCATCATTTCCGATTATTGCTCCGCCTTCTCCGCAGGCAATTGTCTTGCTCGACTGAAAGCTGAAACACCCGACATCGCCGATAGTTCCTAATTTTTTGCCCTGATATTCGGCAAGGTGAGCCTGACAGGCATCTTCGATTACTTTCAAATTATGTTTTTTGGCAATCGCCGTGATTTTTTCCAAGTTGCAGGGCTGCCCCATCATATCCACCGGCATAATTGCTTTGGTGTTTTCGGTAATTCTTCTTTCTACGTCATCGGGGTCGAGCTGATAAGATTCGCTGTCAAGGTCGGCCAGGACAGGCAGGGCCCTGGCAGACAAGATGGAAGCGATTGTGCCGGGGTCGGTATAGGGTGAGGTAATGACTTCGTCTCCCGGACCAATTCCAAACGCTTCCACGCAGGTGTGCAGTGCCTGGGTTCCAGAGCCTGTGGCCACGCAGAATTTCGCCCCCGTCAATTGCGCAAATTCCTTTTCAAATGTAGGGACAGTGCCCGACTCAGATTGGATTCTACACCATATTCTGCTTTTTGTAGTTTCGACTACTTTGTTTATGACCTTTTCATCCCAGTATGGCCAACTGGGCCAGCTCTTGTTTTTTCTTACCGGTTCGCCGCCAAGGATTGCCAGTTTGCCGGCCTTCTTACTGATATTGCTGTATGCCGGGACGCTCCGTGATATAGCGGCGATAGTCCCGACTGACGCAGTCGCCAGGAGCTGCCGCCTGGTTAAATTGTTGCTTTTCATTTTGTTCCCTTTCACGTTATCAAGCCAATGCGGGCTATCTGTGCCGATTTACCTGATTTTACTGGCTTGGCCGCCGGAGGTCAATTAGAATATCTCGAAAATGCACGATTGAATATGGAGTCGGCAAATATGAGACGATATGTCAGTTTGAAGTCGGCAGCGTCGGTTTTGGCCATTTTAGTGTTCAATCATTTCTTTTGCCCGGCCGGTCAAGCCGCACTCAAAGGCGGTTGTGCCAAGGTCAACATCACTCCACCTCTGGGGATTCCGCTTATCGGCTCATACGGCAAACCAAGCAACGACGTTCTCGATGAGCTCCACGCCAAAGCCCTTGTCCTCAATGACGGGAACAATACTATCGCAATCGTCTCCGCCGACCTGCTGTACACACCTTTGGAAGAAATTACTAAGCCGGTGCGGGAGATTATCAAAGAAAAAATCGGTATCCCTGAACAGAATGTCCTTATCTGTGCCACCCACACTCACTCCGGGCCTGAAGTTTTTACCAGATCAAAAGTGCCACGCGAAGGGCGGCTGCCGGCCACGCAGATCGACCAATTCTATCTCCAGACGCTGATAAGAAAGACGGCAAGCTCGGTAATGATTGCTTATAAAAATATGCAGGACGTAAAGATAGGCACTGCAAAAGGGCGAATACCGGAAATAGTCTTCAATCGCCGGGCCAGGACCCCTGACGGCTCTGCCGTGATGACCTGGAGTGTTACTACTGAAATCGCCGCAACCAGAGAAATTAAGACGTGCCCCGACGGTTCGACTGCCGTATCATTCACGCTTGACGCCAACGAGCCGAATCTGACGTTTGGCCCCATCGACCCGGAGGTCTGGGTCCTGCGTGTGGAAGACGCAAACAACAATATTGTCGGCTCGATTGTCAATTTTGCCTGTCATCCGGTCTGTGTGTATCCCGATTTGCCAACCGCTATATCGGCTGATTTTCCGGGGGACGCTGCGGATCTGGTTGAACAGACAGAAGGCGGCGTTTGTCTCTTTGCACTTGGAACAGCCGGTGACATTGTTCCTTACCAGAGAGGAGTAAAGGCTCATAAGCAGGTCGGCAGAGCACTTGGCGCCGAAGCTCTGCGCAGACTCCAGTTTGTCAGCACATCCGACCAGGCAACATTGGACGCCGTCAAGAAGGAGGTGAAATTTCCTGTAAAGAAACTCGTATCTGCTGATGGCGAAAAAAAGGCGGATAAAGTCGCAGAGTATATAACCACCGAGATGCAGATATTGCGGCTTGGCGATGTTTATATCCTGGGGCTGCCCGGTGAGGTATTGGCGGAAGTCGGCCTTCAGATAAAGAAAAAGGCGGGCATAGAGAAGCTTCTTATTATCTCTCTTAGTAACGATGCGATTGGCTACGTCTGTCACAGCCGGGCATACGAAGAAGGAGGATATGAGCCTGGCTCAGGAACTAATCTGGAAAAAGGAGCTGGTGAAATTATGATAAATCAGGCACTGGATAATTTAGGACAGATTAAGCCCTGATTTCTGCATCTTAACCCGAATCTTTCATGGCCACAGAGCACACCCGCCTTCGCCGAGGCTACGGCGAGGCAGGCAGAGAACCCTTCGACAAGCTCAGGGCAGACACAGAGATATAATCATTTGTCATTAAAAAAGTTATGATATTTGACCTCCCTATGATTGACATCTCTATTATCCTGCTATTGCAAAAGTCTTTCGAGAAGCTCAATAGCCCTCAAGACCAAAGGATACACCTTCTGCTGGTCTTCACAGGATAGTATCCAGTCGTTCTTATCCGGCTGGCCTGTGTTAGCACAGCCGTCGGTTTTTTTCAGGATGTCGTTGCTTAGTTTGTCCAAGAGGTCTTGGTAAAGCCCTTCATCGAGCATAGCAAGTGTAGCATCGAGCTTATTTATGAGAGCATTGGCCGAGTTCGGGTTGTTCAGGTTATTTGGGTTAAGCTCAGCGATTTCGTCGATTGTTTCAGCAATCTTTTCATCTACAGCTTGCTCGATGGTAATTGCCGTGATAACGACATAATCCGGCTCGCTTTCCAGACCTTTGCTGTCTGTTACGACCAACTTAATAATGTATTCTCCCGGAACATCGGGAACAAGCGAGGGATTAACACTGTCAGGATTGGAAAGTTCTGAGGCGCTGCCTTGCGGCCTTGACAAGATTTGCCAACAATAGACAAGAGGATAGTCTCGGTCAAGGTCATAGCTTCTGCTGCCATCAAGGTTCACTTCAAAAAGTATCGGTGTCTCCTGGTCTTCTCCTGCTCTGGCAACTGGTGGTAGTTCCGGCATCATTCCTTTTATTGCAAGACTGTGCCACATTCCTGCCGATATGGCGATAAAGTCATTTCCGGCAGGCGGCGTTGCATCACCACAATAATTGAGGCCCCAGCCAACAATACTGCCGTCAGATTTAAGGGCAAGACTGTGCTGTTGTCCTGCTGCTATGGCGACAAAATCATTGCCTAGCGGTGGGGTCGCCTGACCATAATTATTCCAGCCCCAGCCAACAATACTGCCATCTTGCTTTAATGCAAGACTATGGCCCCCACCCCAATATCCTCCTGCGGCGATGGCGATAAAGTTGTTTCCGGAAGGAGGCGTCGCCTGACCATAATTATTCCAGCCCCAGCCGACAATACTACCGTCTGACTTAAGGGCAAGATTGTGCCCACCGCCTGCTGCTATGGCGATGTAATTATTTCCCGTTGGAGTTGTTCCTGCTCCGCCCCAGCCAACAATACTGCCATCCGACCGAAGCGCAAGACTATGCCAACCTGCTGCTATGGCGACGTAATTATTTCCAGAAGGTGGTGTCGCCTGACCAGCCCAATTGTAGCCCCAGCCCACAATACTTCCATCAGATTTGAGGGCAAGACTGTGCTGATGACCCCCTGCTATGGCGACAAAGTCGTTTCCAGCAGGTGGGTTTGTCTGACCGTAATCATTGCGGCCCCAGCCGACAATACTACCATCAAACTTTATGGCTAGACTGTGCAAAGCTCCCGATGCTATGGCGAAAAAATTATTTCCAGCAGGGGGATTAGCCTGACCATAATCATTGGCGGCCCAGCCGACAATAGTCCCATCAGATTTTAGGGCAAGGCCGTGAAACCCGCCTGTTGCTATGGCTATAAAATTGTTTCCAGCCGGCGGGCTGCCATACGCGCCCCATCCGACAATACTGCCATTTGATTTTAGGGCGAGACTATGGTTATATCCTGCTGCTATGGCGACAAAGTCGTTACCGACAGGGGGCGTTGCCTCACCACTCAAATTTCTGCCCCATCCGATAATACTCCCGTCCGATTTTAAGGCAAGACTGTGTTGATGTCCTGCGGCGATAGCGATGTAATTATTGCCTGGCGGCGGCGTCGCCTGACCATAATCATTGAGGCCCGAGACGACTATACTGCCATCAGCCCTCAGGGCAAGACTATGATACGACCCAGCCGATATGGCGACAAAGTTGTTTCCATTAAACCATCCGAACCCACGATAACCCCAACAGACAATACTTCCATCTGATTTGAGGGCAAGACTGTGGATATATCCTGCTGCTACGGCGACAAAATCGTTTCCAACGGGTGGGTTCGTCTCGCCACACTCATTGAGGCCCCAGCCAACAATACTACCGTCAGATTTAAGGGCAAGACTGTGATACGCTCCTGTTGCTACGGCGACAAAGTTGTTTCCCTCAGGCAGATTTGCCTGACCACTCTGATTAAAGCCCCAGCCGACAATAGTGCCGTCAGATTTTAGAGCAAGACTGTGGTGATATCCTGCTGCTATGGCGATAAAGTTATTGACAGCAAAGTCGTTGCTGTTGACCGATTGTTCACCCCAGCTAATCACTGATGCAGCCCATGCATGAGACTCTACCCCGCGCTGGTCAACTCCAATAAGGAGTGCAAAAAACAAAACAAAGATTTTCTTTCTGACTATCTTAATCATTGCGTTACCTCCTTCAAAAAAAATGAATAAAACGCTTTTAACTTCTCATCACATTCCGAATGATTTAACCAAAACAGTTTCTTACCCAAACTACAATTTCTTTGGGGTCAGCTAACAATATCCTTGCCTACTTGTGGGAGAACTCCGCCATAAGAAATATAATACTCCCCAAAAATCAGACCAGCATATAAGGTGGTAAGTTGTGTTAT
>CAYWXK010000105.1:0-5070 GCA_964462515.1 uncultured Pirellulales bacterium
CGAGAATCGAGTATCCAGAATCGAGCAACGATTTATGCAAAACAAAGCCAATTTGCTGGATACTCAAATGAACGTAAGCTATTGTTTTAACAAAGGATTATGAAAATAAACGACTTTGCAGATGCGGCGAAAAACAAACCCAATCAAACCCAATTTTATCCCGGCGGAAAAGTGCACTACGCCGGGCAAGTCGCAGGGCATAAACAAAAGTTTTTAGTTGCACAGAAAAGCTAATAATCTGGTAAAATTGCGAAAAGCTGGAAGTTAATAAAGTCCATATATCAAACGCTAAGGAGACAAAACGTGAGACGAATAATCTTGGTTTTGGGAATAGTGCTGGGCGTAGTAGCGGCTGTTTGCTTCGGCCAGGGCAGTGCAGAAAAAACTCTTGATATTTACTTTCTCGATATGGTAGGGGGCGGGTCAACGCTGATTGTTACGCCATTGGGTGAATCGGTGCTTATCGACACCGGCTCACGCGAGCCATTGCACCGAGACACTGACAGGATTTATAAGGCGTGCAAGGATGCCGGGCTAAAACAAATTGATTATTTAATTACAACTCATTTCCACCTTGACCATTTTGGAGGGATACTCGAACTATCGAAGAGAATTCCGATAAAGTGTTTCCTCGATAAAGGCGTCCTGCCGGAGCCAGAGGAACAGGATACAGATTGGTTCAGGGAACTTTATCCGCTGTATCAACAGGCAACAAAAAATAATGTAAAGCCGTTGCGGGCGGGAGATGATGTGCCGTTAAAGAATGACCCAGCCGGCAAAATTCTTCCTGTAAAGCTTCACTGCGTTGCTTCGGAAAAAAAGATTGAGGATTTTAACGGCGATATTGACGCCTCTGCCGAGGGCTTCGAGATTAGAAAACCGGATGACTCCGACAACGCCCGCAGCATCGCACTTGCTCTGACATACGGAAAGTTTGTGTTTTTTGCCGGCGGCGACATCACCTGGAATGTTGAACACCACCTTGCGCATCCAGTTAATCGCATTGGCCGGATTGACCTTTATCAGGTAACACATCACGGCCTTGATTTGAGTAACAATTCTATTTTGCTCAAGGCAATCAGCCCGACAGTCTGTGTGGCAATGAACGGCCCGAGAAAAGGTATTGAGCCCAATGCCTTCAAGGCAATGAAAGCGCTTCCTGGCGTCAAAGCGATTTACCAGATTCACTATAACACACAATTTGGCGACGCAGGCAACACCGCCCCCGAATTCATCGCTAATCCAAAAGAAAACCCAAAACAGGGCCAATACATAAAAGTCTCTGTCAATCCGGAAAAGGGAATTTTTAACGTTTCAATCGGACAGGATGGTTCATCTCGAACTTATCCTATCCAGGCCAGCCCAGCCGGTGCCGCTGTCTCGAAGTCTGTCCGATTTGAGCATATAGCTCTTAACGTGGATGATGTTGAGGCCGTCGTCAATTGGTATCGTGAAAATCTGGGTATGAAGGTTGTGCGGAAGGGGCCGCCGCCGGTTAATATGCACTTTCTTGCAGATACCGGTGACAATGTTGTCTTTGAATTCTACCACAATATCGAAGCCCCTGTTCCTGACTGCAATATGATACATCCGCGGTCGTATCACGTTGCCTTTGTGGTCGATGATGTTGGGGCCATTTGTGATAGGCTGCTGCGGGCCGGTGCAACTGTCGCAGTAGATTTGGAGACCACGCCTGCCGGCGACCAGATAATTATTCTTCGTGACCCGTGGGCATTGCCAATCCAGTTTGTCAAACGCACGAAGCCAATGCTCCCTGACAGGGGACAGTAGCCGGAGGTCAGGGGCCAGGAAACAGAAGGCAGGCGACAGAATAAAGAAGACGAAAGATAGAATTAACACTTGGTCCATCCCAACAAAGGCAATTTTGCTGTTTCAATTGGTCCGGACGCGTAAAAGCATTAGCTCCGCATCAAATAATTCTAAGAGAACTATACCAATCCACTACGGCAGATTGGGGCTATCACCTACCGCTTTGCTGTTTCGCTCTGGGTCAAATTCGCTGCCACCATTGAGCTTTCTCGTGATGTTACCATTCACATCGAGCTCCCACTCAATCCAAACAATCCGGTCTGGGTTATTCGCAACATACTGTGTCGCTGTGCCATCTGGCCGATAACAAGTCACCTCCCTAACAAAGGGGGTGCCTGGCTTGCCGGATGTGCGATACCGTACTTTGGTAAGCTTGGTCTTGCCATCCTGGTCGTATGTAGTCCAGGTTTCGGGAATTCCATCCGGGTTATAATCAGTCTCGTTTAACAGAGTACCGTCTGGACGATGCACTGTGATTTGTGGAATTAAAGGATGCCGCTGACTTGAGCGGTCACGGATAAAACCGAGGGCTTGGACCTCAACGGTATTTCCCTGGACATCATGACCAGTGAAGGTTGTTACGTTCGCCCGGCTGGTCCATCGCTGATAAGCCCGACTATGAAGAATATCTGGGGGGATTTCAGCTGGGCGCGGGATGTGAAGCTCTTGTTTATTCCAGGCGATTTTTAGTGTCAAGTCCGACTCCGAGAGCTTTGTCAAATCCGGGACCGGGCCTTGCTGACCTGGACGAGCCAGCACAAATAGCAAGACAACGACCACAGCAATGACCACGCATACGAGCACAAAATAAAGCACCTTTTTGTTCACTATAATTTCCTCTATCAAACACATGTTGGCCGAATGGGTAGCAAAAGATACTCATCCTATACGACTCAACGGTTGAATATGTGTGCTTACTAATAATATACAACGATTCGAAGTGCCTTTGCAAACTGTTCTGTTAGTACGATCCATTCTTTTTCGGGGTCGAAGTTTTTGTAGGCTTTGCCGTTGAGTTCACAGCGGGTCATCTTTTTGCCTTCCGGGTGGCGGAAACGGATGTAAATCTTCTTTGGAGGATTACGCTTAGGGGGCTCAAGAGTTACTTCGATTCGGCCTTTGCTGACTTTAGATTCGTAACTAACCGACATCGGGCCAAAATACGTGCTGGCATTTTCTATTCCGATTTTGTTTCCATCGGCAAGCCAGGAGCGAGGGATTGCAGCACCGAGCCACAATTCATTGCCACGTTCCTCGATGAACATCAATCGCAGCCAAAATGTTGAGTTTGCCTCATCGGAGGATTTGTAGTGGTCGCCGCGCCAGTCGCCGATATTGGGAAGGGCGTGCTCGGTCATCATCCGAGTATCAGGCCAGTAGCTTACCGCAAACGCATTAAAATACGCCCGCAAGAAATGCTGCGGTTCATCTCGCAATAGGTATGGAATCGGATTGCACAATAGATTTGCCTGCATTGAAATGCCGCCCCTGCCGAACCAGTATCGCTCGAACTGCTCGCCGGTAATGTTATAGCCATACTGCTCGGAGATGTAGAGGTTATCTTCAAAATCCTTGATAATCCACGTGGCCCTTTGGTCCCACGGTTCAAGGAGTCCGGTGCGGATTAGATGTATCGGGCCTTCGAGTGTTTCTGTTATCCAGCCAAATGTTCGGCCCCTGCGGTGAACTTCAGGCGGGATGTGCGGTATCCAGGAACCATCGCGCAGCTTCACAACCGGCGAACGCCTCATCGCCTCGGTAAAGGCAGCCAGAATATCCTCTCGATAAGCAGATGCTTCTTCTAAGAGGCGCTTACCTTCGGGAATCCCTGCATCGTTTAGCGCAGCGGCGGAATTATTCATACCCCACCAGGAATAGACGTTATTTGACATCCAGCATCGCCAATCCCTGATGTCCTCCAGCGAGCCGGCAGGCAGCAATCCTCGCTCGATTTTTTGAATCGCGGATTTGTCCGCCTCGGCGATTGTGTGTTTTCGCTCACGAATAATCCACTCGCAGCCCTTTATAATCTTTGGGGCAGAGCGTTTTAGCCAGTCAATATCCCGCGTATGCCAGTAATGCTCGCCCAGACACCACAGGACAAAACCGTGATGCTGATTATAACCGCCGTCTTCATATCCGCCGGCGCCGTAGAACTCGCCTTCAGAGCTTGAATATGTGCCCGGCAGGGGTTCTGTGCCCTGGTAGTGCAGCCAGGTCTCCAATGCCTGCTCTGCCCGCTTGTGGTAGCCGCGCCGGTCGAGGTCGCTAACCATCATACAGGATTCATTGCTGAACGCTCCATAAGAGAATGTCCCTACCCTCGCGACATATCGGTCGCTTGTTCCAACCTCACGGTCGGTGTTCAACAGCAGGTGTGAGACGTGTGCCTTATAATAATCGTTTATCATCGGCTCCGGGGTGGTAATCTTCGCACCTTCATCAACACGCTTTCGCCAATAACTGCGCACATTCTTGTATGACTTATCAAACTCGATAGTTTGCAGCTTCGCCCATTCTTCTTTTTCGGTCAGTGTGATAAACGGAATGGCGACATCAACTGTCTTCTTTGGTTTAGCTTTGGTAAGTTTGGCTCGATAAATAATCTTCTTACCCTGTTTCTCCAGCGAATCTGCCTGACTAACCAACATTCGCAGACGCTTTGGCTCTGTGCCCGTAACGAAGAGAAAACCGTCATCAATAGTCAGCTCCTCATCGCCAGCCCCAATGTCGAGTCTTGCCTCTGGCTCTTTATTATCGGCAAGTGTCATTTCGAATCGTAGTATCAGAATCAATGTATCATCAGCATAAATCGCAGAACCTTCGCTTGGGACGCCATCGAAAGGGACGACATAAGCGGTCTGCTGGTAACTGACGCCGTCGCGCTGCCACTTTGCAACTATCATAGGCAGGCAGCCATCTACTAGGTAGCGGTCGAGTAATTTCGCATCGGATAAACCAAAACCATATTCAATCGAGCCGCCATCGACCAGGCAGCGTTTTGTGTCCTTGCCGGGGATGCGGTGGAGCCAGCCGAAGCGGCAGAATACGCCGCCATCAGCTTCAATTCCAAAATACTGCCTGCCCCCGTCGAATCCGAGCGGGATGTATTGCGGCTCTTTCTTCGGCACATCATTCCACGCCCGCGTCAAGGTCTGCTCAGGCACAGTTGTGACCGCTGTATAGATATTTTTATTCTTATTTTTTTGCCATTCCTTTTCTGCTGCCTGGTAACTTGTG
>CAYWXK010000106.1:0-4321 GCA_964462515.1 uncultured Pirellulales bacterium
AATATTACAAAAACTGACAAAGCAACTACTGTGCCAATTAAATCAACAGACCCTTACACTCAGGGCAAGATTGGCGGGCTAAATATAATTACGGAGTTGTGCAATCAATGTAGGGTAAATCGAGAATTGGGAGTGTGCAGAATGATAATAGTTACCGGCGGAGCAGGGTTTATCGGCTCGGCTCTAATCGCAGGATTAAACAAAAGACAAATTACAGACATTCTTGTCGTTGACCAACTTGGAACCGACCAGAAATGGAAGAATCTGCGAAATCTATCGTTTGCCGATTATGTGGAGAAGGATGATTTTCTTGAAATGGTCATCGAGGATAAGGTTCCCGGCCCTGTTGAGGCGGTTTTTCACCTCGGTGCCTGCTCATCCACGACTGAGACAGATGCCTCATACCTTATAAAAAATAATTACGAATACACCAAAATCCTGGCTCAATGGGCAAAGAATCGGCAGGGGGACAATATCCGATTTATATATGCATCAAGTGCAGCTACTTATGGTGATGGCTCGGCGGGTTTTAATGATGATGAAGAAAAGCTCGAAGACTTACGGCCTTTGAATATGTATGGCTATTCAAAACACCTATTTGATTTATGGGCCCGACACACAGGTCTCTTAAAGAAAATCATAGGACTAAAATACTTTAACGTCTTTGGCCCGAATGAATATCACAAAGCCGATATGAGAAGTTTTGTCCTCAAGGCATTTGAACAGATAAACGCCACTGGCAGGGTCCGCCTCTTCAAATCTTACAGAAGTGAATACGCCGATGGCGAGCAGGTCCGCGATTTTCTTTACGTCAAAGATGCGGTTGATATGACCCTTTTCTTTTTTGATAACCCAAAGATAACCGGCCTTTTCAATATCGGCGCCGGCCTTGCCCGCTCCTGGAACAATTTGGTAAAAGCCGTATTCGCTGCCCTGGGCAAAAAACCGAACATCGAATACATTGATATGCCCGAATCTATTCGCAATCAGTATCAATACTATACCTGCGCTGACATAACCAAGCTCCGCAAAGCCGGATACAAAAAACAAATAACCCCCCTTGAAGATTCGATTAAAAATTATGTCCAAAATTATTTGCTGAAAGATGGATACATAACCGGAATTTAACGGTTGTTACCTTTTCAAAAGAAACTTTCAAATGCCGTTTACGCCGTATCATTTTGGGCCTAATGGATTCATTGGGCTGGTGTTTAGAAAATGGCTGGATTTGCCTGTCCTTGTCCTTGCCAACGTCATTGTCGATGTTGAGGTTCTGATTAACTGGCTGTTTCGACTCGGCTATCCAATCCATCGCTATTGCCATACGTTTTTAATTGGCGCAGGGGTCGGCCTTTTCTGGGGCGTGGCTGCATATCCGTTACGACACCTTTTCAAACGGCTGATGCAAGTATTTCGCATACCTTACGAGACCAGCTTGCGAAAAATGGTTATCTCAGGTATCCTCGGCGTATGGCTTCACGTTTTACTCGATGGCATTTACCACTGGGACATTCGCCCATTTTGGCCGAATCACGCAAATCCGATATATAAGCTGATAAATCAGAAGCGGCTAGAGGCAATGTGCCTTGCCTTTTTTGTCGCGGCCTTTATAGTATATGTGATAATTTTAATGCTGTCTTACAGGAGCAAAGCAAACCAGATTGATGAGAAAAAGACATAACTGAACTAAACAATCTTTATGCTAAAAGGCAGAGTCTATGACATTACCAATTTCTATACGTAATTTATTCATAATATATTTTGTGTCCTTTCTTTTTCAAAATTCTCCCTGTCTTGCTGATGTGCCGACCGCGCAAAATACCTTTTCTGTAACATTGCCTTCACATCGTTTTGCCGATATCCTTCTGCCGGGTTCTCCTTTTGGAATCAATACAGCTTTTCAGCCCGATACACCAAACCTTGAAACGATTTTGCAAAAAATGCAGGAAGCCGGCATTAAATGGGGCCGACAGGACTTCACCTGGCGCCGCATTGAGAAAAATAAAGGCCAGTATCAGTGGGAGGACTACGACCGCCTTGTCGAGACCTGCCGAAAATACGGCATCCTTCTTTTTGGCAATCTTGCTTATGCCCCGAACTTTCACGACCCACGGACACCTGAAGGTGTCCAGGCGTATTGTAATTTCGTTAGAGAAACGGTTAAGCATTTTGCCGGCAGAGTCAAATTCTGGCAGATTTGGAATGAACCGAATGGCGGGTTCTGGAAGGGCACACCTGAGCAGTATGCCAGTCTGCTCGCCGCTGCTGGCAAGGCAATCCATGAGGCAAACCCAGAAGCCAAAGTCCTCGGCCTGAATATGGCATTCTGTGATGTCCTCTGGGCGGAAAAAATCTTAAATCTTGTCCCTTATGATTGTTTCGACATTGCCTGTTTTCATCCATATCGTGTTCCTTCATCGCCGGAAGAGCCTTTTGACTGGTGGGAGCTGGACCAGTATGTTAAAAGCTGGCACCGCAGCGACCTCGATGCCAATTATCCCCTTGTCCGTATGGATTTTTTGCAGCAGACTGATGAGCTTATAAAAGTAATGTCTAAATTCGGCCGGCCCAAACCGATATGGATTACTGAAATCTGCTGGAATAGCCAGATTCATCCTTATGGAGTTCTGGAAACCCGCCAGGCAGATTTGGTCGTGCGGTTCCACGTGCTTGCTATCGCTTCCGGCAAAGTCGAAAAAGTATTCTGGTGGACATTTAAGGATACAGGGACTCGACAATTCGACCAGGCTGATATGGTTGGCCTTATGCGAAATGACCTGTCGCCGAAATACTCCTATTATGCGTTTTCGTTTATGACAAGAATGCTCGAAGGTAAGAAGCACGTCCGCAATGATGCGTTTGGCCCACAGGTTTATGCTGCAGTTTTCACTGATGATACAGGCAAAGAAGATACCATTGTTGCCTGGAGCACAAAGCCTTACGCATACGTCCGCATCAACAATGAAAATGGACTTACGATTTACGATATTTATGGCACAAAAAGGTTTGTCCCTGTTGACCCAGTGCGGACGAAAAGTTTGCCTGTCCCGCTTGGTGAAAGCCCTATGTATATCGTCGGCTCAAAAGGACTGAAGGCCAACGTCCGACCCGACCCGGGCTGGTAATTGATTATGGTTGATAAATTGCTTATTAGAAAGACGGCATCGTTTGTGTTTCTGCCGTCAGTCATCTGGCTGCTTATGACACTCGCTGGCTGTTCAAACCTTCCAATAGTTTTTGGCTATCGCACCTCTATGATACAGGGATACGTAGTCCACGTGAACGCAGATTTTATCCGCCGGCAGCCCAAGCTCGTTCGTCAGGTAACAGCAGCTCTCGATGAAGACCTTGAATACATAAACAGGGAATTGCCGGCGCCGGCATGTGCAGCTTTGCAGAAAACTATAATCTGGGTTGAATATGAGACGCCCTCTTTTGGCGATGACTTTAGGGGTAGGGGGGCGACATTTCACGTGTCACGCTTGTGGCTGGCAGAGCACGGTTTCCTGCTGGATAAGGCCAGAGGAGTTCAGGTCTGCAACGCCGCCGATTATCTTGAGTGGCGAGGTCACCAGATGTTGCTGCTGCACGAATTTACTCACGCCTACCATTATATTATTGGTTTTGAGCGTCCGGATGTCATTGCCGCCTACAAGGCCGCCAAAAAAGCGGGCCTCTATCAGCAGGTCCAGTATGTGCTGGCGAAGCCAGGCGAGCTAAGGATTGCCTACGCTCTTAATAATCAGCACGAATACTTTGCAGAATTGAGTGAGGCATATCTGGCCAGAAACGACTATTTCCCATTTATTCGTGAGGAGCTGCGACAGTATGACCCCAACGGTTATGAGCTTATCGACCGGCTCTGGAACTTTTCCGCCGACCAAATCCGGCAGGCACAGGTCGAACATAAACAGATGGATGATTAAACTCGAACGTTTCAGCCACTCTATACAAGTGGCGGCATAATTCTGATATTCATTCTTGTTTATTTCTTGCTGATACTTTATAATCTTTTTCGAAAGTAATCCGATTTGAAAAGAGTTATTTATGACTGATAAAATTTCAGAACAAATCCGGCTTCTAAAACGCGGCACGGTCGAAATCTTTACCGAGGCAGAACTGGCTCAAAAATTTGCTGATGCGGAAAAGACCGGCAGACAATTGCGAATCAAACTCGGCCTTGACCCGACTTCACCTGATATTCACCTCGGCCACACGGTGGTTCTGCGAAAGATGCGGCAGTTCCAGGACCTCGGCCACAAAGCCGTCCTCATCATAGGCGACTACACCGCCCGAATCGGCGACCCCTCAGGTGTGAGCA
>CAYWXK010000107.1:0-4144 GCA_964462515.1 uncultured Pirellulales bacterium
TATGTATAGCCGGGCACACCCGGTTCCATCGGCATATCTATCGCCAGAGGAAAAACGGTTGAGTCAAAGAAAATCTCTTCGGGTTGAAAACCATATTTCCCAACGGCCTTTTCAAAAATCTGCTTTGCCAGTGAGTGAAACTCGTCAACCGAATGCGAACCGCCCAGGGCGGTAGAGGCCTGTTCGCTAAGTAAAAGGCCGATGAATGTAAAGTCAAAATCCTTCTTCATCGGCAAAATTTTATCCATCGTATAGATTTTGACGGAATTTATTAGCGGCTGCCTTGGAAGTTTCGGATTTTGGATTTTGGATTTCGGATTTTCTATATTATACCACTCTTTCAGGCCGGTTATTAGAACATAGTCGTTGCTGCTGTCGATGCAAATCGGCACACCTTTGCCCCATTTTCTCACTAACCTGACATATTCAACCATCATATTAACGACAATTTGCGGCCTGCCGAAGGCGGGATTGACCCGTTGCAGGGCTTCATCCTGCTCACCAAATGCGTCGAGATTGACTGCTATATAATCGGCGCCTTCGGATGCCTGCGACTCTATCAAAGCTCTGATATAATCCAAAGGCCTGCTCGGCACCGAATATGCCGTGGGTCCAAGCTCGCTTAGCTGCTTTATTATTTTGCCTGTCTTGGGGATAGAAGCATGGATTGATTCGCCGATTGTAATCAAAAAATTTTTCATTGTTGGGTTCTTAACAAACAGTTCGAGATTCATACCTCATACTTTTTACTTTTCACTTCTTACTTCGTCCTTCGACAAGATACCAAATATACCGCCGCTCTACTATTTTTTATTTATAGCCTGTATTTACAAATACTTACATAATCTTATTGCATTTTGAGGTATTGCAGCAACCGGCAAACCTTCAACTTTTAACAGTCTCTACCTCGTGGATAACCTGTTGATAACTCAAACGCACTCCTTTGAGGCCTTTTGTAGTGGTAACAAAAGGTACAAAGAAAATAACCAACGCCCTTTATAAGAACCTATCCTGACATCATTTGAGGCCAATCTCACTTATTCACAACATCTTTTGCTCAAGCAGGTTATATTCATAAACGCAGCTAAATCCTGAGCACAGTTTTGTTTGTCGATTTATGGGCAGGTCTATCCGTTTTAACATTTCAAAATTTTCCTAAATTCCCAACAGGTTATTGAAAGGTTATATCGGCGGTGGATAATTCCCGAAAAAATGTTAGCTAAAGGTATAGAAATTGCGTGGTCTCCAGCCTAAATTACAATTTTACAAAAATCATTTATGTTCGGCCTCAGCCCAGACTTATAAGCTAATAGTTTATCGCTACGGGTTTGTAGTTATTGACAACTAACAATGAACAACTAACAATGAACAATTAACAATGAACAACCAGTAATTGATAGTGAGCACAGTCGAACTATGGAAGCTTACAAAACTATTTTCTTAATGATTTTGCTTTCCGCCTTACTTGTCGGCTATGGCTGTAAGGCGCCATCGGCCAAACCTATCGCATTAGAGAAAGCCGCCTGGCGCGGGCCTGTATGGGGCGAGGAGACCGAAGGAGTGCAATCTCGACTGCACCCCGATAAGCGCACCTGGCAGTGGGGCGAAAAACCAAGCTTCAAATTGGACATACGCAACCGTGGCAGCCGGACATTTGCCCTTTTCCCTTCTCACCAGTTGCAGTTATGCCGGATTCAGTTCGACGGCAAATGGCATCAATGGCCTGAGCCTATTATGATTGATAGTATGGTCTGGCCGTTAGCACCGGGTGCTCAGTTCGCTGATATTGGCATAACATTGCAGGAACAATTTAAGATAAATCTTACGCCGGGCAAGCATATTATCCGCATTGCTTTTTCTCTGGAGGGAATCGAGGTTATAAGCAACCCGGTCGGAATAGAAATCCTGCCGCCGGGCCAAAAACTAAAAGGACAATAGCCGCTCAAAGGTCTTTTTCATTAGCCCAGCCTGGCGGCTAAAAAGTCAAAGACATCGTGGAGCAACGCATCAGCGTAAGGTCCTTCAAGCAAACTGAACCAAACGTAAAGGATTCGGCCTCCGCCGAGAATTTCAGCATACATAACAGCATCGCCGAGATTCTTTCCTTCGCCATCTCGCAATTGCAGCAGCGAAATGTGTTTTGTCTGATTCGTTGGTAAAAACGGTCTCCAGCGAAGGTCTCCTGATACGGGGAATGGAAACTGCTGTGGGACGTTCGGCAAAAATTGCTGTGGCTGAATAAAGTATAGTTTAGCATCCGCCGGCGGACTTTCCCAGGCTCCTTTTAACGTTAAGCCGAACTCGCTGCTGCGGCTGACTGTCTGCCCGCTCTGGTCGTAAAAGAAAGGACACGGGAGCGAAGGCAAAAATGCAAGACACCCGCCTGCTTTTAGATAGGCCAGTATCGCATCATCGACATCGCCGGTCCTGTTGACACTGCGGCGATAATGCTCGCCGGCGCAATAGAGCAAGGCCTGATACGTTTGCGGCGTCAGATTACCCTTTGCGATTTCATCCCACGTCAAAACTTTCATATTGACGCCGATATCCGACAGCCACCAAAAAGCCGGCGAGTCTGCGTCCGGCAAAACGCCGATTTTAATCCTTTCGAGTTTATTCCGCAGTTGAGCTTTCTGCTGGCTGGAGAGCGCCCCGCTGACCGGGCGAGGGCGGACAATACGCTCTTTGGCCTTAAAGCGTTTGGCATATTCGGCAGTCAGGTCAATATATTGCTCTTTATATTCCGTTGAGGGTTCTATTTCGCTTCCTTCGTGCCATTCGTTGAAGCTGGTAACGAGTATCCAGTGCGGGTCGGCCTTAATTGCCTCTTCCCATTGCGCACGGTAAAGCTCGCCGCCATAACGCTCCACGGCAAGGCCGGGTTTGCGGATTTTTGTGTCATCGTAGCCGGGTATTACCGTCAGGGCGCAGATTTTTCCGCCCTGGTCAGCCAGCTCCACCCAGGAGGTGAAAGTTTCTTTCGCCCACTTGCGTGCAGCAGAAACCTCAAGGCCTCGAAGCGGGCCTGCGGTGTTATAGGTATGAACGCCGTCAAAAACGCGAACTGCACCACGGCTGAATTGGTCGCCCATTGCTATAACACCCGGTTTGTAATTAGCATTGATAATCTCGATAGCTTTGCGCCAATCGCTTAAGCCCATCTCTTGCAGTGTTCGCCCATATATAAACACCACGGGTTTTCCACTGACTTTGAGAAAAGCAGGATGGTTGCCGTATTTATCCAGAAGCTTGGTAATGTCACCAGCAGCCGACTCTGGAGTTTGTGGCCTCGGTATGGTTTCATAATAGATTGTCGCGGTCAGCCCGTAACGCTGGCAAACATCGAGGATTTTAGTCATCACGCGGTCGCTATAATCGCCGTGGCCCCACCAGCTGACAATAAACGTGTCAATGCCGGCCCGCTTTGCCCAGCGGCAGTGCTGGTCTATTACGTTTGGGTCGTGCGAGTCGTATGCACCCAGTACCGGATAGTGGGTGCTTGCCTCGATGTTTTTGTTGGCTTGGTCGATATGTCCCCAGTGCACCACTCTGCCCGCCCCGCCAGGCCCATCAGGCACACCATACCAGGGATAATAAAACGTCATTACCTTGCGGGGGACGGTGCCAACATTTTGTCCGGTGCTTTCGGACCGGGCTAAGGATTGCAAAACAATCGTAAAGCCGACAGCCAGGAACAAAAGTGCTCCAAAAAATCTTTTCTTAAATAGCGCATTCATAATTAATCTCCTGATTCAAATAATTAGGTCAACGACTGAAAGTTAATTTCCAATCTCAACTGCTACTAAAGTTCGCGGCGTAATCTTTGTGAAAACCAATTTACCGCCGTTGCAGGAAAACTCAACATTTCCATCGGCCGGCAGCACAAGCGTTTCTTGTGCTTTGATGGTTTTAGAAAATTCTATAGCTGCATCGATGCTCTCGTCATTGAAATTTTCTACAATTATGCAATTTTCGCCGATTAAATACAGAGCTACTTTGTTAGGGGCATCGAATTTTATTCCAAAAGGTGCAAGCAATTTAGTCCGAATGGGTTTTAGCTCTTCTGGTGTCAGCTTGAGCAGGTTGTGCGGATTGCCGCCAACTTTTAAGACCGTCAGGTTTTCGTCATCGAGGTTTATATCGC
>CAYWXK010000108.1:0-4082 GCA_964462515.1 uncultured Pirellulales bacterium
CGTATATAATGTTTTTGATGCCGATTTTGCCTTTGATATCTTTTGCAGACCTCCCAGTTACGATGGCTATCGTGCAACGGGGATTAGCAGATAATTTTTTCAACAGGTCTCTGGTCTTCTTGGAAATGAGCGCTTTATCAGGACTTTCAACAATAGGAGTTAAAGTGCCATCGTAATCGAGAAACAGGAGAACAAATTTGTCGGCAATGTAATTTTCTAAGTTATTCTGCTGTGCGAAAAGGTGTTTCATTGCGAAAGCGCTTATTCTTTGAATTCGAATTTCAACAGTTCCGATATGATTTTACCTGCCCAGCGAAAGACGTTATTCTGCCGGACAATCTCTCTCATCTTTGCCATTCGTTTTTTGCGTTCTTCATCTGGCATCGTCAGTGCATTAAAAATGGCATCGCTGGTTTGCTCACGGTCGTAAGGATTAATAAGAACGGCATCGGTTAGCTCTCTTGCGGCCCCTGTAAATTGGCTCAGAACAAGCATTGCGGTTTCATCCGAACGGCTCGCTACAAATTCTTTAGCCACAAGGTTCATTCCATCGTGAAGCGAACTTACAACGCAGACATCTGCTGTGCGGTAAAGTGCCAATGTTTCGATAAGCGATAAATGTCGTCTGACTAAAATAATGGGCCGCCAGCCATCGGTGGAATGTTTCCAGTTTATCTGCTCGACCAGGGTATTTAGCTCATCATTGAGAGCCTTGTAACTTGGTATATGCAGGCGGCTAATCGGACCCATCTGCAAAAAAACGATTTTCTCTTTTAATTCAGGATGTTTCTCAAGCAGGCGGTCGATTGCCAATAACTTTTCGGGCAGACCCTTGATATAGTCGATACGGTCAAGACCAACTAAAACCTTAACACCGGAAAGCCCGAATTCTTCCATTAGATTTTGCTGCAATTTTGCAGCTTCCGGTGAGCTGGAAAGCTCGCTTATCAATTCAAAATCCACGCTCATAGGATAAGGACGAATCAAAGTTTCATGACCCGAACGAACAAACGAAAAACGCTCGCGTTCAACCCTGCCTTCTATTTCTCTGTCTATGACATCCAAGAAAGTCAGACAGTGGTAACGAATATGAAATCCCATAAAGTCATTTGCTAATAGCCCATCGAGGATTTCCTTTTTCTGCGGGCAAATCCGAAACACTTCATCGCTGGGCCAGGGTATATGCCAGAAGTGAGCAGTAAACACCCGATTCGGCGCCATTTCTTTTAGAAGTTTTGGCAAGACACAAAGGTGATAATCGTGTATCCATACTACTGCTTTTCTATCTCCCAGCTCTTCAAGTATGGCATCGGCGAATTTTTGATTTACTTTTAAGTAGAAATCCCAATCTTCTTTCCTAAATATTGGTCGCCGAAAGGCCCTATGGCAAAGAGGCCATAATGCTTCGTTAGAATATCCATAATAGTAGCCATTTTCTTCTTCCTTGGTCAGCCATACGCGTTTCAATATGTAGGCGGGATTTTCCGGCGGGACTTTTACCTTGCCCTGACTATCTGTAACTTTGTGGTCGGCATCGCCGCTGCTGGAGGCCACCCAGATTCCATTGCAGGCCTGCATAACGGCGTCAATCGCAGTAACAACTCCACCTACTCCACGCTGGCACTCAATCTTTCTTTTTTTGAATATATGGGAGTATGGCTGCCTGTTGGAGACTATAATAAGCAGATAATCACCCATTCTCTCCTTAATTAACTGGTGCAAATCCTGTCTTGTCCACATAGCACGCCCTTTTCAAACAGATTTTGGCTCCTTTGAACTTCTAAAACAGACCGCTGGAAATCTTTGGCTCAACGTCTGACCATTGCAAGCCGCCTATCGCCGCCTGTGCGATATTTGTCAGGTGGTCTCCAATTTTCTCAACATTATCGACCAAGTCGATAAATATAAGCCCGGCTTCGGCTGTGCAGGCCCCTTCGCTCATCCGCTGGACATGACTGCGGCGAAAGTCCACCTGCGCTTTATTTATCTGCCTTTCAATGGCCAGCGCCGCCTTCGCTGCCCTTGTGTCTCCATTCTCCAACGCTGCAATGACATTGTCAAACATCTGGTCAGCGTTTTTCCTCAGTAACTCCGCCTCAGCCATCGCCTGGTCGCTAAAGGAAATTTTCTGGTCGATCTTTCGCTGTGCAATCTCGACAATATTAACTGCGTGGTCACTGATACGCTCAAGGTCGTTAACCGCGTGCAAAAGCACCGGCAACCTGACGGATATCCCATCAGACAGAGGTCTGCTCGACAATGCTGAAAGATACGATGTGATTTCATACTGAAGCGAATCGATAAAATCTTCTATTTCCCCCACCGACCCGAGTTTCTTGCCGTCGTCCTCCATAATTCCATCGATGGATTGCCTGAAAGCCCTTTTTGCGGTTTTCGCCATACGAACGATTTCACGCTTCGCCTGCTCCAGCGCTATTTCCGGTGTGTCAAACAAATGCTTCTCAAGCACCACCGGTGACATTGCTACCTCACTGGGTATTTTTGGCACCAACTTTACCACCACTTTTTCCAGCACGCCTATTAGCAGTAGAAATATACCGGAATTGACAACATTAAACATCGTGTGGGCAATGGCGATTTCCGATGCTATAGTGCTTGGCCCAAGCTCCCAGGGTGAGATCATCTGTACAAAAGCACGGTATAAACCAAAGTAAGCAAACGGGTAAGCAATAACCGAGCCAAGAACATTAAACATCGTATGTGCCCAGGCAGCACGTTTGGCGTTCCGATTCGCCTGAATTGCCGCAAGCTGAGCCGTGATTGTCGTGCCGATGTTGCTGCCTAAAATGAATGGTATCGAAACATTAAGTGCTGCTTCCCAGTTGCTGCCAAACGCCCCCTGCATCGCCAGTATCTGAACAACTCCTATGAACGCCGAGCTGCTTTGAAGAAGCACTGTTACCACAATCCCGACACAAATAGATAATATGGGCTTGCCACCAAGAGAAACAAAAAGCTCATGCACTCTTGGGCTCTCCCGTAATGGAGCGAAGGAATCCTTCATAAAACCAATGCCTAAAAACAATATGCCAAAGCCCAGCAGTACTTCGCCGATACCTTTTAGTTTTCGCGTTCTACCCCTAATGTGCAGCAGGAATCCTACGCCCACAGCCGGCAGCGAATATAGTGTAATATTAAGCGCCCCTGATATCGACACCAGCCACGCTGTCACAGTCGTGCCCACATTCGAGCCGATAATGACGCCTATTGCCTGTCGCAGTGTAAGCATCCCGGCATTGACAAGACCAATTGCCATTACGGTGGTGGCACCGCTGGCCTGGATTACAGCAGTAACACCTGCGCCTACAAGAAACGCCTTAAAAGGTGTGCCAGTCATCGATTCAAGAATTTTCTTGAGCTTTTGGCCCGCTATCCTTTTTAGACCCCCCGACATCAAAACCATGCCGAAGAGGAACAGCCCTAATCCCCCTATGGTTCTAAAAATCATATTCCTAATCACGGTCATTCCTTACAAAGAAAACTATAGAAAATTACAAAGTACGGAAAAACGATTATGAAAACCTATATTAGATTTGCGCGATAAAAAGTCAGGAGAATAAAAGGCAAAGAATAATATCTTAGGTTTTATAGACAATTTCTGTAACCTGATTTTTTTTAGCATAATCTTCGAGATGTTTTTGAACAATCATTTTGGAACTTTCGGATTTCAAAAGAACAAATATATCTTTTCTTCCCTTATCTTCGATGTCATAGAATCCCTCTTTTACAATAAATAATATTTCTTTTTTATCGTAAGGGATTAGTCCTAAAAACTTTTTTTGTTTTTCTTCTTGAACTAATAAATGAGGATACCCAGCAGGAGTATCTGTTGGAGTTCCAGGGGGAGGAATATCTCTTTCAACAGAAAGCTTTCCCTTATATAAGTGAGAGTTTTCAAGCTCTTGAACTATTTTTTCAATTACACTTCTAAGCTCTTCGCTTTGGTCTTGACTTTGAATTGTTTTCATAGCCATACCACTATACTTAATACATTCTCCTAAAAGTCCTGATCTGACCCCTGTTTATGTACCACATGCGATTAGAGGATTATCCACGTTTTC
>CAYWXK010000109.1:0-3789 GCA_964462515.1 uncultured Pirellulales bacterium
TTGCCCTGCTCTCTTGCGCGATTGAGCGCAGGGAACAAGATTGACATCAATAGCGCAATAATTGCGATTACTACCAAAAGCTCAATTAACGTAAATCCGCCATACATACGGCGGATAAAGCCTTTTCTGTTGTTCATAATACTATTTCCACCTTTCTGATTTTTAGAAACAATCCACCAAAAATTTTATGTGCCGAAAAGAGCCGACCCTCGAAAGAGCATCTTCTCCCCGGCAACGGTTATATTCAATATTCCTTAAATTTTCTCATCCATTGCGGCCAATTGCTCGGTAGAACGCCGCCGGCTTTGGTCCACCGGCCCGATGTATTAAATGACTTGTGCCACTTCAGCGTCCATAATTCCTTAAGCCCGACCTTTCTGGCAGAGAAATCCAGAAAAGAGCATCCCACAAAGCCGACGTGTCTGTTGATACAGCAGCGGGCCATATTATCGCCTGTCCAGGCTTCATACTCATTGATAGCAGGCCCATCGGTATCCAACGGCCACAGGTCAAAACGCAGCGCATCTACAAACAGCGGCACACGGCTTACACCGGTTACATTAGGAGTTCGCCAGCCATCGCTGGCAGGTTTGCCGCCCTCAAACGTAGCGCTTGTTGGTATAGCAAGGACATAACCATTGATGCTATAGCTTCCGGCCATTCCATTTGGGCCGGCCAGGTATGTCTTGCCGGTAACACTGCAGGTACGACTGCCTGTAAAAATGCCCCAGGCGCTGAAAATATTAAAAGTGCCTTCCCCCACCCCGTCCCCGTTCTGATCTATTGGTTTTTTGGCTGTCGGGCAGAACCATAGTTTATTGTTCTTCCAATCCTTAAGTCTTTCCTCCAGTTGCCAGGGCCACCAATAACCGGTGGTTCCCAGGCCTGCCCAGAATTTGCTGTCATTGTCTTGGGTGTACAACGAAAAAATAAGATTCCAGTCCTTATTATTCGCCAGGCACATTACGCTCCTCGCTTGCTCTCTTACCCGCATCAATGAAGGCATTAATATCGACATCAGTAGCGCAATAATGGCGATTACTACTAATAGTTCGATAAGTGTAAATCCACTTTGTCTGCTCATAGCGAATTCCTTAATCTACTATATCGGCATTCCGATACTCTACCTGTAAGATGCGCAAGGCAGACATCCTGTTCTGTTGATTTATGCTTTTTGCCGTCTTTCAATTATAACTCACCAGTGCTAACATTATATATCAAACCTTATTTTTTTGCAAGATTAAAGTTGAAAGCGTAGGGCGCAAAGCAGGATTGTCGGGCTACCCCCAGCCGCAGCCTTTCAGGTGAACGTAAACCTGATAGACAGAAACCAAAATCCTCGTTTTCCCGCAAATTTTGATGGTTTTAGGACTTTAAGGAAGCCGCAAGCCCAATAGAACTGACAGACTAAAATATGTTATTGCTGACAGGATATTGCTCTGTAGTATATGATTTATATGGTTTTTATTGTGTGGCAATATGCCGACTTACGGCAGGCCCAAACTTAAATAAAATACAGCAAAGTAGTAATTGGGAGAAAAAAGTATGGAAACTGAATGTCGCAAAAAGCTGGGGTGGGGGGAATTGGCTGTCATCGTTACAGTTGTAACAATTCTTGCAGCGGGTAGAGGCGCTTCTGCTGAACAGAAACAGACAGAGCCAAATCAGCCTGCGATGAAGGTGCTGCGGGATTTGGAATACATCCCCGGCGGGCACGAGCGAAATAAACTGGATTTGTATCTGCCGCAAATAGCCGGCAAAGTCGGACTGTTTGGAAAGAAACGGCTGCCTTTGATTATCTGGGTGCACGGCGGGGCCTGGATGGGCGGGGATAAAACAGGCTGTCCTGCGGTGCGGTTCGTGCAGAAAGGTTATGCGGTGGCAAGCATCAATTATCGGCTCAGTCAACACGCGACTTTCCCTGCGCAGATTGAAGACAGCAAGGCCGCAGTTCGCTGGCTGCGGGCGAACGCAGATAAATACAATCTGGATACCAAACGATTCGGCGCCTGGGGGGCATCGGCAGGGGGACATCTTGTTGCGCTATTGGGGACAACAGGCGATGTGAAAGAATTTGACAAAGGCCGGAATGTAAATATCTCCAGCAAGGTGCAGGCGGTCTGCGACTACTTTGGGCCGACTGATTTTCTCAAAATTGCCGACTTTCCCAGCAAAATGAACCACACCGCCCCCGATTCGCCGGAGGCAAAGCTGCTTGGCGGGCCTATCCTGGAGAACAAAGAGGCCTGTAACCGGGCAAATCCGATTACATACATCACCAAAAACGACCCGCCATTTTTGATTGTGCACGGTGATGCCGACCCGCTTGTGCCGCACAATCAGAGCGAACTCTTATACCAGGCACTTCAAAAAGCAAAGATTGAGGCGAAGCTGCATATTGTCAAAGGCGGAGGTCACGGCGGCTTCAAAGACCCGGACATTGAGAAAATGGTAGAGGAATTTTTCGACAAGCACCTCAAAAGCTCAGGCAGAAAGTAAGTCAATAGTCGCTGGTCGTTGGTAGTTAGCCTGCCGCGTCACGGTGGGTTGGACGAACTACGATATACGAAATTATGGCTTCTTTGAATATCGATTCTTTTAGTGAACCCGTCCGGCGGTTGTGGGCTTATATGGAACCCTGCGTGCTGTGTCCGCGTAAGTGCAAGGTTCATCGCCTCCAGGGGCAGGTCGGATTCTGCGGCATCGGCTGTCTGCCTGTGGTCAGCTCCGTAGGGCCGCACTTCGGCGAGGAAAGCGTCCTCGTAGCACGGCCATCTTGGCCGTGTCTTCACGGGCTGGAAGCCCGTGCCACTGGCGGGTCGGGCACGATATTTTTTGCTGGTTGTAACCTCGGCTGTATTTTTTGCCAGAATTATGACATAAGCCATCACCGCTCCGGCCACCAGGTAACGATTGAACATCTGACCCAATCAATGCTCCAACTGCAGGACCTTGGCTGTAGCAATATAAATTTCGTTACTCCCACGCACGTTATCCCCGCTATTGCCGCCGCGATTGAATTGGCCCGAAAAGACGGCTTGACAATCCCAACAGTTTATAATTCAGGCGGCTACGATTCAGTCGAAACGCTCAAACTTCTCGATGGCTTTATGGATATTTATATGCCGGATATGAAGTATTCAGCCCCCCAAGTTGCAAAGCAGCTTTCTAACGCACCTGATTATCCTCCTGTCAATCGCGAGGCCGTCAGGGAAATGCACCGTCAGGTCGGCGACCTTCAAATAAAAAATGGATTGGCTGTTCGCGGCCTTTTGATAAGACATCTGGTTTTGCCGGAGAATCTTGCAGGAAGCTTCGAGATTATAGATTTTTTAGCAAAAGAAATCAGCCCTAATACAGCGATTAACGTAATGGACCAGTACCGTCCCTGCTACAAGGCCCATTTACACCCCCCAATAAACCGCAGACCTACCTGCGAAGAAATCGAATCCGTCCGGCAGTACGCAATCGAAAAAGGACTTAACGTTCTTACCTAAAGGATATCAGAGCGGGATTTTTTTGGCACCAGAACTTATCTTATTTTGATAGCACGATCGTGCCAAAGAGATTTGTTTAGAATCAGAGAATTGACTCTTCTTTTAATTTAAGGTTTAATATCCGATTGAAACCCTATTGAGAAAATGAACTTATTACCTTGACATCAGCACGAGAAATGGAGTAGAGATAAGGTTATGATTACAAAAATGGTCATAAAAAATTTTAAGAGTATTCAAGAACAGTCCTATTCATTCACAAACTTTGATCTCCTCGTCGGCCCGAATAATTCCG
>CAYWXK010000110.1:0-3674 GCA_964462515.1 uncultured Pirellulales bacterium
CCTGAGTCCCAGCTCTATTATTCACTCTATCCACTATCCATTTAAGCACGCGGATATTTTCGCCAAAACCAGGCCAGATGAACTTGCCGTCTTCATCCACCCTGAACCAGTTAATAGTGAATATCTTTGGCGGCTGGGTTAACCTTTTTCCAATGTTGAGCCAGTGCCCGAAATAGTCTCCCATATTGTAACCGCAGAAAGGAATCATCGCCATCGGGTCTCTTCTTAAAACCCCTACTTGATGTGCGGCGGCGGCAGTCGTCTCTGAACCCATTCTTGCGCCTAAAAATACGCCATTTTGCCAGTTAAAGCCTTCCACCACCAACGGTATAAGCTGTGTCCTCCGTCCGCCAAAAATAATGGCAGAAATAGGCACGCCTTTAGGATTATCAAATTCTCTGGAAACCTTATCTGAATTGTAAATGGATACTGTAAATCTGGAATTCGGATGGGCCGCCTTGCCGCCCTGCGAAATGTCCCATCTCTTGCCCTGCCAATCAAGCAGATTCTTTGGCACAGCGCCATCTAATCCTTCCCACCACGGCTCATTAGTATCCACATTCAAGGCAGTATTGGTAAATAAGGTAGGATAGAATCCTTTTTTCTTTAGCGTCATCATCATATTGGGATTTGTTTTCATCGATGTGCCGGGCGCTACGCCAAAAAATCCCGTCTCCGGATTAATTGCCCACAGCCTGCCATCAGGCCCGATATTCAGCCACGCAATATCATCGCCTAATGTCCACACCTTGTAGCCAGGCAAGCTGGGCTCTAACATCGCAAGGTTCGTCTTGCCGCAGGCGCTCGGCAGCGCCGCTGCAATATAAGTTATGTTCCCCTCACGGTCTTCTATGCCCATAATAACCATATGCTCGGCGAGCCAGCCTTCTTTGAAACCCAGACAGGATGCAATTCTCAAGGAAAAACATTTTTTGCCCAAAAGAGCATTTCCGCCATAACCTGAGCCGATGCTCCAGACAAGGTTCTCTGCGGGAAAGTGCATGATAAATCTTTTGTTCGGGTCAAAATCGCCGACAGAATGCAATCCTTTCACAAAGTCGTCACTTTTGCCGATTTTTTCCAGCGCGTTTTTCCCCATCCTCGTCATTATCCTCATACTGACCGCAACATAAGAAACATCCGTAAGCTGCACGCAGGCCTTCGAGTATGGCGAATCAGGATGCCCCATCATATACGGCATAACATACATCCTCTTGCCGCGCATACATCCTGAGGTTAGTTTCGCAAGCATCTTTTTTGCCTCAGAGGGCTCCATCCAATTATTATTCGGACCGGCAATATCCTTCTCCGGATGGCAGACGAAAGTTAGGTGCTCAGTCCTTGCAACATCCGTTGGGTGGCTCCTGTGAAAATATGCGTTCGGCCAGTTTTTCTGGTTAAGCTCGGAAAAGATAGGGTTCTCGCCTATCTTTTCTTCTTTTATCCCGATTTCAATAAGTTTGTGCGCCTCTTGTTCTGAGCCGTCGCACCAGTAAATGCTGTCCGGCTGCGTCAGCTTCGCCTGCTCTTCAACCCACTTCTCAAGTGGTGTCGCCATATTTTCAACCTCCTTCAAAACTCATTGCATCTAACCTTACGTCATTGCGAGCCCTGCACCATACGGTGCGTGGCGTGACAATCTCCTTCGTGGATTAATCCGCCAGGTTATGTAGCAGGTAAACGTTTTTTTTGTCGGACGTTCTTAATCTGCATTTGGCGGATAAAGTCAAAAACCGAAAGAGTCTAACTATCGGATAAATCCCCGTCAAGATGTTTCTGATAAAATATTGGGATAGGAAAGGAACATCGTATCCCCCTGGTGAGGATAAGGTGTATGACGGATAGACGCTGGAAAGAGGTAAAGAAGGTATGGCGGGGGCTGGGGGGAAAGCCCCCGCCGAAAAAACGAAAAAATACTTGAAAAAACAAGGCCCCCAAAGAACCATTATGGTTTTTTTGAGGGCCAAAGGAATGTACCCACTAAATTGTCAAGATGCCTTACGGCACAGCGGACTACGGAGGGCAGGCGAGAAACGAGCGACGGGAGGGGCATTTGGCGCCCTTAGATTACACTCAGGGTAAGCTGTGAACTCAAGGAGGACACTTCGCACAGGCGGAGCGGAAGAGCATCGTGCTAAGATAGCGGTCGCCGCGGTCGGGTATTATGGTAACTACCGTGCCGGATTTCATCCCCTCGGCAACACGCAGAGCGCCGGCAACGGCGGCGCCGCTGGATATGCCGGCAAAAACACCTTCTTCAGATGCCAGACGCCGGGCCATTTCAAAAGCCTCCTCATCATTTATGGTTATTATGTCGTCCAATTGGGACCTGTCGTAAATATCAGGCACGATAGATTCTGTCATATTCTTTAGGCCCTGAATGGCGTGGCCGGGAGGAGGTTCGATGCCAATGACTTTGATGTGTTTTGATTTTTCTTTAAGATACCGTGACACGCCCATAAGCGTGCCGGTAGTGCCCATACCTGTAACAAAGACATCGACTTGGCCACTTGTCTGTTTGAAGATTTCCGGGCCAGTTGTTTCGTAATGAGCGAGGGGATTATTTTTATTGGTGAACTGGTTCGGCATAAAGTATTTGTCGGGGTTGTCGCTAAGGATTTTGTGGGCCATTCTTATCGCGCCGTCGGTGCTTTCACGTGCAGAGGTAAGGATAACCTCGGCGCCGAGCGCTTCGAGGATGTGGCGTCTCTCGGAGCTTACACACTCCGGCAAGGTGAGCTTAACACGATAGCCTTTGGCAGCGCCAATCATCGCCAGAGCGATGCCCATATTGCCGGAGGTTGGTTCGAGGATGGTTTTGTCTCTGGTAAGCTGGCCGGACTGCTCGGCCTTAGTAATCATATAAAGGGCTGGGCGGTCCTTGACCGAGCCGCCGGGATTGTTGCCCTCAAGTTTTGCGAAGATTTTGACCTTAGAGTTGTGGTTAAGGTTCTTTAGCTCCGCTAAGGGAGTATTGCCGATAGTAGAAAGTATATCCATCAGGTTTCTCTCTAAAAATTTACTGAATCCAGAGAGCAGCATAATATCAAAAATAAAGCCACTCGTCCATTATGTTTTACAGCTCTTTTTGCGATTTTCTATTTACGATTCCACCAGACGTATGGTGGACAAGTTACGATTTTTGATTTACAATTCATCCTTCGTGGTCCTGATTTATCGGGACGGAGAAGAGATTGGCAGAAATTGGAATTCGGCAATATAGAAGCTGGACGATAGAACGTGGATACATCTAAAAGTAATCAAAATAGTAATGGGAAAAATGCAGGTGAGGGGCCAGCCCGCCCTGGCGGGGACTTTATCCGGCAGATTGTTGCTGAAGACCTCGAGACTAATAAATGGGGCGGGCGGGTGGCAACGCGATTTCCGCCTGAGCCGAACGGGTATCTGCATATCGGGCACGCAAAGAGTATATGCCTGAATTTCGGTATCGCCAAAGATTTCGGTGGCCTGTGCAATCTCAGATTCGACGATACCAATCCCGAAAAGGAAGAACAGGAATATATCGACGCCATTATAGAGGACGTTCGCTGGCTGGGTTTCGACTGGCAGGACAGATTATATTTTGCATCAGACTATTTCGAGCAGATGTTTCGGTATGCTGTGCAGCTTATAAAAAAAGGTTCGGCTTATGTCTGCGACCTGACGGCGGACGA
>CAYWXK010000111.1:0-3555 GCA_964462515.1 uncultured Pirellulales bacterium
GTAACTAAATATGTCAAAGCTCGATACGGTAACATTTCACCAACTATACAAAAAACAACTGTTTCTTTGAAGGCAAATCCCCACACCAATTGAAATTTTGAACTCGTTTTTTTTATTGGTTTTACGCTTACCTTTTATCGAGAGGTCGATTGGTGCGGGGCATATTCAGGATATTGGGCCGCACAGGACCTCACGCGGGATAGAACCGGCTCTCTGCTGCGAACCAAAAAACCTAATGACTTGTATTCAAACCAATCTGAACATCGGCATCAGAATTATTTAGAATACAACCATCGCCTCGCAAAAGGCAACCTAAAACCGTGGCTGCAACCAGTCCTTTCTCCAAAACAATCTGCTTTTTGCCTTCAGCCATAAACTCGCAGCCATTGACAACGAGTCTGCCTCCGTCTGCCCGAATACAGGGCTTGCCCTCACCTTTACTATCCCAGCCGGCAAAATGACAGGAGCTGAGCATCAGGGTGCTTGGCCCCTGCTTGACAATCTGCTCTTTGGTCTCAGGCACAGGCCAGAATCCACAGTTGCTCAGTTTCACAGGCCCTTGATTTCTTTCTCCTACCTCTATTGTCCCCATAAATTGGTCATTAACAAACTGAACACCTGCGTGGCCCTGCGTTCGGTCAACACGAACAGCCACCGGGCAAATATCCGCACCCGACTGGGTAATCACTGCATTTCCCGGCCCGTGTCCAAAATCATCAAAATGAAAACCAATCCGCGGAAAAATCACAAAACAGTTGCTCATATATTCCCAGTCGGTCTTACCAATCTTGAAGCCGACAAGATTTTTCTCCAGGTACCCTTTGATGTCACCACCGGGAAATTTTGGCTCCAATGCCATTCGGGTCCAAAAGTTGGGATTGAAGTGCACATTCTCAACACGGCCGATGTCCGTGCACTGGTCGATATATAAGCCTGTCTTCAAGGGACAGGCAAATACATTTCTTATGATATGCAGCTCATTCCACTTTGTGCCGAAATCAAGGGCCTGATAAGGATTTGTTATTGTAATATCCAGAACCTGGCACATCTCACCATCGCCCCGAATTGTCCACGGATAAGGCACAACATCAGGCAGCTTTTGCTGGGGGTAGTGAATGACAAGATTACGAACAACGGCGTTAGGCTTCAGGGTAATAAGCGGGTCGGCATCGGCATTTCCTTTCCCTCCATACGCCAGAAGGACCGTCCCTATCGGATGCTCTGAATGAGGCACGCCGCCGGAGCTGCCGGACAGGGTTACTCCGGCAGGAACGACAATTGAGCCATTTAGCTTATACCGTCCAGCGGGCAGATAGCAGATAGGGCCTTTCTGCTGTGCGGCATCGAGAGCTGCTTGCAAGGCGGCTGTATTATCAAAAATGCCATCACCAATAACGCCATAGTCCTTTGCATTGACCATTTGTATAGCTAATTTATCTGGAGCTGATTGAACTAATGGACTGGGCATCTTGTCTAATTTGGCCGCCGGCTTCTCTTGAGCAGCCATTGAAATCGCTGCAAAAAAGCTGCACAAACCCGTCACAATCCACAAACTTGTTTTACGCATTCCGACTCCTTTCACAAACTTTGCTCTGTTGAAAAGGCTCACTGTCACTTCCTGCTCTTTGCGGACTTGAGAAAATGTTCAAAGAAAAGGTATATCTGCTCGTTCGATTCTACAGTCGGTGAATGGTCCTTTCGGCTGGTCATAGCAACCCTGTTTGTATATCCCAGGAGCGAATTTACCGCGATACTGTGATTAAGCGCTTTCCAGCGCTCGATGGGGTCTTCTGAGCCGCCGGAAACCAGGAACGGCCTGGGTGCCATCAGGGAATGTAATTCGTGTAAATCGTGGCCTTTCTCAAATAGCTCTTTGTAAGCACCGGTGCGGGGATCAGCTTCGCCTGGAATTCCACTGGCTCGCTGCCTTTCAGATTCATAACCCAAATACCACGGCTCCCAGTAGTTCACATTGGCTCTGCTCTCATCGAAAACAATGCCCGGGTCTGACCAGACGGCACAAGCGAACTTCTCGTAGAGGCAGGATGCAAACATCGCCCATTTTCCGCCATACGAATGGCCAACGATGCCAATGCGGTTGGGGTCAACATTGGAAAGGTTCGCCAGCGCATTATAACAGTTGGCTGCAACGTAGGCCAATGCCGAGAGAGGCTGGAGACAAGCTCGGTCATCAGCGGGTTGGTATAGCGGTTTATAAGGAGGTCGTAAGCTGCAGAAGTCCGGTGTTCCGATTGACAGTGTAATAAAACCACGTTTGGTCAGTTGATAACCGAAATCACGCAGCTCCTTGTCCAGGCCGACACTTGTCTGCGCATCATAATAGACCACAAGCACCGCAGCAAACACCCCATTGCCATCAGGGACAAGCAGATAACCATTTACTGTCTGCCCCTCTGGTGCGATTTCGACACGCTCCTGTGTCTGGGTAAAGTTCTCGCGTCGCTCTGCCGTAAGGCATCCCCAAGCGGATTTTGCTGTGTATTCAATTCTTGGTTTCTCAATAAGCGGCGGCCAATACCCAATGATATTATGCCAGGTTTTCAGGATTTCCTGTCTGCGTTTTTGCCAGTCCGCCGGTGTTTTGGCAGGAGTTCCATCATAAAATTTCAATGGCGACTTATAATTCCCAAAGTCGCCGGCAAGCTCGGGAGGCGGTTTAAAAAATGAGGCAATTTCTCTGGGGATATTTTCGATGCCGCTATTCTTATCCGTGCCGGATTGGCTGCACAATGTAACCTTGTTTGACAGCAGAATTAAAAGAAGCAGAAATCGAATGAACAGTTTCATTTTGGCTACACTAATGCCATTTCTAAAAATAACTGTTACTTTTTCCAATGATCTCCTTGATTCCTGCTTTTGGGCTTGTTGCTAAACAGGAGATTGCTTCGTCGTCCCGCACCAAAGTCTGGTGCGGGTCTCCTCGCAATGACAAACATAGCGTTTTTATGTCATTGCGAGCCCCCGCGTCTTCCTGTCGGAAGACAGGAGCGGGGGCGTGGCAATCTCAATTCCGACCAGCACAGTTTACCAACAGCCCCTTTCGCGGGAATGACAAAAAGGATACCAACGTTTTGGTAACTGCACTGAGACGGATTATTTCTCTTTCGGCGCCGGAATGGTAATGTCAATCTCTCGCACCGGCCCTAAAACCGACAGAGGCTCAACGAAGTCCTGTGGCCTGCCAACAGCTAAGACTTGCATTTTCTCGGGCTTGAGGTGCTTCTGCGCAACCCGCAGAATATCTTCTTTGGTTACCTTTTCGATGTTCTCCTTGGTCTTCTCCAGAAAGTCAGGAGGGTAGCCGAAGTATTCGTATGTCATAAGACGGTTTATGATTTTGTCTTTGCTGTCAAAATTGAACACGAACGAATTAAGGTAACTGTCTTTCGCCAGAGCCAGCTCTTCATCGGTGACCTCACTGGCCGTCATTTTTTTCACTTCTTCAATCATAGCGCGTATTGCATAGACCGTGCTTTCCGATTTGGTCTGGCAGCCCACGTAGAACACCCCCGGATGGTCGTAGCCGGCGGAATA
>CAYWXK010000112.1:0-3299 GCA_964462515.1 uncultured Pirellulales bacterium
TTGATGGTCGGTATGCGCACCCAGATGCTGGCGGTTCCGTTCGCCGGGTCCCATTCCTCAATCTGATACGCCAGCGGTGTGCCGGTACTCGTGGAGAAACGGATGTCTTCTCCATTGGCCTTCGCCTGACTGAAATTGAAAAAGTCCTTGTGCAGCCGCACCAGCAACGGGAAGCCGTCTTCCGAAGCCGAAGCCGGCAAATTCGCGCCTTCGGGCGTAGTGAGCAGATAGACGGAGCTGGAATGTTTCCAGTCCGGATATTGGGCCGGGGCCGTCTCAAGAAGCACTATGAGCATTACCATGCCTAAAAGCATTTTCTTGATCATACGATACGTCCTTTGCTCGGTTGGGAAAACAGAGAATTTGAGTTTATGAGTTGTAACGACTCAGGCACCCTCACCATGAGCCTACCCATAACAATGAACTGACATTTCCCATTTAAGTTCATAAACAGCACTCCTGCACGCGACAAGCTATATATTAGCATAATATGCAGTTCGATTTCAACGCTTCTGACCGTCAACTCGGTTAACATTTCTGCCAAAACACCCAGTAAGTACGCCGATTCGCTGCAAATCCAACATTTCGTCATTTTTTCGACGTACCCTGACCTCGGATTCTCCAGCACTTTACCAGATTTTCCCAGCACGGCCGGTCATCCTGCCCTCACAAGTTCTGGGCAGGCTCTCAATTGCCCGATTCGACCAAGGATTTCCCGAAAGAACGTCCTCGGCACAGCAATTCCGCCATTTGAAATATCACGTAACGCGAATGCCTGACCACCTTGGCTCCAATCTTGAACAGCTTGTCTCTCAGCGTCTTCAGTGACCATTTCTTCACTGACTTGGGTAGTGCCAGCCGTCTCAGGAAATTGCCGAGGTTGTAAGCCAAGGCAAATAGTTGGAGCCGAACCTGATTATCAACGAAATCATGACACGATAGCCTTGTCCAGTTCAATGCGTAGTGCCATCTCTTGCTCACACTTGTCCCGGCATTCTGAACATCCGAACCACGCGATAGCTATCAGTGTATTTAGCGAGCTTGATACAATTAAATAAAGGATTGGCATTTCATGTTCATTCGAGGTATAATGTTTGAGTAAAAGGGGAGTAAATATAAATTCTTAACTTAGAAAGAAATGCAATGCCAGTGAACCTGAGCTCTCGGGATAAAGAATTCTTAAACGGACGGCACGGAGAAGCAGCCCGGATCGCCATGCGAATTGTAACAAGAATGGCCGAAGTTAATGACGCTGCTGAGCTAATGGATGTGACCCAAGCACATATAGATGGCTGTGGGCTTCTTAGCGATACTGGTCTCGAATTTGCAGAGACATTAGCAAGGCAGGCAGCGAAGGTTTCCATCCCTACTACCTTGAATATGGTGCCTCTTGACCTTCAGAACTGGAAACGATTTTCAATCAATACAGATTTCGCCGCTAAAGCCATCCGATTAGCCAAAGCCTATACTGATATGGGATGCATTCCTACCTGGACATGTGCGCCGTATCAAAGTTACCTAACACCCAGGTTTGGCCAACAAATTGCCTGGGGCGAATCTAACGCTATCTGCTATGCCAACTCTGTCCTCGGTGCCAGAACCAACAGATATGGGGATTTCATCGACATCTGTGCAGCAATAACAGCCAGAGTTCCCAAATGCGGCCTTCATCTAACAGAAAACCGCAAAGGCCATATACTTTTGCGCCTAATTGATATTGCCCCTGACATTATGCAAACCAACGCCTTTTTCGCCACATTAGGTCATCTTCTCGGCTCCATCGCAGAAGACAAAATTCCGGTTATCGAAGGCCTTCCAAAGGATACCTCCAGCGACCAATTAAAAGCCTTGTGTGCAGCGGCAGCCTCTTCCGGTTCTGTGGCCCTTTTTCACGCTATCGGCGTAACACCCGAAGCAAACACCCTTAAGCAGGCCTTCCAAGGTGACAACCCGGAACGAATTATCAATATCCATCTTTCCGACTTACAAAACGCCAGAGCCGACCTATCCACTGCTCCGCAAGGTGCCAACCTCGATTTAATCGTGCTGGGTTGTCCTCATTTTTCTTTTGACGAGTTTCGCCAACTGGCTAGACTCATAAAAGCTCAGGCCGAAAAAGGCAAACAACTTCATCCTAACGTAAGGTTCATTGTTATAACCTCTCAGACCTCTTATGCCCTGCTGCAAAGAAGCGATTTCCTCAATATACTCACCGACTTTGGCATCGAGCTTACCCTTGATACCTGTCTATTTCACACACCTATGGTCTCTCCTGACACAAAGGTAATTATGACCAACTCGGGAAAGTGTGCTTATTATGCCCCAGGCGAGCTTGGTGTCCAGGTCGCCTTTGGTTCTATGGCTGAATGTGTTGACTGTGCTATTAAAGGTCACGTATGTCAAAAAGAAAAACCATGGAAAAAGTCCTAATCGGCAAATCCGTCGTACCAGGCTCAGCTCAAGGCATAGCTCTGGTCTCTAAAGAGCCAATTAGTTTCTGGGGAGGTTTGTCTCCCCGTACCGGCGAAATTATCGACCGGCGCCACGAGCGTTCAGGCTCTGTTGTCACCGGCCGAGTATTCGTATTCCCCCAGGGCCGAGGCTCAAGCACTTCCAGCGCGACCCTGCTCGAGAGCATCAAGACCGGCGTCGCTCCTGCAGCCATAATCAACCTTAAGCCGGATCCCATTTTAGCGCTCGGAAGTATTGTCGCCGATGAGCTATACCAACAGGCCGTACCTATTGTCGTCCTGCCTGAAAAAGACTTCTTTTCTATTAAAGAAAACGATTACCTTGCTATCGAACCTGATGGCACAGTGAAAATTAGTCATTAGAAAAATAGCAATCAAAAGTTTTTTAATTAAATCCTGTTTTCTAACTGCCTTACTTGTGGCCTTGGCTGGCTCTGCCCAAGCTGAAAAAGAATCTGACTGCAGAACACCAACAAAGTTTTTCTTAGCCAGGTTTGTACCGACTGGCTAAGCGGTATCCACATAAGCCCTATCCAAACAATTCTGACAGAACACGATGATGCCTGGGTAGATATCCCCGACGACCTGGAGTGGTTAAATAACGGCCAGAGTTTTATATGGCCAAGTGAACGTGACGGCTGGCGACACCTGTATCTCGTTTCTCGCACCGGAAGCGACCTTACCCTTCTGACCCCTGCCTAATTCGATGTGATTAGTGTTCAAAGTGTAGATGAAGAGAAAGGATTCGTGTACTACATCGCTTCCCCGGATAACTGTAAACGGCGGAGCAAAATCGCGGCGGGCGGCGCTTTAAAAACGCGGCACCTA
>CAYWXK010000113.1:0-3053 GCA_964462515.1 uncultured Pirellulales bacterium
AATTTTCGGATAAACTCCGGTTTAAACTTTCGGTTCTTGAGAACATAAGGAATGGAAAAACCACAGCCTAATTCTATGGACATCGAAAAATGGCTCAAGCTAATCAGGGCTGATGGCGTTGGGCCAATTAACTTTGCCAAGCTGCTGAAACACTTTGGCTCAGTTGACAGGGCTTTGGATTCTTCGGTCAGCGAGCTATCGAAAGTTGATGGCATTGGATTTAAGACCGCTGAACGCATCTTTGCATCGCGCGACAAGTTCGATGCTGCCGGCGAATTAAAACTGGCAGAAAAGTTAGGCGTATGGATAATCAATCTGGCAGACAATCGTTATCCGCCGGTCTTGAAAAGAATTTATGACCCTCCGCCAGTCCTTTATATAAAAGGGACTTTGACCCCGCAGGACAATTTGTGTATCTCGATAGTTGGCACCCGCCGGTGCAGTTTGTATGGCCAGGAGCAGGCATCAAGATTTGCGCACTTTTTGGCTTCCGCAGGTTTTACTATCATTTCAGGAATGGCACGCGGCATAGACACCGCTGCGCATCAAGGTGCTCTCTCGGCCGGCGGACGCACAATCGCCGTGCAGGGCTGCGGCCTGGCCAATATCTTCCCTCCTGAAAACAAAAAGCTCTTTGAGCTTATATCGCAATCCGGCGCCTGTATCAGCGAATTACCTCTACAGTATGAACCGTTGTCGGAAAACTTTCCGCCCCGCAACAGAATAATTGCAGGCCTGTCACTGGGGACAATTGTTATCGAAGCGCCTCTTAACTCGGGGGCGCTAATTACCGCCAGGGCTGCATTAGAGTATAACCGCGAGGTGATGGCGGTGCCGGGCAAGATTGATTCACCCTTGAGTAAAGGGGCACACAAATTGATAAAAGAGGGCGCAAAACTAATTGAATCCATAGAAGATGTAATGGAGACGCTGGGCTATATCGGTGAACAACTGGCAGAGCACGCCGCTATTGCTGCTGAAAAAGCTGCGGCAAAGCAGGAAAAACCTCTGTTTGAGATAAAAGAATTGAAGCTAAGTAGCGGCGAAAAAACAATTTATGAACGATTAAGCAAAGAGCCGCTGCATATAGAACAACTAATTATGGATACAAACCTATCCGCAGGAATTGTTAATGCAGGCCTGATTTCACTTCGTCTAAAAGGCCTGGTAAAACAGCTTCCAGGCAGTCTTTTCGTAAAAATGTAAAAAATATCTGCATTTCTACAGTTTTCAGATATAAAAACCGCAGATTTCCGTCTTATATATTAGGAAGTGTTCAGGTCCTGGTTTGTTAAACAAACAACGAACCTGCCTTGCAAATGGACAATTGCAAGCAGGACTTAAACCGTTAAGTTTATATAAAGGAAACTTATTAGGAGTTCAATTCTTCTGATAGAAAAGGGATTTTTGAGGCGAGAATATACTTAATATATTTCTATAAGTTATTTATTAACAACGCCTTAACCACATTCATTAAACGAGGTGATGTGATTTTTCAGCTTGTTTCTATTGACTTATGTAGCCTCAACTCATATAATTTATATTTTAATGGTTAAACAAGCAAAAAAAACCGGAAAGAAACTGTCGAAAACCTCCTCCAAGGTCGCCACAGTCAAGGGTAAACGGCCCTTCGGGACATACCAAGAGGCTGTCAGATACCTTTTTGACAGGACTGATTACGAGAAGGAGCAGCGCCTGCGGTACAATGTCACGACCTTCGACCTGAACAGGATGGTCAGACTATTGGAACTGTTAGGCAATCCGCACAAAAAAATCGCTACAGCCCATATAGCTGGCACAAAAGGTAAAGGCTCTACCGCTACAATGCTGGCCAAAATGCTTGAGGCCAACAAATACAAGGTCGGACTATACACATCTCCGCACCTTGTGCATCTGCACGAGCGGATTGTGGTCAATTCGCGAATGATTAGCGAGCCGGAGATGCTTGGGCTGTTGAACCGCGTTCACGCTCCGGTCGAGAAGGTGTCGAAGACCGACCCTCTGACGTTCTTTGAGATTATGACAGCTCTGGCGTTTATGTATTTTCTGGATAAGGCAATCGACATCGGCGTCATCGAGACCGGAATGGGCGGCAGATTAGACAGCACCAACGTTATCGAGCCGAAAGTGGTCGGCATTACCAGCTTGAGCATCGACCATACGCAGCAGCTCGGCAATACTATTGACAGCATTGCCAAAGAGAAGGCAGGGGTAATGAAGCCGGGTGTGCCGGTAGTTACGGTCCAGCAGGATCCGGTAGCGATGCAGGTCCTCAGGTCGCACGCTAACACTGTCAAGGCGCCGTTAAGCGTAACCGGCGTGGACATCGATTTTTCGCACCGCTTTGAAACCTCGCGCGAGCACGGGCCGCATACAAGGATTTGTCTGACAACACCAACCAGTAGATTTGAACATCTGCGCGTGCCCCTGCACGGCAAGCACCAGGCAATCAACTGCGGCCTGGCTCTGGCAATGCTGGATAAGCTAAAAATAGCCGGCTACAACATAGACACTGAAAAGGCAATCGAGGGGCTTAATAAGGTGTCGCTGCCGGGTCGGATGGAGATGATTTATGACGACCCGAGGATTATGATTGACGGTGCACACAATGCCGCAAGCATTCAGGCCCTGATGATTGCCATTGGACAACACATCCCTTATGACTCGATGATAGTAATCTTCGGCTGCAACAACGATAAGGACATCAAAGGGATGCTGCACAATCTACAATATGGAGCCGATAAAGTAATTTTCACACGGAGCAACTCGGTGAAAGCTGCCTCTCCGCAGGAGCTTGCCGATATGTACACCGAGATAGCTGGCAAAATGTGCCAGGCAGCTGACAATTTAGGGGAAGCGCTGCAGCTGGCCAAAAGCGCCATCACCAAAGAGGACCTGATTTGCATTACCGGCAGCTTTTATCTTATCGGCCAGGCCAAGATACGTTTACAGCCGACTCGCTCACTTCCTGCCGGTTGACTGGCATCTCAAATCACCACACCTGAAATGTGCTGAATCGCTGTATGATTTATCGGGGGCGGAAATTTCAACAA
>CAYWXK010000114.1:0-2929 GCA_964462515.1 uncultured Pirellulales bacterium
CCATCATTAATAAAAACAGCAGGCAATTTAGCAAAATCTGCCTGAACGCTTACGAGAATCGTAACTATGGCGTCGCAAGGCTGCGTGCTCCTCCGCCGCCGCCACCGCCACCGCCGCCAATTGCAACTGCAGCACCGGCTCCGCCGGCAACGATACCTGCGGTACCCCCGCTAAGACCCATTATGGCAGGTGCAGCTGCTATTTTCATAATGGTAAGGCCGGTAACTTTGGCTGCCAGCAAATTGCTTATCGCACCTGCTGAGCCGATTGAGGCCAGCGTTCCGGTGCTTTGCATTGCGACGGTGCGGGCTGCGGGTATATAAATTGTCGCCACGGGATTGGAGATGCCTTCACAGGCTATTGAAGCACAGGTATTAGATATTTGGGCAGCACTTAAGCCCTCATATTGGGCCCACTGTGGTAAAGGCAATTGCTGCGTTGTGGTAAGAGTTTTCTTGGTCAGCCCTATCTTTTGCACAAATTGTTCGAACTTATTGCCCAAGCCCGTCAAATCGACCGATTTTCCTGCTGCATCGGTTTTGTATGTTGCGACCTCGTGGCGGAGATTTTCTTTCGAGCCATTCATATTTGTTTCGGCCTCGAAAACAGATGCGCTCAGGTAAATGCTGTCGAGCTGGTTGTCAAAAAGATAAACTGCGTTCATCCTCGCTTTAACGTCCTTTACGCCTCCATTAGAAGCGGCGACTTTAACAATAAAAGGTTCTGATAAAGCCCTTACCGCAATCATTTCACCAAACGCTTTTGCTTCCAGCCGCATCGCGGTTAAAGTAAATCTTATCTTGCCCGGGAGTAGATTTTTGAGGAATGGCATGCCGAAGGATTGTTCCCAGGTTTTTCCGATATTTTCTTTGCTTACTTTCTTTAGGGACCTTACGCATTCGTTGTTTATTCTTTCGAGTAGAGCCAAATCCTTTCCGCTGCCTGATAAGTAGCCGGTCTGGTTATCAATAATAAATGAAAGTTCACTTGTGGACGACTGCTGACCTGGGTCGGGATTGCCGCCGAGGAGGTTAAAGTCGCTTGACGAAATGAAGTATTGGGCCTTGTCGTCTGATAAAAATTGTTTTCTCACGGTTAGTAGAGTCTCGACCTGGTTAGTAAACTGTGTTTTGCCGGAGTATTCTATGTACGAAAGCATTTTGTAGTACTCTGTGCCTGTGTTTTCTGCTGCCAGGCCGACTTCGGCGGATATCAGCAGCAGCATACACAACAACATACAGTAGAGTGCTGTCCGGATTGAAAAGCGATTTGTCTTACTCATTTTTACTCCCTTTCAAATTTTTCTTTTCGGCGTGTATAGGTGGTCTCACGCGTTAATCAAAAGTAAAAAAAGACTCGAAGCTGCTCTAAAAAAATGATTTGACCAGAAAATACTATTTTTTCGAATCAACGTTGTGTTTTATAAAATCCCCCATTTACAGTAATATTTACAGCCCCATTATTACAGAATTATCCATATATCGGCAATTTCACCGACATTTATTTCTTTTTTCTTTATTTTTTGTAATAATCAACAGGCGAATGTTCAGCGACCGCTACCTTGTAGCCGGCCAGCCCGCCTCCGACAGGCTCATTTTCGTCTTTCCCTGTAATGGCTACCGAACTCTTAAAGCCGTCATTATCTGCTCTATTGATGGTGATAAATTTCCCAGCCGAGGTAGTTTGTCAGGGCTTCGGCGATGGCGTCGGCCTTCTCGGACATATTGACGGCAACGTGATGCTCAAAACCCATTTTGCAGACGTATTGCATCAGGTTTTGCAGGTTAGGGATTTTCATCACGCCGTAGCCGCCAAAGGTATCGAGCTTGTCGTTTGTAAATTCGCCCTGGCCGACATAGCCCCTGATAATCCCAAGCGTATCATCGGTGGTGGTCCTGCAGAATGTTGCTTTGCAGGGAGCTATTCTTCCGATAACGGTTCCGTAGGAGCTCTCTTTGCCGATGGCGCCGGCAATTATTTGCTGGTAGTCCATTTTTGGGGTTTTGAAAAACGACTTGGGCAGATTGCTGCAATGGAATACGACGCATTTGTCGGGTTCGGTGCTATAGTTATTATTCCAGTCCACAAGTGCGCTTGGTGTGCCGCCGGCCAATTGCAGGATATACATTGCCAGCACACCTGTGATGTCAACCTCGCAGGCACTCGGTAGAAGCAGTTCGCTCATCATACTCATTAGAGCGCAGGGGACGATTCCGTAGAATTCTTGAAGGGCGGTCCAGCATTGAATTGCAGTGCCGTTAAGCTCTTTTTCCCTGACCCATCGGTCAACTACAAAGGCGAACTTGGCCATTTTCAGCAGCTTATCGACAGGAATCGATGAGGTGGGGACATATTGACTTATTGAGTTGAGTTTCCTGGTGACGTTTCTATCCCTATCAGCAAGAGCAGCAACCCTTCCGAGAATTTCAGATAAATCTATGGTCTCAACCGAGATGCCGGACAATTCAAGAATCTTTTCGCTGTAACGGACGGTGTTGAATGCGCCTGTGCGGGCGCCGATAGCGCCGAATCTGGCATTTTTGAGGCCTTTTACTATCCTGCAGACCGAAGCAAAATCATCCAGGTCTTTTTTGAATTCGGCGGATGTCACGTTGACCGTGTGTGATTTTGTCAAGGTGTAAGGGATGCCGGCCTGGTTTAGATTGTTGCAAACGCTGATTTTTCCACAGAATGAGTCACGACGGGTTGTTACATCCATTTTGGCCGGATTGTCTGGTTCAGCGTGGATGAGAACAGGAACACTAAGGCCGGAGCGTTTGATTGTCTCGGCGACTGCTTTTTCATCCCCGAAGTTAGGCAGCGTTACGATTATACCGTCTATTCTGCCTGTGTTTTGCGCAAACAATTCTGCGCACTTTTTAGCATCCTCAAAGGTTTCAACGGAGCCATATTTAGTGTCCTGCATTGA
>CAYWXK010000115.1:0-2848 GCA_964462515.1 uncultured Pirellulales bacterium
GATACATCTATTCTGATTCCCACTTTCGGGTCAAACGGTGTCGCTTGGTCGATTACCTGTATTAGTTCGGCTTTATCGTGTCCGGCATCAAGCCAGTCACTTACATCGCCCTTATCCGGCAGCCCTGGTAGCTCGACAATCCGTATTTCGCCTGCTGTACCGTATAGAGAGTTTGCTACCTGTTCAGCGTGCTTTTTCCCAGCCGTATCATTATCAGGCAAAATAACAACCAAGCGACCTTCAAAATACTTATTGTATTCGTTTAGCCACTTACCAGCCCCCATAGGACAGGTCGTAGCAGTAAATCCCATCCCAGAAAGTCGGTCGCAATCCTTTTCGCCTTCTGCAATAAAAACAAAATCCTGCATAGATGATTTTAATAACTCCGGCAGTCGATAAGGCACACACCTAACACCATCCAGATTCCAGAGCCATTGCCCTGGGTTATCAGGGTCAGGCCGTCTCTGCCGAAAATCTTTAGGTTCAAACCTAACAACCTGAAACAGTAACCGACCTTGCTCATCCCTGTAATCATAAGTCGCTGCAATCTTTTTATCGGCAGCCATACCAAACACCTTCTCTCTCTACTTTTTCAATTCTGGCTCATTCGGGATGCTCTGATGAACTTCCTGTGGGACTCTGGATTTCGGTCGATATGGGTAAAGAGAACACGCCAGGTCGGTGCAGAGAAAAACTTCTTTGATTTGCCAGCCGCAGCATTCGTTGCAAAAGGCGTGCATCGCTGCCTTTCGGCTCTTGCCCGCGACCGCTCTTTCGTAAATGCCTCGGTATGCTCGTGGAATCTGTGCCAGGCGTTCAGAGATTTGCCTTGCCCGTTTTTCGTTTGACTCCGCCTCTCGATGTCGATATAATGTGTTTGTAGTTTTCACTTTCGGGCTACCTGCTTGGCTGAGTAGGTGGCCTGTTTTCGTTTCTGCTGTCATCTTCCCTCCCCCTGCATTGCCTCAAAGGTTTTTCGGTCAGGTGCACCGGCAGCCAGCCATTCAGAAATTGATTTCTCTAACCAGCGGACAGCACCACCGATACGAATAGGGGCAGGGATTTTGCCACAGCAATTTAACCTGAAAACTTGTCGCTTGCTGAGGCTCAGCATCTCACCTACCGCTTTCGCGGTCAGCAGCTTTTCTGTAATCGTGCTATTAGCCATTTGTCTTACTCCTTTATCTAAAGTATTGCGTTTAGTTCTATTGGCCTTTAGGCCTCTGTAATGGTTTGGAATTTGACAAAATGGTTTGGACTGTCAGCAATGTGTCTGCTTAGTGCAGAAATAGCAACAAGTTACATTGGTAAAAAATAAAGAGTTGCTTGATAAGCACTTGATAAAACTTGATAAACTTATCAAGTTGTGGTTTGACTACGGGGCAAAATTGCTGGAGTCATCTTTTTCTTGTTGGTCTATCAGAGCGTCCAGTTCAGCTTTGTCAGAATTGCTCTGCCTATCTGACCTTGAATGCTCGATTGATTTTTCCTCAAATTGTTCGCTTGGAGCAACACTGCTGCCGGTACTTTCAATAGTCAACTTTGCTGAAGCTTTTGCTATTTTTCCTTCTTTGTAGGCAGTAGTTGCATAAATCTCGCTCCGATTATATTTTGTTGCTTCAATTATTTCGTCAACTGTTGCCAAACGACCATGCTTTGCTTTTATTTCACCAGCGGAATATGCTACTGCTTTATTTCGCCTTGCCATATCGGCAGCAGTTGGGCGATTCTTTCTTTTTGCTATCTTGGTTTTTATTTCTTCATATTTTTCTGGGTCAGTTTTAAGCTTACAAAAGCCGCTAATTGCCCAAGCTGATTCTCTTAGTTTTGCAGAACATTGGCCTTTTTCAATTGTTTCGAGAAATTCAGTAACACAGTCAAAAGCTTTTTCATAGTCATCTATTGTAAGCTCTGATTCTTTCTTATAACTCTTAGCTGATCCTTTGCCAAACCATTCATCAGCTTCTTCTGGAGTTGAGGCAACACAATAATGGAGACAATAATAAAAGTCTCCCTGTAACGATTCTCCCAAAAGCATCACAAATTCAATGATGCCAATAGCGTTAAGAAGGTTCGGGAATATTACACTGCCCTCAAAAGCTTTAACTATATTCCCCCGAAGATGTTCTATCTCTTTGGCAATGTCCATGCTGTCATAAATATATGCATGCAAAAGGCTCTCGTTGACGCTTTGTGAAATTTCATCGTACATCTTCAGCTTATGAATTTTAGGTTGTTCAGTTTTATATTCTTCAAATTCATATTCAAAGTAATCAGAATCGTATTCATCCCACAAGTCCGCTAATCCTGAAAATGAAGCTGCAATATACTGCAACCATTCCATCGGCTGTAAATTTTTACGCCTATCCCAATAAAATGTTATTTCTTGCGCCATATTTCTCTCAATTCCTCACTGCCAACCGCCGCGATTCAAAACTATTTTATTGGCCAGCCGCCGTGGGCGGCGATTGTCTTGTCGATTTCGGCCATTAGGCGGATGGTTTCATTCAGCGCAACGACTATCTTTTGATAGTGAGCAATGTCGTCTGCTGACAGCTTTCGGCCTTTGCGGTCTTTGAGCCATTTATGGCAGACCTGGTAACCGCCGATGTGGAAATTCCAGACTTCTTCAGGCAAATTGTCAAAATACTGGTTCTTGTTGATATACAGCCTTCCCTTGCAGTCTTTGACTTCAGCGAGCATTTTTCCCTTTTCGCCGACCTTAGTTACTGCGTTATCCCCTTCGACAGGGAAAGTGGTAATATATTGATTCAGCTTCTCCGATTCCATTAGGTGCAGGCAAGCTCACTATAAATTGGGTTTGATTGGGTTTGTTTTTATTGGTTCA
>CAYWXK010000116.1:0-2829 GCA_964462515.1 uncultured Pirellulales bacterium
CGGCATCATCGGCGCCCAGCGCAGATGATGGGATAATACTCGGTACGCTCACTGCCACAGCACTCGCGGCCGTACTACTCCTTAATAACGGACGTCGTGAAATCTTTCCCATAATAGGCAGTCCTTCCAGCCAAATTCCTTAGCATAAATTCCAAGTTTAGCACGGATCCAGTTCCGTTGTTAGATTTTTCTTCCATAAAAATACCGAAGACCGGCGAAGCCAGTCTTTTACAGGCCCCTTCAAATAGAAAATCGAACGCCGCTAACGGGTACTACCCAACGCTTCCAGTTGACTTAGGAAGTATCGCAATAACTACACATCAGCGTATCTGCGATTATAAAACCTTTTAATTCTTCCCTTGAGGACATCCTCGATTTGGCTCAAGAGTTTAGTTGGCCAATCGCCCTTCAGAGAATCATTTGTAAGAAATACTCCTTCAATACCGGCCTTCTTGTATACCTCTATTTTATGTTTTGTCCGATTAGGTGTGATTTTTCGGCTACTTTCCAGCACTTAAAGCAGCCAGACTTGATCCCATTTAAGCACTGCGGCACGAGTGAGCAAATTAAATAAAATTCTTCCGCCTATCAAAACAGATTCTAAAGGCTTGAAATTGTTTTAGCACCTACAACCATTATACAACCATACAACCTCTTATCTGCCAATTCCGCGAAATTTCCAACTCCATAACACATTTATTATTAGTGACTTATAAAAATGTGAAAAATTAGCAACGTTTTATATATCCGATTCTCTGGTTATCCAGCATTCCAACAAACTCTCAAAAATCCCATAGTTTCCCTGAACACCCTACAAGATTGGAGTCCCGCTACTTCGCCAGTGAACTCTGGGCCGAACTGCCCACCACAGGCAAGCTCGCTCCGACAGGCTCAGTTCAAGCAGGACAAGAGTGCCGGCACTCCGCCACACCTGCCACACGAATGGCGGGTAGACTCCGCGGACAAAGGCTGAACGACATAAAAAGCCCAATGACAAATCCTCAAATCATCCGTGAAAATCACTACCTGTCTCCGGCGGAAATTTTGTGAACCTGCAAACGGTCATGCGGCCAGGAGAGTTGGTCAATTACGGCCCGAGGGAACCGCCACTGGAAATCACCTGTCTGGTAAAGATGCACAGAACTGCGTTCGGCGGCCATTGCAAGGGCCTGGGGTATGTCGAGGTAACGCAGGACGTTGAGAAAGTCAGGTCCGTCCTGATGAGAATGGGGAAGATTTGAGAGGTCAAGCCGGGCGATATCGCCTTCAAAAAGCGAGGCGTAGAGGATTATGCCGGCCACTTGTTCCCTTCCCTTTAGGACAATCGGTGCACTTTTGACTGATGTGCACGAGCGAAGAGTCTGAATTGCGCGGCGAACATCCCAGACCCGCATACCATCGAGCGTCTGGCCAAGAAGCATAAAGAGCCGCCGAATGTGCGTCGCCTTTCTCTCGTCAAACAAGACCCGCATATCATTGAGCCTCTGGCCAGGAGGCATAAAGGGCTGCATAAATTGCCAAATTTGAGCCAGTTCTTTCTGGTCAACCTTCCACGCAGTCGGCCCGATTCTACGTGGGGCGAAGTATGCAAACACTGCGTTTGAGCTGCTAATTACTTTCTGGATTTTTTCGAAGGCAATTTCGTTCGGCTCAGGTAGATTCGGCTCGTTAATTTCGGCGGCAAAACCTGCGCGCATAGCGGACAGCCACGCGGTCCACTGCTGCTCATCGAGAACGTTTAGGGTAACTGTGTTGGGTTTTTTGAGGCCGACTGATTGTGTAAGGTACAAACGCAGGCGTAAGTATGGCTGGCTTGTAAAATCAAAGACAGAGAAAAGGATGCCGTGTCGAGTGACGGAAAATACCGGTCTTATATCAAGAGAACCTGCCTCTGCATCCGTTGGCCAGCCCCTGAACGACTTCTCCTGAAGCGCATTCATCCACCCATCGCGCTGCTTTGCCCACTCCTCGGTCGATTAAGGGGTCGTTGGCTGCGGGGCCTGCGGGACAAATGATTCGTGAATCTTGGCATTTATCTGGTCCGCAGGAATCTGTTCGAAAACACTGAGTTGATTTGGTTCGAAAAAGGAGATTGCGGGTTTATCTATAGGGGGATTTTCATTCTTGAGGAAGCGATTAAACCAGACAAAGGCATGTATTTGCAGTTCCTGTGTGTCCCGGTGTGGGCTTTCGGTTATGTGGAGACCGAGATTTTTTTCGGCATTGTAGAGTTTGTAGATATCGCGAACCTTTTGGTGGATGCGAAGGACGCCATCTAGAGGGAAGAGAGCATCCTTGTCGGTGTTGGAGATTAGGAGCGGTCGCGGCGCCACCAGTGCTGCTACAAGCGGATAGTCCCAGCGGTAGGTATTGACCATAGACACACAATCACAGTGGCTTCCGACTGTCCCATCGACCACGCGGTTTCGAAGGTCGGTGATGCCAGCGACGGGGACGGCTACCTTGATACGGTCATCGAGGGCTGCCAGCCACCAACTGTAAGCGCCGCCGCCAGAGCGGCCGGTTACACCAATTTGATTTGGGTCCACTTCTTTGCGTGTCTGGAGATAATCGAGAGCACGAATGCAATTCCAGGCCTCGACGCCTGCGGGCGTGTAGCCGCGGCTGTTCCACCACCACATTTTATATCGCCATGTACCCTCGTGAGTGTCTTTAATCTCGCCCAGTTGAAGGGAGTCGATAATCAGGCAAACGAAACCATTGCGGGCAAACCAGCTGCCGTGGTGCTCATAAGCAGCTTTGTGGCCATAGCGATGCCGTCGCCGGTTGCAACCTCCGGATTTGTAGTTTCACGATAAAGCTGCCCAG
>CAYWXK010000117.1:0-2658 GCA_964462515.1 uncultured Pirellulales bacterium
TAATATTACAAAAACTGACAAAGCAACTACTGTGCCAATTAAATCAACAGACCCTAAATCCGGGGGGCTAAATACCTTTTGGGTATGAAACGACAGGAAAACCTAATATACGCTCTGGCAATAACAGCATTTTTATTCTGGGCGGCGCAGCCGGCCTTTGGTCTTATTTTGCACCCCGATGGGGAGCCGAACCTGACGACCTGGACGGATAGGCCGCCGGAAGATGTAATTGGGCGATGGGGAGGTAACGGTTCCTGCGTGGTCATCGGGCCGAACTGCGTAATAACAACCCGTCATCAGGGGGGCAATCTAACTACGCCGGTCAGGATTGGCGGTGTTCAATACGCTATCAGCCAGATATGGGACCATAATACGGCGGACCTGCGAATAGCGAAACTGAGCGACGCAAATTTGACAAATTTTGTAGGTATTTATGAAAACAAAGATGAAATCGGCAAAAATATAGTTCTCGGTGGTTATGGCGTCGGTCGAGGAGAGATGCTCCAGAAGCAGGGTATAATCTACGGCTATCGGTGGAATAATGCCGGCAATACAACGCTTCGCATGGGCACCAACAGAATCCTGGCAACCGAACCCAACAGTGTTCTCGAAGGAAAGACTTCAGACATAATAATTGCGGACTTTGACGGTCTTAACGAAGAATGGGCCACTATTTATGAAAGCGCTCTTGCCGGTTACGATTCAGGCGGAGGATGGTTTATTAAAGCAGGCGGCAAATGGAAGGTGGCGGGGCTGTCGCGAGCAGTAAGTACCCATTTTGAAGAGGGACACGATGGCGACCCAAATTATGCAATTTATAATGAGACGTGGTTTCGAGACAGAGCAGACCCTAACATACGCCTGCCCGAGTATTTAGATGCGGTGCGAATAAGCTCCTATGCCCAATGGATAAAAAACATTACCGTGACAAAAATCAAGGGCGACTTGGACGGTGATGGCTATGTGGACTTTGCGGATTTCGCCATTGTTGCTCAGGCCTGGATGAGCAAAGAATGCCAAGAGCCGGATTGGTGCCTCGGGGCAGACTTCGAGCCCGATGGTGATGTGGATTGGGCAGATTTAGCGGAATTCACAAACCACTGGCTGCGAACTGACCTGGTGCCGTAAAAGCATATCGCGCTATTTGTAAGAAACTCGGTACACCTTTGATTAAAGATTCCGAGTCCTATGGCTAAAAAAAACATTTGTTTTATGGCCCATTTTCCTTTAGAATACTATGGTTGAAACGGGGCGTAGCTCAGTTTGGCTAGAGCACTGGCATGGGGTGCCAGGGGTCGCAGGTTCGAGTCCTGTCGCCCCGAGTTGAGTGGATGGTTGCCATTTTCCACAAGAATTGCAAACGGTAACCTGTATTCGCCACATAGAGTTACGTCATTGAGCTGCAAGTTCGAAAACACCGATTGGACGACCTGGCGTTTTTGTGGCGGTGGAAACGTAACGTATTATTCTGCAAGATGTTGTGCGAGTTCGAGAATTTTTGTCGGTTCCTGGCAATTTTCCCTTTTCCCTGTTTCGATCCGTTCAAAGCGTTGCTGCAGCAAGCTCATTTCATTTTGTTTTTGCTTCGCCAGCCGTATAAATCCCGCTGAAAGACTGTCTTCGGCCTGAGCCGCTTTCAATAGCAAGGCATCCATGGTTTCCTGTGTCTGTGATATCCTTCTTTACAATTTCCTAAACTCGTTCTTTGTATCAGCTTCATCACTGGCAAAGGCATGTTTCAAGTATTTGGTTGCCCAATCATAGACATCCTTTGGCAACACAAGTCTGCTTAACATGGCAATAATCTGAGACTCTATAACAGGTTCGCGTACCCATATGGGCTTAACCGAATGGTTGAGATACGTTCTCTGGGAGCAGACGTAATACGTATACTTCTGTTTGTGTAGTTCAGCAGTAACGCTATAGCCGCAATGAGCACACTTGATAAGTCCATGCCCATATGTAAACTGACGCCGCTCGTAGTGCTTGACGCTTTACAAAATGAAGATTATGTGATTAGACAAGAAGCTTGTGGTGCCCTTGGTGCCGTCGGTCAGCCGGATGTTGTCCTCAAACTTGAGCAGCTATCACTAACAGATCCTCATGGCTCGGTACGTGCTGCAGCAAAGATAGCTCTAAATTGTATCCAAACTAACCGTCTCTCAGACACAGATAAAGCTAAGTCACTTGAAAAATTGATTGCTGATGAGAATAAGATGGTAAGGACGTGGGCCCTCGATACGCTGGCCTCAGAGTGTGGCCATGAAGGACGGGTAGTTCTGCAAAAGATTGCTGAAGAGGATTCTCCAGCAGGGGTAAGAAGCCGGTGGTACCTGATAGTGCAGGAAGAAGCTCAGCTAAACGGTGACGAAAAAAATAAGAAATGAGGAACTTTGCAGCTATTTTGTTTGTAGCATTTTGTGGTCTGATTATTATTCAGGCGGTTAGTGCTCACACGACACCAGTTCATAAGAATCATGCTACACATACTATGTCTCGTGCTGACAATGCCTGGGGCAGCTCGTGGATATCTCAAGCTTACAAGGATGAAATCTGGGATGGAAGCTGGCAGGAAGACTACATTCCTCCTGACCATATTCCTTGCTAGTGCCGTTTCTAAAAAATTAGTATAACATTTTATTTAAGATTTTCCCCACG
>CAYWXK010000118.1:0-1817 GCA_964462515.1 uncultured Pirellulales bacterium
ATGCCGTCGCCGGTTGCAACCTCCGGATTTGTAGTTTCACGATAAAGCTGCCCAGCTCCGCCAGTTGCAAGGATTGTATTTGCTGACCGGATTATTTGCAGGCCTTTGCGTTTATCGAGACCGATTATACCGATGCAACTGCCGTCACCTGTGAGCAGGTCGATAGTGTAAAAGTTTTCGATTATTTTTATATTCGGATTACCCCTGACCTTTCTTATCAGTGCCTCTGCGATTATCCTGCCCGTCTCATCGCCGTGGGCATGGGCGATGCGGGGATGACTGTGGCCGCCTTCGAGCGTGGTAGCAATGCGGCCATCTACCAGGTCAAACTCAACTCCCCAGCGAAGCAATTGTTCTATTAGCTCAGGCCCCTGACGAACAACTAATTCAACTACGCTTTCATCGCATATACCGCACCCCGTAGCGAGCGTATCGGCTATGTGCGACTTGAACGTATCTGCTTTGTCAAGCACTGAGGCGACGCCGCCCTGGGCCTTCCAAGTGTTGCTATTTTCCAGAGCGTCTTTGCAGACGATAAGGACATCGCAGTGGTCTGCTGCCTCGATAGCAGCACGCAGGCCGGCGATGCCGGCCCCTATCACCAGGCAATTGGTGGAAAGCTGGTCTGTCGAGGCTGAGTCGATATTTATTAAATAGCGCCTGAACTCCGGGTTACTGAACATAAACTATACGACCTATTTATTCTGTTCTTTCGAGCTTTCGGCGGGCTTTTGCGAAGTCGAATCTTTCTCGGTTTCGGCTATCCTGCGGCAAAGAACAATCTCATCGGCAAATACGTTTTTGTCATCAGCATACTTAAGGACGAACGCCTGAAGCTTTTTAGTCGGTGCCGTCAGAACAAGCCGCTCTGAATCGCCATCTTTGATTATCGAATGCCCTACCGTCTTAGGTTCCCGTTCGAGAAGCTCTTTTAGTTTATCATAGTTCATCGATTGCAGCTTTACCTGTAATCCTATCGAAGATACCTTTACGAATGTGTGGGCCGGAATCCAGAATAGAGAATTATATTCCCACTGCTGTCCCTTGTTCGGCTCTTGCGGTTCTGATGGCAGCTTGTCAGGATAAATATCTAAGAAAAGCTGTTTTTTAAGTTTGACCAAATGTGCGACAAACGAGCCCTTTTTGTTATCTTTGTCCGTACAAGTTAATCTGTATGCATTCGGCATCTCGTCAGCACGCCTGAACTCCCAGATTGTCTGTGAATCGTTAGGCTCTTGTATCCACACACCTAACAGCTTCTCTTCGAAGACGATGTCCTTATCGGTAAAAAGTGGATGCAGTGATATAGGCACGCAGCCGCCTAAGAGGACAGCTAACAAATAGAAAAGCAACTTTTTCGCACTCATTTTGGTCTCCTTCAGACCCTTTGAAAGTTATGATTTTGCTGTGTTAATACAGCACTTTATCATTTGGCGGCACGGTAGCCATTTAACCTGGCAAGGGATAAATTAGCACCTCCAGTAATATAGCCGCTATGACCAGACAGTCAATTACAAACTGCCGGTGAGCAAAATGTTGCAAAGCCGGTCTAAAACCGATAGATTGCGCGGGTTTAGGCGGCAGTAAAAAAGGTTAACAGGGATAAAGTATGCTGGAGCTGGATGTGGTTAGCTGGATTGTGGTTGCACTATGTGCGCTTATGGTGGGGATTTCGAAGACCGGGATTCCGGGCTTTGGGATTTTAGTCGTGCCTTTAATGGCAGCCGTCCTGCCTGCGCGGGCTTCTACCGGCGTGCTGCTGGGCATTTTAATACTTGCAGATTTATTCGCCGTTACTTACCACCGGCACAATGCCA
>CAYWXK010000119.1:0-1562 GCA_964462515.1 uncultured Pirellulales bacterium
TGGCCAGTGCAATATCCCAGAGCCCAATAGCGGCTTTATCGCCATCGCTGCTGGCCGGTATCATTCGCTCGGATTAAAGCAGGATGGCTCCATCGCCTGGGGAAGCAACAACTCTGGCCAGTGCAATATCCCTTCGCCCAATAGCGACTTTATCGCCATTGCTGCAGGCTGGTGGCATTCGCTTGCCATAAAAAGTTTATGTCGGTATAAACTAACTGGCGATTTAAATGACGATTGCAAGGTTGACTTTTATGACTTTGCATTGATGGCAACGAACTGGTTAGTCGATGATTTCTCCGATTTGGCAGAAATAGCAGATGACTGGCTAATCGATTGCAACGTGAATCCGGGTGAGCCAGAATGTACACCGAAATAGAGTCATATTAAAAATCAATCCGCCTTCACCAGGTGTACGGCGGACAAGAAAGCAAAATCACAGGCCAAAATTCAAAAAATGTATTTCTTCTACCCGACCGCAGTCGTGGGGGCAAGCCAAAATCTGTTTGCCTTTTCCAGATAGATGTGTTATAATACTCCCGATTGGACAGAGTCCTATGAATTAGGGCGAACCAGTACGGACAAAAACATAACTTTATATTGGAGTGCATAGATATGTCAGAAAAAATTAACCGCCGGGAACTTATCAAAAAGTCGCTTCTTACCTCCGCAGCCGCAGCGGCTGCGCTGCAGGCAACCTCATCCAAAGCCGCCGAACAGGAAAAGGCCGTATTACCTGCTGCAATTAAAGTCCAGCCCAGCTCAAAAGACACCTTGCCCACAGGGCAAATCGGCAAGCTGAAAGTCAGCCGAATGCTTTTGGGCGGAAACCTGCTAACGCATTTTACCCACAGCCGTGACCTGCGGTATGTCTATAATCTCACCGCACATTACAACACTGAAGAGAAGATTTTTGAAACTATGGCCATAGCCGAGGCACACGGCATCAACACCCTCTCCATCCACAATCCGCCCGGCTGCGTGGCTTTGCTCAAGAGATATCGTTATAAGCTCGGCGGCAAAATGCAATGGATTATCTGCCCCACCGCTCCGGTCGAAGAAGATATGAAGGCATACACCGACCAGGTCAAAGAGCTTGTCGATGATGGAAGCGAAGCAATTTATCTCTGGGGCGTCCACTCCGACCGTCTCATCTCAGAGGGTAAAATCGACCTCATCGCCAAGGCCGTAGAAGTCGCCAAAGAACACGGCGTCCCCTCCGGCGTCGGCGCTCACGACCTCAAGGTCGTCATTGAGTGCGAAAAAAATAAAATCCCCAACGATTTCTATATCAAGACATTTCATCACCACAATTACCCAAGCGCACCAAAGCCCAATGAGCTAAAAGGCTCTTACAACGAAGTGCCCGGCTACTGGTGCAGAAATCCGCAGGAGACGCTCGAATTTATGAAAGGTGTCGAAAAGCCCTGGATTGCGTTTAAAATAATGGCCGCCGGCGCAATTCCGCCGCAGGATGCCTTCCGTTACGTCTTAGAAAATGGTGCCGACCACATACTCGTTGGGATGTTTGACTTTGAAATCGCCGAGGACGTTTCCATCGCAAA
>CAYWXK010000120.1:0-1548 GCA_964462515.1 uncultured Pirellulales bacterium
TAATGCCGTTTAACACTATGAACTGCAGGATACTCATAATAGTGGTAATACATTGAGTCCCGCCAATCTTTGGGGGTGCTACCTTTTAGCAGTGAGCGAATAGAGTGGCCCTGCATGTCACCCGGCACAGCGACGCCGGCCAGGTCCAAAAATGTTGGTGCAAAATCCAGGTTAAGTACTAAATCATTGTTTATCGAGCCTGCCTTGATTTTCTTTGGGTATCTTACGAGTAGCGGCATACGCAGCGACTCTTCATACATAAATCGTTTGTCGAACCAGCCGTGGTCGCCCAGATAAAAGCCCTGGTCGGAGGTATAAAATATAATGGTATTCTCGGCCAGGCCCGAAGAATCGAGGTAATCCAATAGCCGTCCGACGTTGTCATCGACCGAAGCAACACATCGCAGATAATCTTTTATGTATCGCTGATACTTCCATTTCTTTGACTCCTGGCCTGTCAGCCCTTCCGGTGGCTTCATTTTCAGGTCCTTTTCGTTAAGGTGGTGCTCAATCGTCATTTCTTGCTGACGGGCAGCGGCACAGCGGGTCTTGTAATCATCATTGAATGTTTCGGGGAGGGGTATGTCGATATCCTCGTACATCTTTGCGTGCTTATCATCCGGTTCCCACTCCCGGTGCGGGGCTTTATGGTGATACATCAGACAGAATGGTTTATCGCCTGAGCGTTCTTTGAGCCATTTAAGGCACAGGTCGGTAATTATGTCGGTAACGTAGCCAGTGTGTTTTTTTCGCTGCCCCATTTCTATCAACACAGGATTATGATAAATGCCCTGCCCGGGCAGGATATTCCAGTAGTCAAAACCTGTCGGGTCTGTTTTGAGGTGCCATTTGCCGATAATAGCAGTTTTGTAACCGGCCTTTTGCAGCAGTTTGGGAAAGGTTTGCTGGCTGCCGTCAAACTCCACCGCGTTGTCGGTGACGCCGTTCAGATGACTATATTTGCCGGTCAGAATTACGGCCCGGCTGGGTGCACAGATGGAATTTGTGCAAAAGCAGTTGGTAAACCGCATGCCCTCTTTGGCAATCCTGTCAAGGTTTGGTGTTTTATTGATTTTGCTGCCGTAGCAGCTTAGAGCGTGCGAGGCATGGTCGTCGGTCATAATAAATATTATGTTCGGAGGTTTTCTTTCGCTTTTTATCTGGCTGGCAGTAACACCACTCGGAAGTCTCGATAACAGGCTGCCTGAGATTGCTACAGAACCAGCATTTTTCAGAAATTCTCGTCTTGTTTGCTTATTCATTACCTGCCCCTTTTGTGATGTTAGTTTCTAAAAAAAATTGTAGGGTCTAGACCACTGTAGAACTCAATAAAATAAGCCAAGTTTGTGGCCATAATATAAGACAAGATTTACTTTGTCCAGCGAATTGAGATTGTTATAAGAACTCTCTGTATTTTTGTCTTACTGTGTAATCATCCATCCATATACAAACAACCGGGGCCTATCCCGAACTAATCGGGATAGGCCCCGGATTGATGCATTATCCATCACTGACGTTAGCCCCGTTAGAAATAAGATTTCTAACGGG